>CAWIYE010000007.1:0-27995 GCA_963840305.1 uncultured Verrucomicrobiae bacterium
GGCGAACCGGGATGAAAGCGGTGGCATCGGCGAATCGCTCGACTGCTTGCTGCAATGCTCAGATGGCGGCGCGGCGCCGTTCACATCGTTCAGTTCCTTTAATCGAATGCAATCGTGCGCTCGAACTACGCAGCACGCCGGCCAGGCATCCAAGGCCCGCATCGTCACGAAGCGCCGGACGACGCAGGCCCCCCGATGCTCAACTCAGCGCGCCGGTCTTGCACCTCCCCGCGCCTTCATTTCCGCGCCCGCCTGTTTTGTCGGCGGTGTGCCTCTGACGCGAGCTATGAATCCGTGGGCAATGCCGGAAGCGTCGACGTAACGACCACAGATAAGTCCCTGGTCATTGATTCCGTTTAGCGATGTAAAGGTTGAGCCGGGATAATCGAAAGTGAAGAAATTGTTTGGCGCGGTAAAGAAGACTCCATGAGTCACGCCTGAGGCGTCCGCATATCTGCCCACCACCCAGTTCCTATCGTTATCTCCAAATAGGACTGTCGCAGTGGAGCCCGGAGGATCGATCGGGAAGTGCAGCGCCCCATTGGCGTCCCGGTAGTAGCCGTGAAGGATTCCTGAGTTGTCTATATAGTATCCCACCACCAACTGCTTTGAATTATTGATGTCGTAAGCAAGGGTGAAGCTAGTTCCCGGGACGCTAAACCACGTTATGGTTCCGCCACGGCTGATGAACCCATAGAAATTCCCGTTGATGTCATTAAACCCGCCGGTAAAGTCGCCGGCATCGTTTATCCCAAGCACAACGGTGCTATTAGCTACTGACCGGGGCGGATTGAGCATGCCGGGAACATCGTATTCTGTGAAGGTACCGCCCGACAGGAAAAACCCGTGATTGTTGCCATCGCTGACGGCGTAGTCGCCGACTACTGTGCCTGAGTTATTGATGCCTCGTCCTTCGGTAAAACCCACGGTATCGTTAGGGTCGACGATCGGCGCGCTAAAGCTACCATTGCTGAACCGGACAAAACCGCGCGACACCCCGTTCGGATCGAGGTAAGTGCCAACGATGTCGCCTCTTGAGTTAATCTTTTGCGGTTCGGTCTGATTTCCGGTCCCGGGATAATCAAAAGTCGTGATTACTTCAATAGAGCCTGAGTTCGCTGCTTGCTGAGCGAACGTCCCCATCAATGGGAACAGGAACAGAACTGCCAGAATGCCGATAAATATTTGTTTTGGTTTCATGATGCTTATTGCCTCCTTAATTGGTTTCTTCATATTGTTTTTCTTCATATTGTTTTTGTTCATATTGTACCTCCGTGTTGATTTTAATGGTTGCGCATGATGATGCGCTTTCCCTTGTACAAACGGATTCCGGAGCGCGCGCTGCACGGAATCGTAACTTTTTTCGCGGGCTTGCTTGTCTTCTGCGGTGTTGATACAAATGGCTGACGTGAAGACCCAGGCAGGGAACGGGCAGGGCCGAAGCGATTTCTTCCCTTCGACGCACTGGAGCGTGGTTGTCGCGGCTGGGGAAAGCCAGGCCGAACCGGAGATTGCGCAGGCTGCGCTCGCGGAGCTTTGCCAGACCTATTGGGCGCCGCTTTACAGTTTCGTGCGCAGCCGCGGGTACACCATGGAAGATGCGCAAGATCTCACACAGAGCTTTTTCGGCTACCTGATCGAGCATAAGATCTACGCGCGCGCCGATCGCACGAAAGGTAAATTCCGATCCTTTCTGTTGGCCTCATTGAAGAATTTCCTGGGGCACGCTTACGACCGTGAGCAAACGTTGAAGCGCGGCGGCTCCCTCGATTTTCTGCCGTTGGACGACGCGCGGGCTAAGGCGGCGGAGTCGCTTTTCCAGACGCATTTCGTTTCAGCGGAGCCGGCTGGAGAAGACCGGGTTTTTGAAAGAACCTGGGCAGAGGCACTGGTCAGGGTGGGACTGGAGCGACTGGCAGCTGAGCAGAAAGCTGAGGGCAAACATAAGCTCTTCGAAGAATTAAGAATCTTCCTTACTAGCAGCCCCAATCCGCTGCCGACTTACGATGACTTGGCTGTTCGCCTCAGTCTCCCGCCCTCCACTCTGCGCAGCCACGTGACCCGATTGCGGGCGCGCTACCGGGAGTTGTTGCGCGCAGAGGTTCGCCGAACGGTGGACACGGAAGCCGAGGTAGATGGAGAGTTGCATTGGTTGTTTCGGGTGCTGGCGGGAGAATAGGGCGCACCATGAAAATATTGCCAGAATCCGTCGGTCTCTGCTCGACGTGCGGGCTGATTACAAAAATTTGCAAGAAAATCCGGACACAACAGCGACATGTTCCCATCAATTAAAGCCGCAGGATTCAAAGGAACCCTCCGGCTCTTATTGGTCATATTGCAGGACGCGCGCGCTCAATCGACAACGACGTGATCAACCATGCGTAAATCGCCTGCCTAAACATCTGCCAGTTGATTGATTGAGTTGCTGACCATTGCGACTGCGCAGCCAAGGCACACCGCTCGCGATCCGCTCCACCAAGAGTGACCGCGAGCGGGACGCGCAGCAGTGACAGACTTAACTGTAGACGTGATAACGCGTGAAACAAAAAGCCTCCACGCACTGAAACGTGACCGCTGATTGTGAAATGCTGCTGCTTTATTTGGAGCGGGCGCAGATTTTAGGGATTGCTGACCACTTGCGGCGCAGTTCCGCCACGGCGGATTCGTTCTGTGGCGAATTTGCTCGCTTCAAGTCCGCCAAGGGACGGACTCGCTGTGGCGAGCTGTGCGCTCACCTTGTGCAAACCCATAGTCAGTGCGTCAATTTGCTTTTGCTGCTTGGCTATGGTCGCCTCCTGTTGTTCTAACTTTCGGTCTTGCTGCTCGACCTTCCGATGTTCTTTGAGGAACTCGTTGAGTAACATCGCGTTCACCGCTTCGTAGCGCACGGTGTATGGTTTGCCGTCTTTGTCGCGCACGACTAGGTCAGGGTTCACCTTTTCCACATCCTCGGCCACCAACCCAAACTGTGAAAGGCCTTCCGGGTCTATATCCTTTTTGTAGCGGAAGGTGACTGGTTTAAGCGCGAGTAGCACCTCACTGGCTTTATCCATGGGCTTGATGTTCTCCTTGAACCGGGCGGAAGATACCAACGTGCCAAGCTTGCCATCTGCGGAGATTAAGACAGGGACGCCGCCTGGTGCGGCTTGACCAGCTATACCGGCGATCCAGCAACCCGTTATGAAATCAGGGTCGCCGATGCGGATCGAGCCGCTTTCGGAACCGCTGGCAGGGCCAGATGTGGCGCCGATATAAACGTTATCGTTGCCATCGACTCCGCTGCCTGTTCCTGCTTGCCAGCCGACGATTGTGTTGAATGAGCCGGTTGTACTGTTCATGAAGGTTGAGTCACCAACGGCAGTGTTTGCAGCGCCACCACTATTTAGCAGCGCCTGATAACCCATGGCGTTGTTCTCTGCACCATCGGTATTGTTTCCAAGCGCCTGATAGCCGACGGCGTTGTTTGAATCACCGTCAACGTTGGACTGGAGCGCCTGAGCGCCTACCGCCGTGTTGGCGTTGGCAAAAGCGTTTCCGCTTGAGTCGCTATTCTGCAGCGCCTCATAGCCTACGGCAGTGTTTGTAGTGCCGTGAATATTTTCGAAAAGCGCGTGCGCGCCAGTAGCCGTGTTTTGGTTGCCGCTAGTATTGCTAAACAGTGTCCGGAAGCCAGTGGCAGTGTTGGACCCTCCCGTATTGGAAACGAGCGCGTGATCGCCAACAGCAGTGTTCTCGGGATTCGTAATGATCACTCCAAAGACCTCGGCGCTCCCCAGTTGCCCGGTTGCAGGATCTACTAGCACTGCCTGGTTCGGTGGTGCCGGACTCATCGCGGTGATCCCGGCTAGAAATATCGCTGTGTGAGTTGCCGGGTCGCCAATGCGAATCGTGTTTGATTCAGCAGCAACGCCAGTACTGCCAATCTCGATGTTGTTATTGCCTGTGGTGAGAGATGATCCTGCCTGATAACCTACTGCAATGTTGCCACCACCGGTCGTGTTGCCATATAGGGCGAATGCTCCAGTGGCAGTGTTCTGTATGCCGGTGTTGTTAAAGACAAGTGCGTCGGTTCCATTGGCCGTGTTGTTCGAGCCTGTGGTGTTGAGCAAAAGCGCTGCAGCACCAGTGGCTGTATTGTTGTTTGCGGTGTTGAGGTCAAGCGATCCAGCGCCTACAGCAGTATTAAAATTGCCAGTCGTATTAGCGAATAACGAGAAGAAACCGACCGCACTGTTGAACCCGCCGCTGGTGGTACTCTGAAGAGCGTTTTGCCCCTCTGCGGTATTGCCGCCGGGATAACCGCCGTCCGGCGGCGGACTGACCGCTTGTGCTTTCGGCGAAACGCTAACGGAGAGGGACGCAAGGAGAAGAAAAAATCGGATAGTCGTTTTCATGTTTTGAACTTTCTAAGAAATGCTGCCTGTTTGTCGAGATCATTCGCCACAGGGCACCTCCTCAAGGATTTGCAGGCGACACGCCTGCCACTACAGACAAACGGCGAGGTCGGTTAGCTCATTGGCCGAAACGAAAAAGCCACTATAGGGTGAAAAGTGTGACCGCTGCTTGTGAAATACTGCTGTGTCGTTGAGGCAGACGTGGCTCTAGGGATTATTGACCACTTGCGGCAAGGGCTTGCTCACTTCAAGTCCGCCATCGGACGGACTCGCTGCGGCTAGCTGCACACTCACTTTTTGGATTTGGCTGGCCTGCTCCTTGAGTTGGGCTGTAAAAATCTCTGCCTGCTCTTTAAGTTGAGCTGTGAGCGTCTCTATTTGTTTCTGTTGCTGAGCGACCGTTGCTTCCAACTTCTCAACTTTGCCGACTTTGCCATTGAGCATGGCGGGGCGATGGCTTGGGACGCCGGGGGCGCTACGACGTTGCGGTGCGCTACGTTGCACAGGTACGCTACCACCCCGGCTTGTGCCAAAATCCCAGCCAAGGTGGTCGTCCGCAAGGTCCAGAGTAACTTGAACAACGGTGCCGCCAGCAGGCTGGAAGTTGTTGGAGATACCACCGATGAAGCACTCCAAAGACCCGGCCCCGTTCCCATTCGAGACGTCGCCGATGCGGATCGTATCGCTTTCGTCGGCGGCGAGGGTACCAACGAAGTCGCCGACGTAAGTGTTATTGGAACCGGTGATCACGTTTTGTCCCGCGCCTTTACCCACGGCTGTGTTTTCACTGCCATCAACGTTATTGAAGAGCGCTATAGCACCAACTGCCGTGTTGTTATTGGCCAAACCGAGTGCATCCGAATCATTATTCCAGAGCGTATAATAACCAATGGCGGTGTTTGCAACACCGTTAACATTGAAGAAGAGCGCGTCGTTGCCAAAAGCGTTGTTGCTGTATCCGTCACCGTTACTAATGAGCGCACCGGCGCCGACAGCATTGTTGTACCAGCCAAATGGGAAACCGTGTGCAAGGGCGTCATTAAACAAAAGCGCGTCATAACCCACGGCCGTGTTGCCGCCGGCGATAAGATTGTTATTGAGCGCAGCATAACCAATGGCGGTGTTTGGAGTGCCATCAGTGTTGAACTGGAGCGCCTCAGCGCCAACTGCCGTGTTGTCGCTGGAAAGGCCGTGATTAAACTCGAGCGCCTCGGCGCCCACGGCGGTGTTGCTGTCGCCAGCAACATTATAGACGAGCGCGTCAGCTCCAACGGCCGTGTTGTCCGGGCCGGTAGTATTGAGTAACAACGCTGCAGCGCCAATTGCGGTATTGGGATCGGCAGTGTTGAGAAACAGCGTCCCAGCGCCCACGCCCGTGTTGAAACCGCCGGCAGTGTTAGCGAAGAGCGAGAAGTAACCAACCGCACTGTTAAACCCGCCGCTGGTGGGTACTGAAGGGCGTTTTGCCCTTCTGCAGTGTTACCGCCGGGATAACCTCCATCCGGCGGCGGAAATCATAACCGCTTGTGTTTTCGGCAAAACGCTGACGGAGAGAGAGGCAAGGAGAAGAAAAAACCGGATTGTAATTTGCATGTCCTGACGGTTCGTAAAAAATGCTGCCTGTTTGTCGAGATCATTCGCCGCAGGCTGCACCCTCGAGGATTTGCAGGCGACGCGCGTGCTACTACAGTCAAGCGGCGAGGGCGGTTAGCTCAGTGGTAGAGCGTCTCGTTTACACCGAGAGGGTCGGAGGTTCGAAACCTTCACCGCCCAGATTCGAGATCGCAGATTGCCAATTGCGGATTGAGGGTGAGCGCCTCAAGCCGCCGCACTCCAAAGCGCGCTGCGCCGCGCAGAAAAACTTCGTGTTAATTCGTGTCAATTAGTGGTTACGAGAGCATCTCGGCCACGGCCGCTTCGCAGTGAATTTTTGTCGTATCGAGAAACGGAATCCCGTTGTGCTCGGCGTTACGCAGAATCAGCGGTAGTTCCGTTCCGGCAAGAATCACGCCGTCGATGCCGCTATTTGCTTTCATCCGATCGACAATGGCCAGCAGCCCTGCGCGGGTTTCAGGCAGAAATTTTCCCGGGACCAATTCGCTGAAGTATTTTTCATGGAGATAATCCTGATCTTCGCGTTCGGGTACGAGTAGCGCGATCCCTTCGCGCGAGAAAACCTTTGGATAAAAATTCGCCTGCATGGTGTATCGCGTCCCAAACAAGGCAGGCCGCTTCAGGTTGCGCGCTTTGGCAGTTGCGCATGTCGCCTCGACAATACTGATCAGTGGAATCGGTGACTTTGGCGCAACGTCATCGAACACGATATGTGGCGTGTTCGCCGAGATAAGTCCGAAATCTGCGCCCGCGCGCGCAAGTTTGCCGATTCCTTCGAGCAAATAATCGGCCATGCCAGCAAGATCATTCGCGTCCATGAAATCGAGGCCCTTCCGGAGATTAACACTGTTGACGATAAATTCCGGATAGCTCCCGTCGCGAGTGCGCTCACGATAAAGCGCGATGATCTTCTGATAATAATCGATCGTGCTTTCCGGCCCAAGGCCACCGATGATTCCGAGAGTCTTCATTTGTTAACCACGAATAGACACGAATGAACACGAATTAGCTAAATGACGAAATCCGAATGACGAATGCCGAAGCAATGACCAAATAACAAATGCCGAACTCGGCGTTTGAATCTTCAATCGTCATTCTGGCTTCGTTAATTCGTCATTCGACATTCGTGCTCAATTCGTGTTCATTCGTGGTTAAATGAAAAGTAGATCGGCGCTTCAGTTCGTTGTCATCATCGGCATCGCGAATTTCTTCGCTGATTTCACTTACGAGGGTGCGCGTGCGATTGTGGGGCCGTTCCTCGGCTCGTTAGGCGCTAGCGCGGCGATCATAGGTTTTGTCGCGGGTTTCGGCGAGC
Organism: uncultured Verrucomicrobiae bacterium; assembly: GCA_963840305.1. Lineage (GTDB taxonomy): Bacteria > Verrucomicrobiota > Verrucomicrobiia > Chthoniobacterales > UBA10450 > Udaeobacter. Next base: position 7,324 of record CAWIYE010000007.1, read on the forward strand.
TGATGGGATATGGGTTGCGCTCTGTCTCGGGATATTTCGCGGATAAATCGCATCGGCATTGGACGTTCGCGTTTGTGGGATATGCAATCAACATGCTCGCTGTTCCCGCCCTCGCACTCGCGGGAAGATGGCCCCTGGCCTCTGGCCTCGTCGTGTCGGAGCGCATCGGTCGAGGCATTCGCAAACCGACCGTGGAAGCAATGCTTTCGTATGCGGGCAAATCGATCGGCGCCGGATGGGTCTTCGGACTGAACGAAGCGCTCGATCAAGCGGGCGCGACGGTTGGTCCGTTGCTGATGGCGCTGATTCTTTATCTGAACGGCGGGTTCCGGACTGGATTTGCTGTGCTACTCATTCCGGCTTTGCTTTGCCTCGCGATTTTGGTTGCAGCGCGACTGCTGCATCCGCGTCCCCACGAATTAGAGGAAGGCGCGGGGCACACGTTTGAAACGACCAACCTGACGCGCGCTTACTGGATTTACCTCGCCGCAGGCTCGTTGATTGCCGCGGGTCTCGCCGACTTCGCACTAATCGGTTTTCATTTCCACAAGGCGAACACGGTCCCGGGCAATTTGATTCCCGTGTTTTACGCAGTCGCAATGGCGAGCAGCGCACTAGCTTCGATCCCGTTGGGGCGATTGTTCGACAGGTTTGGACCAAATGTTTCGCTCTTCGCCTTTCTTATTTCCGCCGCGGCTGCGCCTTTTGTTTTTCTCGGTTCGTTTGCGCCGGCATTAATTGGGATGATCTTTTGGGGTATCGGGATGAGCGCGCAGGGTTCTTTGTTTCAAGCGATGCTCACAGGCGTCATTCCACCGCAGAAACGCAGCACCGCATTTGGGTTGTTTGATACCGGCTACGGGATCGCGTGGTTCGTAGGCAGCGCGGTAATGGGACTGCTGTACGATAAATCAATCCTCGCGGTCGCGCTGTTTTCAGTCGTCCTTCAACTCGCCGCGATTCCCGTCCTTTTCATTGCAAACAAGAAGCATTAGAGCGGATTAAGAAATGTTGTAGTAACCCGGCTGCGGCCGGTCCACTTAGGGCTGCCTTCAACAGCGGCCCACAGGGCCGTGACTACAGCTGCTACACTTAACTTAAGACGTGCTAAACCTCCTCAATGGATCCGTACGCAAAACCAAAGGAACGAAAAGTCGGCGCGCATCGGCCGAAGATCAGGCACTTGGCGCAGTCCGCCGAACCACGAACACGGCGAGAACGCCAGGCAGAGAAGGAAGCGATAGCGGCAGAGCGGCGGGCGATTAAGAAAGCAGCGCGCCGGCATCTGAAACAGCAATTACTCGAAGAACTGGAAGAGAACGAGTGACGCGCGGGAATGTTGCATTCGACCGCGTCTGTTCCTGAAGCGCGCCGCCCGTAGGGCGGCGGCTACGCTTCGAAAGCGCCATCGACTACAACATTAGTGCGAGATGCCCCTGCATACTTTGCGCTTACCCATTGTCACATTACGGTTGCACAGGTGAAGCCAGCCGACCTTTTCGTCATCGCAGTGTTGCTACTCACGCCGGTCGTCGCCATGCGCGCCAGTCCGCCTCCTCGGCGAAACCCGGATGTTTCCAACAAGGCGTTGATCACGAAATCAACGCCCAGCATAAACGAGGACACATTTAAAAATCAGAGCGCGGACGCGACGCTGTCTAAATTGGCGGACGATTATTACGCGTGGCGAAATGAAAATTATCCCGTCCGGAGCAGCGACGCCGGACTGCACACCTGGGACGATCGGCTGACCGATTATTCGCCGGCAAAAATCGCAGAGCGCGCGCAGCATGTGCGTTCGCTCTTCGACAAGGTGCGCGCGATGAAGACCGACGGCTGGCCAAAGGACGCGCGCATCGACTGGATTCTTTTCCGTGCGCAATTGGAGAATGTCGATTTCGAAAATCGCATCCTGAAATTCGAGCAGACAAATCCGCAGGTTTACGTGCGCGAATGCACGGACGCGATTTTTTCGCTGCTGAAAAAGGAATACGATACACCGCGAAAACGCGCGCTCGCTGCCACCGCGCGTCTCAAGCAAATGCCGGCGCTGTTAAAGCAGGGCCTGAGTAATTTGCAGAAACCGGTAAAGCTTTACGCACAGCTTGCGATCCAATCGGCGCGCTCGATCGATCCGCTTTTGAACAAGAGCTTGATGGCGCTCGACGTCGATCTTGCGCCTAACGAGCACGAAGACCTGGTGAAGGCGCGCGATGCAGCGCTCGCAGCTTTGCATGGCTACGCCGATGAGCTGGAGAAACGTCTGCCGAAAATGGTCGATTTCGCCCCGATGGGCGAAGCGAACTACAATTATTATCTCAAACATGTTCTGCTTCTGCCGCTCAACGCCGCGGAGGTGGAAATGATTGGACGCACTGAGCTAGCGCGTTACCGCGCGCTGGAGGCGCTTGCTCCCCGATCCAAAACTGGCTGATCCCGATCCGAAACGCGCCGCACAAATCCCGCCTGATCAGGAATCGTTCCTGAAAGCGTACGAAAGCCGCGAGGCAGAAATGATCAGCTTCTTGAAGGAACATAATCTTGTGACGTTGCCAGATTACCTCGGCCCGTTTCAGATTCGACAGTTGCCGGAGGCGTTCAAACCGACCAGCCCCGGCGGCTTCATGAATCCTCCCGGCGTTTACGACAAAGATCCAACCGGCTTCTTTTTCATCCCGACTTACAATCCGGAGTCGAAGAATTTTTACATTCGCGCGGCGATTGAAGACCCGCGGCCGATCCTCGGTCACGAAGGCATTCCGGGACATTTTCTTCAGCTCTCAATCGCGAATCACCTGACCGACGAAATCCGGCGTCAGCACGAGGACACTGTGTTTATCGAAGGCTGGGCGCTGTACGGCGAAGAGATGCTGATGCGGACCGGTCTTTATCCGAATAACTCGCCGGCACAGGGACAAATCCTGCGCTTGTCGCGCTATCGCGCCGCGCGGATCGGCGTGGACGTAAACCTGCACACTGGCCGATGGAGTTTCGAACAAGCTGTCAAATATTTCATGGATGCCGGCGGGCTGGATCGCGAAGCCGCCGAAGGCGAAGCGGCCGGCGCAGCGTCAGAACCGACGCAAAAGATCAGTTACATCATCGGCAAATGGCAGATCATGAATTTGCTCGGGCGTTACAAGGATCGACAAGGCGACAAGTTTCGGCTCGGCCAATTCCATGATGACCTGATCAAGAACGGCAGTCTGCCAGTCTCGGTCATCGAATGGATTTTGCTCGATGATCCGACGTCAGTGCAACAGGCCACGAAGTGAGATTGTAGGGGCGTCCGCCGCTGCGGACGCCGTCGCGTTTTGTTGATCGCGATAATTTAGCGGCACAGTCAATCAGCAGCATTTCAGTTGTAGCCACGGGCCTGTGGCCCGTTCACGCTTGGTTAACTGCGAAGACCGCCCACAGGGCGGTGGCTACAGTTGTTTCAGCCACGTCATCGGCCGCGTTTCATTATCTCGCGTAACCGATCGTGCGGTAGCGCTTCGACACGATGATTGTCGCGGCCAGTCATGGCGTGATTGTCCACCAGCGCATTGATCACGGCTTCTTCCGTGGCTTGCACCACGCCTGCGAAAAGCGGGTCCATGAGATCATTAGGAATCGTTTGCACATCATGCGTGATTTGATCTGCCACTCGCGACGTTTGGATTTGCAGTTGAAAACGCGATGAACAAATCGCCCGAGCTGTTTCCGGAAATTGTTCCCGTCCGCGCCAGGCCGAGCGATACTCGACGGGCGAGTCGGTTCAATTGATTCGGCAACAGCGGCGCATCCGTTGCGACTACCGCAATACACGAGCCGTTCTCTTGTTTGTAAACTTGACCTGGAATTTTTTGGCCAACGGGCACACCCCCGATGATGAGTTGCGGGCGGCGACCGAAGTTCGCCTGAAGGAAAACGCCCACAGTGTACGTGCGCGACGGTTTCTCCCGGCCGGGGTCACCGCCCCCGGCTACAGCTATGGAAACCACGCGCGAGGCGGTCCCGTTTCCGCCTTTGAACTCGTAGCAGATCATGCCGGTACCGCCACCGACGCTACCCTCTTCGATGGCGCCGCCGTGGGCGGTATCAAGCGCGTGCCAGACATCTTCCGGTTTCACATGAAAGCCATTGATGTCATTGAGCCAGCCGTCCCACGTTTCGGCAACGACCGGCAAGCTCCACGAACTCTGGCCGCCCATCCCCTGCTTGACTTGCCATGCAATGACCGCGTCGCGCGCTACACCGACACTGTGCGTGTTTGTAATAACGATTGGCCCTTCGAGAAAACCGCTCTCCTCGACCCATGCTGTGCCGGTCATCTCACCATTTCCGTTCAGGCTAAAAAAGCCTGCGTAAACAGGATCGTTGAGCGCAGCGTGACCGCGCGGCAGGATTGCCGTAACGCCCGTCCGCACCGGACCTTTGCCAACTTCAAGCTTTCCTTCGCCACTGATCAACGTTGTGTAGCCGACTTCGACGCCAGGGACATCGGTGATCGCATTCAACTTTCCCGGCTTGCCTTCAAATGGAATCCCAAGATCGCGCGCCCGGACGATCTTCGCCTGAATTGGCGGCAACGATTTGATCGGCTCGCGTGCAAAGGAATCGAGCGCGATGACGAGCAAAAAAACGGCAAGAATTCTGCGGGCCATGATCAGAAACGTCCAACGCTCAACGTCCAACGTCCAACGCTCAATCAAAAATCATATAAATTCTCGATCCTACATTCGTGTGTATTCGTGTTGATTCGTGGTTAGAATTCTATTTTCTGTTTTCGTGAAGGCGCTGGCGCATCTAGATTGAACGCGTGAGCTACGAGGTCTTTGCCAGAAAGTATCGGCCGCAGACTTTCGACGATCTGGTCGGGCAAACGCATGTCTCGCGCACCTTGAAAAATGCGGTCGCACAAAATCGACTTGCCCACGCCTATCTCTTTGTCGGGCCGCGCGGCATCGGCAAAACTTCGACTGCCCGGATTTTGGCGAAATCGCTCAATTGCATCAACGGCCCGACGGTCACGCCATGCGGAAAATGCGACAACTGCCGGGAGATCGCCGCGGGCAACAGCCTCGACGTGATCGAGATCGATGGCGCGAGTAACCGCGGCATCGATGACGTGCGCGAGCTGCGCGACAACGTGCGTTACGCGCCAGCGAAGGGCCGTTACAAAATCTACATCATCGACGAGGTGCACATGCTCACCAAGGAGGCGTTCAACGCATTGTTGAAAACGCTCGAAGAACCGCCGCAACACGTGAAGTTCATTTTCGCCACGACGGAGCCCGACAAAGTTTTGCCGACCATCCTGTCACGCTGCCAGCGGTTCGATCTCCATCGCATCCCTGCAAATCTCATTGCGCAACACCTCCAATTCATCGCGGGACAAGAAAAAATTACGTTGGCGCCCGCGGCTGCGCACGCGATCGCGCGCGGCGCAGAAGGCGGCTTGCGCGACGCGGAATCGATGCTCGATCAGCTGGTGGCATTTTGCGGGGAGAAAATTAACGAGAACGATGTGCTCAATGTTTTCGGATTCACGAGCGAACAAACAGTGGTCGATTTGATGCGACACATTTTACGAGCCGAAACACCGGAGGCGATCGATCTGTTGCATCAGCAAAGCGAAAGCGGCAAGGACATGATGCGGCTCATGTCGGACCTGATCGCTTATCTGCGCGATCTGCTCGTGTTCAAAGCCAAACCGGACGCGCTTAAGGAGGACGTCGATCCTGACGTGCAAAAGTCGCTTGCCGCGCACGCGGACCTGATTTCCATAGATCGTTTGCTCGAGCTGATCGAGCAGTTTGCCGCCGCCGAAGGCCGCATGAAATGGGCGCCGAATAAAAAGCTCCATTTCGAAGTGGCGATCATCAAGGCAATCCAGAGCCTTGCACAGGCAACGCTCGATGAGGTAATCGAAAAATTGAGCGAGCTCCGCGATGGTAGGGCGCGATCCGCCGAGGCTCGGCGCAGCGGGCGCGCCGGGCAAGCTGTAGCTGCGGGCGGCTCGTCCGCCGTAGTTTCAGCGAAAGCGGATGAGCGCGGCGGGAACAAACCCAAATCGCAAACAGGCGGGGTCAACGCCCCCGACTACAGCGCGCCGCGCGTCGAAGAAAAAGCTGCGACCGTCGATGCTGAAAAGATTTGGCAGAAAGTGCTCGCGAAGATTCCAACGCAGAAGGGCTTCGTGCGAAATTCGGCTGCGGCAGCACACGTGCTTGGGATCGAAGGACGCAATTTCAAACTCGGTTTCGCGCCCGCCGACAAGGCCATGCTGGATTACCTGGACATGCAAGCGAACCGCAAATTTCTTGAGACCCTATTGCATGAAATTACCGAAAAAGACTGGAGCGTGAAGCTTACGGTAAACGAGGGACTCTCTCCCAGACATTCTCCCTCGCAAGATTTCAAAGACGACCCGCTGATCCAGGAAGCCATCGAACTTTTCAACGCTCAGGTTAAATCCTGATTCCACAATTATGTCATTCCGAGCCCTTCGACTTCGCTCAGGACAGGCTACGTCGAGGAATCCAGCTACTTCTAGCGCAGTTTGGACAATGTCGCACGAATCTCGAGAACGTTGTGGGCCACCCGCTGCACAAAATGACGAGATCTCAGTTGTTTGAAGTAGCTGGATGTTTCGACTTCGCTTCGCTCCGCTCAACATGACAGGAAAAATCTCATGAACCTAAACAAATTAATGAAGCAGGCTCAGAAGATGCAGGAGCAAATGACCAAAACCCAGGCTGAGCTTGAGAAAAAAACCATCGAAGTGAGCGCCGGTGGCGGGAAGGTGAAGGTTACCGCGAACGGCGCGGGTGAAATCGTCGCGATCAAGATCGACAAGGAGGTTGTCGATCCGAACGATGTCGAATTTCTCGAGGAAATGGTGTTAAGCGCCGTGAAACAAGCTATCGAACAAGGCAAAGCGCTTGCGCAATCGGAAATGACGAAAATCACCGGCGGTCTTGGCGGTTTGTCGTAGAGACGCTTGTGTCAAGCGTCTGATGAATTGTAGGGCGTCTGTGCCAGACGCCGATTCTTGGCCGGCGTTTCGCAGAAACGCCCTACAATATTTGTGTCCATTCGTGTTCATTCGTGGTTAATCTTCTCGGCGCCGAAGTAGGGCTGTAATTTTTCCGGAATCCGCACCGAACCATCCGGCTGCTGATAATTTTCGATCAGCGCAGCGAACAGCCTGGGCAACGCCAAGCCTGAACCATTCAGGGTGTGACAAAAACGGTTTTTGCCATCGCGATCTTTGAACCGAAGCTGCATCCGGCGCGCCTGGAAATCTTCGAAGTTCGAACAACTCGAGACCTCAAGAAATCCATCCTGACCGGGTGACCAGACTTCGATGTCGTAAGTCTTGGCCGAACCAAATCCCAGATCGCCAGTGCAAAGTTCGATCACTCGATAATGCAAGCCAAGCAGTTGCAAAACGCGTTCGGCATCGGCAGCGAGCGATTCAAGTTCTTCGTACGATTTTTCAGGCGTCGTGATTTTCACCAGTTCTACCTTGTCGAACTGGTGCACTCGAATAATTCCACGCGTCTCGCGCCCCGCCGCACCGGCTTCCCGCCGGAAACAAGGTGTATAGGCAACGAACTTTTTCGGAAGATCGGCAACGCTCAGAATCTCCTCGCGATGGAGATTTGTGAGCGGAACTTCCGCAGTAGGCGCAAGGAAAAGCTGGTTCTCCTCCAAGCCATACATGTCGGCTTCGAACTTCGGCAGCTGCGATGTGCCGATCATGCAATCGCGCCGGACTAAAAACGGCGGACTAATCTCGAGGTAACCATGCTCGCGCGTGTGCAGGTCGATCATAAAATTGATCAACGCGCGCTCCAACTTCGCGCCTGCGCCCGTGAAACAAATAAATCCGCTTCCGCTGAGTTTTGCCGCCCGATCAAGATCGAAAAGATTCAGTCTTGCGCCGAGCGCAACGTGATCGGCTGGCTCGGTCAATGGCGGTTTCTCGCCCCAACTGCGCGCGACCCGATTTGCGCTCGGGTCTTTGCCAATCGGAACGCTCTCGTGCGGAAGGTTTGGAGTTTCCAGAAGCAAGTTGCGTTGCGCTTCGTCAACCGCCGTCGCGCGCTGCGTGAGATCGGCAATTTGCTCGCCGATCTTGCGCACTTGTGCTTCAAGCTCGTCGCTCGCTTCGCCACGCGACTTTTTTGCCGCCGATCTCCTTGCTCAGGCGATTGCGCTCAGATTGTGATCGCTGCAGTTCCGTCTCGGTTTTGCGCCGCTCCGCATCGACTCGCAATACCTCATCAATCTTCGCTTCATCGCCGCCGCCACGCGTGGCCAGGCGCTGCACGGACGAAATCCGGCTTCTCGCGAATCAAACGAATGTCGAGCATGGCGCAGTATGAATGATGAATGACGAATGACCAATGACGAATCTCACATTGTAGGGCAAGCGCATCGCTTGCCATGCGCTGATGTGAATTGACATTCGCGCGATTGGCAGGCGGAGCGCCCGCCCTACAACGGCAACGGCGATCGGGAACGTGATCTGGGTTTGGTCATTCCTTATTCATTCGTCATTCGGATTTCGTCATTCAGCTCGCGCGTGACATTTGCGATCACGCCTCTTCTCATAATCGGCGCGTGACTCTCCCTCGCAGACCGCTACGCACAAATCCGCGACGAGCTGCGCGTGCGCGAACGCGCGCTATTCGTCTCGCCGCGAATTCCATCCGAGCTGGAGCTGCAAGCGCGCTGGTTTGCTGGAGATTTCGGCAAACACTTTGTCAGCACCGGCGGCGATGAGATCGAGATCATCCAATTCGGCACCTGGAACCGCGAAGCCGGACCGGATTTTCGTGATGCTGCAATTCGAATAAATGGCGGCGAACCAATTCCGCGGCTGCATCGAGATCGATCTGCTTGACCGCAGTTGGGAAACACACGGTCACGCGACGAATCCAGCTTTCGACGCGACTGTGCTTCACGTGTTCGTCGAGCGAAGTGATCGCGCATTTTTCACGCGCACACAATCGAATCGGAACGTGCCGCAGGTGTGCATCGATCCCGCGACTTTGCCGGAGGCGTTTAATGCAAATGTCCCGCTGGCGCGGCCGGGACGCTGCCAGGCGCCGCTCAAGGATCTGCCCGAAGAACGCGTGTGCAGCGTGCTGGATGCCGCGGCGCAATTCCGTTTGCGACAAAAAGCGAACCGGATTCGCAACAAGATCGACGCACACGGACGCGACGAAACGCTTTTTCAGGAGATCGCCGCTGCGCTCGGTTACAAGGAGAACAAACTCCCGTTCACGCTTCTGGCACAACGTTTGCCGCTGCGGTTGTTGCGGGAAAACGTTGGAACTGCGAGGCATTGCTCTTTGGCGTAGCCGGTTTCCTGGAGACACCGGACCTCGACGTGTATAAAAAATCGGCGCGCGAATACGTGCGGCAGCTCTGGGACGGCTGGTGGCCGCATCGGGATGATTGCGGGCGATTGATTTTGCCGGCAAATGCCTGGCGCATTAGCGGCACGCGTCCGTTAAATCATCCGCAGCGACGGCTCGCGGCGCTTGCAATTTTGGCGCGCGATTGGTCACGTCTTCAGCGCGCCTCGGGAAAGAGCAGCGTCGCGGCAGCGCAGGATTTCTTTCAAACGCTCGAACATCCATTTTGGAATTTTCATTACACACTCACCTCGGAGGCGTCGCCGAAGAAGGCGGCGCTCATCGGTGACTCGCGCATCGCCGATATTCTGGCGAACGTGCTGTTTCCATTTTGGGTGGCGCACGATGCCGAGGCTTCGACTCGTCCGAGCACACGTCTTTGGGCGGAATACGCAAAGCTGCCGGCGCAGTTATCGAATCGACGACTCGAAACCGCTGCGACGCGCCTTTTCGGAAATGATCTGCGCCGGAAAGAATTTCTGAAAACCGTCGCGAACCAGCAGGGTCTGCTCCAAATCTACGAAGATTTTTGCATGCAGGACAATTCCGATTGTGCGCAATGCCCGTTCCCGGAACAGATGGCAAAGTGGATGTGATGCGGATTGGGGAGCGCACGCGCCCCCGCGTGCTGGTTTTGGCGCCTCGCCAAAAGATGCTTCCCTGGGAAAAGTTCGCGATCGCGGGGGCGCGATCGCTCCCGCAGGCGCGGGACGAGCGCGTGCGCTCCCCAGAATTCGCGACTGCGCGTGAGGAGACGCGCCAACGCTTCAACGAAATGATTGTGCAAAACCAGTTAACACGCCATAGTCTCGGCGCGATGCACCCCCGAATTGTAGGGCGTCCGCCGCGGCGGACGCCGGCTTACCCAAACGTGGCGTTTGACAGAAACGCCCTACAGAAACGGTCCAAACGCGCCTTCACTCTCATCGAGCTGCTGGTCGTTATCGCAATCATTGCGATTTTGGTCGGTCTGCTCTTTCCCGCTTTCAAAGCCGTGCAGGATCAAGCCAAAAGAACGCAGGCCAAAAACGATCTCACCCAAATCGTGAACGCGGTGAACGCGTTCTATACGGAGTATGGAAAGTATCCGCTTCCTGGTGCTACAACGAGCCGATACTACACCTACGGGCCAGGAGGAGACCAGCCCACTAACGAGACTCTTTTTAGAGAGCTTCGCGGGTGCACCGGTGCGACAGGGATCGTGTCCAGCTGCCGCTACCGTCAACACACGCCAGATCGTTTTCATTTCGCCACCCGACGTCAAAGAACGCGGCGAGCCCACGATCCGGCATCGGAACAGCGACAGGCACCAAGGGCAATATTTCGATCCGTGGGGCAACAATTATGTCGTTCGTATCGATGGTGACTATAACAATCAAGTTGCGAATCCTTACGGTGCCAACACTGGCGGCGCTGGCTCGGATCCGCTTAGCTCAGGGCGTGATTGCGTGGTCGTTTGGAATAGATCAAACGCTAGGAGCAACGGCGATACCTCACAAGAACCCGACGACTGTTCCCAGTCCGACGACGTGATTTCGTGGCAGTGATTTTTGAAAGCCCCGGTGCTGTCGAAAGCGTTCCGGCTGTCTCAGCGGACAGACACTTGCCAAGTTTTTGTGCGCTGAAGACCAGACCTTCGCGCGAGGCTACGGCTTGGCGAGCAGCGCACGCTACAACCGCTTGACGTCACATCGTTGTGGAACGTCGACAGCGTGCGGCGCCGGGCCGGAACCGAGATCAAAGCGATTGATTAAAAACTTGCCTGAGTTGAATCGCCTCGGGGCGCGAAGCTGAAAGACTTGACAGGTCTTTCTAATCAGATCATTCTGGTTTGATGACGACAGCGAGCATTACGGAGGCAAAAACTAACCTGAGTAAACTGATCAAAAAAGTGCGACACGGCGAGTCGGTCCTGATTCTTGACCGGAACGTTCCGGTGGCGCGGCTTGAACCGTTGCCGCCAGGGAGCCGAGAAGGCGATGACGCCAGGCTGGCCGAATTGGAGCGGCGCGGTTTGCTCAAACGCGGCACCGGCAAGTTGCCAAGGGATTTTTTTAAACTGCCGCGCTTGAAGTTTAAGAAAAGTCTCGTTGAAGCGGTTTTGGAAGAAAGACGCGAAGCGCGATGGTAATTTATTGGGATGCTACGCCAATCATTGCGCTGTTGGTAGGCGAGCCGGTGGCCGCGCGTTATCGCCGATTTGAAAACGAGCGGATTGTTACCTGGTGGGGAACATCGCTCGAGTGTGTTTCAGCGATCGCGCGCCGGCAACGCGAGGGCGCAAGGCCAGAGATCGTGGCAGAAAGCTATCGTCGGCTGGAAATGATGCGTGCGGGTTGGCAGGAGATTCACGCCAGCGAGAGCTTGCATCGCACGACTGTTCGGCTGCTCAAGACTCATCCGCTTCGCGCTGGCGACGCGCTTCAATTAGGCGCTGCTTTGGTTGCCAGCAATTTCGAAGCGCACTCGGTGCACTTCCTGACCGAAGACGCGCGCCTTAAGCAAGCAGCAGAGCGAGAAGGCTTCATCGTCGATTAATGAGAAATACAAATTCTCGTCGTGATATTCGCGTTGCGGGCAGAGCGTCGCAACGCTCCCCCGCCTGTTTCACACTAAATAGGCCCCCGAAAGACTCCTGCAATGGAATCTACACGAACTCCGACGATGTGATTTCGTGCCGGAGATCTTTGAAAGCCCCGGTGCTGTAGCCCCGAAAGCGTTCGGGGCTGTCTCAGCGGACAGACACTTGCGAAGTTTTTCTGCGCTGAGGACCAGACCTTCGCGCGAGGCTACGGCTTGGCGAGCAGCGCACACTACCGCCGTTCAACGTGAGCGGCGATTTTGCCGGAAGATTTTCTTTCGGTTGCAATCGGCAACCCCGAAATGAATATACGTTGAAATGATTCGGGGAGCCGATTACCATCGGCTTCGAAAATCTTAAAAACCTGTCCTGAGCGAAGTCGAACGGATCGAAAATCGCAGACGCGGGTGTAGTTCAATGGCAGAACGGCAGCTTCCCAAGCTGCACACGGGGGTTCGATTCCCCTCACCCGCTATCCTATTGATTATAGAATACTTACGTGTGGACATGAGCTTTTAGATGGCTCAGTAACAACAAAAATAGCAACCCATCCGAGGATTTCGGTCACGTTTGCTGATGTTTCCCTGCGGGCGCTACAGTATTCTTTCGCCCACCGCATTCATCAAAAAACTCAGGTTGAACGAGACTTTCCGCATTATTATTTCAATGCGAATTGAAAAGGAATCGGATCCGACTGCAGAAGAAACAAACGTTTCACCACAGTGTGTACGTGGTGCTGCTCGATGATGCTGTTGCCAAGCATCCATCGATTGTACGGCTCAATCCAAAGCGTGATCGGTTGAAGCCCTGTGTGTATGTCGGAATGACTGGATTACCAGTTGATCACCGATTTGAAAATCACAAGAACGGCTACAAATCGGCCTGGGTCGTGAGGAAATATGGGATTCGATTACTGCCAAAGCTTTACGAACACCTAAATCCGATGCCGTTTGAGGCTGCGGCTCAGATGGAGATCGAATTGGCTGAAGATTTGAGAGCTGAAGGTTACACGGTTACTGGAGGGAAATAATAATTTTGTCCCATGCATCTTTACAAAATTCAACCGCGCAAAGATCGGCGCGGCGTTGATCTGATTTCCAATGCGCGATCGGTTCATTGTGCGTGCTGATGAAAAGCTGACTGCGTTTGTGGAACTTGAATCGGCGATTCGTGCTCGAAGCGAGTTACACTAAGGAAGCCGCCCAGCCTAATAGCCGTCTGTTAGGCGATGTCCTACATAAAGTGATATTCCTCTTCCCACAGATCACCTCCGATGGAACGACGACGGTCACGCCCATTAGTCCAAGCTCTGCCGGGTTCACACTGCCCGGAAGCAGCCTCGGCTTTGATATTACGACGACCGCAGCTTACCCAACTCCTGTCCCGACTCCTCCCGGAATAGTCATCGCGTTCCAGGTGGCACCACCGCTTGATGTTTCACAACTGACAGTTTTCCACAATGAGAATGGCAACTTGGTGAATGTAACGTGCCCGAGCCCCCGGCCCGGGCCAACTCCCGACACGACAACAAACACCATTTACGCAAGCGTTACCTCACTCAGCCCGTTTGTCGTCGCCAAGGTGCCGTTTACCGCGCACGTCCAGCAACCCATCAATTCCGATGGGTCGAGTGTCTTTAACGCTAACCGTGGCGCCGTACCGGTAAAGTTTACTCTGACCTTGAACGGCGTAGCAACTTGCCAGTTGTCTCCAGCCACCATCGCTGTGACCCGGACAGCGGGTGGAACGATCGGAAGCATTAACGAGTCTGCTTACAGGATGCCGTCGGACTCAGGCTCCAACTTCAGGATCGATAGCTGCCAGTACGTTTACAACCTGAACTCAGGCGCACTCGGAGTCGGCACGTATCGCGTGGACATCAAGATTGGCGGGATCATAGTAGGAAGCGCTACCTTTAGATTGCAATAGCCGGTAGCGACACATTTATCGCGACCCGTGTCAGAGTGAGTGAGCCCGGCGAGGTGCTACGGGCTCTTTGAAATCGCCCTTGTGCTCGTGCGTTTCAATCACGTTGCCACCGTCATCGTAAACCCGGATCAGAGCATCATGTGAAGGGGCCGGAGAGCCGTGGCAAGCACGCCCACTCATGCCCCGCTCCCATGCCAAGCAGGCTCAGGGCGGAGCAGCATCATCCTTTCTGAAGCGGAAGCCACTGCCAAAGTTCGTCTCGGATTGAGAACTTGCACTGTGCAGCGATAAGCCCGATTTGATAGGATGCTGTGTTTCTCAGATTGATAAGGCAGCGATCATATTCCGTCACCTGCTCATTGGTCATTTCGCTCTTTGATTCGGTTGTGCTGAGCTTGAGTGCACGTAATTCACGTTGAAAGGCCTGGAGTGCTTGTCGAATGGCATCAAAATGTTCGAAGGAGCCCATGTCTCGATTCAGTTTCTGCATGTAGATCGTCAGCTGTGAGCGAACGCTAGCTGCGGCCGAGTACGTCTCCTTAGGATGCTCCCATTCGAAGGGAGTGAAAGATTCCTTGGTCCTCCAGATACGTTGCAACCTCCTCACAGGTCTTGCGCTCATTGGGACTTGGCGACCATGAGATCGAGCCAATACCTGCGAGCGAGATGCTGTTGATGCGCAACACGACCTCTTTCCAGGATCGGCGCGTCATCGTGCACTCCTAGTTGCGCAACCAACCATAATTAGATGGCATCCGTGATCTATTTTCTTGCCCTCACCGTGCGTCATTACGCCCATTCATACTAGTTTATCGTTGCCATGTAGAGAGCAAAAGCGGCACAATCGGACCTCGTCAATGAGACTGCCTTTCGCTTTCGTCGCAATAGTCGCGGGCGCACTCAGTTGCAGTTTTCCCATTCTTGTTGCCAATGACGAACGACTAGCCGCCGAAAGTCCATCTGAAGAGTCATCGTCTAAGTCGGGCGAAAAGCCGTACGAAGCTGTGCCACGCGACGCCGAAGGGTTGGATGGACCCAAGGGCGTTATCGATGATCCCGACGGCTACGTGAATTTGCGCAAGGAGAAAAGCGCCGACTCACCAATCATTGCGAAAGTGAAAAACGACGAGCCGTTCGCGTTTGAATCCAAGGAGAACGAGACGTGGTGCAAAGTGAAACTTGCGTCCGGTGTGACCGGCTGGGTGCATTACAGTCGCATTAAACTTTACTACACCGAAGAGGATTTACCTAAAGGCCCGGAGGACGTAGGCGATGAGCTTGACGAACAAACGCGTAAGCAAGGCGTGAATTACTACGAAGTGACTCGGGCCGCGGCGCGTGGTGACAAGAAAGCGTTGAAGACATTCTTTACCCTGGATTTGGACGGCGCGGCTGCCGAGACGCACATTACGTCGATTATGCCGGTGGTGATCCATCTCGTGGGGGATGACGCTTTCGCGGAGTTTTTGCGCGAACAACCGCGCAAATTTCGCAGAAACGTGAGTCTTGGCTGGGAGCTGGGCATCGTCTATCCGTTCGATCCCAAAGACTATTTTCGGCGACATTTTCCCAAGTCGGCCAAACTCGTTTTCTCCGACCGCGGCTAACGGTGCAACTGATGCAGCGGCGTGGCGAGTGGCTATTAAGAACGGATCATCCCCAGTCTGGAATGAAGCATTGGGAAATCATCGCTGACAATCTCAGCAAAGCTGGTTGGAGTTTGGGGCTGGCTCGCAGCTCTCGATGGTGAAAGCGCCCGGTCACCTTTCGTGCGAAACAGCTTCTCTAACGTTTTCGACGTGCTCCTTGATCTCATTAACTTGCGGATGCACCTCACTGATCAAATCGTGCTCGACCTGCGAAAGCTTTTCGATGCGCCTTGTCATTTCACGTAGCTCTTCCAACAAGGCATCCTGACGGGATGAGATGCGATGCATCCACCAGAAGCACACCGCCCAGCAGAGAGTTCCAATGCAGCTCAGCACCAATGCTATTGCGTCGAGATTTTGCACGTAAAGTTGGGTCACGATGATTTGCTGTCGCGCTTTAAGCGACGCTTAGATTTCTGCTTCATATTCGCTTGCGCAAAGAATTCGGTCGTGTCGTGAGATTCGAGGTCTCTCACCAGTCTTTGAAATCATCGTTGCGATCGTGCGTCTCGCGTTGCCAGCGTCATCGTAAACGCGAATCACGGCATCATGTGATCGGCTGCGATGCTTCGCGTAGCCGATTGCGTTGATCGCGTTTGGCTCGCCATACCACAGACGGCCCGAATGGCAGCGCATCGGAAATGAGATCGACGCCGCGTGAGTTTGGGCAGGCAGGGCCGGCTTGATTACGTCAATTTCGGCACCTATGTTCCCCGCATTTAAGCCGCTGCCCAAAGTTTTTCTTTCCAGACCGACTCGACACACTGCAACTGCCAGCGGACGACCTTTTTTTACCTAGAGCGGACTTCATATAGATTTTATCTCCGGGGCCAGCCCGGAACGCAAGTCTGGACAGTTGTAGGAGGATTTGGGATCGGAAGTGAGTTCCGCCAGACACGCTGCGCCGCTAATAATTTTCGAGATCATGAGGTCCTTTTTCGTTGGTTTCAAGTGCTCCAGTCGGTCGCTCACCTTCTGGATTTGCGATGAGTGCAGTTACAGTGCTCAGGGACTGCAAACCTGAGCATTTTTTCGTTTTCGAAAGAACCACAAGAGCGAGAGGAGAAGTGGAACGACGAGAACGTATATTACTATCATTTGTGTGTTTGGGTTCATAAATTCGTCGAGCGGATTTTATGCAGTTACCGCTCCGGCCATGAAAGATAACCAGTGCATCTAGTCTCACCGCCGCAATGCCGCCCGACTTTACGGGATGCCTGCTCTTTCAAAGCCGCAGTTAAGGCTTTGAGTTCTTTGGCCTGCTGAGCGGTCGTAGCATCTGCGATGATCTTATTTTGGTGTTTGATCATAGCCAATCCTCAATGGGGATGTTCCAATTAATGCACTCACATTTCATCTTTCTGGATTCAGTTAAAGCCATCTTGGTGCATTGCGCTAACCGGTTATTGTCAGAGTCGACCCTAATCTTGTGTACAGGAACTCGTCCGGTGGAAGGCACACGCCCGTACGACTTTCAGAGGATTGCGAAGTTTCCAGAGCGATCGTGTTCCCGATCAGAACAGCGATTCCTAACAACCCTAGAATCGAATGAGCGGCACCGTTGATATGCCTATCTCGACCATGGCGCGTACAAGAACATCAACATGACCTATTTCGTCATGGATAACCTTGGAGGCTGGCACCGAACGATTTCCGCTTGAAGGGCCCTCCAGCCCCTAGCAAGCAAGCGTGCAAAGCCGTCATGGACACCGCCGACATTCGGAGCAGCGAAATACTTCGTGAAGGGTACTTGGAGTATTTCAAAATCGACCATCCAATCGATTAGTTCGCTTGGCCGTGTACCGCGAAACGCGACAACGACAGCTTTGTCGCTGCCCATAATCAATGCCCGAAGGTCGCTCACGTCGATGATCGAGACCCGATCTTCAGCGAAGCCCCAGTTGTTTGCATTCGCTTTAATGAACGCGGGATCATCCTTGTAAGCCAAGTCGGACGCGTACACGAGCGCACGAGCATTCTGGGGATTCCAGAAAGTGGTCTTTGGATCGAAATTGCTAAATGCGTCGGTCGGCTCAGTTGAAGGCGCAACTGGGCCGACAGTCGCTGCAGGTTGCTTACTGGTGCCGCGCTTGCTCGCTCCAGCATTGCCCGTTGTTTTCGGCATGGAGTTTGATTAACGTTTCCGCCGCAAGCGAGCAATATCAAATTTGAGCAAAGAAAAAAAATATCGCTGGGCGTCTCAGCCCTTGATTCTGAGAGACGAACGATCTGGATTGCTGACGCACATCGCGATAACGGAAAGCGCTACGTTGTGCGTGCGGATGAAAAGCTGACTGCGTTTTTGGAACTTGAAGCGGTGATTCGTGCTTGCCCCGAGTTTCGCTGAGGAAATCGTGGAGCCGACAGCCGCAAGCGTGTAGGACGACGCCTGTGAGACTAAAGTCCTATAGACCTGCAAGTGAGACTCGTTCAAAATTCGGCGTCGCTAAACGGATCTGAAACCGGCGAAGGACTTTTTCCCCGCTAGGTTCTTCGCCCCTTCCGGACCCGCAGTCTAGGAATGTAACTTCGCGGGGAAAGCAAGGAAGAACCTTGGAATCACGCAGGAGAGAATCGTGAAACAAGCTTACGACGTCTGCGTGTTTGGTGTTGGACCCGCGGGGACCGCCGTCGCTATCAGGCTGGCTGATTTGGGTGTTACTGCTCTGGTGTTGGATCGCCCATCCAGGAGCAAGGCATTGGGCGGGGAATCGTTCACCGGGGCTATTCGACAGCCGCTCAGCGTCCTCGGCCTGTGGGAAGACTTCCGCAATGCCGGCCACGTTGCCAGCTATGAGCAACGGACCGCTTGGGGGGGCGAGCCGTGGATACAGGACACCATCTATGATCCCAACGGCAACCGGTGGCATGTGAATCGCGTCCGATTTGATGACGACTTGCGCGAGGCCCTTCGAAGGCGCGGCATATCGGTTTTCAGCTACCAGACTCTGGGAGACCTCCGGCGCACTGGGGACGGTTGGCGTGTTTCAGTAGACCAAGCACCTGAAATCTCGTGTAGGTACCTTGTTGACGCAACTGGGCGGAGTTCCGCCGTTGCCAGACGATTAGGCGTCCGACCGCGAAGTTATGACCGGCTAATCGGCCTCACAGCGTTAGTTCGACGGAACCCAAACCCCGAGTTCGATCACGCGATGCTTATCGAGGCGACTCCGCATGGCTGGTGGTATGCCGTGCCGGTGCCGCAGGGGCACGTTCTGGCGTTCTTTACCGACGCTGATCTGGCACCAAGAGCCCTGACGCGTTCAATGAGGACAGTGGCGGCGAACAGCGTCTTCTCTCCGTCCGAGACCACGCAAGGGTGGGTGGCGGTCGGTGATGCCTGCGCGGCGCATGACCCTCTTTGTGGGTGGGGGGTTCATAGGGCTTTATCCAACGGTATCCTTGCTGCGGACGCGATCGGCTGGTACCTCAAGAACTCGGACATCTCTCTGCTTAAGGATTACGGCCGCCACTGTCGGAATCAGTTCGAGGCCTATCTCATAGGGCTTACCAAACATTATTCGTACGAACAGCGCTGGACTGAGTCCCCGTTCTGGAAACGACGGGCGAGTCCCATGACCTTAGCTGCTTAAAAGGAGATAACCATGTCTAAACTGGAAACCGTAAAGATATTCCCATCCATCGGCATAGCGCGGATCGGTAACAGCCCGGAATGGTACCTGGGGCCGGAACTGCCTTTTCCGGCGCCGCCATCCGTCCCGCCGGACGGTAAATACAAGGATAACCAGTGTCGCATCAAGCGCCAAGCTCAGCGCTTTCGTCTTTGGGGCTACTTCCACGACGGCAGCGATCGCGAGCTGACGGTGGCCGATGGCGACATCAAATGGACCGTTCACCTCGTCAACTCCAAGCCTTCCCGAAACGGCGAAGGCATTATCGATGGAGGTCTTCAGACTCTCGACGGCGCTGCAGCTAAAGCGAGCTTTCAGGGCACTTTCGGCGGCGTGAACGTGCCTCTCGGTGACGCCGAAACCGATGGCGATGGACGCCTCATCGTCCGCGGCGGCTTCGGCAAGCGAGAATCCCACCGACGCGAGTTCCCAACCCAATTTCCCCACCACCGCTGGCTGGTATCGATGACGTCTCCGATGGCCCCATCACCGCTCAAATCAAGGTCGGTGCCAAGACCTTCCAGGCCGTCAACGGAGCCTGGGTAATTTGCCCGCCGCCTCGTTACGCGCCCACCACATACTCCATCTCGTCGCTCTACGACACGCTGCGGCAGCTCGCCATCACAAATGGCCAGCTCCCCGCCTTGGGCCTGCCCTCCTTCGCCAAGGACATCTATCCGATCATCAAGCGTGCCCTCGATATACGTTACGTCACCGCCTTCGCCTTCGGAGCCGGTGATCACGATACCCTAAGTGTCTTCGCGCCTCCGGGCGGTGCGGGCGACACGCTCGCCAACCGCCAGGCCGTCTACAATAAGCTTCGGCCGGGCGGCGACATGCCGCTTGTACGACGGCCCCGACACCACTTCGGAGTTGCGCGATTTTCAGCACACATTCATGCAGCAATGGAGCCAGGGCCAAGGCACCGTCCGATTGGCCCCCGGTCTAGCCCACCACCATCACTCCAGACGATCTCACCCGCGCCGCGCTCGAAGATTGCGTCCGGCGCGGCCTTTTACCCCGGCATCGAGTCCGGTGGCATAGACAACACTGTTCAGATCACCAGCCTGGCTTTCGCCGAAGCGTTCCGCCTTGACCAGGCCCAAGTGCAGCCCGGCGACGCCACGAAGGGAATGGCCCGACCCTGGCAGGGCGATTTCATGCTGTGCTCCGGACCCAGCTCCGATGCGGAGAACGATGACAGGCGTCATGGTGGCCCGCCGCTCGACCGATCGGCGTCTATCCGTTCGACGATCCGAGCAACAAGCGCCTCTGGACAGTCGGCGTGGCCAACTCAATGGCTGACATGGTTAAGAACTGGCACCAGCTCGGCTTCATCGTCGACACGGGACTCGGCCACCCAGTCGAGCAGAAAAGACCAACGTCTGTAGGAGTTGCTTCTTCGTCACCAATCGCAGCGAGATCAGCAAAGACGAAGCCCAGGCATTGATCGTTCCGGCGAGAA
>CAWIYE010000008.1:0-41869 GCA_963840305.1 uncultured Verrucomicrobiae bacterium
AGCACCCGGGGTAAAGGCTGCATCAATGAAAAGGCCGTCGCGGGAAAGATTATTGTGTTCCTGAGTGACGTTCACCTGCGCGTTTGCCGGAAAACCCAAACCCCACAAGCTGGCTGCAAGAATTGAAAAAATGCGTATCCAATAATCCATATGCCGCGATCCTTCTATACCACAATGCGCCTCCGGTTTATCGAGTTACCGCACAACCAGACACTTGGGGTTATAAACAGCAATTTCGGTACCGCTCGCATTCTGATCTCAGGGCGACGTCGTTACACTTTTGACGCTGGAATTGGCGCTTGTAGCACACCCATTGTGCGCTCGCACTCGGTAATAGTAAGTCGTGTTCGCACTTAACCCGGTCACGGGGTAGCTGGTCACGTTTCCGACGTCCAAATTCTGATAACCGGGTACGTAAGTGGTGAAAGTGTTGCTTGTCGATACGTCCAACCGATAATCGATCGCACCGCTTACGCTGTTCCAGTGCGCGGTAAAGCTGCTGGAAGTCACGTTGGTTGCGCTTTGTGCGTTCGGAGCCGCAGGCGTGCAGGCCAACGTCTTTACATTTTTGACGCTGGAATTGGGGCTTGTAGCACACCCATTGTAGGCTCGCACTCGGTAATAGTAAGTCGTATGCGGATTTAACCCGGTCACGGGGTAGCTGGTCACGTTTCCGACGTTCAAATTCTGATAACCGGGTACGTAATTGGTGAAAGAGTTGTTTGTGGCTACGTCCAACCGATAATCGATCGCACCGCTTACGCTGTTCCAGTGCGCGGTAAAACTGCTGAAAGTGATATTGGTTGCGCTTTGTACGTTCGGAGCCGTTAGGCGTGCAGGGCAGCGTCTTTACATTTTTAACGCTCGAGTTGGAGCTCGTAGCACACCCATTGTACGCTCGCACTCGGTAATAGTAAGTCGTGTTCGCACTTAACCCGGTCACGGGGTAGCTGGTCACGTTTGCCGACGTCCAAATTCTGGTAACCAGGTACGTAATTGGTGAACGTGTTATTTGTGGCTACGTCCAACCGATAACCGGTCGCATCGCTTACGCTGTTCCAGTGCGCGGCAAAGCTGCTGAAAGTGATATTGGTTGCATTTTGTGCGTTCGGAGCCGCAAGCGTGCAGGGCGTCGGTGTGGGTCGGTGGCTGTCGCGTAGCCGTAGCTGTGGCGTTGAGGCCGTAGCGTGCGTAGCTGCTGCGTGTTGCGATGGCGTAGACGGTGCTGTCGCGTGCGGCGTAGGCTCCACGAGTAACGGTGTAGGCTTGTGCGCCAATAGCTGCGCCACCCGAGCCGGTACAGAAGTATTGCGTAAAGGTGGAGCTATCCCTCTGCACACCTGCGGTGGCCGATGTGTTGCCATTATCCAGTGTGCCGTAGATGATGTCGAAGCGACCCTGCCCCTCATACAACCTCAACTCGAAGTTGGCAGTGCCAGTCCCAGGGTAGTATTGGTTGCGCCACTCGATGTTGAAGATTCGGTTGGGCGCAGTGCCACTGATCGAGGTAAAGATGCCATAGCCACTGTTTATCGTGTAGAGATCGTCCCAGTACGCGAAAATCGTATAGGTCGGGAAGCTGGTGGATGGCAGGCATTCGTTAGTGAAAGGAGCGGCGCTGTTAGTGAAGGAGGCAGTGCCGTTGGACGACAGGTTCACCGTGGTAAAGCTCTGGTCATACAATGTGTAAGAGAACGGTAGCGCAACGGCGGTGGAGCAGTCGTCGCAATGATTGCCGATGTCGGTCGTGCCGGACACGATGCCGCCGCCTATCTGAGTGATTGCATATCCAGCGACGCACGGCGTGGGCGTAGGCGTATTTGTTGGCGTGGGGATGCCGTCGCCGTGGCGGTTGGCGTAGGGCTAGCTGTAGGTGACGGGCCCTGCACGAAGTTGACGAAGACATCTTGTTGCGATTGGCCGCTAATGATATTCCGCCCGTCGGTCCAGCCGCCGATCATCGTGAACCCGAAGGAGCTATGGTAGTCGTAGTCGCCCTGGTAATTCGGCTGCACCGCCCCGTCGGGCTGGGCCGGCAGCGGGCTTAGCGCCCGCCCGACCATGTCATCCGCCTGCCACGTCGCGCCGTTGTCGTACGAGATCCGCCCCCAGCGCCTATAGCAGTTCTGCGAGGACGAACCGGCCGTGCAGTTCAGGTCGGCCCCACCGTTCACTTCGCGCTGGTCGTACCAACTGGCGAAGATCGTCCCGCTCTGCGTCGCAGTCAGCGAGGGCTGCCATTGCATGGCCGTGCCCGAGTCGGTGTTCAGCTTGACCGGCGTGCCCCAGGTTAGGCCGGCGTCGGTCGAGCGGATGAACCAGATGTCGCCATGGTCAGCGGCGCTGGTGCAGACGGTGTTGCCGCCGGAGCCACAGGCTGCCCAATCAAGGAAGACGTTGTTGCCATTGGCTGCGGGCTCGCCCCAGCCCATGTGCCGCCAGTCGTTGGTACCGAACATGCAGGCGAAATAGCCGTTCGCGCTGCAGGCTGATCGCCCCGGCCCTTGCAAGCTCGGTCCGACGTTGACGCTGCGTCCAGCTGACGCCGCCGTTGGTCGAGCGGTACATCGACGTTCTGCCGGGTGCTCAGGCCGCCACCGCCCTCGTTCATCGACGCCACATAGACTCGGCCACTGCCTTGCAGGTCGCCGGTGATCTGGATGTCGCGGATGAAGCTCGGGTTGAGTGTGCACCGGCGCCGACCAAGTGGTGCCGTTATCGGAGTAGGTAACGTAGAGTGCCCTGCCCGACGGCGAAATCGTTGTAGGAGATGTACATTCGTCCGTAGAATGGGCTGGCCGGGTTGTTATCCACCCACATGCTCTCGCGGTCGTCTTCGCTGCCGTTGTGCGGCACGCGCCGGTGGTCCAGGTGACACCGTCGGGCGAGCTCCACAGGCCGATGCCCTGGCCGCCGCAGTTACCTCCGGCCACCAAGTCGCCAGCGAACCACATGCCCAGGCGCGCGTTGTACACCACGATCGGGATCGCCGTAGTTGGTGCCGTGGCCGGAGCAGAGAGGCGAGCTAGCGTGCCAGGTAACCCCGTTATCGGTGGAATAGGAGAGGCCGCCGTAGCAGGCGCCCGCCGTGCGGCTGTCGTTGTAGTTAACGACCCAGGTGTTGTTGGGGCCGCCCCATTCCATGCTCTCCGACTGAGTCACATGGGGATAGCTGCCGTCCGGCAGGATAACATCTACGTCGGAGCCGCCGATGAACAAGGGTCCCGGCAGCAGGTTCTTGATCCACTGGGTGAAGCCGTTACCGAACGATTGGCTGCCAGTGGGAGGCGAACCTCCTTGTGAGAGGCCACAGGCAATCATGATCAGTCCAGCCCGCATGTTATCCTGCTTGTCGATGCCCTTTTCGTGAATCGTAGAACAGTCAAATCCAGGAGGCAGACCGGGCACATCGATGGGTCCGAGAATCTTTTGCTTTTGCTGCGCTTGTGCGGAACCGGCCGTAATTGCGGAGAACATGCCAAAGCCCAGCAGCCCCAGGAAGACGCCGGCAAGGACTACGAAAAGGCCGATTAAGACGCGCAGATTAAAAAACCCGCCTTCGCGGAGGTTACGGCAGGCGGGTACGGATTGATTAGTGGAGTGTTTTCTCATGGGGATGTTTGGGGGGTTAGTTGAAGGGATGGTCTCCTTCTTAAGGGCAAAGCCATAAGGCTTGCAAGAACTATTCTGAGAATTTCTTACGTATTGTTGCGTACGCTCGTTTCAGCACGTAGGGACATTTTCTCCGGATTTTTGGAAGAACTACGATCTGGGCAGAATCAATTAGCTGCCAGTGGCTCTGTAGCGCCACATCAATTTGAAAAAGCGAATCGCGTCGCGCATAGGATGAATCTTGCTTACTTGATCGGTGTAAACGGTCGTAATTGGAACGGATTCGATCCGGTAACCTTTGCGGCTGGCGATGATTAGCACTTCAGTCTCGTAATCGAAACGGTGCCCGCCGCCGAGTAACTCCGGAATCAATTGTCGGTCTAACATGCGAAAACCGCATTGGGTGTCGGGAATTTGTTGTTCGCAAGCGCGGCTAATGCCGCCGCTCATATAACGGTTCACGACGCGCCGGATCAATGGCATGCCGGCAACATTGTTCATGCGATTGCCGATGAAGAAGGTCGGTCCCGTCGCGGAGCCTGCAGCCGCTATAAACCGGTCAATCTCTTCCGGAAGATGCTGACCGTCGGAATCGAGAAGAGTCACCCACGTGACTTCGCGATCGAGCCAGTGCCCTAGTCCTGTCTTGATCGCTTCGCCTTTGCCACGGTTTTCGGCGTGGACAATGACCTCAGCGCCGGCTTCGCCCGCACGTTGCGCGGTCTGATCGGTCGAGCCATCGTCAATAACAAGGACGTGGTCGAGTCGCTCGCGAGTTCGGCGAACGATGTCCCCGATGTGTTTTTCGTCCTGATACGCAGGAATGACTGCGGCCGTTTGCGATCTTATGTCCAATCCTGTCATGTCGAGCGGAGTCGCCTGCCGAGCCGAAGCTTTATGCGAAGGCTGGAGACATCTCAAATTAAAGTCCAGAGATTCCTCGACTTCGCTCGGAATGACAACAAACAAACGCGCGCACGCGCCGAGCGCTTGCCGGTTATCTCCGCACTAGTGGGTGAAAGTCGGCTGCGTGATAGGAGCTGCGAACCAGTGGACCGGACGCGACATAGAGAAAACCTTTTCTACGCGCGATGTCGCCGTAGTAATTGAACTGGTCCGGCGTGATGTATTCAACCACAGGCAAATGTTTGGGACTCGGGCGCAAGTATTGACCGATCGTCAGAACTTCGCAGCCGACCTCGCGCAAATCGTCCATCGTCTGGAAAAGTTCTGTCTCTTGTTCGCCGAGGCCAAGCATCACGCCGCTCTTGGTCACAACACCGGGTGCCAGTTCTTTTGCTTGGCGCAAAACTTGCAAGGATGTCCGATATTTTGCGCGGGAGCGCACCCGCGGCGTCAGCCGTTCAACCGTTTCCATGTTGTGATTGTAAATGTCGGGAGCGGCATCGAGCACGATTTGGATGCACCAATCCTGCGCGTGAAAATCCGGAACAAGCACTTCGACGATGATCGACGGGGCCATTTTGCGAATTGCTGTGATCGTGCGGGCAAAATGATCTGCGCCGCCGTCCTTAACATCGTCGCGCGCGACGGCTGTGATCACGACGTGCTTTAATTTCATTCGGCGCACCGCCTCGGCTACGCGCTGCGGTTCGTCTTGCTCCAACGCGAAGGGTTTCGCCGTTGTGACTGCGCAAAATCCGCACGCGCGTGTGCAACGGTCACCCGCGATCATGAAGGTAGCCGTGCCCTGGCTCCAGCATTCCCACCGGTTCGGGCATTGCGCGCTCTCGCAAACCGTATGCAAGCGCAAATCGGAAATAAGCGCCTTAGTTGAAAAGAAAACGGGATTCGACGGCAGCCGCACCTTGATCCAAGGCGGCTTGCGCGCCTGGTGCAACGCGGGATCAATCTTCGCGCAGGACATCAATTCAAGTTAAGAGTGACCAGTGACGAGTGACAAGTAGCAAAGCTTGACCTTTGGGTAGTCATTCTCGTCACTCATCACCTGTCACTCGTCACTTTTCAAAGCTTTGTCCGCCCAGACAGCGCGGCTGCGAGCGTTAATTCATCGGCCGATTCAAGACCGCCGCCCGCTGGAATACCGCGAGCAATGCGCGTGAGGCTGATCGGCTTGTCTTTCAAAAGTTCGACAATGTAATTTGTGGTTGATTCGCCTTCCACATCGGCGGGCAACGCAAAAATAATTTCAGTAATCTTTTCCTGATCGATACGCTGAAGTAATTCTTTGATCCGCAAATCTTCGGGCCCGATGTGATCGAGCGGCGAAATTTTGCCTCCGAGTGAATGGTATCGGCCGCGAAAGACGCCGGTTTTTTCCAGAGGCAGGATGTCGGTTGACTGTTCTACGACGCAGAGCAACTCCGTCGCGCGCGCGGAATCGCCGCAGATTTCGCAATTCTCGCCGGCAGCAAAAAATCCGCAAAGATTGCAGGCTCGAATTGACTGCCGCGTTTCCATGACGGCGTGCGCAATTTGCTCCGGTTGATCGTTGCGCGCTTGCACCATCCAGAGCGCAATTCGCTCCGCAGAGCGCGGGCCGATTCCCGGCATCTGTCGCAGTTGCGCAATCAAATTCCGGATTGCCGCCGGATACTCCGTCCTTCTCAACACGGGCTCAGATTGATTCGATTGGCGATTCCGTCAACTGAAGAACAAGCGGCTCCAGCTTGCGCAAATAAAATTGCAACGGCGCATCCTCCTGTTCCTCGGAGCCGCGCGCCTTTTGAAATTCGCTGTAAGCTTCCGCCCAGCGCTTCTCGCGATAAAGAACCACGGCGTTCCAGAAAGAATCCCGGCGCGCGACGTGTTCCGGCGTGGCTTCTGCGGTCAGCCAAAGCGGCTCGTAGATTTCAAGGCGATCATGCGAATTTAACCCGCTCACAAAATCTATCGGACGCGCGACGACAGTCTCACTCACTTGGTCGAAGGTGGGCGTGTCCATCAGCGCGTTCGATCCGTAGAGATTGTTCAAAGCGCAGAATCTGCGGGCCAGGTCAATCGGTTCGCCGCTAGCCAAAAGAACAGGGCGCTGGCTGTCCTTCAGCCCACCGGCAATTATCACGCCGGAGCTGATCCCGGCACGGATATTCCAGGTTTTTCCGTTGCGTTCCCTGCCCTCGCGAAAATTCTTCATGATATCGAGAACAACCCGGACTGCTTTCTGAGCATGCTCGCTGTTCTGAACTGGAAATCCAAAAAAGGCGACCACCCCTTCCCCGTCGGCGGCGTGCAGGTAAGCGCCTTCTTTAGTGAGGCGCGCGGCGGTCTCGCGAATAAATTTTGACGTGGCTTCGGCGAAAGCGGCCGGCTGAGAATCTTCCGCGAAAGAGAATTTGTTACCGAGATCGCAGACCACAACGCTTACGTCGTACGCTTTCGGCTCAACATCGAATGAAGTTGTGCCATCACTTAGACCACGAAATTCCTTATTCGAGATGCGATCGGAAAAAAACGTTCGCACCAGATGCGAGCGGTCTCTCCGCAAAAAAGCCGACCAACCTTCCGCGATCGCCAGCGCAAATACCAGCGCAACAACAGACGGAATCGGCTGGAAGAATATCCGGTAGAGCGAGCAAACCCAGGAAAGGGCAAATAGCTCTATCAAAAGCAAAGTAACTAACAGACGGCTTCGCCATCGCGGAACCTGGCTCAGTGTGAGCCAGCAGACACCAAGAGCAATCAGCAGCACGAAGACATATTGCCACTTTTCACTGACGATTCGCGTCGCGCCGGCATAATCGGAGACAAGCTGAGCCGCGACCGCCTCCAAGCCTGCCATGGCCTTGGTAGCATGCACCGCGCCGACACAGAATGCGACGGCGACCCCGATTATGGGCGTTGTGATCAGCAACCGCTTCATCGAGAATCAAGCTTTTTGCCCGCCTGCATCGCTATGCTCATTCGAATCCTCGGCTGAATCACCACTATCGCGGGCAGAGTTACGCGAGATGTTGCCGTCGGGCGAAGCATTGCGGGCAGGCGCAATCGCAGCCGGGTAATAGGACTGCACTACGAGCTCGCTTAGGAAGGTGTCTGGAGCATCAATTGTCTCGGCATTAAGAATAAATTTGGTTCGGCCGGTATTCTTTCTGATGAGGTTCAAGCCGAATTGGTAATCCTTGAATAAATGAG
The DNA here is from genome assembly GCA_963840305.1 of uncultured Verrucomicrobiae bacterium. Lineage (GTDB taxonomy): Bacteria > Verrucomicrobiota > Verrucomicrobiia > Chthoniobacterales > UBA10450 > Udaeobacter. The sequence goes on from CAWIYE010000008.1 coordinate 7,729, forward strand.
CGCACAAATCGCTCATGGTCATCCGTTCAGTTTGCGCGCGCTCGACCAGGCGACGGATAGCACTTTCCTCGAAAACAATTTCCAATCCGTGCTCATTGCTGAATTTCTCGGCAAACTGACGGGCACCGGCTTCGAGCATTTGCGCCTCCAGCTTGTGTCCCTCAACCTTTAACCGATCGAGCACGTGCTGCGGCTCGCGCACCAGCGCGGCGGTGACACGCAACTGACTCAAGCCCGATCCAGCCAGATAATACTTGTAGTCGCGAAACAGTTTTTCAAACACGGTCAGTAATCCCCGCGCGCCGGTCTTTTCTTTTGCGGCAGCTTGTGCCAGCAGACGCAGCGCTTCGTCCTCGAAACTGATTTCAATTCCGTAGGCCCGAAACGCGCGCTCGTATTGCCGGAGCAAACTGCCCTCGGAATATTTCATGATGTTGAAAAGATCGTCGGCATCGAGGTCCTCACAAACGACGCGCACCGGCAACCGGCCGATGAATTCCGGCTCGAACCCGTACTCGATGAAATCCTGCGTCGTCACGTGCTGGAAGAGCTCGTTGTCCATTACCTGGACCGGCTCCGCGCGGAAACCGATTTGCGCTTGCCGGACGCGCCGCGCCACTTGCTCCTTCAACTTCTCAAACGCGCCGCTCACGACGAAGAGAATGTGGCGCGTATTGATCGTCTCGCGCTTGGCCTTACCGCGCCTTTGAAATTCGAACGCAGCCTGTAGCTGCGCCTGGAGATCGTTCATGCTGCGCACAGGCACTTCCGTTTCTTCCATTAACTTCAGCAGCGTGGTCTGCACGCCGCGTCCGCTCACATCCCGCCCGATCAAATTTCCGGCTGCAGCGATCTTGTCGATCTCATCGATATAAATGATTCCGAATTGCGCCAGGTTCACGTCGCCATCGGCTTTGTGCACCAACTCGCGCACCAAATCTTCCACGTCGCCGCCGACGTAACCGGTCTCACTGAACTTCGTCGCGTCCGCCTTTACAAACGGCACCTTGATCAGATCGGCGATGTGTTTGATCAGATACGTTTTGCCGACGCCCGTCGGCCCGACCAAAATCACATTTTGTTTAATGTATTCGATCTCCTGCGCGCGCCTGGCGTCTTCCTTCTCGAGTCGGCGCAGGTAATTGGCGTGGTTGTAATGATCGCAAACGGCAATCGCGAGAACCTTCTTCGCTTCATCCTGCTTTATGACGAAGCGATCAAGATGCGCTTTGATGTCGCGAGGCAGAAGATTGAACTCGAATTCCTCATGGTCAGTCTTTTCAGGCTTTTCATCCTCGTCTGCTGCCGCGGGCTCCGGCTCGGCAAAAGTCGCCACTGAGACCCGATCGCCGAAGTTCTGTTTCATAAACTCCGTGATTTTGGTCTTCAGCTCTTCCGGTGAAGGAAATGGTGGTGGCGGATCTTGTGCCATCGAAAAAAACATCGTGCCAAAGAGGGTCCGTGGCAACGGTTCGTCTAGAATCTGACTCTCACACGCGAGATTCGTTCATCTCCGTCTGCTTCCTATTCCTACTGTTACTCTTGCTCATGCTCTTGCTCTGATCTACTTCCGAAACATTGAAAGATAGGAAGCCGATCGAGTTTGTCGTAACTGAGAACGACGCCAAGCTGCGTCTTGACCAATTTTTGGCGAAGCGACTTCCGGAATATTCCCGGTCACGCCTTCAGCAATTGATCCGCAGCGGGTTCGTTCGGCTCAACGAGCAAACCACCCGACCGCGGCACATCGTCCGAGCGCGGTGACAAAATTGCTCTGAGTGAGCCACCGGTGGAGAAGATCGATGTGCGGCCGGAGCCGATTCCACTCGAGATCCTCTTCGAAGACGATGACATCATCGTTATCAATAAACCGGCCGGCCTCACCGTTCACCCGGGCGCGGGTCAGCGCGAACACACTTTGGTCAACGCGTTGCTGAGCCATTGCGCCATGCTGTCCGGGATCGGCGGAAAAGAGCGACCCGGTATCGTTCACCGTCTCGACAAGGAAACAAGCGGCTGTCTCGTAGTGGCCAAAAACGATGTCGCGCATCGGGAATTGTCCAAACAGTTCGCCGTGCGGACAGTCGAAAAGGTTTATCTTGCACTCGTCGCCGGAAAATTGCGCAAGGCGGCTGGCGTAATCGAAGAGAAAATCGGACGACATCCGGTCCATCGACAACGAATGCGGGTGACTTCCGTGCGCGGGCGCGCAGCCAAGACCGAGTATCGCGTGATTCGTTCGAGCAATGAGGCAAGTTTAATCGAGTGCCGACTGCACAGTGGACGCACCCATCAGATTCGCGTGCACCTTCATCATTTGGGTTATCCGATTCTGGGCGACAAGGTTTATGCGCCGCGCGTTGCGAAAAATTTTTCTCGCCAAATGTTGCACGCGTGGAAGCTGGGCTTCCATCATCCGCGCACTGGCGAATGGAGAAATTTTGAAGCGCCGTTGCCTGACGATTTCAAAAAAGCTATTGCCAGAACAACCCTTAAAATGGCTGACTACGATACCATGGACAACTGACCACTAGACCAGGGGCAAGTTATCTGCCAGCCGCCAAGCTTCAATTTTCGCGTAGTCTCTCATCGTCCTTTTCTCCTCGTCCAGTGGTCAGTTGTCAGTGGTCTTGTTGTCGCACGCCTTTGCGCGCATCTGCACCATGGCGCTCGCCAGCATCGTCTGCACGATTTCGCCGCGTTGGTTGGTTGTCACATTGCGCAGGCGAATGATTCCGTAGGCCGGCCGGGAACGCGACGGCCGTAAAGCGACAATCTCCGTTTCAACGCGTGAGCACGTCGCCAGGCCGCACCGCGTTGGGCCAGCGCAGTTCGTCCACGCCGAGGCCAATCGCGCCTTCGGCGAAATTCAACGTTTGCACAAACAACCTCATGGTCATCGCGGCGGTGTGCCAGCCGCTGGCAATCAAACCTTTGAAAATTGTTCGCTCGGCTCTTTTGCGGCTGAGATGAAACATCTGCGGGTCAAACTTGTGAGCGAATTCGATGAGCTGCTTCTCAGTCACGTTGAGCGGCTCAGATTTGAAACGATCACCCACTTTCAAGTCATCGAAGTAATGCTCTTTCATTGGGGCGAAGATGAAACTACATTCATGCGACGTCGCTCAGGATTGGGCAGTGTGTAAAATTCGGCCAATTCGCTAATCATAATGAATCGTTGCGGAACGCATTGACAGTTATTTTCCAAAGCCCGACATTTGATCGAAACAACGAGGAACCGACACAATGCCCACAGCGAGCACGACCGGAGAACAAGTTGTGGAAGCAGTTGTAGCCGGGCCGGACGGAGCAAATCGACTCTACACCATTACGGGAGCAGCAGGCGTCGCCATCAATGTATCGGCTGGTCAGCAGCAGACCCAGACCTGGACTTTCCTGGTGGGCCCGACCTTTACACGCGGACAGTTTTATCGCGCGATCGCTACGGCTTCAGTGTCTTCGCAGTCCGCGATTTTACAAACGACGTCGGGGAACTTTGTGCTCGCAACCAGCTCCGTCGAAGCGGATTGGGACGATGAATCTGGCAGAGTGGAAGTACGCGTTGAAATCTATCTCTCTTCGAGTACGGGAGGACCTCAGCTGGGCGTCAACCAACTTCGCTACTGGGTCACGGTTTTGGCCCAGGTCTGACCGCCAGCATTACAAAACCAAGGCTGCGTCGCAATCAACGCCGCTTTAGTTTAATCAATGGCACGCTGCGGCTGGATTGCCCTCTTCCTTGCTCAGAGCAGGCTGCGGTTCGAGGCTTTTATCGCCTGATTTCTATTTTCGTCTTTAGATCTGCGATTGTCGATTGATTGAGATTTCACCACAACATTTCATCGACGGCAGCCTCGATGTGTTCGTAGTTAACTGGTTCTATCAATGATTAGACCACGACCGCCTGGCCTTCGTCCCGCAGTTGCGGGACTCCGGCGTGGCAAGCAACAGCATGAACCTGCCCACAATGCTTCGCACAGCGATGCAGGCGGGCGGGTCGCGCCTGCGAAATTCACGGCTTGGCAGCAAACGGCACTCACTGTGGCGATCATCATTGCCGTTGCGGTGGTTTACCTGCCCGCGCTTCGTGGCGATTTTGTGTGGGACGATTTTCTCCTCATCACAGGGAATCCGTTGCTGCAAAACTTTTCAGGCTTGCTGGAAATCTGGTCAGGCGGCAGAACGGCAGATTACTTCCCGGTCACGAATACCGTATTCTGGATCGAGCATCATCTTTTCGGCGCGAACCCAACCGGCTATCACGCCGTTAATGTTCTTCTGCAAATTGCAAATGCGTTGCTTGTCTGGCGATTATTAAAGCGCCTGAACATTCCCGGCGCGTGGCTGGCTGGCCTCATCTTCGGAATCCATCCGGTTCACGTGGCATCAGTCGCGTGGATTTCCGAATTGAAAAATCTACTCGCGATGTTCTTCGCCTGTTGTCGGTCCTCTGTTTTCTTGAGTCTGTAGCGGCGGTCTATGACCGCCGGACAATATTCGGCGCTCACAGAGCGCCGCTACAGACGTGCGCTTATGTCGCGTCTCTGCTTTTCTTCACGCTTAGCGCTGCTCTCAAAAACGCAGGTTGTATTTTTGCCTGTTGTCTTGCTGCTTTGCGCCTGGTGGCGGGACAAAGAACGTTGGAACGCGCCGCGCTCGGCGTCCAGAGACGCAGGCCGACCCACCAAACTTCCGGCGCGACGTCATGCGGTTCTTGCCATTTTTCCTGATCGCGATCGTTTTGGGCCTGGTCACGATGTGGTTTCAAAACCGCGGCATCGGCGAAGAAGAGATCGTTATCGGCTCGCTACCTCGCCGCTTCGTGAACGCCGCAATGGCGATGTGGTGGTACGCTGGACATCTCTTCGCCCCTGTCCGATTAATGGCGATTTACCCAAACTGGCGATTCGATTCTCCCGGAGTTTTGGAATGGCTGCCTTTGATCGCGCTTATCGGCGTTTTGGCTGGTCTCTGGCATTGGCGGAACCGTGGGACACGCGGCGCTTTTTTTGCGGTTGCCTGTTTTATTGTCGCACTCCTCCCAGTGCTGGGACTTGTTCGAATGGCTTACGTGCGCAGCGGCACGCTCGTCGCCGATCATCTCCAGTATTTTGCAGACGTTCCTTTGATCGCGCTTTTCAGCGCGGGCGTCGCGTACGCGTGGAACCAGCGACCGCTGCGGAGGCAACGGCGGGCAGGCAACGCGCAACTCAAATTGCTACCGCGACCATTGTCACACTGCTCGTTGCCGCAATGGGCACGTACGCGTTCGTCCGGGCGGAAGTTTATCGCAACGAAGAGACGCTTTGGCCGGACAATCTCTCCAAAAACCCTGACGCGTGGCAGGCCCACATCATGATGGCGCAACGCCGCTTCAAGCAGGAACGGTACGCCGAGGCCGCTTATCATGCCGGTCGCGCGGCGGAACTGAAGCCGGAGCTGGCCGATATCCATAATGAGCTTGGCCTGGCTTATTGCCGGTTGGAGCGATTTGAAGAAGGAATTGGCGAGTATCGCAAGGCGTTACAGTTAAAAGAGGCGAACCCATCCACAGCGAGAAGCGCTGGAGTCGCAAAAATCCGAGCCAATCTCGCAAACGCATTGGCGATCACTGCAAATCATTTGAGCGAATCAGCTCCCACAGTCCCCGAGGAAGCGATGCGCCGTTATGACGAAGCGATCCGCCAATATGAGGAAGCGCTCGAGATCGATCCGCAGCAACCCGCGATCCATCGCAATCTCGGCATGCTCCTGGCTCAACTCGGCCGCTACGACGAAGCGATACCTCACCTGCGAGCGACATTACAGATGGTGCCTAACGAACCAACAGCTCGGCAGTTGCTCGACGAGATCGAGGCGAGGCGTCGTTAAAATGTTCTTTCTGGCAACACCGAAGTGATGACCGAATACACGCTCGATCCTCACTAATTGTTCAGAACGGTTTGCGGTGCGGACTTACTCAGTTCAAGTTGCGCGCTCACTTTCTGCACCACCGCAGTGAGTGATTCAATTTGCTTTCGCCGTAGCGTGCCTCCTCTAGACTTATCGCTTCTAGAGACACGCATACGATTTCAAAGAGTGGTGAGCGGAGCGAAACGAAAAAGCCGCCACGGGGGCGAAAGCGTGACGGCTGGCTGTACTGCTATGTCGTTGGGGCAGACGCGGCTCTCTAGGGATTGTTGACCACTTGCCGTGTTGGCTTGCTCGCTTCAAGTCCGCCACAGGACGGACTCGCTGTGGCGAGCCGGGCACTCACTTTTTGGACTTCGGTGGCCTGCTCTCTGAGTTGGGCTGTGAGAGTCTCTATTTGTTTCTGTTGCTGAGCGACTATTGCTTCCAACTTCTCAACTTTGCCAGCCTTGCCAACTTTGCCATTGAGTATGGCGGGACGCTGGGTTGGCGCGCCGGGCGCGGTACGACGTTGCGGTGCGCTACGTTGCACAGGTGCGCTACCACCCTGGCTCGGGCCAAAATCCCAGCCAAGGTGGTCGTCAGCACGGTCCAGAGTAACTACAACAACGGTGCCGCCAACAGGCTGGAAGTTGTTGTAGATACCACCGATGTAGCACTCTAACGACCCGGCACCGTTCCCGTTCGAGACGTCGCCGATTCGGATCGTATCGCTCTCGTCGGCAGCGAGGGTACCAACGAAGTCGCCGACGTAAGTGTTATTGGCGCCCGTGATCACGTTTTGTCCCGCGCCTTTACCCACGGCTGTGTTCTCACTGCCATCAACGTTATTGAAGAGCGCTATAGCGCCAACCGCCGTGTTGTTATTGGCCAAACCGAGTGCATCCGAATCATTATTCCAGAGCGCGTAATAACCAATGGCGGTGTTTGCAACGGCGTTAATATTGAAGAAAAGCGCGTCGTTGCCAAAAGCGTTGTTACTGTATCCGTCAACGTTACTAATGAGCGCACCGGCGCCGACAGCGTTGTTGTACCAGCCAAATGGAAAGCCGTGTGCCAAGGCGTCATTAAACAAGAGCGCGTCATAACCCACGGCCGTGCTGCCGCCAGCGATGAGGTTATTATTGAGCGCTGCATAACCAATCGCGGTGTTTGGATTACCATCAGTGTTGAACTGGAGCGCCTCGGCGCCAACTGCCGTGTTGTCGCTGGAAAGGCCGTCATTAAACTCGAGCGCCTCGGAGCCCACGGCGGTGTTGCTGTCGCCAGCAACGTTATAAACGAGCGCGTCAGCTCCAACGGCCGTGTTGTCCGGGCCGGTAGTATTGAGTAGCAACGCTGCAGCGCCAACTGCGGTATTGGAATCAGCAGTGTTGAGGACCAGCGTTCCAGCGCCAACACCGGTGTTGAAACTGCCGGCGTCGACTAAAAAGAGCGAAAGCCAACCAACTCCTGTGTTTCCAGCGCCAGTGGTCTGGGAACTAAGCGCATCGCAGCCTTCCGCCGTCGTGTAATTGGGATAGCACCCGTCCGGTGCCGGACTTACGGCGCGCGCTATTGGCAAAAGCGCAACGCAAGCGAACACGAGAAAACTGAGAAGCAATGAGAAAGTTTTCGTTTTCATAATGCACCGTGTTTACCAAAAACTTGGCGATTTGGCGATGAGATTCATCACAAGCCCACGATGTGCATCCGCACTCCAAATTGTTCACATTCGGGCAAGGCAAAATGGTCTGCTTGACTCGTCACCGTTCACTGATCCCTTATCACATCCGCATGTGGGCGGTTAGCTTAGTGGTAGAGCGGCTGGTTTACACCGAGAGGCAGGAAAATATTCCCATTTTCTCCCACGTGCTCTCACGTGATTTTTATAGGTAACATGGTCGGGAGGATATTGTCTCACATGTTCCCAAATGTGCCCAAAAAATTTGGTGGGTGGATAAAAGAAGTGGATAAAGCCGTTCTCCGTTCGCAATCCGACTGGCGCTCTTTGATAACTCGAGGGTGATCCCCCTAAGGGCGAGGTCCCCAAAGGCAAGCTTACCTATTGAGGAAGAACGAACTCTGCCTAACTTGTCGCTGTGAAAATGACGGCACAAAAGCGGGCGCTCGACAAAATTTATAAGCGACGTGACCGCTACGAGATTCCGGATTGGCAATGTTCGCAATCTTAAACGGCTTAATGTAATCAACGTCTCGTTACACTTCCCTGCGGCGCAAGATTTACCTCTCGTGCAATCACGGTTCCATCCAGGCCCAGCAAAACCAGTTCACCCGCTGCTCCACCCTGGCGATCCGATTTGTCAGAACCGTTATTACGACGTGTCTTCGTTGCATGCGCTTGCTGATGTGCGGCGCTAAACAGCGCCACGGAAGCTGCAGTCAAAGCACCCAAACCAATTAAACCAATCAATTGTTTCACGTTTGCCCCCTAAGTTTGTAAATTTCTACTGGAATAGTAACGTAGACACCGTCAGTTAGGTGTGCACCCCGCGAAAAGTAACACCGCTGTCACTCTTTCCTACGAAAGCTGTTCCTTTGGAAGTCGCTGGTAGATGCCCTCGATGCAAAAACACCGAGTTTCGACCTCTTCGGTGAGGGGCGATCACCGAATCGCGACGGAAAGCATTTTGATCGTCACAGGTAAGGATTGCATTCCCTCCATTTGGCGCCGCACAATCGGCACAGCGTCCTGAAGCCGTTCCCAGAATGCTCTCAGATGTCGGTGAGCTGGACACAAGCGCGAGCAGATCCATGAGTCGCGCCTCGTAGGCATCGCACATTGGGGATTCGCCGTTTGGCAGAACCCATTCGGGATGTTATATCCGCAGGTCGCTGTGAATCTGTTGCCGGAGGTTCGCGATTGCGTTTGTTTTTTTCATAACCACTCCCCCCTTGTTTAGTAAATGCGGTCCATCAGCCGATCACATGATGCGCCAATCAGCATTTGATACCAGACCGCATCCAGTGAATATACTGCCGCAATCGATGAAACACTTGTTTCACTGAAAGGATTTTGCTCGATGATTTTTGCTCTCATCTTATTTATTTTCCTTTGATTGTTTTGGCGTTCTTTGATTTCCCGTCGTTGAGAACTCATTTTCTGGCCTTTATCCTTTCCTTCGGAAAATTTTGGCGGGCATGGCAAAAAAATTTTACGGGACACCGCGCGGACGCACTTTCGCCGAAGCGGTGCTGTCGCGAATGCAATCGTGGGCGGTTAGCTCAGTGGTAGAGCGGCTGGTTTACACCCAGTAGGTCGGAGGTTCGAACCCTTCACCGCCCATTCTCTCAGTGACGAGTGACAAGTGATGAGTGACTAGTTCTCCAGCGACTAATCACGAGAGCATCTCGGCCACGGCCGCTTCACAGTGAATTTTTGTCGTATCGAGAAATGGAATGCCGTTGTGTCCGGCGTCACGCAGAATTAGCGGCAGTTCCGTCCCGGCAAGAATCACGCCGTCAATGCCGCTATTTGCTTTCATCCGATCGACAATGGCCAGCAGCCCTGCGCGGGTTTCAGGCAGAAATTTTCCCGGGACCAATTCGCTGAAGTATTTTTCATGGAGATAATCCTGATCTTCGCGTCCGGGTACGAGTAGCGCGATCCCTTCGCGCGAGAAAACCTTTGGATAAAAATTCGCCTGCATGGTGTATCGCGTCCCAAACAAGGCCGGCCGCTTCAGGTTGCGCGCTTTGGCAGTTGCGCATGTCGCCTCGACAATACTGATCAGTGGAATCGGTGACTTTGGCGCAACGTCATCGAACACGATATGTGGCGTGTTCGCCGAGATAAGTCCGAAATCTGCGCCCGCGCGCGCAAGTTTGTCGATTGCTTCGAGCAAATAATCGGCCATGCCAGCAAGATCATTCGCGTCCATGAAATTGAGGCCCTTCCGAAGATTAACACTGTTGACGATAAATTCCGGATAGCTCCCGTCGCGAGTGCGCTCACGATAAAGCGCGATGATCTTCTGATAATAATCGATCGTGCTTTCCGGCCCAAGGCCACCGATGATTCCGAGACTCTTCATTTCTTAACCACGAATAGACACGAATGAACACGAATATAGCTAAATGACGAAATCCGAATGACGAATGCCGAAGCAATGACCAAATAACAAATGCCGAACTCGGCGTTTGAATCTTCAATCGTCATTCTGGCTTCGTCATTAATTCGTCATTCGACATTCGTCATTCGGCATTTCACAATTCGTGTTCATTCGTGGTTAAATGAAAAGCAGGTCCGCGCTTCAGTTCGTTGTCATCATCGGCATCGCGAACTTCTTCGCCGACTTCACCTACGAAGGCGCCCGTGCGATTATTGGGCCATTTCTCGGCTCGTTAGGCGCGAGCGCGGCGATTGTGGGGCTTGTTGCGGGTTTCGGCGAACTTATGGGGTACGGGCTGCGCTCTGTCTCGGGATATTTTGCAGATAAATCGCATCGACATTGGACATTTGCGTTTGTGGGATATGCAATCAACATGCTCGCTGTTCCCGCGCTCGCACTCGCGGGAAGATGGCCGCTTGCCTCCGGACTCGTAGTGTTGGAGCGCGTCGGTCGAGGCATTCGCAAGCCGACCGTGGAAGCAATGCTTTCATACGCTGGCAAATCGATCGGCGCCGGATGGGTCTTTGGACTCAACGAAGCGCTAGATCAAGCCGGCGCGACGGTTGGTCCGTTGCTGATGGCGCTCATTCTTTATCTGAACGGCGGCTTCCGGACTGGATTTTCGGTCCTACTCATTCCGGCTTTGCTTTGCCTGGCGATTTTGGTTGCAGCGCGACTGCTGCATCCGCGTCCCCACGAATTGGAGGAAGGCGCGGGGCACACGCTTGCGACGACGAATTTGACGCGCGGTTACTGGATTTACCTGGCTGCGGGCTCGTTGATTGCCGCGGGTCTCGCCGACTTCGCACTAATCGGTTTTCATTTCCACAAGGCGAACACGGTCCCGGGCAATTTGATTCCCGTGTTTTACGCAGTCGCAATGGCGAGCAGCGCACTAGCCTCGATCCCGTTGGGGCGATTGTTCGACAGGTTTGGACCAAATGTTTCGCTCTTCGCCTTTCTCATTTCCGCCGCGGCTGCGCCTTTTGTTTTTCTCGGTTCGTTTGCGCCGGCATTAATTGGGATGATCTTTTGGGGTATTGGGATGAGCGCGCAGGGTTCTTTGTTTCAAGCGATGCTCACAGGCGTCATTCCACCACAGAAACGCAGCACCGCATTTGGGTTGTTTGATACCGGCTACGGGATCGCGTGGTTCGTAGGCAGCGCCGTAATGGGACTGCTGTACGATAAATCAATCCTCGCGGTCGCGCTGTTTTCAGTCGTCCTTCAACTCGCCGCGATTCCCGTCCTTTTCATTGCAAACAAGAAGCATTAGAGCGGATTAAGAAATGTTGTAGTAACCCGGCTGCGGCCGGTCCACTTAGGGCTGCCTTCAACAGCGGCCCACAGGGCCGTGACTACAGCTGCTACACTTAACTTAAGACGTGCTAAACCTCCTCAATGGATCCGTACGCAAAACCAAAAGAACACAAAGTCGGTGCGCATCGGCCAAAGATCAGGCACGTGGCGCAGTCCGTCGAGCCACGAACACGGCGAGAACGCCAGGCAGAGAAAGAAGCGATAGTGTCAGAGCGGCGAGCGATTAAGAAAGCAGCGCGCCGGCATTTGAAACAGCAATTGCTCGAAGAACTGGAAGGAGCTAAATGACGCGCGGGAATTCGACATTCAACCGCGTCTGTTCCTGTAGCCGCCGCCCTGTGGGCGGCGGCACGCTTCGCACAGCGAAGCGGCTACAACATTAGTCGAGAGCCCCTATATGCTTTGCGGCTTACCCATTTCACATTACGGTTGCGCAGGTGAAGCCAGCCGACTTTTTCGTCATCGCAGTGTTGCTACTCGCGCCGGCTGTCGGCATGGCGCAGCCGCCTCCTCGGCGAAATCCCGATGTTTCCAACAAGGCGTTGATCACGAAATCAACGCCCAGCATAAACGAGGACGCATTTAAAAATCGGAGCGAGGACGCGACGCTGTCTAAATTGGCGGACGATTATTACGCGTGGCGGAACGTAAATTATCCCGTCCGGAGCAGCGACGCCGGATTGCACACCTGGGACGATCGGCTGACCGATTATTCGCCGGCAAAAATCGCAGAGCGCGCGCAGCATGTGCGTTCGCTCTTGGACAAGGTGCGCGCAATGAAGACCGACGGCTGGCCAAAGGACGCGCGCGTCGACTGGATTCTTTTCTGTGCGCAATTGGAGAATGTCGATTTCGAAAATCGGATCCTGAAATCCGAGCAGACAAATCCGCAGGTTTACGTGCGCGAATGCACGGACGCGATTTTTTCTTTGCTGAAAAAGGAATACGATACACCGCGAAAACGCGCGCTCGCTGCCAACGCGCGTCTCAAGGAAATGCCGGCTCTGTTAAACCAGGGCCTGAGTAACTTGCAAAAACCAGTAAAGCTCTACGCACAGCTTGCGATCCAATCAGCGCGCTCGATCGATCCGCTTTTGAACAAGAGCTTGATGGCGCTCGACGCCGATCTTGCGCCTAACGAGCACGAAGACCTGGTGAAGGCTCGCGATGCAGCGCTGGCAGCTTTGCATGGCTACGCCGATGAGCTGGAGAAACGTCTGCCGAAAATGGTCGATTTCGCCCCGATGGGCGAAGCGAACTACAATTATTATCTTAAACACGTTCTGCTCCTGCCGCTCAACGCCGCGGAGGTGGAAATGATTGGACGCACTGAACTAGCGCGTTACCGCGCGCTGGAGGCGCTTCTCCCCGATCCAAAACTGGCTGATCCCGATCCGAAACGGGCCGCACAAATCCCGCCTGATCAGGAGTCGTTCTCTAAAAGCGTACAAAGCCGCGAGGCAGAAATGATCAGCTTCTTGAAGGAACATAATCTTGTGACGTTGCCAGATTACCTTGGCCCGTTTCAGATTCGACAGTTGCCGGAGGCGTTCAAGCCGACCAGCCCCGGTGGCTTCATGAATCCTCCCGGCGTTTACGACAAAGATCCGACAGGATTCTATTTCATTCCGACTTACAATCCTGAGTCGAAGAATTTTTATATCCGCGCGGCGATTGAAGACCCGAGACCGATCCTCGGACACGAAGGTATTCCCGGACATTTTCTCCAGCTCTCAATCGCGAATCACTTGAGCGATGAAATTCGGCGTCAGCACGAGGACACTGTGTTTATGGAAGGCTGGGCGCTCTACGGCGAAGAGATGTTGATGCGAACCGGCCTTTATCCGAACAACTCACCGGCACAGGGACAAATCCTGCGCTTGTCGCGCTATCGCGCCGCCCGCATCGGTGTAGATGTGAATCTGCACACCGGTAAGTGGAGCTTCGAGCAAGCTGTCAAATATTTCATGGATGCCGGCGGGCTGGACCGCGAAGCCGCGGAAGGCGAAGCGGCCGGCGCAGCGTCAGAACCGACGCAAAAGATAAGTTATATAATCGGCAAATGGCAGATCATGAATTTGCTCGGGCGTTATAAGGATCGACAAGGTGACAAGTTTCGGCTCGGCCAATTCCATGATGACCTGATCAAGAACGGCAGTCTGCCAGTCTCGGTCATCGAATGGATTTTGCTCGATGATCCGAGCGCGGTGCAGCAAGCAACCAAATGAGGCGATTGTAGGCGGCGGTACGCCGACCTTTGTTGATGGCGCGATAATTTTCGTGCTGAGCACAGGCATCGTGGCTGTGGGGCAAGGCGGGCGTCTTGCCTGCCAAGGAAGTGTCAACCAGGCGAGACGGTTGCCCGACCGGCGGGAGCGTGTGCTCCACACTAGTGAAAACGTTCAGAATTTCGCGGCAACCGATCGTGCGGTAGCGCTTCGACACGATGATTGTCGCGGCCAGTCGTGGCGTGATCTGTCGCAGCAGCGCATTGATCACGAGCTTCTCCGTGGCTTGCACCACACCTGCGAAAAGCGGGTCCATGAGATCATTAGGAATCGTTTGCACATCATGCGTCGATTTGATCTGCCATCTCGCGACGTTTGGGTTTGCAGTTGAAAACGCGATGAACAAATCGCCCGAGCTGTTTCCGGAAATTGTTCCCGTCCGCGCCAGGCCGAGCGATACTCGGCGGGCGAGTCGGTTCAATTGATTCGGCAACAGCGGCTCATGCAGTGCGACTACCGCAATACACGAGCCGTTCTATTTGTTTGTAAACTTGACCTGGAATTTTTTGGCCAACGGGCACACCCCCGATGATGAGTTGCGGGCGGCGACCGAAGTTCGCCTGGAGGAAAACGCCCACCGTGTAGTGCGGCGACGGTTTCTCCCGGCCCGGGTCACCGCCCCGGCTACAGCGACAGAAACGACACGCGAGGCGGTCCCGTTTCCGCCTTTGAACTCGTCAGCAGATCATGCCAGTTCACGCCACCGACGCTACCCTCTTCGATGGCGCCGCCGTGGCGGTATCAAGCGCGTGCCAGACATCTTCCGGTTTCACGTGAAAGCCATTGATGTCATTGAGCCAGCCGTCCCACGTTTCGGCAACGACCGGCAAGCTCCACGAACTCTGGCCGCCCATCCCCTGCTTGACTGCCATGCAATGACCGCGTCGCGCGCTACACCGACACTGTGCGTGTTTGTAATAACGATTGGCCCTTCGAGAAAACCGCTCTCCTCGACCCATGCTGTGCCGGTCATCTCACCATTTCCGTTCAGGCTAAAAAAACCTGCGTAAACAGGATCGTTGAGCGCAGCGTGACCGCGCGGCAGGATTGCCGTAACGCCCGTCCACACCGGACCTTTGCCGACTTCAAGTTTTCCTTCGCCGCTGATCAACGTTGTGTAGCCGACTTCGACGCCAGGGACATCGGTGATCGCTTCAACTTTCCCGGCTTGCCTTCAAATGGAATCCCAAGATCGCGCGCGCGGACGATCTTCGCCTGAATTGGCGGCAACGATTTGATCGGCTCGCGTGCAAAGGAATCGAGCGCGATGACGAGCAAAAAAACGGCAAGAATTCTGCGGGCCATGATCAGAAACGTCCAACGCTCAACATCCAACGTCCAACGCTAATCAAAAACATATGAATTCTGATCCTACATCAGTGATTCGTGATTATTCGTCGTCGGAAGTTCTTTCTCTGTTTTCGAAGGCGTCGCGCATCTAGATTGAACGCGTGAGCTACGAGGTTTTTGCCAGAAAGTATCGGCCGCAGACTTTCGACGATCTGGTCGGGCAGACGCATGTCTCGCGCACCCTGAAGAATGCGGTCGCACAGAATCGACTTGCCCACGCCTATCTCTTTGTTGGGCCGCGCGGGATCGGCAAAACTTCGACTGCCCGAATTTTGGCGAAATCGCTCAATTGCGTCAAAGGACCGACGGTCACGCCATGCGGAAAATGCGACAACTGCCGGAGATCGCCGCGGGCAACAGCCTCGACGTGATCGAGATCGATGGCGCGAGTAACCGCGGCATCGATGACGTGCGCGAGCTGCGCGACAACGTGCGTTACGCGCCGGCGAAGTGCCGTTACAAGATCTACATCATCGACGAGGTGCACATGCTCGCCAAGAGACGTTCAACGCATTGTTGAAAACGCTCGAAGAACCGCCGCCACACGTGAAGTTCATTTTCGCCACGACGGAGCCCGACAAAGTTTTGCCGACCATCGTGCTCACGCTGCCAGCCGTTCGATCTCCATCGCATCCCGGCAAATCTCGATCGCGCAGACACCTCCAATTCGTCGCCGGAACGGAAAAGATCACGCTGGAGCCGGCGGCTGCGCACGCGATCGCGCGCGGCGCAGAAGGAGGCATGCGCGACGCGGAATCGATGCTCGATCAGCTTGGTGGCGTTTTGCGGGGAGAAAATTAGCGAGAACGATGTGCTCAATGTTTTCGGATTCACGAGCGAACGAACGTGGTCGATTTGATGGGACACATTTTGCGAGCCGAAACACCGGAGGCGATCGATGTGTTGCATCAGCAAAGCGAAAGCGGCAAGGACATGATGCGGCTCATGTCGGACCTGATCGCTTATCTGCGCGATCTGCTCGTGTTCAAAGCCAAACCGGACGCGCTTAAGGAGGACGTCGATCCTGACGTGCAAAAGTCGCTAGCCGCGCACGCGGACCTGATTTCGATAGATACGTTTGCTCGAGCTGATCGAGCAGTTTGCCGCCGCCGAAGGCCGCATGAAATGGGCGCCGAATAAAAAGCTCCATTTCGAAGTGGCGATCATCAAGGCGATCCAGAGCCTTGCACAGGCAACACTCGATGAGGTGATCGAAAAACTCGGCGAGCTCCGCAATGATGGCGCGATCGCCGGGCGCGCGGGCGCGCAAGCTATCGCTCGGGCGGCTCGTCCGCCGTAGTTTCAGCGAAGCGATCGCGGCGAACAAACCCAAATCGCGAACGGGCGGGTGCACCGACTACAGCGCGCGCGCGTCGAAGGAAAGCGGCGACCGTCGATGCTGAAAAGATTGGCAGGAAGGTGCTCGCGAAGATTCCAACGCAGAAGGGCTTCGTGCGAAATTCGGCTGCGGCAGCGCCCATGCTGGGATCTAAGGACGCAAATTCAAGCTCGACTTTCGCCCGCCGACAAGGCCATGCTGGATTACCTGGGACATGAAGCAAACCGCAAATTTCTTGAGAACCTATCCTGAAATACCAAAAGGACTCGGAGCGTGAAGCTTGCGGTCGAACGAGGGTCCCTCCAGACATTCCCTCGCAAGATTTCAAGAGACGACCCGCTGATCCAGGAAGCCATCGAACTTTTCAACGCTCAGTTTAAATCCTGATTCCACAATTATGTCATTCCGAGCCTTCGACTTCGCTCGGGACGGCTACGTCGAGGAATCCCTGCTCTAGCAATTTGGACAGGTATGCGGCACTAATCTCCAAGGGTTCGCGAGCTCGCCCCGTGGCAATTAGTTAAGTCTGGATGTTTCGACTCGCTTCGCTCCGCTCAACATGACAGGAAAAATCTCATGAACCTAAACAAATTAATGAAGCAGGCTCAGAAGATGCAGGAGCAAATGACCAAAACCCAGGCTGAGCTTGAGAAAAAAACCATCGAAGTGAGCGCCGGTGGCGGGAAGGTGAAGGTTACCGCGAACGGCGCGGGTGAAATCGTCGCGATCAAGATCGACAAGGAAGTTGTCGATCCGAACGATGTCGGAATTTCTCGAGGAAATGGTGTTAAGCGCCGTGAAACAAGCTATCGAACAAGGCAAAGCGCTTGCGCAATCGGAAATGACAAAATCACCGGCGGTCTTGGCGGTTTGTCGTAGAGACGCTTGTGTCAAGCGTGATGAATTGTAGGGCGTCTGTGCCAGACGCCGATTCTTGGCCGGCGTTTCGCAGAAACGCCCTACAATATTTGTGTCCATTCGTGTTCATTCGTGGTTAATCTTCTCGGCGCCGAAGTAGGGCTGCAATTTTTCCGGAATCCGCACCGAACCATCCGGCTGCTGATAATTTTCGATCAGCGCAGCGAACAGCCTGGGCAACGCCAAGCCTGAACCATTCAGGGTGTGACAAAAACGGTTTTTGCCATCGCGATCTTTGAACCGAAGCTGCATCCGGCGCGCCTGGAAATCTTCGAAGTTCGAACAACTCGAGAACCTCAAGAAATCCGTCCTGACCGGGTGACCAGACTTCGATGTCGTAGGTCTTCGCCGAACCAAATCCCAGATCGCCAGTGCAAAGTTCGATCACTCGATAATGCAAGCCAAGCAGTTGCAGAACGTGTTCGGCGTCGGCAGCGAGCGATTCAAGTTCTTCGTACGATTTTTCAGGCGTCGTGATTTTCACCAGTTCTACCTTGTCGAACTGGTGCACTCGAATAATTCCACGCGTCTCGCGCCCCGCCGCACCGGCTTCCCGCCGGAAACAAGGTGTATAGGCAACGAACTTTTTCGGAAGATCGGCAACGCTTCAGAATCTCCTCGCGATGGAGATTTGTGAGCGGAACTTCCGCAGTAGGCGCAAGGAAAAGCTGGTTCTCCTCCAAGCCATACATGTCGGCTTCGAACTTCGGCAGCTGCGATGTGCCGATCATGCAATCGCGCCGGACTAAAAACGGCGGACTAATCTCGAGGTAACCATGCTCGCGCGTGTGCAGGTCGATCATAAAATTGATCAACGCGCGCTCCAACTTCGCGCCTGCGCCCGTGAAACAAATAAACCCGCTTCCGCTGAGTTTTGCCGCCCGATCAAGGTCGAGAAGATTCAGTCTTGCGCCGAGCGCAACGTGATCGGCTGGCTCGGTCAATGGCGGTTTCTCACCCCAACTGCGCGCGACCCGATTTGCGCTCGGGTCTTGGCCAATCGGAACGCTCTCGTGCGGAAGGTTTGGAGTTTCCAAAAGCAAGTTGCGTTGCGCTTCGTCAACCGCCGTCGCGCGCTGCGTGAGATCGGCAATTTGCTCGCCGATCTTGCGCACTTGCGCTTCAAGCTCGTCGCTCGCTTCGCCACGCGACTTTTTTCCGCCGATCTCCTTGCTCAGGCGATTGCGCTCACGATTGTGATCGCTGCAGTCCCGTCTCGGTTTTGCGCCGCTCCGCATCGACTCGCAATACCTCATCAATCTTCGCTTCATCGCCGCCGCCACGCGTGGCCAGGCGCGCACGGACGAAATCCGGCTTCTCGCGAATCAAGCGGATGTCGAGCATGGCGCAGTATGAATGATGAATGACGAATGACCAATGACGAATCCACATTGTAGGGCAAGCGCATCGCTTGCCATGCGCTGATGTGAATTGACATTCGCGCGATTGGCAGGCGGAGCGCCCGCCCTACAACGGCAACGGCGATCGGGAACGTGATCTGGGTTTGGTCATTCCTTTTTCATTCGCCATTCGGATTTCGTCATTCAGCTCGCGCGTGACATTTGGATCAGCCTTTTCCATAATCCGGCCATGACTCTCCCTCCGGACCCCTACGCCCAAATCCGCGCGAGCTGCCGGGTGCGCGAACGCGCGCTATTCGTCTCGCCGCGAATTCCATCCGAGCTGGAGCTGCAAGCGCGCTGGTTTGCTGGAGACTTCGGCAAACATTTTGTCAGCACCGGCGGCGATGAGATCGAGATCATCCAATTCGGCACCTGGAACCGCGAAGCCGGACCGGATTTTCGTGATGCAGCAATTCGAATAAATGGCGGCGAACCAATTCCCGGCTGCATCGAGATCGATCTGCTGGACCGCAGTTGGGAAACACACGGTCACGCCACCAATCCGGCTTTCGACGCAACTGTGCTTCACGTGTTCGTCGAGCGAAGTGATCGCGCATTTTTCACGCGCACACAATCGAATCGGAACGTGCCGCAGGTGTGCATCGATCCCGCGACTTTACCGGAAGTGTTTAATGCAATTGTCCCGCTGGCGCGGCCGGGACGGTGCCAGGCGCCGCTCAAAGACCTGCCCGAAGAACGCGTGTGCAGCGTGCTGAATGCCGCGGCGCAATTCCGTTTGCGACAAAAAGCGAACCGAATTCGCAACAAGATCGACGCACACGGACGCGACGAAACGCTTTTTCAGGAGATCGCTGCTGCGCTGGGTTACAAGGAGAACAAACTGCCGTTCTCGCTTCTGGCACAACGTTTGCCGCTGCGGTTGTTGCGGGAAAACGTTGAGAACTGCGAGGCATTGCTCTTTGGCGTAGCCGGTTTCTTGGAAACACCGGACCTCGATGTTTATAAAAAATCGGCGCGCGAATATGTGCGGCAACTCTGGGACGGGTGGTGGCCGCATCGTGATGATCTCGGGCGATTGATTTTGCCGGGAAATGCCTGGCGCATTAGTGGCACGCGTCCGTTAAATCATCCGCAGCGACGGCTGGCGGCGCTTGCAATTTTGGCGCGCGATTGGTCACGTCTTCAGCGCGCATCGGGCAAGAGCAGCGTCGCGGCAGCGCAGGATTTCTTTCAAACGCTCGAACATCCATTTTGGAATTTTCATTACACACTCACCTCGAAGGCGTCGCCGAAGAAGGCGGCCCTCATCGGTGACTCGCGCATCGCCGATATTCTGGCGAACGTGCTGTTTCCATTTTGGGCGGCACACGATCTCGAGGCTTCGAGTCCGAGCACACGCCTGTGGGTAGAATACGCGAAGCTGCCGGCGCAGTTATCGAATCGACGACTCGAAACCGCTGCGACGCGCCTTTTCGGAGATGATTAGGCCGGAAAGAATTTCTGAAAACGTCGCGCAACCAGCAGGGCTTGCTCCAAATCTACGAAGATTTTTGCATGCAGGACAATTCCGATTGTGCGCAATGCCCGTTCCCCGAACAGATGGCGAAGTGGATGTGATGCGGATTGGGGAGCGCACGCGCCCCCGCGTGCTGGTTTTGGCGCCTCGCCAAAACATGCTTCCCTGGGAAAAGTTCGCGATCGCGGGGGCGCGATCGCTCCCGCAGGCGCGGGACGAGGCGCGTGCGCTCCCCAGAATTCGCGACTGCGCGTGAGGAGACGCGCCAACGCTTCAACGAAATGATTGTGCAAAACCAGTTAACGCGCCATAGTCTCGGCGCGATGCACCCCCGAATTGTAGGGCGTCCGCCGCGGCGGACGCCGGCTTACCCAAACGTGGCGTTTGACAGAAACGCCCTACAGAAACGGTCCAAACGCGCCTTCACTCTCATCGAGCTGCTTGTCGTTATCGCGATCATTGCGATTCTGATCGGTCTGCTCTTTCCCGCTTTCAAAGCCGTGCAGGATCAAGCCAAAAGAACGCAGGCAAAAAACGATCTCACCCAAATCGTTAACGCCGTGAACGCGTTCTATACGGAGTACGGAAAGTATCCCGTTACTCCCACGGGTACGACTGGTGACTTCATCTTTGGACCTGGAGGAAACTCAAACCCGCCCTCGAATTCCGAACTATTCTATTGACGCTTGCGGGCTATTCATCGCGCGGGCACGATCGAATGCAAACAACGGCAGCTAAACACCCGACAGATCGTCTTTATCTCCCCGCCCGTGGTAAAGACCCCGACGAGCCCACGATCCGGAATCGCCACACAACCGCGACGGTGCACTGCCTTTCCGTCGCGATGGACGACTTCGTCGATTCCTGGGGAACACCCTATAACGTGGAAATCGACGGCGACTACAATAACTCATAATCACCACGAATCCCTATGGGATTAACGTTCCTGCGGCACACCACTGACAATCGGGGTGATGCGGCCTGGTCGCTGGTCTTGTATCGGAAGTGACTCGGGACCAAAACAGCAACATGCACTGGCGATGGCATCTTCACCAACTCCGATGACGTGATTTCATGGCAGTGATTTTCGCGTATGCGCTGTAGAGTCCGCTGTCCTCAGCGGAGAGCCGAAAATCACGTGACGCCGCCGTACGTGGCTGCGGCGTGGCAAGCCAACGCGGCTTCGCAAACGTTGCGCCACCGGCGTGGCCGAGTTTGCTACCGAGCGCTTTTCACATCAGGAAGACGGCCCACAGGGTCGTGGCTACAGCGTCACCACGCTTTATTAACTCGACAGCCGAATGACGTCGCCGGGCCGAAGGCGAGATCAACGCGATTGATTAAAAACTTGCCTCAGTCAAAACGCATCGGGACACGAAGCTAAAGACTTGACAGGTCTTTCTAATCAGATCATTCTGGTCTGATGACGACAGCGAGCATCACGGAGGCAAAAACTAACCTGAGTAAACTGATCAAAAAAGTGCGACACGGCGAGTCGGTCCTGATTCTTGACCGGAACGTTCCGGTGGCACGGCTTGAACCGTTGCCGCCAGGGAGCCGGGAAGGCGATGACGCCAGGCTGGCCGAATTGGAGCGGCGCGGTTTGCTTAAACGCGGCACCGGCAAGTTGCCAAGGGATTTTTTTAAACTGCCGCGCTTGAAGTTTAAGAAAAGTCTCGTTGAGGCGGTTTTGGAAGAAAGACGCGAAGCGCGATGGTAATTTATTGGGATGCTACGCCAATCATTGCGCTGTTGGTAGGCGAGCCGGTGGCCGCGCGTTATCGCCGATTTGAAAACGAGCGGATTGTTACCTGGTGGGGACATCGCTCGAGTGTGTTTCAGCGATCGCGCGCCGGCAACGCGAGGGCGCAAGGCCAGAGATCGTGGCAGAAAGCTATCGTCGGCTGGAAATGATGCGTGCGGGTTGGCAGGAGATTCACGCCAGCGAGAGCTTGCATCGCACGGCTGTTCGGCTGCTCAAGACTCATCCGCTTCGCGCTGGCGACGCGCTTCAATTAGGCGCTGCTTTGGTTGCCAGCAATTTCGAAGCGCACTCGGTGCACTTCCTGACCGAAGACGCGCGCCTTAAGCAAGCAGCAGAGCGAGAAGGCTTCATCGTCGATTAATGAGAAATACAAATTCTCGTCGTGATATTCGCGTTGCGGGCAGAGCGTCGCAACGCTCGTGACCGTCTCACGCTGAATAGGCGATTCGATCAGCTAATTTAAGGAAGCCGGAAGTTCTCAAGCAAAGGCGTCTTTACCAACTCTGACGACGTGATTTCGTGGCAGTGATTGCAGTTCGCTGCCGTCTGTTGGTGCCGTAGCCCCGAAAGCATTCGGGGCTGTCTCAGCGGACAGACACTTGCGAAGTTTTTCTGCGCTGAGGACCAGACCTTCCCGCGAGGCTACGGCTTGGCGAGCAGCGCACACTACCGCCGGTCAACGTGAGCGGCGATTTTGCCGGAACGTTTTCTTTCGGTTTGCAATCAGCAATCGGAAATCTAAAATCTAAAATCGCAGACGCGGGTGTAGTTCAATGGCAGAACGGCAGCTTCCCAAGCTGCACGCGGGGGTTCGATTCCCCTCACCCGCTATCTTATTGATTATAGAATACTTACGTGTGGACATGAGCTTTTAGATGGCTCAGTAACAACAAAAATAGCAACCCATCCGAGGATTTCGGTCACGTTTGCTGATGTTTCCCTGCGGGCGCTACAGTATTCTTTCGCCCACCGCATTCATCAAAAAACTCAGGTTGAACGAGACTTTCCGCATTATTATTTCAATGCGAATTGAAAAGGAATCGGATCCGACTGCAGAAGAAACAAACGTTTCACCACAGTGTGTACGTGGTGCTGCTCGATGATGCTGTTGCCAAGCATCCATCAATTGTACGGCTCAATCCAAAGCGTGATCGGTTGAAGCCCTGTGTGTATGTCAGAATGACTGGATTACCAGTTGATCACC
This sequence comes from uncultured Verrucomicrobiae bacterium, assembly GCA_963840305.1. Lineage (GTDB taxonomy): Bacteria > Verrucomicrobiota > Verrucomicrobiia > Chthoniobacterales > UBA10450 > Udaeobacter. The sequence continues at coordinate 30,815 of CAWIYE010000008.1, forward strand.
GATTTGAAAATCACAAGAACGGCTACAAATCGGCCTGGGTCGTGAGGAAATATGGGATTCGATTACTGCCAAAGCTTTACGAACACCTAAATCCGATGCCGTTTGAGGCTGCGGCTCGAGATGGAGATCGAATTGGCTGAAGATTTGAGAGCTGAAGGTTACACGGTTACTGGAGGGAAATAATAATTTTGTCCCATGCATCTTTACAAAATTCAACCGCGCAAAGATCGGCGCGGCGTTGATCTGATTTCCAATGCGCAATCGGTTCATTGTGCGTGCTGATGAAAAGCTGACTGCGTTTGTGGAACTTGAATCGGCGATTCGTGCTCGAAGCGAGTTATGCGCAACACGACCTCTTTCCAGGATCGGCGCGTCATCGTGCACTCCTGGTTGCGCAACCAACCATAATTAGATGGCATCCGTAATCTATTTTCTTGCCCTCACCGTGCGTCATTACGCCCATTCATACTAGTTTATCGTTGCCATGTAGAGAGCAAAAGCGGCACAATCGGACCTCGTCAATGAGACTGCCTTTCGCTTTCGTCGCAATAGTCGCGGGCGCACTCAGTTGCAGTTTTCCCATTCTTGTTGCCAATGACGAACGACTAGCCGCCGAAAGTCCATCTGAAGAGTCATCGTCTAAGTCGGGCGAAAAGCCGTACGAAGCTGTGCCACGCGACGCCGAAGGGTTAGATGGACCCAAGGGCGTTATCGATGATCCCGACGGCTACGTGAATTTGCGCAAGGAGAAAAGCGCCGACTCACCAATCATTGCGAAAGTGAAAAACGACGAGCCGTTCGCGTTTGAATCCAAGGAGAACGAGACGTGGTGCAAAGTGAAACTTGCGTCCGGTGTGACCGGCTGGGTGCATTACAGTCGCATTAAACTTTACTACACCGAAGAGGATTTACCTAAAGGCCCGGGGGGCGTAGGCGATGAGCTTGACGAACAAACGCGTAAGCAAGGCGTGAATTACTACGAAGTGACTCGGGCCGCGGCGCGTGGTGACAAGAAAGCGTTGAAGACATTCTTTGCCCTGGATTTGGACGGCGCGGCTGCCGAGACGCACATTACGTCGATTATGCCGGTGGTGATCCATCTCGTGGGGGATGACGCTTTCGCGGAGTTTTTGCGCGAACAACCGCGCAAATTTCGCAGAAACGTGAGTCTTGGCTGGGAGCTGGGCATCGTCTATCCGTTCGATCCCAAAGACTATTTTCGGCGGCATTTTCCCAAGTCGGCCAAACTCGTTTTCTCCGACCGCGGCTAACGGTGCAACTGATGCAGCGGCGTGGCGAGTGGCTTTAAGAACGGATCATCCCCAGTCTGGAATGAAGCATTGGGAAATCATCGCTGACAATCTCAGCGAAGCTGGTTGGAGTTTGGGGCTGGCTCGCAGCATCTCGATGGTGAAAGCGCCCGGTCACCTTTCGTGCGAAACAGCTTCTCTAACGTTTTCGACGTGCTCCTTGATCTCATTAACTTGCGGATGCACCTCACTGATCAAATCGTGCTCGACCTGCGAAAGCTTTTCGATGCGCCTTGTCATTTCACGTAGCTCTTCCAACAAGGCACCTGACGGGATGAGATGCGATGCATCCACCAGAAGCACACTGCCCAGCAGAGAGTTCCAACACAGCTCAGCAGCAATGCTATTGCGTCGAGATTTTGCACGTAAAGTTGGGTCACGATGATTTGCTGTCGCGCTTTAAGCGACGCTTAGATTTCTGCTTCATATTCGCTTGCGCAAAGAATTCGGTCGTGTCGTGAGATTCTAGGTCTCTCAACAGTCTTTGAAATCATCCTTGCGATCGTGCGTTTCGATCACGTTGCCCGCTTCATCGTAAACGCGAATCACGGCATCATGTGATCGGCTGCGATGCTTCGCGTAGCCGATTGCGTTGATCGCGTTTGGCTCGCCATACCACAGACGGCCCGAATGGCAGCGCATCGGAAATGAGATCGACGCCGCGTGAGTTTGGGCAGGCAGGGCCGGCTTGATTACGTCAATTTCGGCACCTATGGTCCCCGCATTTAAGCCGCTGCCCAAAGTTTTTCTTTTCCAGACCGACTCGACACACTGCAACTGCCAGCGGACGACCTTTTTTTACCTAGAGCGGACTTCATATAGATTTTATCTCCGGGGCCAGCCCGGAACGCAAGTCTGGACAGTTGTAGGAGGATTTGGGATCGGAAGTGAGTTCCGCCAGACACGCTGCGCCGCTAATAATTTTCGAGATCATGAGGTCCTTTTTCGTTGGTTTCAAGTGCTCCAGTCGGTCGCTCACCTTCTGGATTTGCGATGAGTGCAGTTACAGTGCTCAGGGACTGCAAACCTGAGCATTTTTTCGTTTTCGAAAGAACCACAAGAGCGAGAGGAGAAGTGGAACGACGAGAACGTATATTACTATCATTTGTGTGTTTGGGTTCATAAATTCGTCGAGCGGATTTTATGCAGTTACCGCTCCGGCCATGAAAGATAACCAGTGCATCTAGTCTCACCGCCGCAATGCCGCCCGACTTTACGGGATGCCTGCTCTTTCAAAGCCGCAGTTAAGGCTTTGAGTTCTTTGGCCTGCTGAGCGGTCGTAGCATCTGCGATGATCTTATTTTGGTGTTTGATCATAGCCAATCCTCAATGGGGATGTTCCAATTAATGCACTCACATTTCATCTTTCTGGATTCAGTTAAAGCCATCTTGGTGCATTGCGCTAACCGGTTATTGTCAGAGTCGACCCTAATCTTGTGTACAGGAACTCGTCCGGTGGAAGGCACACGCCCGTACGACTTTCAGAGGATTGCGAAGTTTCCAGAGCGATCGTGTTCCCGATCAGAACAGCGATTCCTAACAACCCTAGAATCGAATGAGCGGCACCGTTGATATGCCTATCTCGACCATGGCGCGTACAAGAACATCAACATGACCTATTTCGTCATGGATAACCTTGGAGGCTGGCACCGAACGATTTCCGCTTGAAGGGCCCTCCAGCCCCTAGCAAGCAAGCGTGCAAAGCCGTCATGGACACCGCCGACATTCGGAGCAGCGAAATACTTCGTGAAGGGGTACTTGGAGTATTTCAAAATCGACCATCCAATCGATTAGTTCGCTTGGCCGTGTACCGCGAAACGCGACAACGACAGCTTTGTCGCTGCCCATAATCAATGCCCGAAGGTCGCTCACGTCGATGATCGAGACCCGATCTTCAGCGAAGCCCCAGTTGTTTGCATTCGCTTTAATGAACGCGGGATCATCCTTGTAAGCCAAGTCGGACGCGGACACGAGCGCACGAGCATTCTGGGGATTCCAGAAAGTGGTCTTTGGATCGAAATTGCTAAATGCGTCGTTCGGCTCAGTTGAAGGCGCAACTGGGCCGACAGTCGCTGCAGGTTGCTTACTGGTGCCGCGCTTGCTCGCTCCAGCATTGCCCGTTGTTTTCGGCACGGAGTTTGATTAACGTTTCCGCCGCAAGCGAGCAATATCAAATTTGAGCAAAGAAAAAAATATCGCTGGGCGTCTCAGCCCTTGATTCTGAGAGACGAACGATCTGGATTGCTGACGCACATCGCGATAACGGAAAGCGCTACGTTGTGCGTGCGGATGAAAAGCTGACTGCGTTTTTGGAACTTGAAGCGGTGATTCGTGCTTGCCCCGAGTTTCGCTGAGGAAATCGTGGAGCCGACAGCCGCAAGCGTGTAGACGACGCCTGTGAGACTAAAGTCCTATAGACCTGCAAGTGAGACTCGTTCAAAATTCGGCGTCGCTAAACGGATCTGAAACCGGCGAAGGACTTTTTTCCCCGCTAGGTTCTTCGCCCCTTCCGGACCCGCAATCTAGGAATGTAACTTCGCGGGGAAAGCAAGGGACAACCTTGGAATCACGCAGGAGTGAATCGTGAAACAACCCTACGACGTTTGCGTGTTTGGTGTTGGACCCGCGGGGACCGCCGTCGCTATCAGGCTGGCTGATTTGGGTGTTACTGCTCTGGTGTTGGATCGCCCATCCAGGAGCAAGGCATTGGGCGGGGAATCGTTCACCGGGGCTATTCGACAGCCGCTCAGCGTCCTCGGCCTGTGGGAAGACTTCCGCAATGCCGGCCACGTTGCCAGCTATGAGCAACGGACCGCTTGGGGGGGCGAGCCGTGGATACAGGACACCATCTATGATCCCAACGGCAACCGGTGGCATGTGAATCGCGTCCGATTTGATGACGACTTGCGCGAGGCCCTTCGAAAGCGCGGCATATCGGTTTTCAGCTACCAGACTCTGGGAGACCTCCGGCGCACTGGGGACGGTTGGCGTGTTTCAGTAGACCAAGCACCTGAAATCTCGTGTAAGTACCTTGTTGACGCAACTGGGCGGAGTTCCGCCGTTGCCAGACGATTAGGCGTCCGACCGCGAAGTTATGACCGGCTAATCGGCCTCACAGCGTTAGTTCGACGGAACCCAAACCCTGAGTTCGATCACGCGATGCTTATCGAGGCGACTCCGCATGGCTGGTGGTATGCCGTGCCGGTGCCGCAGGGGCACGTTCTGGCGTTCTTTACCGACGCTGATCTGGCACCAAGAGCCCTGACGCGTTCAATGAGGACAGTGGCGGCGAACAGCGTCTTCTCTCCGTCCGAGACCACGCAAGGGTGGGTGGCGGTCGGTGATGCCTGCGCGGCGCATGACCCTCTTTGTGGGTGGGGGGTTCATAGGGCTTTATCCAACGGTATCCTTGCTGCGGACGCGATCGGCTGGTACCTCAAGAACTCGGACATCTCTCTGCTTAAGGATTACGGCCGCCACTGTCGGAATCAGTTCGAGGCCTATCTCATAGGGCTTACCAAACATTATTCGTACGAACAGCGCTGGACTGAGTCCCCGTTCTGGAAACGACGGGCGAGTCCCATGACCTTAGCTGCTTAAAAGGAGATAACCATGTCTAAACTGGAAACCGTAAAGATATTCCCATCCATCGGCATAGCGCGGATCGGTAACAGCCCGGAATGGTACCTGGGGCCGGAACTGCCTTTTCCGGCGCCGCCATCCTGCCGCCGGACGGTAAATACAAGGATAACCAGTGTCGCATCAAGCGCCAAGCTCAGCGCTCTTTCGTCTTTGGGGCTACTTCCACGACGGCAGCGATCGCGAGCTGACGGTAGCCGATGGCGACATCAAATGGACCGTTCACCTCGTCAACTCCAAGCCTTCCCGAAACGGCGAAGGCATTATCGATGGAGGTCTTCAGACTCTCGACGGCGCTGCAGCTAAAGCGAGCTTTCAGGGCACTTTCGGCGGCGTGAACGTGCCTGTCGGTGACGCCGAAACCGATGGCGATGGACGCCTCATCGTCCGCGGTGGCTTCGGTAAAAGCGAGAATCCCACCGACCCGAGTTCCCAACCCAATTTCCCTACCACCGCCGGCTGGTACGATGATGTCTCGATGGCCCCGTCACCGCTCAAATCAAGATCGGTGCCAAGACCTCCAGGCCGTCAACGGAGCCTGGGTAATTTGCCCGCCGCCTCGTTACGCGCCCACCACATACTCCATCTCGTCGCTCTACGACACGCTGCGGCCACTCGCCATCACAAATGGCCAGTCCGCCGCCTTGGGCCTGCCCTCCTTCGCCAACGACATCTATCCGATCCTCAAGCGTGCCCTCGATATACGTTACGTCACCGCCTTCGCCTTCGGAGCCGGTGATCACGATACCCTAAGTGTCTTCGCGCCTCCGGGCGGTGCGGGCGACACGCTCGCCAACCGCCAGGCCGTCTACAACAAGCTTCGGCCGGGCGGCGACATGCCGCTTTTTGTACGACGGCCCCGACACCACTCGGAGTTGCGCGATTTTCAGCACACATTCATGCAGCAATGGAGCCAGGGCCAAGGCACGTCCGACTGGCCCCCGGTTGACCCACGACCATCACTCCAGACGATCTCACCCGCGCCGCGCTCGAAAATTGCGTCGGCGCGGCTTCTACCCCGGCATCGAGTCCGGTGGCATAGACAACACTGTTCAGATCACCAGCCTGGCTTTCGCCGAAGCGTTCCGCCTTGACCAGGCCCAGGTGCAGCCCGGCGACGCCACGAAGGGAATGGCCCGACCCTGGCAGGGCGATTTCATGCTGTGCTCCGGCACCCAGGCCCCGATGCGGAGAACGATCAGGCGTCATGGTGGCCCGCCGCTCGACCTTATCGGCGTCTATCCGTTCGACGATCCGAGCAACAAGCGCCTCTGGACAGTCGGCGTGGCCAACTCAATGGCTGACATGGTTAAGAACTGGCACCAGCTCGGCTTCGGCAACCGTCGACACGGGACTCGGCCACCCAGTCGAGACAGAAAAGACCAACGTCTGTAGGAGTTGCTTCTTCGTACCAATCGCAGCGAGATCAGCAAAGACGAAGCCCAGGCATTGATCGATTCCGGCGAGAACATCCAGGATGGCTTCTTCGTCGTCGTGCAAGGCCTCGCGCCCTCTGCCCTTCCCATCACCACCGCCACTCCCTCGCACATGCAGGCTCAACACCTGGGCGCCCAAAATCACTCCCGCTCCCAACCCCAGCGGAGTCTCCTTTTCTCCCGCCGACTTGGCGCTCGAAAACAGCGCGGATCTCAACCAGGTTCAGCGCGTTACATTCGGCTATAACATCTCATTCTCCAGCGTGGCTGCATTTACCGCCGAGGATGTGCTCATCACTCTTAACGCCACGATCGCCGGTCTCTCCTCTTTGAGCACGCTCGACCTTACCACCCGCCAACACCCTCTACATGGTCGCAAGGCCGATTTCGTGGCTGAGCGCGGACACCCGGGTATTCTCCCGACAGCCAAACGGTTCCTTCGCCAATGTAACGCTGGGCAACAATCCCAACGACTTCATCAAGAATGCGTCATCAAGAGCCTTCGCAGCGTCCCGGCGGCAACAGCCAAATCGTGGTTCGAGGGGTTGCCCTTGCCGAGGAGGATGGCGCGGGACAACTCGAATGGTCTCAGACTGTTAATGGCAAGCCCATTTATAACTTCGCGGTCTGCCGCGTGCATTACCGTTCGGAGGCTGAACGCCGCTCCGGACGTACGGAGTGTTCTTCCGCCTCTTCCCGGCGATGACCACGAGCACGGATTTTCAACCGGCTACCACATACTTCACTAGCGGCCAGCCGGTACCAAGATCCCGCTCCTTGGCATCGTCGGCGGCGAGGTAGTCACCATCCCGTTCTTTGCTGAGCCGCGAAACCCGGCCAACAAGCCACTGCACCTACAGACAGACCCTAAGAATGTTGATAAGTTGAAGATCGACGCTGGCGGGCATGAGACCTTCAGCTACTACGGCTGCTGGCTCGACTTCAATCAGCCAGGCGACAAACGCTTTCCTTTGCAAACTTCAAACCCGGACGGACCGTTCACCGGCCCGAACCTTGAATCGATCGCCGACCTAATCCGCGGAACCCACCAGTGCCTCGTTGCTGAAATCGACTTCGATCTCGACCGCATCCCCGTCGGCGCCACCACGGCCAACTCCGATAAACTGGCGCAGCGCAACCTGTCCATCGACCACTCCGACAACCCTTCGTGCGGCCCGATACTCATCGCGTCCAGCACACGTTTACCATCAAGCCCACTACGCTCAACCCGCAGCCGAGACAGGTACCGGACGAATTTATGATCGACTGGGGAAACACCCCGCCGGGCCGATCGGCACTCTCTACCTGCCCGGCGTCACCGCCTCGCAAATCATGGACCTGGCCGACCGTTTGTATACGCGCAACCGCTGGAAGCCCGTGGACGCCTACACCGTTCAGACCACCGTTACAGGTCGCGTCAGTTACGTTCCGGTCCCTTCAGGCAGTGTCGGCGATCTCGCCGGCCTTCTGACCTTGGACCTACCCGCCACCGTCCGAGCGGGCCAGACTTTCCGCGTGGTCCTGCACCAGGTGGTAGACTCGCCCGCCGCGCGTCCTCATCCGCCCCTAACTGCGAACCAGCCTCGTGTCGAGGCAGGAACCAAAGCGGCACGGCAGCTACGGCCGCCGCCGTCGTAGACAGACGCCCCACACCACGCCATTTCCTTGGAGCATTCCGAGTTCTCCGTTCTGGTCCAGACTCGTCGCGAAATTCTGCCCATCGTCGAACGCACGCAAGCCAACCTGCGTCGGGTCATCGGTGCCATTCCGCATGAAAACCGCTGGTATCCGGTCATCCAACGTTACCTCCAGCAGGTAACTGGAAAAGTCATCGGCCTCGGTGGCCGGCGGGGCGAAGACGGCCCGGCCCTATCGCCGTGAACACGAACGCCATGAGGAGCACCAACGCTTTGAAGGCAAGATCGCCGGCCTCCGCTATGATCGGTTCGGCGATTTCGAAGGTTTTTGGCTGGATACCGAGGATGGCAAACGCAGCTTCCGGAGCCGGGAAAAGGAATCGAGGAACTGGTAAGAGAAGCTTGGACCAGACGCATCGCAATCGTGGTCATCGTCGAGAAGGAGGACTGCGACGAACCACTTTCCTTTGTGCTTCTGCGGCCTCCGGCGGATCTGTGACGAAGTTCGCGACACCGGAATCTCCGGCGGTCCTAAACTGACAGAAGCGAGTCTGTCACAGATTTTATTGCCGGTTGAATAGTTTGGTTGCTCAGAAACTGAGGTTATCGCTTCACTAGGAACCGCGAGGCTGCCCCTTCCACATTTAGCAGACTTAAAAACTCGCGAAAATCGCCCTTGTGCTCGTGCGTCGCGATCACGTTGCCAGCATCATCGTAAACGCTAAGTGCAATGCCGATTGCGTTTCGGCTCTTAGGCGTACTGCCGCTGATTGTAATGGAAGGAGGAAACCGGTGAAAACAAATTGAGCTTTTGGATCCGGCGTTTTCAACCCGCGTATCTTCCTGGCTTTGCTTCTTTGTTCAGGCGGTGTGTTATTGGCGATGGTCAGTTTCGCGGCATCGACAACGTCGAGCGGATGATGACAACGCCCGCAGCGTCCCTCGCGGCATCGGCATCGGCGCCTAACGTTGACGCGCAGAAGTGCGCGGCGCTGACGGGGCTCAACCTAGAAGGTACCCCAGGAGGTCCAGCGTTTGTCACCTCGGCACGCCTCGTTGAAGTGCCCGCTAGCGGCCTTGAGCCACCGTTCTTCCATCCTAGCGGATAGGCGAGTGCTGCCGCTCAGGGCGCCAGCAAGATTAAGCAATATTGTGACGTGACTGGCTACGTTGCGCCGCAGAACAAGTTCGAGTTAAAGCTGCCGCTGCCGGGCGACTGGAATCAGAAGTTTTTCTTTTATGCTTGTGGTGGTTTTTGCGGCTTTGTCATTAGAGATGCTTGCAATCTTGGTCTGGCGCGGGGCTATGCCTCAGCTACGGGAAACGGTGGACACGACAGCGCCTTGGGATTTGACGGCATTTGGGCCGCGAACGCTCCCGAATTGCAGGAGGATTTCGGCTGGCGCAGCAATCATGTAGTCACGTTGATTACGAAGGCCATTACGACTCACTATTACGGCAAGCCGATCAAGCATTCCTACATGGTTGGCAACTCAAAGGGCGGCCAAGCGGTTCTCTTGGAAGCGCAACGGTTCCCCGAAGACTTCGATGGGTTGATGCCCAGTGCACCCGTCTACGATTACACTGGACGTAATACGATCGCCGCTGCTTGGTTTGCGCAAGCCGTCAGCGACGGACATGGCGGTTCGGTTCTCAACGCGGAAGTCGCTAAGGTTGTGCACAAATCTGTGTTGGACCACTGCGGCGCACAAGCTGGCGTAGAAGAAGGCCTCGTCACCGATCCGCCTTCGTGCGAGTGGGAGCCCGAAATGGTTGCTTGCGGCTCGGGAAACAGTGGTTCCGATTGCCTCAATGCACAACAAGTCGCCGCAGTCAAGCGTCTGATGGCTCCAGCGACCGATTCCAAGGGCGAGGTGCTCTAGGCTTACCCTTACATCCCGGGAACTGAGACGCAGTGGGCAGGCTGGAACTACTTTGGCGCTCCAAGCCCCGCTTATCCACCGCGATTTGCCAACATGGATTTACCAAAGCAGTATCTAAGATACTTTGTGGACGAGAAGATGAGGGAGAAGGGTGATGCTCTCAGTTTCGATTTCGATCGTGAACCTGCCACGCTTGCCAGGGCTCGAAGAATCTATCGATGCGACCTCGGTTGATCTGCGTGCCTTCAAAACGCGGCGTGGCAAGATTCTCATGTGGCATGGTTGGGCCGACGGAGCCATTCCAGCGACCTCGTCGGTTGGGTATTACCAGGCCGTGACCAAGTTTATGGGTGGGCGTAAAGAGACAGAAGACTTCTTACGGCTGTTTCTTATCCCCGGTGTGCATCACGGTGGAGGAGGGCCGGGGCTGACAGAGTTTGACGCCTTAACTGCATTGGAAAACTGGCTGGAGAAAGGACAGGCACCTGAAAAGCTGATTGCGCAGAGATCGAAGTAATGGGATCGTCGAACGATCACGGCCGGTGTATCCATACCCAGTCCTGGCGCATTATTCTGGCAAGGGCGATCCGAAACAAGCCGACAGTTTCGTGTCGTTCGATCCAACCGGACACTAAGCGCTCTCGTGCGCCTCGATCACGTTGCCAGCGTCATCGTAAACGCGAATCATCGCAGGATCGGGATCGGCTGCGATGCTTCGCGTAGCCGATTCGCATTAAATTCGCTCTTCTTGGGTCCGGGGTCTCCCGTAAAACTTTTTGCCACGCCCGCCAAATTTTTCCGAAGGAAACGGTAAGGGCCAGAAATGAGTTCTCAAAGACGAGAAGGTCACAGAAGGCCAAAACAAATTCTCAACTCAGAACGATGAAATGGATTCAACTGGCCTATTGCATCCTGGTCGTCGAGGCAGTTGTGGCTGCCATCATGGCAATCCTAGTCCGACTGACCACCAAGACAGGCACAGGGGGATACCTAACTCAGCCCAAAGGTGGATTAAGTGACCATGCGTCTTCGACAAGCGGCAACGAATCCGCCTTCACATTGCCATGTCTCACCAAATCCAGACCTATAGCGAGCTTCGGCGGCGCTACGTCGGAAATGAAATGAAACCTTTATGAAAAAACTACTTATA
>CAWIYE010000009.1:0-291104 GCA_963840305.1 uncultured Verrucomicrobiae bacterium
AGCCGCACTGCGAGCAGAGCAGCATCCCATTCATCTCGAACAGCCCGTGGGCGGTGGCGTAAAGGAAGAGATCGATGGTCTCCGCCTCGGCCATCCCCTTGTCGGACGCGAACTTGATCGGATTGACGCGAAAGAGAGCGTCGTCCTCGCCCGACCGGATGAGCGCCTCCAGGCGCGAGACGACGCGCGGGCTCCATGAGCGCGCCGCTTCCAGCGTGCCGAGCCGATCTTCCAGGAGCTTCTCGCTGATCGCGGTCATCACGGCGGCTCGTTGTTCGTGTGTTTCAAGATCATCATACGTTTCGAGATGCGGAGAGTTTCAGACTAACCGTGGAACTTTTTCATTTTTGCAGCGCTGCTGCAAGGCGGCGCGGGCGTGGATAGCGTCGGGCGTTGCCCCCTCGGCTTTCTTTATATTAGCGAGATGGTGCGCGCTGTGGGCCGGCTACTCCGTCGCGCGCATCGCATCGGGTTCGGCTTGCGCGGCCAGCTTAATAACACCTACAAAGCGCACCTGCGAGCATCGCAACGGCTGCGAGGTCACTTATGAAAAGACTCACCCCAGCACTGAGCGGCGCGATCCTCGCGCTCGCGTTGATGGTTTGGGCGGCAGACTTACGCAGGCCTGCGGCCGAGGAAGCCGGTTCCGCATCGCCGCCCGCAGGCGCTTGTCCGAATACAGTTGGGCGTCAGGAATTGCTAGCATGGCTGCAAGTTTGCGCGAGAGAATCGCGACCCATGAAGCGGGCCACTCAGTCGCGGCGATCACTTACGGCGTTCCAATCATCTCCGTGACCGTCGAAGACCGACCGCACCTGCATCGAGGCCACTATCACGCGCCGACCCCTGACCTTGGCTTCGAAGCCATCGCCGTGATTTGTTTTGCCGGAATCGCCGCCGAGGAATATTTCTTCGGTGCTCCGATCCCTGACCCAGCGGCGATTGAACAAGACCTGCAGATGGCGCGCGCGCACGTGACGCACTGCACCAATCCGCTGCAGGTCGGCGTCGAACTACAACGGGCTTCTGAATCTGCTGCGCGCTTGGTCAGTTCGCCCTGGGCGCGCGAGCGCATCGCCAGGCTGGCGGCGCTGTTGCTGGCGCGCGGGACCTTGAGCGCCGAGGAAATCTTCGCGTTTTGCTAACGGCACCTGAGGTTCGGGTACGTACCCGAACCTTCGTCCGCCTCACTGCGCGCGGTGAGGCGCGCGGATAATGCGAGCAGTCAAGAATTATTGACTGCTCACTTGCTGCTCGGCGGCGCGACTGAGCGGGATGAGCAGCAGCAGGGCGAGGGCAGCGCGGTGCGTCATGGTTGATTCCTCCGCAGATGCGAGGCGGGAAGGCGTGCCTACGGCACACCCCTTTCCGGTTGAAAGAGCTCGGCGGAGGTCGAGACGGCCTATGGAGTCACGACGTTCCTCGACGTTGTCCATTGTGGACAACGTCTCGACATCGCGACCTATCCTCGTGTCACGACGCTCCTCGGCGTTATCCACAATGGATAACGTCTCGACATTTAACACAGTGTTAAATGTGCGAAGCCCCCTCGTGTCACGACGCTCCTCGACATTATTCACTGTGAATAATGTCTCGACATCGCGACCTACCGTCGCTGATTCACTCCCAACGCTTCAGCAACGCGCTGCTGGCTCCACTGCCTGCTGCCGTAGAGGTGCTGGGCTATGTGCTTGCGGTCTGTTTTGGTCAGCGGTGCTCCGGTAGAGCCGTGATTAGGCCGTCGAGGCAACACCACTGGACGCCCGAGGGTAGGCCGTGATTAGGCTGTCGAGGCAACCGTATCGGTCCCCTCGAGCCTTCCAACATCCCCGCCCCGGATTGATACCGGCGCGAGCGTTGGCAGTGGCACCCGCCGACCCCGTGTAGCAATCAAGCCACATGCCCTAGAACCCGTACGGACGCCCCTCGGTGCGTTTGCCGACCCGCGTCCAACCCCCCAAGGGCGCATGGACGGGCGCGGCAGGCGGCAAGGCGGGGCACCCCGTGGGCAGGGCATCCCCCGACCCTCCGAAACCCCCGAAACCGGCAGAATTGCCCCTAGGACGGGCAAGGGCGCGTTGCGCTCGTTCCGCCACCCCGAATTGCTCGCGGACTTGAACACCCCCGCCGCATCGGCCGGAGTGTTGGTGGGACCCGTTCCGAGCGTCTGGAGGGCATTCCGGGGAGAGGGGCGGGACCCCCACCGTCGGAAGGGGATCAATGTTGGGCTAGGATTTCGAGCCATCAGCCGCCGCTGCCGTTCGTCACGCCAAGAGGGTCGATACCATGAGCACGAGCGGCCGATTGGAGCCGCCCCAGAACTGCCCGTTTCTCGGCGAATTTCTTGGCGTCGGCGAGCGGCAGCGGCTCCGTCTCGTCGTCGACGAGGATTTCATACTTCTTGTCAGGAAGGAGAAGCTCGACGCCGTAGAGTTCCTCGTCCATTTCTGACGGGCAGACAAAATAGAAGGGGACGACGGTTTCCTTCATAATGTGAGCGAGGTAACTGCCTTCACGACCGGGCTCCCACGTCAGCTTGTCTCTGCGGGTGAGCCGCCTGCTCGCGAGTCTGAAGGGCCACAGGATGTCGTCGACGAACTAGAAAGTGCCGCCCACCCCGACTTCAAAAAAGCCGGTAAAGCTCGTCGTTGTTGTTTGACTTTGGCGAGCAGAGTGCGCGGCCAGCCGGATAGAGGTTCATGAGGGCTTAGGGTCTTCAGAACTCGTGACCCCATACCGCTCCCGCAGCGCCTTCGCCTCCTCTGTGCGGCCAAGCGCGTCGAGCGCGTCGGCTGTGACGCGGGCGCTGTCCTTGGTCCAGGCGTGGTCCGTCCAAGAACTTTGTCGTGAGCATTGAGAGCGGTCTCGCTAAGAGTGAGCGCTTCGGTCGGATGGCCGATGAGAAGCAATAGGCGAGACAGATGGCAGCGCGCGCGATTGGTGTTTGGATGCTCGGGGCCGAGCGCTCTCTCGCAGGATCGGCCAGTGCGCGCTCGAAGAGCGACCGTGCCCGCGCAAGGTCGCCCTGAGCCTGAGAGCAGCGAAGGCGAGGTTGTGGAGGCTCTGCGCCGTAGTCGGGATGCTCGGGGCCGAGCACCTTCTCGCGGATCGCCAGCGCGCGCTCGTGGAGCAGTCGCGCGCCGCGCAAGGTCGCCCTGGTCACTGAAGCAGGGCGGCAAGATTGTTGAGGCTCTGTGCCGTATCGGGATGCTCGGGCCGAGCACCTTCTCGCGGATCGCCAGTGCGCGCTCGTAGAGCGGCCGCGCCCCCGCAAGGTCACCCTGGGTCTGAAGCAGGATGGCGAGGCTAGTTGAGGCTGTTCGCCGTATCGGGATGTTCCGGGCCGAGCACCTTTTCGCGGATCGCCAGCGCGCGCTCGAAGAGTGGCCGCGCGCCCGCAAGGTCGCCCTGGCTCTGAAGCAGGAGCGCGAGGTTGTTGAGGCTCGTCGCCGTATCGGGATGCTCGGGGCCGAGCACCTTTTCGCGGATCGCCAGTGCACGCTCGTAGAGCGGCCGCGCCCCCGCGAAGTCGCCCTGGGCCCGAAGCAGGATGGCGAGCCTGGAGAGGCTTCGTCGCCGTCTCGGGATGCTCAGGGCCGAGCGCCTTTTCTCTTATCGCCAGTGCATCGCGAAAGAGAGGGGCGGCTTGGGAGTAAGCTGCCCGCCCGAGGAAATACGAGCCTGCCTGTCCAACAGCGCAGGCCAGCCTGCAAAGTCCAGCCGTCATCGAAGCACGCATCACGCCGCGCAAGCAGATGCGGCGTAAGCTGAGCGCACAGTGGCCATGACTGCGGATCGCCGGTGGCTCCATCGGGATAGATCGCCACCAGCCGTGCAATCAGTCGTCCGACGGCACACTGCGCCGAACCGTTTGCCTCCGACCGCGCTCGTGCCACCGCCTGCACGAGACGATGCACCGTCACCGCCGGAGTGCCGTCCTCAAATGGGTCGTGCTTCACGAGCGAAACTTCGGCAAGCGCAGCGAGCGCTTCCAGGCGCTCCGCTTCGTCCTCAACCGCGCCCTCGACCAGTGTCATTGGGATGCGCTCGGGCGCGCACTGGGCGAGATACGCCATGAGCGCTTCCGCCGCTGGGCACTGCGCCACGGCCTCGGTGATGGCGAGGTCGAAGGTCGCGGCGACGCTCCTGGGATAGCCCGCACCACGCGGCGCAGCGTCGATGAGGCTCGAAGCCTTCGTCGCGTAGTCGGCGAAGCTGCATCTGCGTGCGCTTGCAGTAGGCCGCCGCATGGTCGAGAGCGAGCGGTAGGCGACCCAGAGCCTCCGCAAGCGTCTTTGCGCCCGCGGCATCGCTACGTCCCGTGCGGCTCTGAAGGAGGGCTACGGCTTCCTCAAGCGGCAGCACGTCAAGCGCGACCTCATCGGCCAATTCGCTCCAGTCCGAGAACCGCGACGTGATCAGCACGCGCGCCCCAGCGGATGGCAGAAGGTCTGCTATGTCATCTGGCGCGGGGACGTTGTCGTAAACGAGGAGCCATGTCGCGCGTTGTTCTGCCAATCGGCGCAGCGCTGCCTTCGCCGCCTTCTCAACATCAGCTTCTTCTGCCGTTGCTGCACCCAGGGTCACGGCAAGGCTCGCAAGAGCACTCAAGAGCCCCGTGCGCGTCTCGGCCGGACACCAACACACGCCCGCATAGAGACTGCGATAGCGGTGCGCATACTCAATGGCCAGCGAAGTCTTACCCACACCACCCATGCCCTGCACCGCCGCGCGACCGACCGACGCCTGCGTCACGGCAGCGGGCTTGTCCTGCATCAGGATGGCGTCGAGCCGGTCGAGTTCGTCCGCGCGACCTGTGAAGCTCGCGATACGCGGCGGCACTCCGATGAACGGTCGTGGTGGCGGTGGCGCTGCCTGCGATTGGCGCTCAGCAGCAGCGATGATGCGACGCTTGCGTTCCTCGGGGTCCTCGATGCCCACGAGGTCCTGATAGACATTGTCGGCAAGCAGCCCGCGCAGCGGCACGTCCTCACAGCGCAGGACGATGATGTGGCGCTCTTCAGCGGCTCTTTACCCGCTCCGCCTCGAAGCTGGTGAACTCCTTGCGGGTGTAGGGGGACTGCTACGTAGTCGTCGGTGAACAGTATGATGAGGTCACGGGAGTTGCTTGATTGCTTCGTGCATCGCCTCGACGAAGCTCGCACCCAGCGGAATGTCGTAGTCCTGGACGAGGACCTTGTAGCCTTTCTCAGTGAGAACGTCGGCGACCTCGCGCGCAATGGCGGCCACCGAGCCCCGACGGCTCAGGAAGAAGTCGTATCGCTCACCGGGACCGCTTGGCATGGCAGCGACCCTCGTGCCCAGCGAGCGATGGTCACGCGCAGAGTGCGGGCCGTCAAGGATGCACGTCGGTATCGCGCATTGCCCGCACTTGCTCGTCAGTAGCAGCGTCCGCGCCCGCAGGGAAACTGTAGGTTTTTAAGCGCCTAAATATGAAAACCACACGATTTCAAAGCGGTCTAGCAGAGCCATCCTCTGGCAGACGCGCGTCGGCCACGGCGGCGCGCTCGGCGGCGTGCAATGGGGATCGGCGGCCGACGCTACGAACATCTATGTCGCGGTATCGGACACGAGCCTCCGCGTGGTGCCGTCCGGCACTGCGGGTGCGCAGACCATCCTATCCAACCCGAACATGGTGTGGCTGTTGGACGGCAGCCGCGGCGGCGGTCTGCACGCGCTCAGGCTCGAGACCG
This sequence comes from uncultured Verrucomicrobiae bacterium, assembly GCA_963840305.1. Classification (GTDB taxonomy): domain Bacteria; phylum Verrucomicrobiota; class Verrucomicrobiia; order Chthoniobacterales; family UBA10450; genus Udaeobacter. The sequence continues at coordinate 5,715 of CAWIYE010000009.1, forward strand.
GCGAGGAAGTCTGGCACACGCCGCATCCGGGCTGCGGTGAAACTCCGGGCTGCGGCCGCGCGCAATCGGCCGCTGTCACGGCAATCCCGGGCGTCGTGTTCTCGGCCGGCCTCGACGGTCACTTGCGCGCCTATTCCGCCGATGACGGCCGCATCATTTGGGATGTGGACACCAAGGGCGAGCACCGCACCGTCAACGGTGTCGCGGCTCACGGCGGTTCGATCGACGGGCCGGGCGTGGTCGTCGTCGGCGGCATGCTCTATGCGACCTCCGGATATGGCGCCTGGGGCGGCGCGCCGGGGAACGTGCTGCTCGCCTACTCGGTGGACGGCCGTTAAGCCGGCATTGCGATGTTCGGCAGCCGCGGGGATTGCGCTCCGCGGCGCGCGTCAGCGCGGTTGATCCTGCACCGCCGGTTCGCGCGCCGCGCTTGCGGCGCTTTCGCCCTCGCCCGAACCTGCACCTTCGGCGTCGGCGAGCTCACGATAATATTGTGCGATCTTGAGATACCGGTTGCGCACATCGGGCATGACGTTGGCGCCCTCGGCGAGCTGCGAATATTCCGCGGCGCAGAACCGGTACTTGCGCGCTCTCACCACGCGCTGCAGGTCTTCGACTGTCGCCCCGTGTGCAGCGTTGTTCTTCGGCTCGACATTGTCCATTGCGGCGTTCCTACGCGTTCTTTGTGTCGGATTCGAGGTTATCACGTTTGGCGAATGCGATGCGAAGGACGCGCGGCGGTCGCGCGCCGCGAGGAGTTAGTACCGCGCGTTCCCCGGCGTTCGCGGGAACGGGATCGCGTCGCGCACGTTGGCGAGGCCGGTGACGTAGGCGAGCGTGCGCTCGAAGCCGAGGCCGAAGCCGGCGTGCGGCACGGTGCCGTAGCGGCGCAGGTCGCGGTACCAGGCGTAGTGCTCCTTGTCGATGCCGCGCTCCGCCATGCGCGCGTCGAGCACGTCGAGCCGCTCCTCGCGCTGGCTGCCGCCGATGATCTCGCCGATCCCCGGCGCGAGCACGTCCATCGCCGCGACGGTGCGGCCGTCGTCGTTGACGCGCATGTAGAACGCCTTGATGTCCTTCGGGTAGTTCATCACGATCACCGGCTTCTTGGCGTGCTTCTCGGTGAGATAGCGCTCGTGCTCCGACTGCAGGTCGATGCCCCACTTCACCGGGAACTCGAACTTCTCCTTGCGCCCGCTCCAGCACCGCGATCGCCTCGCCGTAGTCCATGCGCACGAATTCCGAGCCGACGATCCCCGACAGCTTCGCGACCAGCCCCTTCTCGATCCGCTCGTCGAAGAAGGCGAGATCGTCCTGCCGTTCCTTCAGCAGCGTCTCGAAGGTGAATTTCAGGAGCCGCTCCGCCAGCGTCGCGTCGTCGGAGAGATCGGCGAAGGCGATTTCCGGCTCGATCATCCAGAACTCGGCGAGGTGGCGGCTGGTGTTCGAGTTCTCGGCGCGGAACGTCGGCCCGAACGTGTAGACCTTGGTGAGCGCGAGGCAGTAGGCCTCGACGTTGAGCTGCCCGGACACCGTCAGGAACGCCTCGCGGCCGAAGAAGTCCTTGCGCGAAATCGATCTTGCCCTGCGGCGTGCGCGGCAGGTTGGCGAGATCGAGCGTCGACACCCGGAACAGCGCTCCCGCGCCCTCGGCGTCGGACGCGGTGATGATCGGCGTGTTGACCCAGAAGAAGCCGTTCTCGTCGAAGAACCGGTGGATCGCCTGCGCCAGCGTGTGCCGCACCCGCGTCGCCGCGCCGATCACGTTGGTGCGCGGCCGCAGATGCGCGACCTCGCGCAGAAACTCCATGCGTGTGCGGCTTCGGCTGGATCGGATAGGTGTCGGGGTCGTCCACCCAGCCGATCACCCTGATCGCGCTCGCCTGCATCTCGAACGGCTGGCCCTTCGCCGGCGACGGCACGATCGTTCCCGTCGCCTCGACGGCGCAACCGGCCGTGAGCTTCAGGACCTCGTCGGCGTAGTTGGGCAGCGTGTTCGGCGCGACGACCTGCAGCGGATGGAACGACGAGCCGTCGGAGAGGTGCACGAACGAAATGCCGGCCTTCGAGTCGCGCCGGGTGCGCACCCAGCCCTTGACCGTGACCGGCGCGTCCTTCGGCGCCTGGCCGGCCAGAATATCGCGCACGTTGAACTCGCTGGTCGCCATGGATCGAAAGCGCTCGCGGCCGTCGTGTTTATATAGTGTGGCGCAAGACGCATCCGCCATCGCCACTTTGACCGATCGGCGACTTACGGACAAGCCGCGGACGTGCGCCACGCTGCGACCGGGGCCGTCGCGGAGAAACGGTCAGTTCGGATGGGGGCGCGTCAATAGCGCCTGCGGCTCGGCCTGTTGCGCGGGCGTGGCATCGCACATCCAACATATGCAGAAGGCGCTGATCGAGATGAAATCTCCAGCTTGACCATGTCCTCTCAGATATTACTGGAACGACTGGCTTGCGCATCAAGTCCCGCGTGGTCCGTCCGTTGCGTCTTCGACAACGGCCGGCATCTGGACTCGTGGACGGGGCGGGGCGCAGGATGTTGACATCGACCAGCGCGGGAAAAGTGTAAGCGTCGGTAAAAGCTCACGTCGCGCCGTCGCGGATTGTTACGGTCTTCGTTGCGTCAGGCGAGGGAAGCGCGTATGTCCTTCAGGAACCGCTCCGAAGCAGGCCGCAAGCTGGCTGTTGCGCTGGCCGGATACAAGGACCAGCAGCCGGTGGTTCTGGCACTGCCGCGCGGCGGCGTCCTCGTGGCGGCGGAGGTTGCCGGCGTGCTCGAAGCGCCGCTTGATCTGATCCTCGTCCGCAAGGTCGGCGTGCCCTTCCAGCCTGAATTGGCGATGGGCGCAGTCGTCGATGGCGGCGCCGTCATCGTGGTGCGCAACGAGGACGTCATCGCCCACGCCGGCATCGAGGATGCGGAGTTTACGGCCGCGTGCGATTTCGAGTTGGCCGAGATCGAGCGGCGGCGCCAACTCTATCTGGGCAACAGCGAACGCGCCGAAATCGCCGGACGCACGGCTATCGTGATCGACGACGGCGTCGCGACCGGCGCAACGACCCGGGCCGCATTGCGCGCCACGCGCCTGCGCCATCCGCGGCGGCTCGCGCTCGCGGTGCCTGTTGCCCCCACGGACAGCCTCGCCGAATTGCGTGCCGAGGCCGACGACGTGGTCTGCATGTCACCGCTGCCGAGGGTCCAGTCGGTCGTGTCGACGGCGTGAGGTACTTCGTGAAGTTGCTCGTCGTGCCGGAGCCGTCGGAGCGGTGCACGACGACGATGTTCGTGTCGGGCAGGGTCACGCCGGGTTGTCGGCCGCGATCGCGGCGTCGTTCCACTTCGTGATCTTGCCGCAGAAGATCTTGGCGATCGTCGTCGCCGCTGAGCTTCAGCGTGTCGACGCCGCTGAGGTTGTACGACACGCGTGATCGGTGCCGCGACGGTCGGGAAGTAGAGGATCGTCGCCGCCCTGGTACTCGTGAGGTCGCCGCCTTCGCGAGGCTGTCGGTGCCGGCGAAGTCGACGGTCTTGGTCTGCAGGTCGGTCTTGCCCTTGCCGGAGCCACCGCCGGCGTAGTTGACCGTGACGCCCGAGTTCGCGTTCTGGAACGCCGGCGATCACGACCTCGTTGAAGGTCTGTCTGGAACGTCGAGCCGCGAGCCGTGTGCAGCGACGGTCGGTGCTGCCCGACCTGCCGGCCACTGCGGCTCGTGGAGCTGACTGACTTGCTACTGCTGCCAGCAGGCGCGCCGGCAGCGCGCGAGCGCGACGATCGATGACGAGCGCACGCGGGGCGATCGCACGTTGCAATCAAGGTGCGTTCCCTTCCGGAGCGTCGGGTTCGTCTCGTGTCGCGAGACTAAGAACGACGGGTGGATGCGCGGCCACGTCGACGTGAACGAGAGGTGAACCACGTCGGAACAATGAGCCGACCAGGCGCGACGCGCTCGGCCGGCGCGGTCAGACGTCGGTTCGACGTCGCCCGGCAACGTTGCCGGTGACCATGAACAGCGACCCAGCGCCCGATCATCACCGCGTGGTCGGCGGCGCGCTCGTAGTCGCGCCCGACGAACGCGAGCTGCACGGCCATCTGGAGCGCGGCCTCGTCGGTCGGCGCCGGCGAAGCCGGCGAAGATGGCGCGGAAGAGCTCCTTCTGGAGGTCGTCCATGACGTCGTCCATGTCGGGGAGCGCGGCCGCGATCGCGGCGTCGCTCGTCGGCGAACGCGTCGACCGCGAGACGGGTCTGCACGCTGGCCTGCGCGCCCATGCGCTCGATGATCCCGCGGATGCGCGGCGGCAGCTCGCGGGGGTACAGGCGCCGGGTCGCCCGGGCGACGTTGCGCATCAGGCCGGCGGTGAGCTCGATCTCGTGCAGGATGCGCAGGATCGCGAGCAGCGTGCGCAGGTCGGACGCCATCGGCTGCTGGAGCGCGAACAGCTGGTACACCGCGGTGCTCGATCGTGCGAGCACCCGGTTCTCGATCTCGCCGTGCGTCGCGTAGATCTGGTCGACGACGATCGAGGTCGGCGTCGAGGAGGGCCTGGGTCGCGGCGCCGATCTGCTCGCAGGTCTTGCGCCGCGAGCTTCACGACCTCGGCCCGGATCTCTTGCAGCTGCTCGTCGAACGATCGCCGGGTCTCGACCACGATGCCCTCCGGAACTCGTCTGCACCGGGCGAGTCTGCCCACGCGGCTTCCGGCGTGCCGAGGCAGCTGCCACGGCTGGCGCGGCCGGCTGTTCACCTGCCGGTTCACCCGCGGGCCACCGGTACCTTACGGCCCGGCCAGGCGGCCGTCCTACCATGGCCACGTCAGCGGGCGCACTCGGCGGGCCTGGGTCCGAGCCGCGATGCTGGGTCGACGCCGATCGCTCGCGGAAGGTCGAACGTGTCCTCAGCCGAACAGGTGAAGCAATGGCATGCCGACGGTGAGCGATCCGCCCCAGGATCGACGAGACCGACGGATCGTCCGATGCCGGTCGCGACGGCGTCGCGACGAGCGGCGCGATCGACGAGCGCGGTCGAGCGTCCCGCGACGAGTCGTCGTGTTCGAGCTGCGCGACGTCAGCGTCCGCTACTTCGAGCGTCGTCGCCGTCGAGGGCGTGTCGCTCGACGTCCACGCGCAGCGAGATCACCGCGCTGATCGGCCCGTCGGGCTGCGGCAAGAGCACGCTCCTGCGCTACGTTCAACCGCATGAACGACCTCGATCGCCGGCGCCAAGCGTGTCGGGGCGGATCGCGTACCACGGTCACGATCTCTACGCGCGCCGACGTCGACCCGGTCGAGGTCCGGCGCCGCATCGGCATGGTGTTCCAGAAGCCGAACCCGTTCCCGAAGTCGATCTACGACAACGTCGCGTTCGGCCCGCGCATCAACGGCCGGCGCAAGGGCCTCGACGAGATCGTCGAGGACGCGCTGCGGCAACGCCGCGCTGTGGGACGAGGTGAAGGACAAGCTCAAGCAGATCGGCGTTCGCGCTCTCCGGCGGCCAGCAGCAGCGGCTGTGCATCGCGCGCTGCCTCGCGGTCGAGCCCGACGTGATCCTGATGGACGAGCCGTGCTCGGCGCTCGACCCGATCGCGACGTCGCGCATCGAAGACCTCATGAGCGACCTGAAGCGCGACTACACGATCGTGATCGTGACGCACAACATGCAGCAGGCGGCCCGCGTCTCCGACATGACCGCGTTCATGACCACCGACGTCGACGACGACGGACCACCGCATCGGTCGCCTCGTCGAGTACGACGTCACCGACAAGATGTTCACGAACCCGTCCGACTCGCGCACCGAGGGTTACATCACGGGCCGGTTCGGATGAGCCGGCGCACCGGGCGCGTCGATCGTGACGGCAGCTCCTCGTCGTCGTCGGTCTGGTCGGGTGGGTCGTCGCTGGTCGTCGGGTCGCGAGCTGGTCACGCGCGGCGCGAGCTGCGCGGGTCCGGCGCGCGGTCGACGTGCCCGACGACGTCTCGCTCGTCGACGCGATCGCCGAGGAGCACCGGGAGGCGGAGGACCGCGTCGCTGCAGTCGGAGGCGGTGCAGCACTGGCTGCTCGCCGCGCTCGACGAGTCGACCGACGCGATCGTCGTCGTCGATCGCATCGGCCGCGAGGTCGTGCGCAACGCGCCGGCGCGGCGCTTCGACGGCGCGCGCACCGGTGAGGTGCTCGCCGAGGAGGCGATCGCACGAGCTGCTGCAGCGCCGCGCTCGACGGCGTCACAGCTCGCAGCGCGAGCTGCAGCTCTACGGCCCGCCCCGCCAGGTGCTGCAGCTGCGCGCGTTCCCGCTTCGGCGCGACGGCGAGGTCGTCGGCGCGGTCGCGTTCACCCGCGACATCTCCGAGGCGCGGCGGGTCGAGAGCGTCCGGCGCGACTTCGTCGCCAACGTGAGCCACGAGTTGAAGACGCCGATCGGCGCGCTCGGGCTGCTCGCCGAGACGATGGCCGCGACCGACGACCCCGCGGTCGTGCAGCAGCTCGCCGACCGCGTCGTGCGCGAGGCCGATCGGCTGTCGCGCATCGTCGACGACCTGCTCGACCTCAGCCAGATCGAGGCGCAGGAAGCGCCGACGCGCGCGCCGATGCCGGTGCGCCTGCTGCTCTCCGAGAGCGATCGACCTGGTGCAGGCCGCGGCCGATCTCGCCGAGCGTGCCGATCGTCGTCACGCCCGAGCCGCCCGACATCGAGATCGTCTGCGACCGCGCGCCAGATGCGCAGCGCGCTCGTGAACCTGCTCGACAACGCGATCAAGTACTCGGGCCCGAGCAGCCGGTCGAGATCGGCGCGAGCGTCGTCGGCGACCGCGTCGCGCTCGTCGTGCGCGATCACGGCATCGGGATCCCGACGCGCGATCTCGAGCGGATCTTCGAGCGCTTCTACCGGGTCGACCGGGCGCGCAGCCGCGAGACCGGCGGCACCGGGCTCGGGCTCGCGATCGTCCGCCACGTCGCGCAGGCGCACGGCGGCGACGTCACGGTCGAGTCGCGCGAAGGCGAAGGCTCGATGTTCACGCTGCACGTGCCGATCGCGAACGGCGGCGACCCGCTCGCGACTGTCGGAGGCCTCTGATGGCCGATCCGCCGCTCATCCTCGTCGTCGACGACGAGCAGTCGTACCGCGACGCGCTGTCGATCGCGCTGCAACGCGAGGGCTTCCTCGTCGAGACCGCGGCCGACGGCCCGGAGGCGATCGAGCGCTTCGACGCGACCCGGCCCGCGCTCGTGCTGCTCGACGTGATGCTGCCGAAGATCTCCGGCATCGACGTGTGCCGCGAGCTCCGGTCGCGCTCGCGCGTGCCGATCATCATGGTCACGGCGCGCAACGCCGAGATCGACGCGGTCGTCGGCCTCGAGGTCGGCGCCGACGACTACGTGACGAAGCCGTTCCGGCTGCGCGAGCTGATCGCGCGCGTGCGCGCCGCGTTGCGCCGGGTGCCGGCCTCGGACGACGACGAGCCCGACCGGCCCGACGTGCTCGAGGTCGGCGACGTCCGCCTCGACGCCGCGCGCCACGAGGTGTTCGTGCGCGGCGAGTCGGTCGCGCTGCCGCTCAAGGAGTTCGAGCTGCTCGAGCTGCTGATGGCGAACGCGGGCCGGGTGCTGACCCGCGACGTGCTGATCGACCGCATCTGGGGTCCGAACTACTTCGGCGACACCAAGACGCTCGACGTGCACATCAAGCGGCTGCGGTCGAAGCTCGAGACCGACTCCGGCGCGTCCGACGCGGATCGTCACCGTGCGCGGCGTCGGCTACCGCTACGAGCGCGGCGCGCGTCGGCGACGTCGTGATCTCGCGTGTCCGTCGTCGCGCGTGACGTACGCGAGCTTGTCCGAGGGCGCTCACCTCGCTGTCGACTCGTCGTCAATCTGCCGTTTACCTCGCCTCCTACAGTACCGTCGACGGAGACCGCGCCGACGATCCCCCGACGAGGACTCGATGACCATCGGAGACGGCGACCTCGCCGTAATGGACGTCGACGACGTTCCGATGACGCCGTCAGGTCCATCCGACGCCCGGTGACCGGGTGTTCCGGGCCTCGCCACGGCGGCGGCGTCGGTGAGCCTCGATCATCGTCGGCGGCACGCTGTTCTTCCTCATCGATCAAGTCGCGGCCGGCGTTCGAGACGAGTCGGGGTCTGGAACTTCTTCACCGACGAGCGTGTGGAATCCCGAGCGCTCGGCCACTTCGGCGTGCTCGGGCCTGCTCGAGGGCACGCTCATCATCGCCGCGATCGCGATGGTGATCGCGGTGCCGCTCGGCGTCGGCGATGGCGTTGTTCATCAACGAGTACGCGCCGGCGCGGCTGCGGCCGGTCCTCACGTCGATGGTCGACCTGCTCGCCGCGCTGCCGAGCCTGCTCTTCGGCATCTGGGGCTTGTTCGCGCTGCAGACGCACCTCGTGCCGGTCGCGAACTTCCTCGTCGAACCACCTCTCGGTCGCTGCCGTTCCTGCAGCGTCCGACGCGGGTCGACGCGGTCGTCGGGTCGAGCTTCATCGCCGGCGTCGTCGTCGCGATCATGATCATGCCGATCATCACGTCGGTCTCGCGCGACGTCATGGCCCAGGTGCCCCGCGAACAGTGCGAAGGCGCGCTCGCGCTCGGGCGGGACGCGCTGGGGGATGATCCGCGACGTCATCCTGCCGTTCGCCCGCGGCGGCATCGTCGGCGCGTCGCTGCTCGGCTTCGGCCGGGCGCTCGGCGAGACGATCGCGGTCGCGCTGATCATCAGCCCGCATCGATCGACGTCAACACCCACATCCTGCAAGACGGGCGCGTCCGTCGGTCGCGGCGCACATCGCGATCCACTTCGGCGAGGCGACGCCGCTCGAACGCAGCGGCCTCGTCGCGGCCGGGCTCGCGCTCTTCCTCCTGACGTTCGCCGTCAACCTCGTCGCTCGCGGCTCATCGTGCGCGACGGCGGTCAAGTGACCACGACGACACCGACCGAAGACTCGCGCCGAGCCGAAGTCGGCGCCGACGAAGGCGCGCGGCCGCTCGCGCCGTGCGCCAGCGCCGCGGCTCCGTTGGCGATGCGAGATCGTCGGCGCGCTCATCGTCGCGCATCGGTGTCGATCGCTGATCGCGCGCGAACGCGCTCGGCGTCTCGGGCTCGTTCGGCTGACCGTGATCGTCGGCTACCTGCTCTTCGTCGCCACGTTCGCGGCTCGTCGAGTTCGCTCGAGCGCCGGCCCGACGACCGAGGTCGATCTGACCGCCGGCGAGGTGACGAGCGGTCACCGCGTCGCCCGAGCCGCCGACGTCGAGCCGAGGTGGCCGCTGCCGCGGTACGACCCCGACGAGGACCCGCCCGATGTCCCATGCGCCGGCGCAGCGTCGACGGCGCCGACGTCGTCGAGCTCGGTCGTCGCCGTGATCGGCGGGGCGGCGGTTCGCCGGAGCTCGATCCGCATCGTGTTCCGCATGCACAGCACTCGTGGGACGCGTCGTCTGGTGGTACGTCGCGTTCATCGCGCTCTACTTCCTGCTCGTCACGCGACCGCACGCGACGCCGAAGCCGCGCTCGACCGGGTCGTCACGGTGATCGTCTGGTCGATCGGCATCCTCGTGGCCGCGGTGCTCCGTGGATGATCGTCTTCATCGTCGTCAAGGGCGTCGCGCTGCTCACGTGGGCGTTCTTCACCGAGGACCTGAGCAAGACCGGGCCGCTCACGCCGGGCGGCGGCGCCAAGCACGCGATCATCGGCACGCTCGAGCAGGTCGGGATCGCGACGGTCGTCGTCGTCCCGATCGGCATCCTCACCGCGGTGTACCTGCACGAGATCAACGGGCGCATGGCCGGGCCGATCCGCTTCATCGTCGACGCCATGAGCGGACTGCCGAGCATCGTCGCCGGCCTGCTCGTGTTCACGCGTCTGGGTCGGCGAATCACGGCTTCTCGGGCATCGCCGGCGCGGCCGCGCTCGCGGTCCTGATGCTCCCGACGATGACCCGCGCGTCCGAGGAGATCCTGCGCACCGTTCCCGACTCGCTTCCGCGAAGGCTCGCTCGCGCTGGGCGCGCCGCAGTGGCGGCTCGTGCAGCAGGTCGTGTTGCCGACCGCGCTCGCGGGCCTCGTGACCGCGATGCTGCTCGCGATCGCCCGCGCGATCGGCGAGACCGCACCGATGCTGCTCACCGCGTTCGGCGTCCGACTACGACCAACACGAACCCGTTGCAAGGGCCGCAGTCCGACCTGCCGCTGTTCGTGTGGAAGCTGATTCGGTTGCCCAACAAGACCCAGATCGACCGCGCGTGGACCGGTGCGCTGATCCTCGTCATGCTCGTGTTCGTCCTCTTCGTCGGCCGCCCGTCTCGTCGCGCGCCGCGAGCCGAGAAAGCTCGGGAGGGCCCGATGACCACACGCGTCCGGAACGCGACTCCGCAGCCGCACGTGAGCGCGCCGAGCGGCGCGTTGCGCCGGCGACGCTCGTCGCGACGAACGTGAGCGCGTGGTTCGGCAAGCGCAAGGTGCTCGAGCGCTGCACGCTCGACATGGACGCGCGCCGGGTCACCGCGCTGATCGGCCCGTCGGGCTGCGGCAAGTCGACGTTCCTGCGCATCCTCAACCGCATGCACGAGGTGATTCCGGGCGCGCAGATCGCGGGCACGCGTCGAGCTCGACGGCGTCGACATCTACGGCGGTGCGCTGAGCGCGACGCAGGTGCGCACGCGGATCGGCATGGTGTTCCAGAAGCCGAACCCGTTCCCGGCGATGTCGATCGGCGACAACGTGCTCGCCGGGCTCAAGCTCTCGCGCACGAGCGTGTCCGGATCGAGGACGCGCTCGTCGAGGAGTGCCTCGCGCGCGCCGGCCTCTGGGACGAGGTCAAGGACCGGCTGAACGAAGGCGGGCATGTCGCTGTCGGGTGGTCAGCAGCAGCGGCTCTGCATCGCGCGCGCTCGCGGTGCGCCCGCAGGTGCTGCTGATGGACGAGCCGTGCTCCGCCCTCGACCCGATCTCGACGCGCGGTCATCGAGGAGACGATCGACGAGCTCGCGCCCGAGATCACGATCGTGATCGTCACGCACAACATGCAGCAGGCGGCGCGCGTGTCGCACAAGTGCGCGTTCTTCCTCGTCGAGGAGTTCGGCGAGCCCGGTCGGATCGTCGAGGTCGGCGAGACCAAGAAGATGTTCGAGCACCCCGACGACCCGCGCACGCTCGACTACGTGACGGGACGGTTCGGATGACGCGTCGTCGCGCGTCCTCGCGGCGTCGCGACGGCCCTCGCTGGTGCTGACCTCGCGTCGGCGCACGCGGTCGCGCCCGCGTTCGCCGGCTCGTCGATCCTCGGCGGCGGTTCCGGATTCGCCGCGCTCGAGATCGACCAGTGGCGCGCCGACACCGCGCGCAGTCCGTACAACCTCAACGATCAACTACGTCGCGCAGGGCTCGACGTTCGGGCGCACCAGTTCACGCGGCGGCACCGTTCGACTACGGCGCGTCCGACATCCAGTACATGCAGTCCGAGATCGCCGACTCCAGAGCACGCGCTGCGCGCGGCAAGCCGCTGGCGAAGCTGCTTCGTGTACGTGCCGGTCAGCGCGGGCGGTCTCGCGTTCATGTACAACCTCGCCGACCGCTCGGGGAATCGCGTCACGATCTCAAGCTGACGCGCGCAGGCTGCGTGCAAGATCTTCACCGGCGCGATCACGAAGTGGAACGATCCCGAGATCGTCGCGACCAACCCGCAACTCGCCTCGTACGACCGCAGCATCACGTCCGGTGATCCGGGCCGACGGCGCGGGCGAGAGCTACGTGTTCTCGGAGTTCTGCATCGCGGTCGCACCCGACGTGTGGCGCGCGTTCGTCGCGCAGCAGAAGGCCGAGCGGGAACGCCGGCGAACCTGACGCTCGAGTTCCTGCGCCGGGCCAGCCGACGTCGAACTGGCCGCAGCACGGCGTGGGGCAGCGAATCCGGTCCCGGTCGCTACGGCCGACGGGACGGCGAACTACGTGGCCGATCCCGACGAGCGGCCCGAACTCGATCACGTACGTCGCGGCCGGCTACGCCAAGGTCCGCCAGCTTCCCCGACCGCGTCGGTGCAGAACGCGGCCGGCGTGTTCACCCAGCCCGACGAGGACAACGTGACCGTCGCGTTCGGGTACGCCACGCCGCGCGGGAACGGCACGTTCCAGCTCGCGTTCAACGGTCCGGATCCGCGTGCGTACTTCCCGTCGACGTACTCGTACGTGCTCGGCGCAGACGGCCGGCTTCGACCCGGGCAAGGGGGCGACGCTCGCGCAGTTCCTCTGCTACGCGGTGACGCCAGGGCCAGGCGATCGCGCCGCAGCTGCGGTACGCACGGCTGTCGAGCGCGCTCGTGCACATCGCGATCAACGCGATCGTGCAGATCCCCGGGGCGCCGTCGAAGGCGAACTGTCCGGTGGCGGGCGCCCCGCCGCCGCCACCCGCCGCCGGAGGTCGACGGCGGTCCGGGCGCCGGGCAACGGCCCCGCGGGGCCGTCGGTTACTGGCGGCCCGGCCGGCGGCAACGAACACGGTCGGCGGCGTCGGGTCCCGGCGGCGAGCCGAGCAGCGCGGGCCGCCGCGGCCGCTGCCCTCGTCGCTCGCGGCGAACGCGAAGGCGGCGCTACGCGCCGGGCGACGGCCGCGGCTCGGGCACGGTCACCCCGCACCACGAGGCGAACCGCGGCGCTCGACTCGCAGTTGGCGAACGCGGCGCTCGCGTCCCACTCCTCCGAAGCCGGCAGACGCCGACGATCTGGCTGATCCTCGCGCGGCGTTTGCGTCGCAGTGGGGGCGACGGCGTTGCTCAAGTCGACGAAGAAAGGCCGCATCATGATCCGCTTCGGGGCGCGCACGTCGCGCGCGTTCGGGTACTGGTGACGGCGTCGCTCGCGGGAGCGGTCACGACGACGCGTTCCGGCCCGAACGCAGCGCGATCACGTTGAACGCCGTCGTACGTCTCGCTGCACGGCGAGGGCGCCTGGGGCGTCGAGCAGCAGCTCGTGCCGTGGCAGAACGAGCTGTCGACGGCCAAATCCTCGATCGACCTGAACTACCAACCCCGGGGATCGTTCTTCGGCCGTCAGGATCTCGCCGAGGGAGTCGCCGACTTCGCGATCTCCGGGCTGCCGTTCACGTGCGCGCGAGCTGAAAGGCGTGAACGGCGGTGCGTCCGCCTTCATCACGGCCCCGGTCAGCGTCGCGACGCTCGCGACGTTCGTCGAGCCGCCCGTACGGCGGCTTCGTGTCACCAGACCGTCAAGTGCGATCCCGACGATCCGAGCACCTGGCCGCGGCCGGCGTGACCGACGGAAGCATCGGTTGCATCGTTGACAACGCCGATCACCGATCCGATGCGATCCCCAATCGCAACCTCGCCGCGATGTACCTCGACTACCCCGGCCACGTCGTTCGCCGTCGCTGAACGACTGGAACAACGCCGGCATCGTCGAATGCGATGAACATTCAGCAGTTCGCCCTCCAGGACCGCTTCGCCGAGACCGGATATCGCGGGGCGGTCGGACCCGGACGAGATCAACTACTACCTGCAGCAGTTCGTGAAGACCGCTGCGCCCGACGTGTGGCACGACAACCAGCAGCTCTATCCGGGGGCTGAATGGGCGCCGATCACCGAACGAACTCCGGTCGTCGTCGGCATCACGCGCGACGGCGCCGAACAACAGGTCGATCAGCTCGCGCACGGTGGCTTCGGCGTCGGCAACGCGGACGGTCAGCGTTCGTCCAGGGTGGCCTGGCGCCCGCCCCGCCTTCCACGCTCCGCTCGATCCACTCGACCTTCCCCTCACAGCAGATCGATCTCGCCCAGATGCAGAACGCCAACGGCGACTGGGTCGGCCCGACGCCGGACTCGATCGACAAGGCCGTCGACGCCGGCGGCGACAAACCGCTGTACGCGCTCACGAACAAGGTGCCGGGCGCGTACCCGCTCGTGTGGGTCGACAACCTGTACGCGCCGGCGCACGGTCTTGTCGATCGAGAAGACCGAAGGCCTCGCGACGCTCATTCGCTACCTGGCCACGACCGGTCAGAACAATGCGGCGGCGGTCGGGCGAGGGCAGGCTTGCCGATGCGCTCGTCACCAAGGCGCTGCACGCCGCGGACGCGCTCGTCGAGTCGAACTGCCAGGGCAGCGATCGTGAGATCGTCGTCAACGACGATCCAGGCCCGCTCGCGCCGGCGACAGCAACCGACATGCAGTCCATCGGTTCGATGAAGCACTGCGTACCCGCTCCGGGTGCACCCGCCACGACGACCACGACGACGGTCGCGTCGGCCGGCACACCCTCCGGCGGCGTCAACGGGATTCCGGGCGGCACGGGATCGTCGATGGACGACTCGAGCTTCGGTTCGCCGGTACCGCTCGTCACGGCGCCGGGTGCGACCAACAGCTCGACGGACTCGACGGGCGTTGCCAACCAGCCGGGCTCGACGAGCTCCAGCTCCGGTATCGACGCAACGAAGCACACGCTGAACGGAGTGCTGACCGCGAGCAAGCTGCCATTGCCGATGCCGGCCGGATCCTCCTCCAGCGATCGCCTCGCAACCTTCCTGCTCGGCGCGGCGTTGTATCTGTGCCTCCGAAAGCCGGTCGGCCGACTGGCCCGCCGGGTGGCAACGTGACGATCGTCGAATCGCCCACGGAAGTCGATCCCGTGGTCGAACCGGTCGCAGAGACGCCCGCGCGCGTCCGGGAAACCGCTGAGCGCAGCCACACCACGCGTGGTTCGCATCGCGGTGATCTCGCTCGTCGTCGTCGTCGTGGGATGGGTCGCCTACACGGTGTTCGAAGGTCCCATCGCGGGCGCGTGGTACCGGAACCGTCAACAGCAGCTGGGCTCGGAGCTCACGGCGTCGCGACCGCACACCGGGTTGGGTGCCGCGGATCGCGGTCCTGCAGATCCCCCGGCTGGGCACGAACGTCGTCGTCGCCGAAGGGGACTCGCCGCAGCAACTCCGCGGTGGGCCGGGGCACCGGTTCGGGACGCCGCTTCCCGGCGATGTCGGCAACAGCGTCATCGTCGGCCACCGCAGCGGATGGGGCGGACCGCTCGCCCACCTCGACGCGATCAAGGTGGGCGATCTCATCGTCGCGCAAACGCAGAACGCCGCGCTCGGCCCGCGCAATGCGGTGTTCAAGGTCGTGTCCGTTGCCGACGTGGCGGCCGACGACACGTCTCCGCTGTCGCCGACCACGGACCGGCGCTTGACGATCCTCACCGGCCGCGGAGGTCAGTTCTCCGATGGACGCCTCGCAGTCGTCGCCGTGTCGGGAGCCGTCGGCAAGGTGCAGCCGGCGTCGGCAGTGCTCGAAGCCCAGACATCAGCCGGTTCGCGGCTGTTCAACTCGCAGATGCTGCTAGCCCTCCTGGGCCTCGGTGGCGCAGTGCTTCTGGGGTTCGGTCTCAGACGCCGCTACGGAAAGGGAGTCGTGATCGTTGCCGTTGCCCCGCTTATCGCCTTGGGCCTCCTCGGACTGTTGCTCAACGTCGACCTGTTCGCTCCGGTACTGCGATGACGCGGCGCAGCGATCTTTGGTCTCGTCGGTGCGGCGACCCTGCTCGTTCTCGTCTCGGCGTTCGCTTCGCCGAGCGGCGCGGAAACTCGTGTCGTCGAGCCGCGGGAGAACCCGTATCACGTCGCGCGTCGACGCCCAGGCAAACCGATCGCGTTCACCGTGGCTGCCACCGGGTTCCAGCCGGGCCATCTCGTGTTCCTCGAACAGTGCAACGGTCGGGTCCCCGCAGATCCCAACTGGTCGCCGGCGCTCGACTGTGATCTCGGCGGAGCCCCATCGCCGGCGATCGTCGATGCGAACGGCACAGCAACGTTCGCGACCACGGATTCCAGTCGTCGGTTCGCGCCCTTCGTGGGGGCGAGCCCGTCGACACTGTTCAACTGTGTGACACCGAGTGGCTCGAAGCCGAACAACGGCCTCCAGAGCTTCACCACGTGTCAGCTTCGCGTGTCCTCGAACAACACGAGGGCGACGACAGACCAGGCCTTCCTGCCGATGGTCTTCGGCGGGAGTGGGGGCGGGGGCAGTGGTTCGTCGACATCGGTGTGGCTCATCGTTGTCGGTGTGGCGGTCGTTGTCCTGGTGGGGATCGTGGCTTTTTTCCTTCTCCGCCGGAGGAAGTCCGGCGCGTAGCCGAAGTCGACTCCCGCGCGCGTGGGCGAACGCCTTGCAGAGCGTCGGTGAACGGAACGCCAACCTCCGAGGAACACGTTCGGCATTCATTGTGAGTGCCACCACGGTGTGGCTTAAATCCTCGGCGTGGCCAGGGATCTGAGTCACGGGTATCCGGCGGCGATCAGGTCTCCGGTGTGTACGGCCCCTTCGAGTTCGCGGCACCGCCGCACGACGCAACCCAATGCGTATCGCACATCCACGAACGGAGGACGAAGTGAGAAAGTCCTGGAAGGTGACGATGGTGACAGGTGTCGCCGTCGTCTTGGCGACAATGGTGGCCGCCGGGCCCGCCGTCGCGGGCACGTCTGCGCCGCGGGGTTACGGCTTCGACAACACATCCGGACGTGATCGTCGGCGGGGGTTCGCGACACCACCGCCAAGGCGATGCTCGACCTCGCGGACCTCTACGAGTCCGTCCGCGGTCAACAACGGGTGTCCCCACGTCACCGGGTCAGCGGTCCGACCGCAGCAGAACCACTGCGACGGCACTACCGACCGTCCGTTCAACCACTCGAACTGGGACGGCGACACCGTCGGTGAGGCCAACCCCACCGGTTCCGGCGCCGGCCGCCAGGCCATGGACGACGCCGGCGGCACCGGCAACTACGAAGGCACGGTGAACAAGGTCAGCAACCCCGGCACGGTCGAGGCTGCAACGGCGACGAACGGCTGCGATCGTCAACGATCCGTCGATCCTCACCAGCGACGCAGGCAAGATGGTCACCGGAACGGGCATCCCCGACCCGGCGTACGTCGAAGGCGTTGTCAACGGCGTCTCGTTCCACATCTCGGCCACCGCGAACAGCTTCGATGAGCGGGCCGACGCCGGTGGACTCGCCCTACACGGGTACCACGGGAGCCGTTTCGATCACGCTGTCGAGGTACGGCGACGTGACCGCGGCGCAGTCTCCCGGTCCGGTCCCCGGACTTCGGCCGCTCGTCCAGCACGCCGTCGAACAACGGCTGCGCAGCCGAGCTCAACTGCAACACGTTCTGGGGTTACGCCCACGACTCGATTGAGGTCATCGGCTTCAACAACCACGGCACCAAGCTCAACACTCTCTCGGCGGCCGGTAAGTTCAATCCGGCGATGCTCAAGAGCATCTACAGCTGCACGGGGTGGTAGTGGACCCGGCGGTCGTTGGGAGTGGAAGGACATCGACGCCACGGCGTTCGCCGGTGACACGGCGCTGATCGTCCCGTGGGAGATGAACTCGTCCTCCGGCACCTACAACACGTTCAAGGGCTTCATCGGCGGCGACCCGAACACACTGGGCACGTGCTCGATCGCCCTCGGCGGTACCCACGGCGGCACACTTCCGCTCGAGAACGACGTCAAGCCGTGGTTCCAGAGCATCACCAGCGGCTTCGGCACCGGTGACCTCAACCCGGAGAACTGGTCGGGTGGGGCAGCTTCGGCGTGCTCTCGGCCTTCCCGTTCACGTCGGGCGTTACGGCCTCGCAGAACGGCATCTTCTACCAGGCCATTGCGGCGGCGGTTGCGCCCGACGCGGTACGTCCGGAACGCTCCCAGCACGACCCGCGTCCAGCCACCCCATCCAGCGGATCCTGTTCCACGTCACCCGCAAGGGCGACACGGACTGCCCGGCCTCGCTGGTCGGGACGAACCGCACTGCAACTTCGCCGGCAACCCGGCCCGGTTGCCTTCGGACAGGTGACCGGCACGACCGACCTCAACGTCACCGGCGCCGTCGGCGGACCCGGCGGGTGCGGGTGCGTGAGTTACGCGTTGGCTCTGTCGTGCGTCGGTCGCCACGGAAGGAAACAACCCGTACACGGGTGTCGACGACGCCCTGGGAATCACGGGCATCCTCGGCTCCGAGGGATTCACGGTCGTGCCCAGCGGGCAACGTACGTCCGGCTCTCGCTGCGACGTGCTGACCTGATTCCGGCACAGTCGGATCTCTGAGCGAAACTGATTGAAGGTATCGGGGCCGTCCGGCCGACGGACGCCGACGCTTTCTCGGGCCCTTTCTACGATGGAAGTCAGATGAGCATCTTTGGGCGCCCGACCGCCCGTACCGTGACTGCACTCGTGCGTCGCGGTCGGTGCAGTTTGCGTTTCGGCACACGCGCCGGGGCGTCGAGCATCACGGTTCCCAGCGAGCCCCCGCTCGCCGTCGCGACGCCCCCCTCGAGGTTGTGGCAACCGGGTTCCGACCGGGACAGAACATCTTCGTCGAGCAGTGCGACGGCGTCGCCGACCGCCCAGCGTTGGAACGTGACGCTCGACTGCGACCTCGGCAGCTCGCCGCCGGCGGCGATCGGCGATGCGCAGGGGACGGGCCATGTTCCGGCGGGCGACGGTGAACCGGCGTTCCACCCGTTCGAGGGCGGAGTTCGCAGTCGCTCTTCAACTGCATGTCGGGCCGGAAGAACGCCGCCGAGCAATCAACTCCCGACGTTCACGACTGCAAGCTGCGGGTGTCGTCCAACAACTCTTCCACCACCGGAGACCAGATCTTTCTCCCGATCACGCTGACCGGCCGTTCGGTGCCCGTTCCGAAGCGCGCCGGCCGAGTGCCGGCTTCGACAACGACAGTTCCGCTCACGCACGGGCCTACCTCGCCGAACGCAACGGCAGCCCGGAAAGCCGCCGCGGCCGCAGCCGGCGTCAAGGGTTCCGAAGACCGGGACCGAGCTGCTGCGGTCGGTCAGCCGGCGGCGCCCTTCGGCCGCGCCCTCCGTCTCGGCGCCGTCGAACGCCGGTTCGGCCGCGGGGCTGATGGCATTGTCCGATCCCGGCGTGCGCACCGGCTACCTGCTGTTGCTGCTCGGACTCCTCATCGCGTTCGTACCCTCTTGGCGCCGCGCGCGGCGGGCTCGTGCCCTACGCCGGAGCAACCGGTGACACGGACGGAGCCGGCAGGTGAAGGAACGTAGAACTCGCTGCGAAGAGCCGACGCAATCCCGGGACCGCGTGCATGTTTTCGCGACCGTCGAACGAGAACCGAGGGAAATGGGCATCCGCGAACCGAAGGGTTCACTCATGCTCGGGTCCTGCGCGGCGTGTCGCCATCGGTGCCGTGGTTGCGCGACGACTTCGCTCGCCGCCGGTTCGGTACGTACCACCGATCCGGTAGGTGAACGGGCGCCGAACTCGCCGAAAAGATCCACTGTCGCGTCGGTGAGGTGCTGCTCGCCACGTGATTGTGTGTGAGCGCTACGTGGGATCGAGCCGAAGGGCGTGTGGGGAATGCTTGGGCATGGACGGCGGTTTGCGGTGGGTGTCGTGGTTGCGTTGGTCTGCGTGGTCGCGTGCACAGGCGTCGCGTACGCGGCGATCACGACGCCGACGCCCGGTCCCGATCCCTATGTGGTTCCCGACGACGGAGCCGGGAATCCGGTGGCGTTCACCATCGTCACGGACGGGTTCACGCCCGGTGTGCCCGTATACGTCGAGGAGTGTGACGGGAAGTCGGCGTCGACGCCGGCTGGAGTGTCAACCTGGATTGCGACAACGGACGCAGCACCCCGGCAACATCGCCGACGGCGGCGGGAACGTCACGTTCGCCGCGGGAGGAGACTTCCAGTTCACGCCGTTCAAGGGTGAAAGCCCGTCGACGCTCTTCAACTGCCTGTCGCCGGACGAGGCGCCCATCGGTCCGATCAACGGTTTGCAGGACTGGACCAACTGCCAGATTCGCGTGTCGTCGAACAATGCGTCACCGACCGGTGATCAGACCTTTTTGACGATCCAGTTGCCGGATGGTCCGAACGACACGACCACGACCTCGACGAGCACGTCCACGAGCACGTCATCGTCCACGTCATCGTCCACGTCGTCGACGACGAGCAGTTCGACCTCGTCCACCTCGACAACAACGACGACCACGCCGCCGCCGCCCCTGCCGGGCCGGCCGGGAGGCGTCGTGGCCCGCCCGCGTCGGCCGTCGCACCCACGACGGGTCCGATCGTGGTGACCTACGTCGCGGGTGCGAACCACGGTCCGGCCGTTACGAGGTTCACCGCCACCTGCAAGTCGAGCAACGGTGGGGTGACCAAGGCGGCGATCCACGCCGGCGCGACCGCGGTTCCGATCACGGTGGGTGGTGCGACGCTCAAGCGGTTGTACACGTGCACCGTCACTGCGACCAGTAGCGCCGGAACGAGCCTGGCCTCGGTCGCTTCGACCGCGATCACGGTCGGGGCGCCGGCCGCATGGCAACGCCCGGGGCCGCGAGGATCGCGGCCGGGAAGTTGAAGGTCGTGTTCACGCCGTTGACCGGCGCGCAGGCGAACGGCAGCGCTCTCACGACGCCGAAGTACACGGCGAACTGTTCATCGCGAAACGGTGGCGTCGTCGCGAGCCGTCACGGGAGTTGCCAGCCCCATCGTCGTCGCGGCCTTGACGCCGGGCAGGACCTACACCTGCGTCGCGAGGGCCCACAACGCCGCGGCTACGGGGCGCTGTCCGCGCCGTCCGCCGCGCGCGTCGCCTAGCCCCGTCCGAGGTCGAGCATCAGAGTTTTGCGAGCGCGGCCTGGTACGCCGCTTTCTCGCGCGGGGTTCCGAGATCGGGGACTCGAAGACGTCGACCAGGATTCCCTGCTTGTCGATCACGAACGTCGCCCGATTCGCGGCTCCGAGCTGCTCGTTGAACACTCCGTAGGCGCGTGCGACCTCGCCGTGCGGCCAGAAATCGCTCAGCACGGGAAAGTTGAACCCCTGCTGTACGGCCCACTGCTGCTGGGCGAAGCGCGTGTCGCACGAGATCGCGAGTAGCTGTGCCTGCGCCGTCCGGAAGTCGGAGAGGTTGTCACGCAGCGAGCACAACTCTCCTTGGCACACGCCGGTGAACGTGAAGGGGTAGAAGACGAGCACGACGTTCTCTCGGGCCCGGAACGACGAGAGCGTGATGTCGTTGCCGTCTTGGTCCTTGAGCGTGAAGTCGGGTGCCTCAGTGCCGGACTCGAGACCCATGGCGATCCTTTCAGTGCGGTCAGTGATGCCCACCGCGGAGTCGGAAGCTACCCGAGCCGCGGTCCGCGCTCGGCCCCGAGCCGCCGGTGGCTGTGAGTGAACGATCACGTTCCTGAATGAATGGGATCCGACATCGTGGCGAACATCGACGGCAGACCCTCGTGAAGACGCCAACCTCCAACAATGATCTTGGCTGCGGAGCCCCGATAATCGGAGGAGTTGTAAATGCGAGGTATGTCTCGTCGTTTAGCGGTCGTAGGCATTGCGGCTGCTGTCATCGTTGCCAGCGCGAGCGCCGCCTTCGCGGCGATTACCTCGCCGACCGGCAATCCGTTCGTCGTGTCGGGCGACAGCGCCGGCAACCCCCAGCCCTTCACGATCACGGCCAATGGGTTCACCCCCGGTGTGCCGGTGTACGTGGAGGAGTGCGACGGCAAGACGCCGAATGTCGGCACTTGGAACGTGAATATCGACTGCGACAACGGACGATCCACTCCGGGCAACGTCGCCGACGGGAGCGGGAATGTCACGTTCGCGGTGGGAGGAGACTTCCAGTTCACGCCGTTCAAGGGTGAGAGCCCCTCGACGCTGTTCAACTGCTTGTCGCCCCACGGGGCGCCGATCGGCAACGGCCTGCAGAACTGGACCAACTGTCAGCTCCGCGTCTCGTCCAACAACGCGTCACACACGGGTGACGAGTCTCTTCCTGCGGATCCAGTTGCCGGACGCGCCGAGCGACACGACCACGACCACGACGGTCCCCACCGGACCGACCCCGACCCAGCTCGGTATCTGTACCGGAAACAATGCCGTTGCCGGCATCAAGAACGTCGTCACCGGTGCCGGTCTCGCCAACACCGAGACGAACGTCAAGATCAGCGTCAAGTCGACGACTAGGTCCCGACGTGCACCGGGCAGATCGCCGCGGCCGGTGCGATCGACGCGGGCAGCTTGAAGGCGAGCATCGTGGGATTCGCGTCCTGCGACACGACCCTGACGCCTCCGGGTCTTCCGCCGTCCGGCAAGATCGGCTTCACGCAGTCCGGTGGAACGGTCAAGGACCAGGGCTACGTCCGGTTCGCGTCCATTGACCCGACCGGATCGACCTACTTCCAGGACGTCATCGGCGTTCACGGTCTGCTGACCAAGGGGCCGTTCGCGGGCGCCGACATTGACGGTTCGCTCTCGCAGAACCCGACCGTGAAGGACAAGACCCTTCCGAGTGGCGTATCGCCGGGGGCGCTTGGCAACTACGACTCGTTCACCGGCCTCGACGTCAACGCGTTCGACTCGCTGGAGATCGGCGCAAGCTGCTTGTCCGGCACGTCCGCAGGCAACCTGCTGTTCAACAACGGCCTTTCCGGTGGCACGAAGCCGCGTCGCGATCGGCACGACGATCAGCACGACGATGGTCGCTGACGGTCCGTCGCTCCTCGAGGGCACGGGTCTCGTGAACGGCGCCGGCGGAGGCACTAAGCCGGCGCAGGGCCTCGTCTTCAGCGTCTACTAAAGCACTTCGGCGCTCGCGCAGAAGTGCAGGGCCCGCCCTTCGGGGCGGGCCCTGTCGCGTCCGCTCGCGGCGTGATCAATCCTTGGCAGGGCGCCATCTCCGCGCCACCTCGCAGACGATCGGATGCAACGCAGCATCCTTACGATGCGCTCGCGAGTCGTTCCCGGCTCGGACGACGAACCAGGGGCCGCAGTTCGGGCCGGGAACTTCCGCGAGTCAGTCGGGCGGGGGCGGGAGGTACTGATCCTCACGACCTCGCCGGTCGCGTCCGTCTCGAGCACCCACGTCGAGCCCTTCGGCCACTGCGGGGCCGGCGCCGATGTCGACGCCGTGCTCGGCGTAGTGCTGCAAGAGCATCGGGATCACGTCGCCGTGCGTGCAGAACACGGCGCCGTGCTGCGCGTGCTTGCGCACGAGCGCGAGCGCGTCGTCGAGCGTGGCGCCTTCGGCGAGCGACTCGACGGGCTCGATCGCGAGGCCGCGGTTCGCGGCGAGCGGAACGACGGTCTCCATGCAGCGCACGTACGGGCTCGACAGCAGCCGGTCGAACTGCGCGTCGGTCGAGCACCTCGAGCAGCTCGCGGGACTGCAGGTGGCCCCGACCCGACAGCGGGCGGTGCAGGTCGTCGCCGTCCCATACGTTACGTTCTCCCGCCTTGGCGTGGCGAAGGAGATAGACGGTCACGCTGATCCTCCGGACGAGCGGCGGCGACCAGCGCGACCAGGCGCCGGTCGTGTTCGTACGACAGCAGTGTCGCGGCTTCGGCGGCCGTAATCCAACGCGTCTCGTCGACCTCGTCGTTCGGTACCCAGGCCGTCTGCCCCCGCCGTCATCTGCCAGTAATGCACGATCTTGGGCCGGCCGTGGCGGTCGACGTACTCCGTGGGCGGCAGGCCCGGCCCCAACTGAACGAGGATCCGGTCTCCTCGTCGATCTCCCGGCCGCGCCGCGGCCTCGGGAGTCTCGCCCGGTTCGAGCTTTCCCTTGGGGAGACTCCAGTCGTCGTAGCGCGGACGGTGGACGACGAGGAACCGGTCCCCGTCGGCGGTCGTGGTGAGGACCACACCTCCGGCCGCCTGGACGATGTCCGGGTCACTCACGGCCTCACATCCAACCGTGGACACGTTCCGTGTCGACCCGGCGCCAGGTGTCGCGGAACTGCGCCCGGGCCTTGGCCGCGGCATCCTCGTTCGATCTGCGCGAGCATGCCGATCGCGTACGCCTCCGACGGCGAGCACTCGTGCGCGGTCTTGGCGAGCCAGGCGCTCGCGACGACCGCGTCGTGGTGTTCGCCGAGCACGTCCTGCACGTCGGCCATCGCGCGCGCGAGGCGCCGCGCGCGCTTTCCGTACACGGGTTCGCACGCCTCGGCCGCGTACCGGCAGCGCTTGGCGCGGACGCGGATGAGGTGCAACGCCTCGTCGGACGGGGTGGCGCCGGCCTTGCGGACGGAGCGCCGGATCTTCTTCCAGCGCGCACGCACGACGGGCTTCAACGCTTTGGACGCGCGCCGGAAGGCGGCATCGGTGAAGGCGGGGTACGCAGCCGCGGCGGCGAGCGTGTCGCGCACGTGCCCGTAGCGCGCCTGCGCCAGCATCGACAGCAGGTCGAAGCGCGTGGCCTCGCGATCGGCGTCGAGGCGGCGGATGACGCGCCGCGCCGCTTCGGCTTCGGCCGGCGGCAGCAGGCCGGCGTGTGCCCGCAAACGGTCGCGCTGCACCTCGATGTCGCGCAGCTCGCCGAACTCCGAACCCGATCCAGCGCAGGTCGGCGCCGAGGTCCTCGCTCCACGGTCGCTTCGAGGAAGTCCGCGAAGGTGCGCAGATCCGAGCGCAGGCGCCGGGTTGCGACGCGCGCCTGGTGCACCGACTCGGGATCGTCGCCGATCCGCAATCCCGATTCGTGCGCGACCAACCGTTCGTACGACTCCCGGATCGACCGGCGGACGATCTCGGCAACGGCGACCTCGCGCCCACTCATCACTCAGCCATCCGGGGCGCGGACCTTCGCCCGCGCCGACCGCTAGTTCCTGGAACCGCACTTGGGACTCGATGCCGACGACCGTCTCGACTTTGCGCCACGTCCCGTCGGGCTCGAGCGTCCACGCCAGCACGTCGTCGGCGAAGTCGATCGTCAGGATCTCCTCGAGCCGCGCGCGCATCCGTTGATCGGTGACCCGCAGCATGGCTTCGACCCGGCGGTCGAGGTTGCGGGGCATGAGATCGGGCGAACCGATCAGGTACTCGACGTCGTCGGCGTCCGGCTCACCGAAGCGGATGATCCGCGAGTGTTCGAGGTAGCGGCCGACGATCGAGCGGACGGTGATGTTCTCGGAGAGTCCGGGGACTCCCGCGCGCAGCAGCAGATGCTGCGCACGATGAGATCGATGCGGGCGCCGGCGCCGGACGCGGCGTAGAGCTCGTCGATCATCTCCGGGTCGACCACGGCATTGAGCTTCATCTTGATCACGCCGTCGGGCCGCGCCTGCGCTCGTATACGCGAACGCAGCTCGTTAGTTTCACGAGACGAACAAAGGTTGGGACGTGTTTATATCGACGCTCCACGAACGGCTCGTTCGGGAGGTAAGACCATCCCTCCTCGCGCTCCTCGGCGCCGTCGGATTCGTGCTGCTGATTGCCTGCGCGAACGTAGCCAATCTCCTCCTCGCCCGCAGCGCCGCGCGGCAAAAGGAAATGGCGATCCGGGCCGCGATGGGCGCGAGCCGCACGCGCGTTCTACGGCAGATGCTGACGGAGAGCATTCTGCTCTCGGCGATCGGCGGGGCTGCGGGACTCGTCCCTCAGCATTCGGCTTAACCGATCTGCTCATGTCGATGTTGCCCGAAGGCGCACCGCGGCTCGAACAGATCGGGATTGATTATCGCGTCCTGACGTTCGCTCTCGCGTCTCCGCGCTTACCGGCGTTCTTTTCGGCATCGTTCCCGCCCTCCAAGCCTCGAAGCTCGACGTCACCAGTGCGTTGAAAGAAGGCGGACGCAGCGCCGAAGGCCATCGCCGGACGAGCGCGCGCAGCCTGCTGTTGATCGGCGAAGTCGCTCTCTCGCTCATGCTGTTGGTTGGCGCTGGATTGCTCATCAAGAGCTTCCTCCGTCTCCAGGAAATACGGCCGGGCTTCAATGCCCACAATGTCCTCATCGCCAACCTGGCGTTGCCGGATCCGAAATATCACTATGAGCAGTTTGAGGAATTTTTCCGCCAGCTGAAAGAGCGGCTTGAAGCGGCGCCCGGCGTGCAAGCGGCCGGAGGCAGCATGAATCTCCCGCTCAACGCGAGTGGTTACGCGATTGGACGCGGATTTATTCCGGAAGGCCGGCCGCTCATGGTCGACGAAAACAGGGACGCGATGTTCTCCAGCATCACAGGCGATTATTTTCGCGCCCTGCAAATTCCGTTGCTCTCCGGACGCACCTTTGAACTTCGCGACAATGCTGACGCACCGAAGGTGGTAATCATCAACGAAACCATCGCGAAGCGTCACTTCGGTTCGCCCGACGAGGCGATCGGCAAACGCCTTTCCATCTGGCACGACGAAAAATTCATGCGCGAAATCGTCGGGGTCGTTGGCGACACGAAGACCGGTTCTCTGACTGGAGAGGGGAGCGCGCAAATCTACGTGCCGAACGCCCAGGCTCGGGAGAATTTCATGGGGCTGGTGATTCGAACCGCTGGCGACCCTGCTGCTTTTGCTACCACCTTGCGACATGAAGTGCAGGCGCTCGACAAGGACCAGCCCATCTACAACGTCCGCACGATGGACGACGTCGTGGCAAACTCGTTAGGGACGCGCCGCGTTTCGATGCAGCTCTTCGCGGTCTTTGCCTGCGCCGCCTTGCTTCTCGCCGCGCTCGGTATTTATGGCGTGATGGCTTACTCCGTCGCGCAACGTACGCAGGAAATTGGGATTCGCATGGCGCTGGGGGCCCAGAAAGCCGATGTGCTGCGGACTAGTCGTTAGGCAGGGGATGACGCTGGCCATCATTGGTGTCGCGGCCGGGCTTCTCGGTGCGCTTGCACTCACGCGCGTCATGGCAAGTTTGCTTTTCAATGTGCGGCCAGATGATCCGACGACGTATCTCGCGATTTCGTTTCTGCTTATCGTCGTCGCGTTTCTCGCCTGCTATTTGCCCGCGCGTCGTGCCGCGAAACTCGACCCGGTGATTGCTCTCTCGCGCACGTAACCACGTAAAAGCGTTCGCTCACGTGGCTGTTGGCGTAAAAGGCTTCACCTCACGCAGTTGATTAATCGAACGTCGGATTGTCATGATCGGAGCCGCGTGAGGTGAAGCCTTTTACGCGGCCGTCGACGAGGTGGACGATCATTTTTGGGCATAGCATAGATTTCGTGAAAGGCCTTACCGAAGCAACTTCTCTGGGAAGTGCGCGTTCCGTTCTCGCTGCAGAATGCGCTGCTGACGCCATCGCAACATCCGGCTCGGGTTCGTCGGATCCCAGCCTTTCGGATTCGGCAGGACCGCCGCCAGCATGGCCGATTGTTCCCGCGTCAGACCGCGCGCGCTGACACCGAAATAATGCTGCGAGGCTGCTTCGACCCCGTAGATGCCGCGCCCCATCTCGATCACGTTTGCATACAGCTCCAGGATGCGCCGCTTCGGCAACAGCATTTCCATCCAGATCGTGTAGTACGATTCCAGTCCTTTCCTGATCCAGGATCGGCCCTGCCAGAGGAAGATCGACCGGGCGCATTGGTTCGTGATCGTGGACGCTCCACGAACCGGTTTCCTTTTCCGCTCCGCTTCTTTCACCGCGAGTTCCATCTCCTTCCAGTCAAAGCCCTCGTGCTGGAAGAATCGCTGATCTTCCGAAATCCAAAGGTGCTTCAGGAACATCTCAGGAATCTGCGGCAGATCGATCCAGCGGTAGAGGAGCGGGCGTTTTGGCGCGCTCGAGAACATCGCGCTGCCCTGATCGATCAACATCGGCAGCGTCAGCGGAGGATTGATGAATCGCACCACCGCCACCTGCATCGCCGGGATAAGGAGCAAGACCACGAGCAGGATCAGAATCCATTTTTTCCCGAGACCACGTGAGGTGAATATTTTTACGCGCGTGCACGCGTGGTCGTTTTACGCGGTTTCGGCCTGGGCATCTTCGCCACGAGACTGCGGTGGCGACCCGAGCGCAACCCGTCGTGATGATGGGCAACTGGATGCTCGTCACTGGCCTCGCGTCGCTCTTTGCAGGCGACTTCTCGGGGAATGATCCCCGAACCGACGGCACCACGGCGGTCGCCGCCAACCCCGGGGTGCGCAAAGCTGTTCGCGGAGCTTGGCGCCGGCAGCCTCGCGGTCGGTATTGCGCTCGTCGTGCTGATTGATAGTTACTCGTTGCCCACGCTCGTTCGCTGCTACCCTTGCAGCTTTACCTCTATGTCTCTGATCCCTTAGTTTGATTCCGTTTCTGCGAAAGCTGATGACCGACAGGGCCGAGACGCCTGTCGTCGAGACGGCTACCGTCGTTGCCGTCGATTGAATGAAGCGAATGGGATGAGCGACAAGTGTGGCATAACTCGAGAGAGGAGAAAGTGAGCGGGAGTGAACGAATCAATGGAGAGAATGGGATGAGAAACACGTCCGGCAACACCGCAAGGGTAACCTCGAGCACAAAGGGAGTTGCCGAGATACGACTCCAATTTCCGAAGTCCGCACTCCGTTGAATTGCCGCCAAAGAATTCGAAGAAATGAATGTCAAATGTTTGAGACGCGACCCCATAGTTCCATCCTTTCCCGTGACCAACCGTTCGTCGCTAAGGTTTGTTCCTTCTCCGCTTCCGTATTGCCGTCGAGCGGTTGATGTCATATGAAGCGTACCGAACAGGGCACCACTGTGTGCTTCATGACTGGTCACAGATGTCGGCATTCCGTTCGTCAAGATTATGACTACGAGTTCACAAAAGATAGATCTGCACGTTCATAGCCCTGCGTCCGCAGATTACGTGGGCGATCGCACTGACCGCGAATACTTCGCGCTACTGAAGGAATGCAAGCGCGCCGAAGCTCGCGGGTGATCGCACTTACTGATCACAACACAGTCAACGGGCACATCGCTATCGATCGGTTAAGCAGAGAGGCTCGTCTCAATTACGATCTCAATTCGAGTCGGCGGCCCAACCGAATTCCTCGATCAATTGAAAGAGGAAATGTTACTCTTCGAGGATGTAGCGCTCCTTAGGGCGGTGGAAGTTTCTGTATATCCGAAGATCCACCTGCTCCTGTTTTTTAGCGAGAAGATTAACCCTGCATCGATCAACGACTTTCTTCGTGCTGAACTGGAATTAGGAGAAGCGGTCGAGCAAGGCTCTCCCGATAAATTTTGCCCTCAGTCCCCGACGGCGCTGCTCGATAGAACGACTGCTAAATTCGGAAACGACTTTTTTTGTATTTTACCCCACGTCGATAGTTCAAACGGTGCTTGGAACGAACTATCCGGAAATCCGCGTGCGGATCTATTTCGCGCCCCTCAAGTGCTCGCAGTGCAGGTGCTCAGCCCTGAAACGAAGAAACATCTATGCGAGAAAGTATTTCGGAGCGACGATGTACAAAAGAGAACGGCCTTTAAAGATCATTCAGGCGTCGGACTATCACGGCGGGGTAGCAGGGGAGATTGCGCGTCAGTATAGCGTATTAGAAACCGATGAGAAGTTGTCATTCAATGGCTTACGGAAGCATCTGTTGAATGACGCTGTTATCAAGCTTTCGTCTGACTTCATCGATGAGCGGTACAACCGATTAGTGGAAGGGCGGGAGGTGATTCCGTTTGAGTTTAGGAATGGTTTTTCCGTCGTGGATGAAGAGCTTGAAAGCACACTTGCAAAGGCGCTTTGCGGTTGTCTCAATTCGAAGCGTGCAATGCTTCAATTTAATATATTGAACAGTGCGAAGTCGCCTGGCGATGAAGCTCAGAATTTGGTGGACCTCATCAAAAATCGTCTGCGCTTGCGCTTGGACCCCACAGTCGAATTTGGGTTTCAAATGAGCGATCTGTCTCATAGCCCGACACGGCAGCGATTTGTGTTTCAAGTCGAGCAGAAACAACGCGCGTCTTCGTATGGTTGACGGCACGGCATTTACGGTCGTGCAAAAAAAGAAAGTCGTCGCAGCAGGCGCACCGGATATCGAGCAAATTGTTACCCAGAATCTGTACACACGGTTTGGCAAGCGCAGGCAAAGTTCGCTGTCCGCAACTTCTAGTCGGCTGTTGATGATAGCGAATTCATTCCCAGCACTGTCGATCGCGTATCGTATCGATCAGCTGCTGGATCGCACGCCTTTAAGTAAGCTGAACCATAGCTTCGAGAGCCCGGAGCACTCGAAGGCGTTGGAGAAGGCGGTCATGGGTCCGGAGGCAACGGCTTGGCAGAGGGAGATGTCTATGTCCTGCGCCCAGATTCCGCACTCAAGGCTGGGCGTTTGTCGACTCCTACTCCCGTTTCACAGTGCCAATCTTCAACAAGAAGGAAGCGTTTGAAGGCGAGACTGTCACTGTGACAGTTGGGTCAGATACTATAATCGCCTTTCCAAACGGTGGGTTGCACTACGCGGGAAGCGTTCCGCGCCCTTAGGCCCCGTTTCCGATACTCACATTGCGGCCGCAGGACGATGACCAGACGCTCAGTAGGAAAACGCTTTTAGGTTTGGTCGCACTACTGAAGTCAACATTCGTTCTTTGGTAGATGGTCGCCATTCACGAAATGACGGACATTTTCGAGTTTCTCTTGAGGAACTTCCACGGGCTGCCCCTTCCCAGTGATCCTGCATTATTAGAAACGTTGAGCATTCATGCTGAACGCATCTTTGTCCTCCGAGAAAAATCTCTTAAAGGAGATGGCAAAAGGCAAATGGGATGAAGCTGAGCGTGCAAAGCGTATTGAGAAACATAATCGGGAAGCCACTAGCAATATGAGGCTGATCGATCGCGACGTCTTCCGCGCACTCCAGTTCGATGCTGATGATTTACGTGAAGTTTACCGTGCGCTCGATGAGTTAAAGCTCTTTGATTATGATGCCACGAAGGAACTTGATGAATTCGTGAATTCCGTGGTCAAGAAATAGCGGCAGGAAGGCGAGCACTCGAAGATCTAGAGGAAGAGTAGGTGCGAGGTGGTGGACACGCGCGCACGGTGCGGCCGACCGGTTTTCACCAAAACCGCGGCGCCGGCTTTCGTAGACCAACTCGCCACAACTCGTGGCCTCCCGCCGTAAATTTCGCGCCCTGCGAACCGTACGTCGAGAGCCAGGGCCGCCGCCAACGCTTCGTCGGCCTAACGAGTCGGCGCTATCCAAGGCAGCTTTCGCTATCCGAGCGATGACGCTTTCAGGCCTTGTCTCGTCAGCTGAAGAATCGGACACGAATGCGGCTACGGCCAGGTGTCGCCCATCGGGCAGAGTGATAATTCCGATATCGTTGGTCGCAGAGGTGATGCCGTTGCGAGTGCCGCCCGTGCCGGTCTTGTGCGCGACGGCGAGCACGCGCGCGATGGTGCCGCCGACTAGGTCGAGAGCCAGGTCCTTTAACTTTTTTAAGCGGACGCAACCTTGGAAAGCCCGGCCGTTTGCTCCGCAATCCGTTACGGACCAATATCGAGCTTCGTGCTAGGATTCGGCGTATGCGTCCGTCTCTTACTTTCAGCATTTCACTAATCATCGCAGCAAACCTCCATACCGCGATCGCGCAATCGTCTCCCACGCCCGCGCCTACGCCGGTTACACTCCGTTCGCTTCTCTTGTCGGAGCTTCATAGCACGCACGACAACGCGGAGTGGTTTACCCCAATCAAAGCTGCGGTGGCGGGACTAACGGCTGAGCAGGCGAAGTGGGTGCCGCAAAACGCGCAGGGCAAAATCGATTCCAACGCTAACCATTCGGTAGGAATGCTCGCTTATCATCTGGTTTTCTGGAACGAGAATGCGCTCGCCCGTCTGCGCGGCGAAAAGCCTGCGAGTCCGGGAAACAACGAAGAGACGTTTAACGACTTCGACGCGGCGCATTGGGACCAGATCGTGCAGCGGCTCGATCGCGTGATGAAAGACCTGGAAGCGGT
Organism: uncultured Verrucomicrobiae bacterium; assembly: GCA_963840305.1. Taxonomy (GTDB): domain Bacteria; phylum Verrucomicrobiota; class Verrucomicrobiia; order Chthoniobacterales; family UBA10450; genus Udaeobacter. The sequence continues at coordinate 37,444 of CAWIYE010000009.1, forward strand.
GGTGGAGAAAATGCCGGAGGAAAAACTAGCGCTGAAAGCGCCGTTGATTTCGCACATCAGCACGCACAACGCTTATCACACAGGGCAGATTCTTTATGTCCGCAAGTTACAAGGTTCCTGGAATCCGGAGAATGGCGTCAAATGAAATTCCTCTCAATCATCCCGGTATCTCTTGTGTTCTTTCTCGGCGGGTTTGCTTCATCCAGCTTTGCGCAGGAATCTCGATGGGGATCGCCTGGAGAGGACACAGTGAAGTTCATTATTGCGGCCGAGGCGAAGTGGGCCAACTCGGCCTGTAGCCCGCAGCCGGATCTTAAGGACGTGATTGCGGACGACTTCCAAGGGACATCGCCGAGCGGACGTCGCTACGACAAGGCCAAAGCGATCGCCACGGATACCAAGTCGGTCTCGCGCGATTGCCAACTGGGCGAGGTAAAGGTGAGATTCTTCGGCGACTCCATCGCGATCGCGTATGGAGCGGAAAGCGCAGTCTCCAAGGATAAGGATGGCAAGGAGACAAAGGGTTGTCTGATCTGGACCGACACATGGCTCAAACGCGCCGGGAAATGGCAGATCGTGGCTGCGCAGGATACGGGCATCCCTTGTAACCCTTAGGCGGTCGCACTAGCTGTTGAGGTAACGTGACGGGGCGCGTCCTTGAATCTTCCAAGCGGGAAGGGGAACGGGGTCGCGTACGTTTGACATTTGACTGGCGAACGGCCGGCAAGCGCGCGAGTCGCCTTCAGATCTTTTCCCAAGCCCGCGAGGCGACGGGGTCGCGGCCTTCATCGAATTCGATGTGATCGATGAGGGTCTCGATCGGTTTACCCGTTAGGCCACTCTCCTGGATGCGCTGCGGCAGGACGTGGCTGCGTTCATCGCGCCAGCCGAGCTTGGCGATGAAGCGATTCCAGACGTGGCATTCTTCGTCGGTGCGCGGGGTTCCGTGGGCGTGGGCCCAGTTCAGGACGGCTTCGTCGGGCTCGCCGGCGAGCGTGCGTTTTTTTATGTCCGAATAGGCGACGCCGAGGAAACGGCAGCAGCGCCCGTCGAGCGTGAACTGGTGCTCGCCGAGGTTCTCTGCGTAATCCGGCGGGAGCTGATCGGCGGCGTGCAGGCGAATCTTATCCAGCATCCGCCCGAAATAGATCAGACGTCCGACTTTGTCGTAGCAACTGCGCAGGCCTGGAATGTTTTGCATAAGAGGAACATGAATCGCAAACAGGACATCGTCACTTTCCTGCAAATGCCTTCTGTAGCTTCGTGAGAGAAAAGGGGTCACAGCTAAGTATTAACAAGTCTCTTGGGGACCGGGCCACGAGCGGAAGCTGATTAGAAATCGAAAACCGGTGTCAATACTTAGCCCTGACCCTCTTTGCTTTGTTCTGACAATCTTTGCTTTGTTTCGAGTTGTGCGAGTGCAGCGAATCCGTCATCGCGACGATGTTGCACCTTCGCTGCAGTGACGGGACAAGTATTGGACCTGTGCCAGGAACTCTTTGTCGTCGATGGCTCGCGCTCTGACGAAGAAGATGCCGTGCCTTCAAAATCTCAGAACGTTGCTCGAACAGAAGTGGTTATTCCAGCCCCTGAAGTTGCGCTGGCCACGTTGAATTCAAAAACAAGGACGGCCAATTTCGAACCACCGGCTAGGGCAGCTGTAGCCACGTCGCTGTGCGACTTTCGGAGTCAAAGTCACCCACAATTCGGTCGCGCGACGATCCAGGTGGCAAACCCTGCTTAATAGCTTCCATAGATCCCTTGACCACAGCAATAAAAGCAGGGGTTAAGGCTTCGCTGTCTGGGTGTTCACTCATCCAGTTCACCACAAAACAAAAGGTAACTGGGGTTGTGCCGACAACCATCTGCCCCGCGAACGAAAGGGCGTGGAAGACAGGCACATTACCCATGTCGGCTACCCAATTGCCGCTGCCGCCCTTGCCGTAACCCGCAGTATCATGAGGAAAAAAGGCGTTGTTGAGGTGAATTCGTTTGAATTCCGTTAACGTTGCCGGCTTGTTGAAAAACTCGCCGGCCAGAGCGCGTTTATAGAACGATACGAGATCGTCCGCGCTGCTGGCCAGGGTCTGCTGATTATTGAGTGGCGGTCGTGGCGGGCCGGGCAGTCGCTCCGTGTGCAGGACCTGTTGTATCCCCGCCCAGCCAAGATCGACCCCGAGTGGCGCGCCAACATTGTACGAGAAGAAACGGCGTGTCGAATCAGGTATGAGCGTTGCATTCAATCCCGCTGCGGCGATGAAGGAACGTACCCGATCCGGACCGACATGCACCAGAGCAATGTCTGTCGCCGTGTTGTCGCTGTGTGTTATCGACGCTTCGAGAATCGAGCGGGCGGGAGTCGTTCCCGTCAGGTTGAGCAGGACAGGGCTGGCGTCTGTCCGCACGCTGTCACTGACCTCGAGCTGTTCATCCTCGGAAAAACGGCCTGCTTCAACGTCCCGCAAATACTGGCAGACGATGAAAGTTTTGGTTGCGCTGGCGACGAAGAGCTGAGTGCTCGACGAATCGGAGATCAGCGTGTGGTTGCCGACATCGATACGAACGCTCTTCGTTCCCGGGAACTGTTCGAATTGTGCGAGCTGCTTCTGTAACTCACGCCACGCGTTGCCGGGCAATAATGCAGTCCCGCTCTTTCGACCAGCAAGAGCCGCCACCGGAACCATTGCAGCAAAAAAGCAAACAGTCAGGCCGAGTAACCGGCCTCGGTGAAAAAAAGAGGACTGCTTACACGATTCGGTCTTCAAATTTAGCGTTATTTTTTGAAGAGCCTGTGCGTGCGCTATTCAATTCCTTGTGGGCGCACAATATGCGCTGCAGTAATTTCGGCGTCAAGCGGAAAAGGAAAAATCGTCAGTCCTCACTATTGACAGAAGGCGCGTGGCCCGCCTCTGGGAAGATGTCACAAGTGAGGCCTGACCCCAACCTCACGGCCCGTAATGGCCGCGTGCTCCTCCACTGAAACGAGCGCAACGGTCCGGCCGAGCACGTCGGGCGCTAGCGCAGCCGCCAACGCGTCACCGGCCTAACGATTGGGCGCGATCCCAGGCCGCTTTGGCCAGGCGGGCAATGATCTCATCCCGCGTGTCATCATCAGCGGCGGAATCGGAGACGAATGCGGCCACGGCCAGATGTCGGCCATCGGGCAGAGTGATAATGCCGATGTCGTTGGTAGCAGAGGTGATGCCGTTGCGAGTGCCGCCGGTGCCGGTCTTGTGCGCGACTACGGTTCCAGCAGGCAATTCGCCTTTGATGCGTTTCGCACCCTTCTGTTTCCCGCTCTAGTCTAATGTAAGGTTCATTTTGATGAAGCCAGGACTGATAAGGACTGAGATATTACTGTTGCTTCTCGTATTTCTTACGCGCGCTTCGCAAGCTCTCGACTCGGAACGGAGTGGAACTGTCCCTTTTATCTTCGATGACAATCGCGTGTTTACTCAGCTCGATTTCGTCCGCGCATCAAATCCAGCCGGGGTCAAATCTAAACATTTAACATTTGGGTGGCTACACCGGTGAAGGCAGTCGCGCGTTTCACTATTCCAAAGCATCAATTTGGTGTGCATCGTGGAGACTGTGCGCGGGGAGCGCGAGCATTCTGAAAAGCTGAAACGCTGAAAACTGAAATCGTAAAGGTGAAGCGGTTTGCCCTACGCAGTCGCAGTGGGTTGTTTGTGCGCGTCGGCGCTAACAGGAGCAAGGCGGTTGAGGGTTGATCCGCCTCCGCACCAGGCTACGGCGGATTACGCTCCCGCTAGTTCATCGAGAATGTTCCCTGGATGTAGATTTGCCGCAATGCGGCAGGATTTCGTGTCGCCATGGCGACCGAAGCGGAACAGAGTAGGATCATGGATCCAAGACTTCACACCGTAAGATGGATAGGCATCTGTTTCGGATTGAGCGCGCTTATGTTCGTGCAAGGCGCGCCGCTGCTGGCGCAACAAATTCCAGCTAGCGAGCTTCCCCCTCCCGGGACTGATACCGGGCTCGAAGGTAAATACGATCCGCAAAATGGTATCGCTCAACTGGTGCGCGGCGAATCCCAGGGTGTCGCAATAATATTCCAGGACGATCATGTCATGGTATTCATGCCGGCGGATGAGGTCGTCGCACCGGGCCATGTTCTGGTGGTTCCGAAACGGTTGGGCGCAAGAAATCTGTTGGATCTCAAGCCTGACGAGATGCGTGACCTTCTGGTCGCAGTTCAAAAAGCGGCGATCGCGCAGAAGAATGGGCTGGGAGCAACGGGTTTCAGAGTTCAACAAAATAACGGGCTCAGCAGCAGCCAAACCGTTTACCATGCCCATTTTCACGTCATACCCTCTTTCGGAGGAAAAGCGCCTGGAACTCCCGCGCCAAGGAGAAAGCTGCCGGAGGCGGAATATAACCAGATAGCTGCGAAGCTGAAAGCGGCTTGGCCGAAATAATCGTCGGTCGAGGCTACCGATCGGGGTCAAATCTTCACATTTGACATTTGCTTCGAAGAAAAAAGCGGAAACCCGAAAGCTCAGAGCGGAACCGACCCGATCGGAAGAATCAGGCTCAAACCTAAACATTCAACATTTGAGCGAGCAAAAGCAGCTCGCCGTTATTCGTTAACTGTTAATCGGTCGCTAGTGGCAACCGCGTAAGACCGCCAGCAGAATCAACGTGCCGATTACAGAAACGACGATCGAAGCAAGACAACCAAGCCGATTGGAGAAGAAAGCGAACATCTACTGACTACGGGGGTCGACACGGAAACGGTTTGCATTATCGCTCGGGGTATGACCTGGGGCGTATCTAAACTCCGAAAGCTTTCCCCCCGGCGGGGAAACTGAGCTGGCCATTTGACATTCGCTTCTACAAAAAGCTGAAAACGGATCCTCCTTCGCCAAGGCTACGGCGCGACCCAGCCTACGCCAAGGCTTCGGCTTGGCAGGCAAAGGAGACCAGGGGATCCGAGTCGACCTGGGCATTTGAGGTTTGCCAAAAAACGTTGTCACCTCTTAGCTAACTACTTGTTGCCGAAAACAAAGTACGCGCGCAGCGGCGATGTTCGCATCGCCTATCAGATTACCGGTGATGGACCGTTCGATGTCGTTTGGGCGCCCGGCACCATGTCACACCTCGACATGGATTGGGAACTGCCGCAACGCGCTCTTTTCTTCGAGCGCTTCAGCAAGTTCTGCCGGCTGATTCGATTTGACAAACGCGGGACCGGTCTGTCGGATCGCCCGGTGAATATGGCAACGCTGGAAGAGCGGACCGATGACATTCGCGCCGTAATGGACGACGTCGGAATAACGAGCGCCAATCTCATGGGCGTATCGGAAGGCGGTTCGATGGCGTGTCTCTTCGCCGCCACCTACCCTGAACGAGTGAACTCACTTCTGATCTGGGGCGCGCAGGCTCGCTGGATCGCGTGCGAAGATCATCCCTGGGCGCAAACGCCCGAAGAACACAACGAGATGCTCGGCATGGTTCAAGACGATTGGCCATCCATTGACTACATCACCGGGCCCGGCGCCGGCCTCGGTCGAGACGCGCCACCGGCTGTGCTCGATGCAGTTTGCCGTTACATGCGCGCGGCGGCGAGTCCATCGGCCGTTTATGCCTATGAGGTCATGAATGGTCAGATCGACACACGTCCTATTCTTCCGTCGATTCAGGCGCGCACCCTGGTCATGAACAGAACCGGCGATCCATGCGCTCGTGTAGACGCCGCGCGCGATATGGCGTCGCGCATTCCAGGATCAAAATTCATTGAGTATCCCGGCAACAGTCACGCCATCATGCTCGACGACATGGAGACCGTTCTTTCCGACATTCACGAATTCATTACCGGCGAGCGGCCTATCGACACCTTCGATCGCGTCCTGGCCACGGTTCTTTTTTTCGACATCGCCTCGTCCACCGAGCGCGCCGCCGCGCTGGGCGACAGTGCCTGGCGCAATCTTCTCAACTCCTACTACTCGATCGTGCGAAAGGAGTTGGCCCGTTACCGGGGCAAGGAGACGAACACTACGGGCGATGGTTTCCTTGCAACTTTCGACGGACCTGCGCGGGCGGTGCGTTGCGCACTGTCAACTGTGTCCGCCGTCCGCCAGCTCGGTATCGAAGTGCGCGCAGGCGTGCACACCGGTGAATGCGAATTGATGGGCGACAACATCGGAGGCATCGCCGTCCACGCCGGCGCGCGGATCATGGCGAAAGCCGAGCCGGGCAGCGTGATTGTTTCCGGTACGGTGAAGGATCTTGTCGCCGGTTCCGGGATCAATTTTCAAGATCTCGGCGTTCACGAACTAAAAGGCGTTCCTGGCGATTGGAGACTTTTCGCGGCGAGGTGGTGAGGGAGGGCTCTATATATAGAGTTGAGCACAGAGGACGGAAGACAGAAGGCCGGAAGCAAACGCCGAACGCCGAATTAAGCAGAAGACAGAGGACGGATCCTCCGAAGGACGGACTCGCCGTGGCGATGGACGGAGGACGGAAGCAAACGGATGAGATAGGGGTCAGTCAACAAATCTTGACAGAATTGAGTCCGGCGCTTTGAACTGCCGGACTAACGAAGAAGGTTCGCGTTCGCTTGGGCGCTCACGGGCTTTTGCGCCGACACGAGTAGATAGAATTTGATGGCGCTTCCGAAGGAGCTCGCGACCAATCGACACACGAGCGATGCGGCCAGGCTCTCGGAGAGTTTCATGTGTCCGTTTCGGCGCTCAACGGCGGGCCAGCGCGCAAGGTGCCGGCAGAACCCGCCCATCACCGCCGGCGTTACATCCTGCACGTCGATCTTCTCGAAACCTGCCGCGCCCAGCCGTTTTCGATAGGTGGCGATATCGCGGACAAGGTTTTCTCGCGGAACCTGAAGCGGCGGTCCGATCGGTTCGATGAATCGCCGGAAAATCATGTCTGAGAGTACGAGCGAGCCACCGGATTTGAGAACGCGGAACCCTTCACGCAGAAAGGCGTCGCGTGTTTCAAAATGAAACGCCGCCTCGACACAGATGACCGCGTCGAAGTGAGCGTCAGGAAAATCGAGCCGCGTCGCATCCATGCAATGAAAGTGGCAATCGGGGGCTCTCTTGCGCGCTTCCGCAATTTGACGCTCCGAGATGTTAATCGCAGTGATCGTGTCGGACGGATAATTCTGTTGCAAATGCCTGGTCGATCCGCCAACACCGCAGGCGACATCGAGAATGCGTCCGGTTTTCCGCGGGATTCTGTCGAGTAACTGGTCGACCAGCGCTTCGCTCGCTTCGCGCTGCGAAGATGTCGTTGCCTCCCAGTATCCGAAATTGTAGAAACCGCTGTCGCCGTAATACTCTCTCTGGTTACGGCCGATCATCGTGCGGTCGTAGATCCGTATCATCCGTTCCCGTGCGTTCATCGGTCTGTGTAGTTTACGCGGCGCGCGCAGTTAACGGGCGTGATCCCAGGCGGCTTTGGCCAGGCGGGCAATGATCGCATCCCGCGTGTCATCGTTGGCGGCGGAATCGGAGACGAATGCGGCCACGGCCAGGTGTCGGCCATCGGGCAGAGTGATAATGCCGATGTCGTTGGTCGCAGAGGTGATGCCGTTGCGAGTGCCGCCGGTGCCGGTCTTGTGTGCGACTACGGTTCCAGCAGGCAATTCGCCTTTGAGGCGTTTCGCGCCCGGGATGGCTTCGGTCATCAACTTCAGCAGCAGGGCCTGGCTCTCCCGCGAGAGTTTTCTCTGAGATTGCAAGGCCACGAGGAGGGCGAGCGCGCCTTTGGGAGTCGCCCAGTTTCGATACTGCGTTTCCCAGTCGCGGCCGATTTCCTTCTCAGAGTTAACAACCTGGATGTCCGGCACCTGAATTTCCTCCAGGAAGGCCATGATACTGCCCGGACCGCCGATGAGTTTCATGAGCACATCGCTGGTGCTGCCATCGCTCTCGCAAATGGTGTAGCGGAGAAGTTCCGCGATGGTCAGCTCGGTACCGTCCGGATATTTATCGCGCACCGGGCTATACATTCCCTTTCGCACGAAATCGCTCGGCTCGACCTTCACTTGCTGATCGAGCTTCAGCTCTCCGCGATCAACGCGCTGCAAGACCGCCATCGAGATCGGCAGCTTGTAAACGCTATGCATCGGGAAATGCTCGTCGCCGTGCAGGTCCGCCGTTTCGCCCGACTCGAGGAGCTGGGCCGCGACGCCGACGCGCCCTTTCGCCGCGGGAGCAATCTTTTCGAATTGACCCGCCGCGGCGGGGAAAGGGAGCGCGGCGGCGAGAGTGGCAGCAAAAAAGAGATGTCTCATCCTCGCTGGACGCTAACTGGGAGTTGCGTTTCCAACAATCACCGAACCAGCGTGAATTGATGCTATACGTGAATCACGTATAGCATTGGTTTTCGAGCGGACATAAGGGTCAACAAGGGATCAAAGGGATCAACAACGGTCAGAGCTTACTATCGATTGTTCGCCGCGATGAACAGGATCGCAAAGCTCGTCGGGTTGGCGGGCCGGGTAAGGAAGAGGGATGAGGGAAGAATGAAGAAGTCTTCGCTCGCTTCACGATGGTGACGAAAATCGCGGTCAGCTCTTCGCACTCTTGTCGCAAAGGCGCGAGCTTTTCCACGCTGATAATCCCCGATTCCACGAGCAGTTCCAGCCAGGAGGCGCTTTCCTCAATCTCGCGCAGCGAATCGCCGCATTTCGCGATGAATTGATTCGCTCGTTGCCCACTCGCTCTCCGCTACTCTCGCGGCTTTACTGTCTATGTCGCTTTACCCCAGTCGCTCCATTCAGCTTTGCTCCGCGCGCGAAACGCTTCCCGATAGTTTGCGCCGATTGACGTTCCAGAGCGGAGCAACTCCTTCCCAAGCACGTGGTCACGGTGATGACCAATGCCGTGCCGGGCCAGGCCGTCGGCGTCTCGCAGTGGTCGGCGCAGAATATCGGTCCGAGCCGAACTGGCGGATGATCGCTGGCGATTCAAATCTCCGGTTGGATCTGGTACTTTGCCGCACTACAGACGGCGTTATCGCATTAATTTTCTTGGAAGAGTGACCTGTGACGAGTGAAGTCCGGCCGGTCGGGCGATGCTAGCGAAGTTCTGATCACCACTCGCTACTCGTCGATTAAGTGAGAATGTGATCTGCCGATGCAGACCGCCCCGCTCCCAAGCAACGAGTCAGAGCGCCTGCAAGCGCTTCGTTCCCTCGAATTGGACGATCAGTCGGAGGAGCGATTTGACCTCGTAACGCGGCTGGCGACCGAAATTTTCAATGTGCCAATAGCATTTGTCTCCTTTATCGAGCGTGATCGGCAGTGGTTCAAATCCAGGATCGGCCTCCCAGTGGTCGAGACTCCGCGCGATGTCTCCTTTTGCGCGCACGCCATCCTCGGCGACGACCCCCTAGTAATCCCGGACACACATCAGGATCCTCGCTTTGCCGATAATCCGCTGGTGACCGGCGATCCATTCATCGGGTCGTATATGGGACAACCGCTGCGGGCTCCGGACGGAGAGAAGATCGGGACGCTCTGCATCGCCGACCATGTACCACGAAATTTTACGCCGGAGCTTGCGGGCATGCTGCGCCGGCTGGCGATACTGGTGGAGCAGGAATTGCGAATGGGCAATCTGATTGCGGCCCAAGGCAAGTTGCTCGTCACGCAAGAGGTGCTTTTGAAGACGCAGGAGCGACTCCATGAGGAGCTGGCGGCGGCGGCGAACTACGTGCGATCGTTGATCCCGCCGCCGCTCACCGAGCCGGTGACGCTCGACTGGCGCTATGTCCCTTCCGACGAATTGGGCGGCGATTGCCTCGGTTACCATTTTCTGGGCGAGAACAAATTAGCAGTCTATGTCCTGGATATCTGCGGGCACGGAGTGGGTGCGGCCTTGCTTTCAGTCGTGTTGCTCGATGTGCTGCGCTCGCGCTCACTGACGGGTGTCGATTTCTCGGATCCCGCAGCGGTGCTGGCGGCACTTAATCGCGAGTTTCCCGTCAGCCGTCACGGCAGGTTCCTTACGATCTGGTACGGTGTGCTCGATCTAGGCGCGATAGAGCTGAGTTTCAGCACGGCGGGGCATCCACCGGCGGTGTTGATTCGAAGCGGAGGGGAGACGTGTTTGCTCTCGACTAGCGGCCTCGTCACCGGATGCACAGTGGGCGCGGCGTATGAAAACATGCGCTGTCCGCTCCGATCGGGCGATACCCTCTTCATTTATAGCGATGGTGCCTACGAATTGCGCGGCGAGGCACGGACCACGGTATCGTTAGGCGATCTAGCCGCGCTTTTCGAGCGCGCTACTCACGGGGCGAATCCGCTGGATGAGGTTCTGACGGAACTAAAACGCCGATGCGGATCTGAGCATTTCGTGGACGACGTGTCGTTGGTGGCAATTAAGATGCACTGAGTTGTGGACTGCTGCCCGCAACATCCTACGATTCGACGACGGCGACCCGGGCTGCCAGTCTCGCTCCGTGGACGTGAATCAACATCACGTCAACGTAGATCCCGCCGATGAATCATTTCGCACCAGAACAGTCGCGGAGATCAGAAGGCGATTCACTCCCAGTCTTCGGCATCGAACTCAGAGGGCAAGTGGGGCGCGATCGCGGAATAGCGCCGGCACAAGCAAAACGGCCGAACGTCTTCACGTCCGGCCGCTGTAAGCCAAAAAGCGTCGCGCAGGGGACGCGCCGCGTTATCGCTAAATTAGTTACCTAGGACTTATCGTAAGCTAACGTACTCGTGACCTTCACGCCCTTGGCGTTCGTCATCGTGCTTGTAACCGTTCGGCTCTTTCGATCGGCGGCCACGACGATCGTACCGTCACCAACAGTCTTGCCATCTTTCTGAGTCACCATCGCGATGGTATTGTCATCACTCTTCTTGAATGAGCGTTGGTCGGCCTGCGGCTCGCCGGTGATCGCATAGAATTTGCCGTCCATCTTTCCGGTCCACTCGCTGTGAGTTTTCTTACCGTCAGCGTCAGTTCCGTCGACCGTGCATTTGTGCTGGTCGCCAACTTTCTCCCACACCACCAGCGTGGCTTTACCGGCGCCGTCGCCGAAAGTGGATTTGCTTTCGTTCAGTTTCCACGTGCCCAACGTTGGGTTGCTCGCGAAACACATTGCGGCTGCCGCGACTGAAAGCAGCACGCCCAAACCAATTGTTTTTGTTTTCATTAATTTTTTGTTTTCTAATTCACGAGGAATACCCCGTGTGTGTGTGAGCGGACCATGCTCAATGTTTAGACCGCGACGAACAACGGTCGTTGCTATTGCCGCCGAACCGGTTGAGAAACCGGATGCTCGCTTGCTGGGCGTTAGACCCCGATAGTCCACGCTACCGGTAAGTCAATCGGTTTCACCGAACTATCTGATAAATCGTGGAACTACGATCGCGCACGCGGCGCGACCGCGGAGCGATCTTTAGATATGAAGGAACTGGGTTGGGGGCGAACAGTCCGCTCGTCACTTTCCTGCAAATGCCTTCCGTAGCTTCGCGAGATCGAGCTTCCTCATCTGTATCACCTCGTGCATTACCCGTTCCAGCCCGGCCGCGTCCTTCACCCATTCGGTGAAATACTTGGCCGGGGTCCAAGAGGTCCAAGGGGTCCAAGAGGGGGTCAAATCTCCACATTTCACATTAGGCCTAATAAGACCGTCGGCAGAACCAAATCTACGAGGATCGCATGCGAATGTGTAACGTGAAGACGCGACCCCAAACTAACCAAACTAACAAACTCTTCCACGGATTCGGCAAGGGAACCCCGGCGTTTCGTCGCTGGCAAACGCTCGCGCAACGCAAGATAACCGAAATGGTCGATCTGATCGCGAGAGTGAAGAAGATGAAACGTCTGCTCGAAAAGGCGGACCGCTATAGATGTCTCGATCTGGAGGATTGTGGTAGGGTTTTTCTCAAAAAACGCTGAGCAGCTAATCGGTCGTTGGACAAGATCATCTTCCCCTTTCGTTCTTCGGGTAACAATTCTGTTACCGAACCAACCTTTCCGGAGCGCAGGATCGATCGAATAATGGAGTCACTGATTAGAAGGAACATCATGAAAGCGAGTTTATCCATTCACGACCGTAGTTACCTCTGCCAGCTTGCGATTTTTGCTGCGCTCGCTTTGCTCGCCACGACCGCCGCCGCTCAGACCTATACCGTTACCGATCTCGGGACCCTGGGCACGAATAGCCGCGGCAGTTATAGTAATGGCCAGTGCATCAACGCCGGCGGACAGGTGGCGGGAGAATCGAGCGCCTCCTCCACCCACACGACCGATCCGGCATTTCTCTACAGCAACGGCCAGCTCGTCAACATCGGTAGCCTCGGCGGCGAATATGGCAACGGGCGCGGAATCAACACTGCGGGTGACATCGCCGGTTATTCGACTCTCGCGGACGGCTCCTATCGTGCCTTCCTTTACACCGGTGGGCAAATGATCAATCTGGGGACGCTCGGTGCTAACTACAGTGCCGCCTACGATTTGAATGACTCTGGTCAGGTCGTTGGCGATTCCGATACAGTCAGCGGCGAGGACCATGCTTTTCTTTACTCAAACGGGCAGATGACCGATCTCGGTACACTTGGCGGCGATTCCAGCACCGCTCACAGCATCAACAATCTGGGAGTGATTGTTGGTTATTCCTACAATGCCGCCGGCGACTTTCTCGGCTTTACCTACCAGAACGGCGCTATGACTGCGCTCGGTACACTCGGCGGCAGTTGGAGTATTGCCTATGCGATCAATGACCAGAACCAAATCGCCGGCCAGGGATACACGCGCAGCAACCGTGCGGCCCACGCTTTTCGGCTGAGCAATGGACAGATGGTTGACCTTGGCACGCTTGGCGGGTCCAGTTCTTGGGGGCTGGCCATAAACAATAGCGGCACCGTTGTTGGTTTCGGCACCACTCGTACCAACGTTTATCATGCCTTCATCTCAACTAATGGCGGCAGGATGCAGGACCTGAACAGATTGATCCCGCAGGGAAGCGGCTGGGTATTGGGACAAGCCAATGGCATCAACGACGCCGGTCAGATTACCGGGTATGGCACCATTCATGGCCAAACTCACGCCTTCCTGCTTACCTCCCATTAACGCAAAGGCGAGCGCAACCAGAGATCCTGGCGAGCCGGAGGTTTGGCGGAGGCTGCTCAGCGGTCCGGTTTGCACAGCAAGCAGCAGAATGACATCACCAAGCGACGCGGCGAAAAGTCCCGCGGGGTCCGCCGAGATCTTCGGCATTACAACGCTCGAATTGGGATAAGGATCATTGTCGACGCACAGAACCTGGACAACGTTGCCTCAATGAATTCTTACACTCTCGAGCCCGTGGTTTCATTCGTTCGACAGTGAAGGGACGCGCGCGGATGGATGAACGGCGCGGAAAGGATTTACCTCTCGCATGAGCAAACCGAAGCGAATCCAGCGTAGTCGCGCGAAAGGATGGAAGATGCCGGCGAACGCCATCTACGTCGGCCGACCGACTGTTTGGGGAAACCCGTACGTGGTGGGCTCGCGAGCTGATGAACGGCGAAACGCTCACTGCCGAAAAAGCCGTCGCGTTATACGAGCAGCACCTCGCTGATAATTTCAGCGAGCGCGACATCCGCCACTGCCTGCACGACAAAGATCTCGCCTGCTGGTGCGCGCTCGACGAGTCGTGTCACGCCGACGTGCTGCTGCGGATCGCGAACTCGCGGCCGAAGTAGCCCGCCGCTCGCCACTCGCCGCGGCGAGTAAACTCCGAGCAGGCTTTGGGTAAACTGCGCGCGGATTTTCGCAAACGCACAGAATGCGCGCTACGCGATCAGGCTGACGGACGGTTCATCGAAGTAATCGCTCAGGGAAGTTTGCGTTCCGTTCACGTTGCAGAATGCGCCGCTGACGCCAGCGTAACGTCCCGCCTGGTTTCGTCGGATCCCAGCCTTTCGGATTCGGCAGGATCGCCGCCAGCATTGCAGACTGCTCCCTCGTTAGGCCGCGCGCGTTGACGCGGAAATAATGCTGTGAGGCCGCTTCGACCCCGTAGATCCCGGGCCCCATCTCGATCACGTTTGCATACAGTTCCAGGATGCGCCGCTTCGGCAACAGCGCCTCCATCCAGATCGTGTAATACGCCTCCAGTCCTTTCCTGATCCAGGAGCGGCCCTGCCAGAGGAAGATCGACCGGGCGCATTGGTTCGTGATCGTGGACGCTCCACGAACCGGTGTCCCTTTTCGCTCCGCTTTTTTCACTGCGAGGTCCATCTCCTTCCAGTCAAAGCCCTCGTGCTGGAAGAATCGCTGATCTTCCGAAATCCAAAGGTGCTCCAGGAACATCTCAGGAATCTGCGGCAAATCGATCCAGCGGTAGAGGAGCGGCCGCTTTGGCGCGCTCGAGAACATCGCGCCGCCTTGGTCGATCAACATCGGTAGCGTCCATGGAGGATTGATGAATCGCACCACCGCCACCTGCATCGCCGGGATAAGGAGCAAGACCACGAGCACGATCGAGAATCCGTTTCCAGCGGCGGCTGCGACCGCGTGAGGCGCCTTTTACTCCGGGGGACCGCGTTACGCGGAGCGTTTTATGCGGGGTTTCGGCGCTGGCATCTTCGCCAAGAGACTGCTGGGGAGAACTGAGCGCAACCCGTTGTCCCGCCGCTCGCCACGGCGAGCAGGCTTTGGGTAAACTGCGCGCGGATTTTCGCAAACGCACAGAATGCGCGACGTTGCTCGCTCGTGAACGATATTCCGATTACCGAGAAGCTCCTCCTCAATGCAGGGGGATGGCAGGCGATGAAGCCTGCGCGCGAGTTGCTCAAAAGCGGCCGCGTCTCCGAGGCTAAATACGAGCCGCCGTTGCTGAGCGGCTACGTGCGCGAAGGCGTGAAGAATTATCGTTCCGGCCTGCGAATCAAAAGCGCGATCGACGTCGAGAATCTCTGCAGCTGTTGGGAGTCTCGCTCGGCGGGGAAAATTTGTGCCCACGCGGTCGCGGTGGGTCTGGGCTATCTGAATCCGCCGGCCGCAGTAGTCGCCGCGCCTAACGAGCCGACGATGCCCGAAGCTCCGGCAGGTCCACGGTTCGTCGCAGCTGATTCGGCTGACGCCGCACTAACAACATTGCACGTGATCCTGCCGCCCAACTTCGCGGGCGCATGGCAGAAAGGGCAGATCATGATCGTCGTCGAAGCGGAAGTTTCCCGAAAGCGCACGCTCGTCTCCGCACTCCCGAAGAAGAACACGTTTGCAGTCGACGGCGCCGATCTGGTGTTGATCGAAAGCTTGCGCGCGGTCCCCGCGATCTTCGAGAGCGGCATGGCGATCTTGTCACGCGACGCATTCCTGCGGCTGCTTCTCGCGTTGCAGAATCATCCACGCATCACCTTCGGCAAAGCGACTCGGGCGACGATCTCTTCGGCCGCGCTGCGTCCCGAGCTTCTGGTCGAGTCGCGCGGCGAGGGGGGCATCGCGGTGAAATGCAACTTTCCACCGAACCGCAGCAGGAAGATCGATCAGGAGCATGAGCATGAGCACGAGAACGAGGAGAAAGCGCTGATCCTCTGGAACGCGACGGAGGCGTGGCTGCTGCAGAACAACGAGTTCGTTCGCTGCGGCGAAGCTTTGCCGGCCGGCTCGACGCGCCTGATCGAGCGGCCGTTACTGCTCGATGGCGAACGTGCGTTACATTTCCTGGCGTTCGATCTGCCGCGGCTGCGCGATACATTCGATGTGCGCGCCGGCGAAGGCGTTCGCCTTCCGGAAATCGCAACGGCGCAGCCAACTTTTGAGCTGCGGCTGGCCGGCACGCTCAACAGCGTCACGGCTGAGTTGATGTGTAGCTACGGCGACCGCCTGCCGATCAAAGCATTG
Organism: uncultured Verrucomicrobiae bacterium; assembly: GCA_963840305.1. GTDB lineage: Bacteria > Verrucomicrobiota > Verrucomicrobiia > Chthoniobacterales > UBA10450 > Udaeobacter. Next base: position 53,289 of record CAWIYE010000009.1, read on the forward strand.
ACCAACGCGCAGGATCAATTCGTCTTTCGTGATCCGCAAAATATCGATCGCGTGCTGATGCGGAATCTCGACGCAGAGAATGCGGCGGTCGCGCGGCTCGAGCAGATCGGCTTCGCCCGAACCGACGCCGGCGGCTTCGTGCTGCATGGCCAGCTCAATGTTATCCGGTTCTTTGCGACCGATTATCAAAGACTGCAGCGCGCTTGGAAGACAACCCTCACCTCGCAGGTCGAGAAGTGGACGGGCGAGATCGAGCGCGTTACGCCGAAGCTCGAGATTGTCGGCTCGGGTCAGGATTGGTTCGAGGTGCGTTACTCGCTTACCACGCCTGGTGGCGAAGTTTTTTCAAACGCCGACATCCAGCGGCTGCTTCGCTCCGGCCAGTCGCAGACGCGATTAAAGAATGGCCACCTCGCGGTGATCGATACCGCGGGCCTGGAGGATTTCGAGCAGGTCATTCGCGATTGCGATCCGGCGCAGACGCAGCCCGGGCTTTACCGCATCAACCGCGCCCACGCCGGATATGTCGAACAAACGGCGCGCGAGCTTGGCTCCGCTGTCGCCGATCGTCGCGAAGCATTGAAGAAGTTCATTACCGGCCGCGACGCGTCTCCGGATGCGAAGACGAAACTCGGCACGCTCGTAAAGATATTGCGCGAGTATCAACTTGTCGGTTGGGAATGGCTCGCGCGCCTCGCTGCGAACAATCTCGGCGGCATCCTGGCCGACGAGATGGGTCTTGGTAAAACGGTGCAGACGCTCGCGTTTCTACGCGCACATCAAGGCTTGGGCCCGGCACTCGTCGTCTGCCCGACATCGCTGGTGACAAACTGGGAGAATGAAGCGCGGAAGTTTACTCCCGAACTCAAGACGCTCGTGCTCGAAGGCGCCGATCGCGCTGCGCGTTTCAAATCGATCGCGGACGTCGACATAGTCATCACGAGCTACGCACTCCTAAGACGCGACATCGACACATTGCGCGAAATCAACTTTTCCACCGCCGTGCTCGACGAAGCGCAGCACATCAAAAATCCGGAGACGCAAAACGCGCAGGCCGCGTTCGCCCTCCGCGCGAAGCATCGCTTCGTGCTGACCGGTACCCCGATGGAAAATTCGGTGCGCGACCTCTGGTCGATCATGAACTTCGCGCTGCCCGGTTATCTTGGAAATCGCAACGACTTCCGCGAGCGCTACGAATTACCGATCGCGCGCGGCTCCGCGCCAGATGTGCAACGCCGGCTCTCGCGCCGGCTCCAGCCGTTCCTGCTTCGCCGGCGAAAACGCGACGTCGCGAAAGATCTGCCCGAAAAAATCGAACAGGTCGTGCCCTGTAGCCTAACGAGTCATCAACGCACCGCCTACGACGCGCTGCTCCGCGAGATCCAGCAGGGTCTCGGCAGTTCCGGCAAAGATGTGAACGCCGGTGCACAACGAATGAAGATGCTCACGGGTCTGCTCCGTTTGCGCCAGGTCTGTTGCGACCTGCGCCTCGTCGGCATCGACAAGGAAGAGACTTCCGCCAAGCTGGACCTCCTCGACGAACTCCTCGAGGAAGCCATCGACGGCGAACATCGCGTCCTCGTCTTCAGCCAGTTCGTCTCGATGCTGCATCTCGTCCGCGAACGCCTGGAGAAGCTCGAGATTCCATTCTGCTATCTCGACGGCTCAACCAAACAGCGTCAGGAAATCGTGGATCGTTTCCAAAGCGATTCCGCGATTCCAGTTTTCCTGATCAGCCTCAAAGCTGGCGGCGTCGGCCTTAATCTTTCCGCCGCCGACACCGTTATTCATTTCGATCCGTGGTGGAATCCCGCGGTCGAAGCACAAGCAACCGACCGCGCGCATCGCATCGGCCAAACCCGCGTGGTGACCGCTTACAAGCTGATTACGCGCGACACCGTCGAAGAAAAAATCCTAAAGCTGCAGGAGAAAAAACGCGCCGCGATCGACGCCGCCATCGAGAGCGAGGAACCGCTCATGACCGGCCTCACCACCGAAGAACTCGAAGAGTTGCTCGCGTAGGCCAAAGGGATCAGTTTCGTCGCAGGAAGCGTCAACAACGTTGGACAAGATGAGTTCTTACACGCTGGAGCCGGAGTGTGAATAGTGAGTCTGCCACCAAGCTGACTGCGCTTGTCCGAGCATAGCGGTCTCCGCATAATCGCACGCTGACGATCTGACTAAAGCGAGTGACCAGTGACGAGCACAAGGAAGTCGGAAGGAAGAATTAAGAATTAAGAATTAAGAAGTTAGTTCTTTTCCATCCCAGGTGCGGTCTTGGGCGCGAGATCGTTTTCGAAGGTAACGCCATCTTTCATCACGAAAACGACCTTCTCTATTGCGTTGATATTCTGAATGGGATCGCCATCGATCGCGATGATGTCGGCAAATTTTCCGGGCTCGATCGTACCGATGCGATCGGACCAGTTCAGTAGCGCGGCGCCGTTCATCGTGGCGGCTTGTAGTGCCTGCAAGGGCGTCATCCCGCCACGCACAAGCGCTTCGACTTCCTTCGGCAAATATTGAGGTTCGTCGTCTATTCCGACGGCGATTTTAAGATGCGCCTGCAATGCTCGGGTGAAAGCCGGCTGCTGATGCGCGACGATTTCTTTTGTCTTGGCCAGACTGACCGGGTCCTGGCCGTGAGTCGTGCCCAGTTCTACTCCATGTTGAAAGGTGTAAAGCGTGGGCACGAGCCAGGTGCCTTTCTTCGCCATGAGAGCGGCGCCTTCGTCATCAAGCATGGTGCCATGTTCGATACTATCCACGCCGGCGCGCACGGCGGCCTTGATGCCTTCGGTTCCTTCCGCATGGACCATGACACGCTTGCCCGCGCGATGAGCGACTTCGACGGCTTTAGCCATTTGTTCTTCACTTAGCTCCTGGACTTTGAAATCGCTCGTGAGGTCGGCCACGCCGCCGGTGCCCATGAGTTTGATCCAATCGGCGCCATACTTGATATCGCGCCGGACCGCTTTCGCGACATCGTCCACGGTGTCGGCAATGTTCGGGCGGCGCGGCAGTTCCTGGTCGGGTGCAATGAAATCCTCGGAGTCGCCATGTCCGCCATTGAGCGAAACAAAGTTGCCCGACGATTGCATGCGCGGACCATCGATCCAACCGGCGTTGATCGCATCGCGCAACGCCAGTTGCCCGTAACCGAGGTCGTCTTCGCCCGCATCGCGCAGGGCGGTGAATCCCTGCGCGAGCCAGACTTTGAGATTCTTCATGCCCCACAACGTCTTTTTCGCCGAAGACATGCGGAAGCTCGACGCCGGACTGAGATCGGCCAGGTTGCCAAGGATGTGCGCATGACAATCGACCATGCCCGGCATGACAAAGGCATTGGAAAGATCGATCACGCGCACGCCCACGGGCGCTTCCTTGCCAATGCTCTTGATGCGATGGTTCTCGATCGAGATGAAAACATTGTTCTCGATCTTTCCGGTTTTGACATCGAGCAATCGACCGGCTTTGATCGCGACCGGCGCCGGCGTCGGCGAGGGAGAGGGCGAAGGCGATGGCGAGGGAGAAGGAGTTTGGGCATGCGACGCCGTGGTAATTAAAAGAGAAATCGCGAGCGCAATCGCACCGGCGACGAATAGAGTTTTTTTCATAAGAGCAGAGAGCGATCAGACCTTACTGACTCAAAGCAAAGGAGAGAAGTCGAAAGCGTCAACCCCTTCGGCGCTTCCCACCTGTGGCGATCAGCGGGGGGATGAAACGTCAAAGAACGCCGTGAGGCGTGGCACGTTGACGTTCAGGCAAACGAATCGCAAGCTACGCGTAGGAAGGGGGGTCGGGGTCAAATCTAAATATTTGATATTTGGATGAAATAGGAAATCAGGGTCGTCTGTGCTGATAGGACGGAATTGACCTAACGAGTGAAATTCGGTCGTGCAGAAAGGCAGAGAAGAGGTCGGCGCTTATTGGCAATTTGTGACGAAAGCCCACTCTGACCCCTCGCCGCGTTTCAAAAGAGCCGCCCCTATTCGTGAAGCAGCGTTTGCCAGTTTGAAGGCACCCGTCCGGCTGGTCCGGGCGTCGGTTGATCCAACGGATGCGAGTGAGGAGCGGGCAGCGTCGGGCCGGTGAAGAATTCCTCTGTGCGATAGTCGTAAAACCACCGCTCCCCCGCTTCGAAACTCGTGATAATCGGGTGACCCGTAGCGGCGCAATGTTTCGATGCATGTTGACTTGGTGAATTATCACAGCAGCCGACGTGACCGCATTCGGTACATCGGCGAAGATGAAACCACCATCCGCCCCGCTCCAAGCATTCGACGCAACCTGTTCCGCTCGGCTTGACTGCCGGATTGATACCATCCCTTTCGGATTTCATAGGTTCCTTTCTGACTTCCGTTTGCTTGCGTTGCTTCTCATCGACGGGCGGACCAAAGGAGCGCTATTTTGATTTCCGTTTAGCCGTATGTGAAGTCCGGCTTACTTTGCCCAACCTCTATAATGTAACCATCAGGATCGCGAATGTAGCAGCGCGTCTCGCCGTACTTGTCCTTCGGCTCCGTGATAAACTCGGCTCCTCGATTTCGCCATAGTTCATAGCACGCTTGAATATCTGCAACGCGGATATTCATAAAGCTGCTGACTGAATCGGGGTTGGCGGGGACGCTGAGCGTTACCGATGGTTTGTCGGGTGTCGGACCGCCCCCGACGTTGACAATGAGCCACGTGTTCGCGATCTGGATGTACCCCGGTGCGCCGCTGCTGTCGCCTTTGCTCAGAATGCGACCTCCGAAGACCGTTTCGTAAAATCGAGCCGATCGTTCGATGTCGGCGACGGTGAGAAAATGTGCGACGCTAAACCCATCCTGGGGCGGCATCTGATAGCTTTTCTGCTCAACTTGTACTTGGTTCATAGACGCCTCCAATTCGGATACGGCATTTTTCCGTTCGCCAGAGTACGTCGGGCAGTGTGCTTTAGCAATGAACTGTCACTTATAGCTAAAAACGAATCCGATTGAGAAAGCTCGTGGCAGGCATTTATCTGAACGCGCGTCTGGTCTCGCTCCGCATCCCGAAAAGGTTTACGATTGGGTATGAATCGGCTTTCGGGATTCGTCAGTCTGCATCCCTACTTCAAGGTGCCTCCGGACAAGATGCCGCATTTGAAGGCGATCCTACCGGAGTTTGCGGCCAAGACGCGAAACGAAACGGGTAATCTTTTCTACGAGTTCACGATCAACGGCGACGAAGTATTTTGCCGTGAAGGTTACGTCAACGCGGAGGCACTGCTCGCACACCTGGACAATGTGAGCGCCATGCTCGCCCAGGCCCTAACCATGGCGGAGTTGGTCCGGATCGAGGTTCACGGACCAGCCGCGGAGCTCGACAAACTGAAAGAGCCGCTCGCAGAGTTAAACCCGGCCTGGTTCGTTTCGGCGGCGTGAATTCGAGCGATCCGCGCGATGGGATCACTTTCCGGCAAATGCCTTCTGTAGCTTTGCCAGATCGAGCTTCCTCATCTGCCACACCTCGTGCGTCACCCGTTGCAGCCCGTCCGGATCCTTCACCCATTCGGCGAAAAACTTTGCCGGTGTTACTTGCCAGGAGAGCCCGTACTTGTCCGCGACCCATCCGCATTCCACTTCCTTCCCGCTGCCAGCGGTGAGTTTCTCCCAGCCCCGCGGCCGCGGGATCGATCTCTTCCTGCGTGTCGCAGTTGATCACGAACGAGACGGCTTCGGTGAACTTGAACTCCCCCGAAAGCTTTCGGGGTTCAAGGCGGTGAACTCCTGGCCATTCGGCTCGAACGACACCGTCATCACCTGGCCTTTCTTTTCGGGAAATTCTTCGCCCGCGTAATGCGTGATCTGCTTGACCTTCGAATTCTTGAACACCGAGACGTAGAAATTTGCCGCTTCTTCCGCCTGGTTATCGGACCACAACATTGGAGTAATTCTTTGCATGCCTCATAGTGCGCGCAAGCGAGACGCAGTGCAAAGTCCGAGGTGCGAGCCGCGCTCGCGATTCAAATGGACTTGGCTTTTAGCGCTTAGCCCTGCGGAATTTCCTCGAACTCGCCGCGCTCGCGGTTTTTCCGGACGCGGTCCCAGGGAAAGCATTGACCGTGTATGGCAATGTAAACTCCGGGAGGCAGTGCCTGCACGAACGAGAGCGCGCTGCCCAGATTGAAGAGGCCGTCGGAACTGCCAAAGGCGTAGGGGATCATCGCTCCGGTTAGCACGACTGTTTTCCCGGTGACAGCGCCAGCCACCGCGGCCGCGGTTTCCGTCATTGTGTCGGTGCCATGCGTAATCACGATGCGATCCTCGGCCGATTGCAGGCAGTTTTGCACGATGAGATTTCGATCGGCGTCGGTCATCTCCAGGCTATCGGTCATCATGACGGTGCGAATGGATACTTCTACCTGCGACCTTCCTAACCGGAGCATCTCGGCAATGTGAGTATCCTTGAAATAGAGCTGGCCGGTCCGCTCGTTGTATTCCTTGTCGAACGTACCGCCGGTGGCGAGGATTCGAATAGCCATGGAATGTTTGCGCGAAACGAGTCTCGGGCACGGCTTGCCGCCAGCCAATCAAAAATTTAAAAAGCTAAAAATAAGCCGGCAGTGTCTTAAGTCGGCGAAACGCGAATCAGATTTATCGCTGTATTCTGGAAGCGACGAAGGTTTTGACTGCCATTTTCGGAGAATTTACCTCGTCCGTTTCGGCAATGGTCGCATACGTCAGAGTTTCGTCTTCGCGATAGGAAAAACCGTAACAGCGTTTGACGTTTGGATTGCAAGCAACGTCAAACGTTTCTACGACACCTTCCCATATCAGGCTTCCGTCAAATATTTCTATGACTGGCGTCGAGGTGATATGTCGCGCCATGCCCCCGATATTTTTCTCCACAGCGCACTTAATGTTAAGGATTCGCTCTGTCACGCTGAATCATCTGCACGAGGCCGTGAGCTGTCCAGAGCATCTTAATGATGCCACCGGCCAATGGCCCGTGATAACTGAATACGGTTCGCAAAGGGAACGTGCTACATTCGAACGCATTCGAATTCCGAGGACTTTCTATGAGGCGAAATCATAACCGTTGTCCGAATCGCGCTGCGCTTGGTCTGTTCTGTATATTCAGCTTGTTTGCGAGTCCAAGTTACGCCGCGCCGGCTGCGATCGCGTCGCGCACCGCAAGCATCGATGGTGTGCAGCTTCACTATTTAATTGCCGGAAGCGGGCCAGCCGTTCTGCTTCTTCACGGGTACGCGCAAACGTCGCGCATGTGGCGGCCGATCATTCCGTTGCTGGCCGAAAAGTTCACCGTGATCGCGGTCGATTTGCCGGGCATCGGCGATTCTTCGATTCCCGCAGACAACAACATCGACATGATTACTGCGGCGAAGCAAATCCATGACTTGGTTCGTTCGTTGAAGATCGATAAGGCGCGCGTGGTCGGACACGACATCGGGCTGATGGTCGCTTACGCGTACGCCGCGCAATTCCCGGACGAAACCGAGAAGCTCGCGGTGATGGATGCGTTTCTTCCCGGCGTCGACGGCTGGGAACCGATCTACAATAATCCGAATGTCTGGCATTTTCGTTTCAACGGCGAGTATCCCGAAAAATTGGTGAAGGGGCGCGAGCGAACTTACTTCGAATATTTCTGGAACGTTCTCGCTGCGGACAAAACTCATTCGATCCCGGAAGCGGATCGGAAAGCGTACACCGCAGCCTATTCGCGACCGGGACGCATGCATGCCGGCTGGGCCTATTTCGTTTCGTGGCCGCAACTCGCGAAAGATTTCGCGCAACTCTCGCAAACGAAACTGAACGATGCCGGTGCTGTCGATTGGCGGCGACAAATCGCTTGGCAATGAGCTGGCTGCGCAAATGAAGCTCGTCGCGACCGATGTTACAGTCGTGGTGTTAAAGAACACCGGCCATTGGATTCTCGACGAAAATCGAAAGGAAACAACCGACGCCCTGATGAAGTTTCTTTGAAACGTTTCGGCTTCGCTCATGCCGAAAGCTTCGACCTACTGAGTAGTTTCTGGACGCCTGATCTAATTCCGGCGAGGCTCGGACGCAATCGGAACCATCGTGGAAGAAACGGAATTAATCCTGATTTGTCTCGTTGCGGTTGCTCTGCTCGCGATCGTTGCCCGGAAAATCCGTATCCCATATCCAATTCTGCTCACCATCGGTGGTGTGGTCCTCGCTCTGATCCCCGGTCTTCCTGCGATTCACCTCGAACCGAAACTGGTCTTTAATCTGTTTCTTCCGCCGCTGCTTTATCCCGCGGCCATTTTCACGTCGTGGAGAGATTTCCGAGTAAATCTTCGCTCAATTCTCCCACTGGCAATCGTTTTGGTCCTTTTAACGATGACCGTGACTGCTTATGTGTTCCACGATTTGGTCGGATTACCTTTGGCGGTAGGTTTTGTATTCGGCGCCATCATCTCGCCGCCCGACGCTGTGGCAGCGCTGGCGGTCACTCAAAATTTGCGGGTGCCTCGCAAAATTATTGTCATCCTCGAAGGGGAAAGTCTGGTAAACGACGCTACTTCTTTTATCTCGTTCCGTTTCGCAGTGGCCGCCGTGATGACCGGCGACGTTTTCGCTGGCGCAAGCGAGCTTGCAGTTTCTTTTGGTCGCCGCGGGCGGCATCTGTGTTGGTCTCGCCGTGGGCTGGCTTGTAGTCCAACTGCAAAAGCGTTTGGATGATCCGCCTGTTCAAACATTGTTTTCCCTGCTTACGCCGTACGTTGCCTACTTCAGCGGCGAAAATCTCCATGTCTCGGGAATCCTCGCAGTTGTAATTGCGGGCATCTATATCGGATGGCGCGCCCCGCGGATCTTGAGCGGGCGCATGCGATTACAAGCGTTGCCTGTTTGGGAAATGGTCATGTTCATTCTGAACGGAATACTTTTCATGCTCATCGGGCTTCAACTGCCGCAGGTTATCCACGCGCTTGCTCCGGGCACGGTCACTCGCGTCGCCTGGCTGGCGATTGTGTTTGTTGCGGTGATCGTGCTGGTTCGTTTCGTCTGGGTGTTCGGAGCCACCTACTTGCCGCGTCTGCTGAGCCCAACGTTCCGCCGTAAAAATCCCGCTCCCTGGAAACAGACTGCGTTGATCGCGTGGACCGGGATGCGCGGCGCGGATTCGCTTGCCGGCGCACTGGCGATCCCGCTTGTCCTCGCCAATGGTCAGCCATTCCCCGGACGGGACCTGATCCTGTTGCTGACGTTCTGCGTGATTTTCGCAACGCTCGTTTTGCAAGGACTCACTCTTACGCCGCTGGTCCATTGGCTGAAAATCAAGGACGATCGCATCACGGAAAAAGAAGAGAGACTGGCGCGTCTGAAGGCGAACGAAGCAGCCCTGGCTCGTCTCGAGGAAATCGCAGTCGTCGAAGCGAGCCAGACCCAAGACCGTCGAACGTCTCCGTTCAGAATACGAAGATCGTATTCGACAACTGCGCATTGAAGAGCCGGACGGAGCAAAGCGTCAGCCGATTGTACTCGCGCGACTTTGAAGAATTAGCCCGCGAGATGTTGCAAACCGAACGCGACACGGTGATCGCACTGCGCAACGAAGAAGCCATCAACGACCAGGCTTTGCGCCGAATCCAACGCGATATCGACCTGGCCGAAGCGCGGCTTCACCGGCCGTCGTAAAAAGGCACGCCGGCCCGAATTGATGAACCAAGCGAAGTATTGACGCTAATTCGCCCGGCGCGTCGCCTCGAAAAGGAACCAAGCGCGCCGCTCGGTTTCGTCGATCCAAACTTCGATCAGACTCGTCGTGGCAACGTCGCGATGCTCCTCGCACACGTTGTGCGCCTCGCGCAGGCGCGCGGCCAGGGTTTTGTTGTCGTCTGCTAGCTCGGCGAGCATGTCCAATGGCTCGACATATTCGGCGTCGTTATCGAGCACACGCTGAGTGCGAGAGATCTCGCCGATCGAGTCTCAGCGTGATTCCGCCAAGCTTTCGGACTCGCTCGGCGATTGGATCCGTCATCGCAAAAAGCTGATCGGCGTGCTCGTCGAGGAGCAAATGGTAATCGCGGAAATGTGGACCGCTCATGTGCCAGTGGAAATTTTTCGTCTTCACGTAAAGCGCGAACACATCGGCGAGAATGGCATTCATCGTGCCGCTTATGTCTTTGACGGCCGCAGTGCGACAGATCCGTTCGCGTCGCGAGCGGTGCGTCGCGTCTCTCGGCCAGCTCCAGTCTTTTTTTCGAATTAGGTTTGTTCATGTTGTTGCTCCATTGTTCTCTGATCATTTTGAATTCGCGTGCTGATTTTCCGAATCAGTAGCTAGCTCCTCGTTGCAACCCCATTGCCCCGAGCGTGTCCGTGTCGAGGTAACCAGTCATGTTCAAGCCATGACTGCTTTGGTAACGCCTGAGCGCCAGGCGCATCGCAGGGCTAAACGCACCGTTGCTTTCGCCGTGATAAAAGCCCTCGCGCGCGAGTCGTTCCTGCGCTGCAACAACTGTCGAGTAGTTCGAGTAAGACTGATCGCTGTTGCCGTTCGGATCGTAGGACGCTTCGGTTTGGTAAACACTGGAATCGTAGTAATTCTGCGATTGATCGGGATAGCCGTTCTGATCGGGATAGGCGTTCTGATCGTAATACATCTGCCCCTGATAATCGCCGGAATCGTAGTAGCCCGGCTGAGAATCGTTCGAATACGGGTCGTTGTAGTTGTAGTCCGGGTAATTGTAGCTCGAGTATGGAGAGCCGTAGCCGTAGTAGTCAGGGTAGTATCCGCCATACGACCACCACGGATCAAAACCGATATTGAATATCACCCAAGATCCATTGATGAAGCAGCAGCGATGGCCATTCCACCAATGGTCGTTATGTCGGTCCCAGTCGCGATGCCAATCCCCCGATTGCTGCCCGAAGACGTGCTTTTGCCAGTCACCGCGAAGACGATTGTTTCCATTGCGGAAGCGTTTCCATTCCGGAACTGATTCCCGGTATTTCGCTGGTTCCACACACTTGTGGCAGCTGGACTTCTATAATTCGAATATCGCGGGAAACGATTACTTTGACCAGGTTGTCCGATGGTTGCCGCAGTGTATGGACCCGAGCGGGTAATCGTCACTCCATTTGGATAAATCGAAGACTGGCGAAACCCAGCCGGCCGGTACGAACGCATTCCAAATGACGAATAACGTTGGCCCGAGTAAAACGGTCTGCCGCCGTACGCTCGCATCGGCGTCGAGTGGAAGGATGAAAAACCGCCGGCACGCACCGGAGCGCGAGCGCCCGGAGCGGCGTGTGCAACTCCGCCTGCGCGAGCGCGTCCGCCACCGCCGTGGTAGGCTACTGGATTCGCTTGAGCAATCGTGACCGCGCTTGCGACAAGTGCGACCGACAGGAACTTCGTTTTCATGGTATATCCCTTCGCGTTATTGAGGCGTTTCGCTATTTACATTAACGTAAACCCCCAGCGATTACTAGAGTTTCTCCGGTAATCCATTTCGAATCGTCAGAAGCGAAGAACACTGCCGCCGGCGCGATGTCGTCGGTCTGACCGACGCGACCCAGCGGCGTCTGTGATTCAAACATTTTCCGCATATCGCCTTCGGTGATAACCGCCAGCTACGGCTCCTTCTGTGATTACCATCCCCGGATTGATCGAGTTCACGCGGATGTTGCGCGGCCCGAGCTCCTTCGCGAGCGTCCGCGTGATAGCGTCCACTGCTGCCTTGGTTGCGTTGTAAACTACCGCGGTCGGCGGCGTCAGCGAACTGGCGAGCGAACCGATGTTGATGATGCTTCCGCCGTCGGAATTGAAATGTTTCAGTGCTTCCTGAGTGACGAGAAGCATTCCGAGCACGTTGGTGTCAAACATTCTGTGGAATTGCTGCTCGCTGACTTGTTCGAGCGGAACGAATTCGTAAACGCCGGCGTTGTTAACCAGGATGTCGATCTTGCCGAAGGCTTTCTCCGCTTCAGCAAAGAGCCGCTCGACGTCTGCCTTCTTCGCGACGTTTGCCTGAACTGCGACCGCTCGGCCGCCGGCTTTACTGATTTCATCGACAATTTTGTCCGCATCCGATTTCGCGGAGGCGTAGTTAATCACTACCGATGCGCCTTCTGCCGCGACCGCCTTCGCAATCCCCGCGCCGATTCCCTTCGACGCACCCGTTACCACTGCAACTTTTCCATTTAGTTTTCCGTTTTTCATTTGTGTTCCCTTTCTTTTCCATTTTTTGAAATTCCATTTGTTCGGTTCAATCGCCCATGGTGAGCACGACACGGAATCGCACTTTGCCGCTGTGCATCCGTTCGTAAGCTTCGGCCGCGCGACTTAGCGGAAATTTTTCGATCATCGGATGGACGTCACTCAGCGCGCTGAATTCCAACGTGTCCTGCGAATCGCGAGCGGTCCCCGAATACCAACCGGACACGGATCGCCTTCCCATGATTAACGGGAACACGCCGACAATGAGCGGATCGTTCGGCGCGGCAGGAATCAACAAGTTGCCGTCCACTCCGAGTCCTTCCACGACGGATGAAATGGCTTTTGCGCTCGGCGCGGTCGCGAGAATCACGCGCGCGCCGCCAAGCTTTTGCAATTCCGCTACCGTATCCACTGCATCCGAATCGATGTAGTGATGCGCACCCAGTTTTCTGGCCAGCGGTTCTTTGTCTTTCCCGCGACCGAGCGCCACGGTTTCAAATCCCATTTTGCGCGCGTATTGAACGCCGAGATGTCCGAGTCCGCCGATACCTTGCACGGCCACAACATCACCGGCGCGCGCGCCGGAATTGCGCAACGCATTGAAAACAGTCACGCCCGCGCACATGAACGGCCCCGCTTCTTCGGGCGGAAGTTCATCCGGGATCAGCGCCATCGCTTCCGCCGGCGCGACCATGTATTCGGCGTAACCGCCATCAAAATCGATGCCGGTGACTTTGCGATTAATACACATTCCAAAATCGCCGCGGCGGCATTGGTCGCACACGAAATCGTGACCGCCGTGCCAACCGACGCCGACGCGCTGGCCCTTTTTCCAGTTCGTCACGCCATCACCCAAGGCATCGACGCGCCCCGCGATTTCATGGCCTGGCACACGTGGGTATTGAAGTCCCGGCCACAGACCGTCTTTGACCAGGACATCGCTATGGCAAATGCCGCACGCCTCCACTTTCACGCGCACCTGTCCGGCGCCCGGTTCCGGAATGTCGCGTTCGACTAATTCAAAATCGCCGCCTGCTTTACTGATCTGCGCTGCTTTCATTTTCATTGCTGTGGATCCTTTCGTCACGTTTCCGGGTTATCTTCGGATTCCGCGGCAAGAGCGTCCAGTCGATCAATCGCTTCCGCGGGCAAAGTCAATTCGGCAGCGGCGAGGTTTTCGCGCAGGTGCTGAACCGATGACGTTCCCGGAATTAGCAGGGTGTTCGGCGAACGCTCGAGCAACCATGCGAGGGCGACTTGCATCGGTGTCGCGCCTAACGACTCAGCGACGTCATCAAGCGCACTGGATTGCAACGGATTGAAACCACCGAGCGGAAAGAACGGCACGTAAGCAATCTTCTGCCGCGCGAGTTCGTCGATGAACGCATCATCGTTTCGGTGCGCAACGTTGTAGAAGTTTTGGATACAGACGATGTCGGTAATGGTTTGCACTTCCTTTAATTGCTTTGGCGTGACGTTGCTTAATCCCAAGTGCCGGATCACCCCTCGTTGTTTCAGTTCGGCCAAGACCGACAGCGGTTCGGTGAGCGGCTCCTCACCCGGCGCCTGACCATTATCGCCCCACGCGCGAAGATTCACTACATCCAGCGCATCGACTCCGAGATTGCGCAGGTTGTCATGAACGGAATCAATCAGGTTCTTGCGCGTAACATCGTGTATCCACGATTTGTCATTGCCGCGACGCGCGCCAACTTTGGTCACAATCACGAGACCATCCGGATAAGGATGGAGCGCTTTCTTGATGATTTGATTCGTAACGTGGGGTCCATAGAAATCGCTGGTGTCGATGTGGTTCACACCAGCGGCTATTGCTTCGCGCAGGACCGCGACGGCGGCGTCCGGATCGCGGGGCGGCCCGAACACGCCGGGACCGGCGAGTTGCATCGCGCCGTACCCCATTCGATGCACCGTCATTGAAGCGCCGGGAAACGTGAAGCTGCCGCCGAGCTTGGTTTCATGATTAGTTGTTACATTCATTGGCATTTAGTCCTTTAATAAGCTCCTGATTTCACAAGCGTAAGTTTGTCGGCCCACTTTGTGAGCCAATACGGGATCGCAAACCGCTTTGCATCCGACATGGTCAAAACGACGCGATAACCGCGTTTGTCGCCACCGTTCGGGTACACCGCGCGAATAAGTTTTTTTCGGTGTCTTTGCGCTGTTTCCATTTTCATCGCGAGTTTTTATTTTAAATATTCAAAGACCATCAACTTCCTGGGTCAATCGCCTGCGTTTCCTATCTTGCAGTTGCTGGTTCATAACGTGTGTCTCACACTTGCGCGTTCTTTATCCGGCAATCATGCCACCGTCGACGATCAGCGATGTGCCGGTCGTGAATTTCGCGGCATCGGACGCCAGATAGAGAACGGCTGCGGCGATTTCTTCACTCGTACCAATACGCCCGATCGGATGAAGAGAGGTGAGATAATCGCGCATATCCCCTTGTTTCCCTGCAAAACGATCGACCATTTCGGTTGCCACACCGCCAGGGGCGACCGCGTTGATGCGAATGTTTTGCTTGGCGAACTCGAGCGCGACTGATTTGGTCAGGCCTTCAACCGCGTGTTTGGAAGCGATGTAAACGCTTACCTGCGCGAGCCCGACGTGACCGGCTACGCTCGATGTGTTGATAATGGCTCCGCCGCCGTTCTTGAGCATCACTGGAATTTCGTGACGCATCGAATTGAGAACTCCCCACACATTGATATCGAAAATGCGGCGATATTCGGCCTCAGTCGCCTGATCGAGCGGGCCTGTCCATTCCACGCCTGCGTTGTTAAAGGCGATGTCGATCTTGCCGAATTTGTCGACGGCAAATTGAACCATCTTTTTCACGTCCGCGTCTTTCGCGATGTCGGAGCGGACAAATGCCGCTTCGCCGCCAAGTTTTTTAATTTCAGCGACAACCTGCGCGCCTTCTTTTTCGCGGCGACCGGTCAAAACTACTTTTGCGCCCGCGCGAGCAAACTCGATCGCCGTCGCTTTGCCGATGCCGGAAGTTCCTCCGGTCACTAGTGCTACTTTTCCTTCGAATGTGTTGTTGTTGATCATGTTTCTTTCTTTCGTTTTTGTTTTTGGGTTTTCTCGTTTGGTAGCTGCGTTTCGATGTCCGAAGCCCTTGTCACTAGCTCGCCGTCTGTCGGCACTCCGAGCGATTGGAGAGTGGCCGTGGTGAGTGTCCCCGTTACGCTCAAGTCGTGTTCTGCTTGATAACGCGCCAGAGCGGCCTGGGTTTCGTCTCCAGCAACTCCGTCGATCGCGCCGCGATAGTAACCAAGCTTCGCGAGCGTTGACTGAACTGCGCTTACGGTGGCATTATTCGCGTCCTGATCCGAAGGAGCGTAGCCCTGCTCGTCATCGTAGTTGTACGGGGAATACTGGTAGTAATCATACGGATAACCGTTGTTGGCGTAACCGTTGTCATCGTACGGATAGTTGCCGTAAGCGTAGTCCGGATAAAACCCGGGATCTAATCCCCACCAGAAGCCATCGATAAAAACAAAGAGGTGACCGTGGTCGAAATGTCTGTGCCGCCGATCCCAGTCACGGTGCCAATCGGAGGGATGCCGCGCGACGACGTGATTTCGCCAGATGGAAGGCAGATTGTTTCCGTTCCTGATTTGGCCCGGCGCATTTCCCTGGCGTCGCATATTTGTTGTCGCCTGATTTCCTCCGTTCGAAAATCGAGTGGGACGATCGGCGCCATTGATATTTGCGCGTGCAAACTGACGCGTTCCGGCATTCGGATTTATGTAATACTGTCGAGGCACCGCTGATGATGGCGAACGCAGAGTGGTCGGCGAGAAGCGTTGGCCTGAATAAACCATCCTGCCACTGCCGAAACTTCGACTCGCCGCGGAGTTGAATGATGGCACTGCTGCGCGCGCAGGAGCAACCCGCGCGGCGAACCCTCCTCCACCGCCCCCATAACGGCCGCCTGCGTTTGCTTGAGCAATCATGGCCGCGCTCGCAAGGAGTGCGGCCCAATAGAATTTAGTTTTCATGATTTTGAGTTCCTTTTGGTTTGATTTGTTGTTGGTTGACTATCCACATAGTGCGAAAGCTGATTGGCGAGCCTCGATTCCATTGAAGCCATGCGGCGCAAAGACGTCGTCATGCTTCGTCTCGACCGGATGCGAGATTCAGATTGGTGATGTGCGCTTCGACCAGATCGGGGAGAAGCAAATGTGGAAATAGCGAAAGCCCCCAGGCGTTCGCTTCTTCCTCGTCGAGCACCAGGTGAATGATTTCACGCAGGTCCGGATAAGTCTGCTCGTAATCTTGCTGCAATCGCTGTTTCAGTTGCGCGACGGCGACTGAGACTGTCTGGAGGAAAACTGGTACTGATTGATTTGGTTGGTCAGTTTTCATGGGCTGAGTTTTCTCGGTTTTTGTTGATTTATATTTGACTGGTCGTCTATAACATCGGCAAAAAAAAGAGTCATGAAGAGACAGCATGGGCATCTTTCACCCCCAAAACATCCCTGGCCACCAGCTTGAAATCGCGGATCAACTCGACGTCGTTTTCAATTCGCGCTTGAGCGAGTGTCCCGTGGTAGCAGGCAAAGAGCGTCCTCGCCTTCGCTTCTGGATCCGGCGCCACAATCAATCCTTGCGCATGCGCGTCCCGAATAGCGGACTCGAAATACTTTATCTTCCGAGCCCAGATGCCGTCGACGGCAGCTCGCACGCCTTGGTCCTGTGTGCTCACTTCGCTCCCGATGCTCAGGAGAGGGCAACCCAGGATGGAACCGCACGCCTTTTGGAGTTGGGCCAGACGGTCGTGTACATAATCAAAGTAGTGATCGAACCGCTCGAGAGGTGGAACTGTTGGAGAAAAAAGAGCATCCATGTTCGCCTTGTTCTTGTTCCATTCCGCTTCCAGTGCAGCGGCGGTGAGCTCGGACTTCGACTTGAAGAAATAATAAAAGCTTCCCTTTTTTGCGCCGGCCCGCTCGCAGATTGCGTCCACCGAGGTGGTGCCGTAGCTGTTTTCCCACATCAAATCCAACGCGGCGTCCGTCAGGCGCTCTTTCATGTGACTTACTCTTGGCATATCGACCATTTAGCCTAACTAGACCGACCAGTCAACTATTTTGTTCAACTTTTTTTTCCCTGTCCCAAACGCCGCTTTCATTTAAATTCATCGGCGTAATCCGCGGTCGGTTCGTTTATCCGTCATAGCACTCGAGGTATTTAATTCCCGAGCCGGTATTGAAAATGATTACCCGTTCGCCGGAGGCGAATTTTCCCGGGACACGGCGAAGCAGTTTCAAAGCCGCGAAACAGGCTGCTCCTTCCGGACAGACGAAGAGACCTTCTTTCGATCCCACTTCGCGCGTGACGCGGATCATTTCTTCGTCATCGACAGCAATCGCGCCGCCATGGGAATCACGGAGGATCTTCAGGATCAGGAAATCGCCGATCGCTTTTGGAACGCGCAGGCCGGAGGCAATCGTGTGCGCATCCGGAAATTCTGCGGCAGTTTTGTCTCCCGCTTCGAACGCGCGCACGATCGGCGCGCAGCCCGCGGCTTGCACCGCGAACATGCGTGGACGCTTTTTCCCGATCCAGCCCAGAGCGTTTCCATTTCATCGAACGCTTTCCACATTCCGATGAGGCCGGTGCCACCGCCGGTTGGATAAAGAATTACGTCTGGGAGTTGCCAGTTGCATTGCTCCGCTATTTCGTAGCCGAGCGTCTTTTTTCCTTCGACGCGATACGGTTCCTTGAGCGTGGACATGTCGAACCAGCCTTCCTTTTCTTTCCGGCGCGCGATTTCAGCGCCGCAATCAGTGATCAATCCGTCGATCAGCGTGACGTGAGCGCCCAGCTCGCGGCACTCGATGATGTTCGCGCGCGGCGTGTCGCGCGGCATGAAGATGTGCGCTTCGAGACCTGCGCGCGCGGCGTACGCCGCGAGCGCGCCACCGGCGTTTCCAGCGCTCGGGGCCGCGAGTTTGGTCGCGCCGAGATATTTTGCCATCGAAACGGCCACGCTCATCCCGCGCGCCTTGAAACTCTGCGTCGGGTTTAGCGATTCGTCTTTGATCCAGAGATCGATGTCGTCGGCGAATTTTTGGCGCGCGCAGCAGTGGTGTTCCGCCTTCGCCTAACGAAACCGGCTCAACATCGCCCGGCAACGGCAACACTTCGCGATAACGCCACAACGATTTCTCTCGCGTGACCAGCGTTTCGCGCGTCAGCGTTCGACTCGCCGCGGCGAGATCGACAATCGCAAGGAGCGGTTTGTGGCAGGAGCGACACAGATTCTGCAAACGCGACCAGTCATACTGAAGGCCGCACGCGCTGCATTCCGAGATGCTTTAGAAACATTGACACAATGGAGCGTACATCTCGGGAGCGCAGCGCCTCGCGAACTGGCGATGGCGCCTCGCATCGCGAACTTTCTGCGTGAACTGACTCGCGCTTTTAGCGCTTCATTGCGACGGCGATCGAATTCCTGGGCGGTGCCAGGCTAAATGCGACAGCGCCTTTGGCGTTAACCAAAATCACAGCGAGGCGGCTACAGCTTGCGATTCGTGATAGATTAATTCCGATGGATTTACTGACTCTGACAGAAATTCGCCGTGCAGCGTCCGCACAGGCGGCCCGGTTTCGGCGCGCGTGCATGTGCAGGTGGAAGCCGCGGCGCCGAAACTCACTCGGGAACAAAAGCCGTACTGTGAATTGAGCCTGGCCGATGCGTGCGATCGAATGACGCTGCGCGTCTGGAGCGATCATCCGGCATACAAAGCGTGCAGTGCGCTGAACAACGAGAGCTTCATCGAGCTAGCTGGCGAATTTCAGTCATTCGCAGTTCGGACTTGAGGCGCAGAAGTGGAATGTGCGACCGCTGACTCCGCAGGAGAAAAGCGAATTGCTCCAAGGCCCTGCGGATTTGCGCGCAAAGCAGAACGCAGACTGGGAATTTATGTGAGAAAATCTCCACACAATTACCGATCCTCGTCTGCGCGCATTGTGCGACGCGTTCGTGAAAGATTTGGGCGAACGGTTTCGTCGAACCGCAGCCGCGCGCAAGTATCATCACGCGCGGCGCGGCGGACTGGTTGAGCACACCGCGCAAATGATGCGCGTGGCGAAAGCAGATCGCGCCGCTGTATCCGCAGTTGAATCTCGATCTTCTGATCGCTGGAATTCTTTTCCACGATTCTGGCAAACTTTGGGAGAATGCGCTCTCCGAGAATGGGTTCGTCATGAATTATGACGAGCGCGGCGAATTGGTCGGGCACATTTCCATCGGACTCGAACTGGTGAATTCATTATGGCGAAAAGTCTAAGCGCGGAAAATGCGGAGGCGTGGAAAAATCTGGCGCCCGCCTCTGAAGACGTCCGCCTGCATCTTGTTGCATTTGATCGGCGCGCATCACGGCGAGCATGGAATTCGGTTCACCGGTCGCATCCGAAAACGCCGGAAGCGATGGCACTGCATTACATCGACAATCTGGATGCGCGTCTCGAAATGTTTGCCGCCGGTTATCACAACCGCGAAGCCGCTGGCGGCGCGCATTTTTGATCGCGTGCGGCCATTGCCTGGGAAATCTGGTGAAATCGCTGGAGAAATTTCGACCGGCCTCCGGCGCAAAGGAAGGAACGCTACTGTAGGGGGCCCGTTGGCATCCCGTGGGAAGCGAACCACTTACTACAGATCCAGCCGTCGCTTTACTTCCGCAAGATAGGTCTCGTCGATTTCGAACCCGATAAATTTTTTCACGCCGCAGCGCTGCGCCGCGACGGCTGAATTTCCGATGCCAAGAAACGGATCAAGCATCGTTTCGATGCGTCCCGCGCCTGCGGGACCGTGCAGTTTGATGCACCATTCTGCGAGTTGGACTGGAAATGTTGCCGGGTGCGGTCGTTCTTTCTCGCGGCTCTGAATTGTTTCATACGGGATAAACCACGTGTTGCCCCGGCAACGCAGATCGCTCCCGCGCGTATGCGACCACCGCGCGATGTTGCTTTTGTCTTGATATGGAACACCGATGGCAAGCCGATCCAGTTCGACGCGGCCGGTTTTCGTGAAATGAAAAATGTATTCGTGGCAATCGTTAAGAAACCGTTTGGAACTGATCGGCTTGAAATGACCGAAGCTGCGAATTGCTGTAGATTCGACTCTCACTGTGGAACGCTTCGCGTCCGCCTGTCCCTGGCCAGGGAGAGCGATTGAGGTGAGGGCCGGTCAGTTCGGTCTTTGCCGCAGCGGTGTCGATGGCGATTGATTTGATCCAGTGGATCGTGTTTTGCAGCACGAAGGAACCGCGCAACGCCATAACGATTTCATGCGGCAACATTGGGTTCGATGGCGCGGAGCCGATGTTCAGAAAAAACGAGCCGTCCGATTTTAGGATGCGCGTCGGATCTGTTCCGCCCATTCGCCGCACCAATTCAAATACGATTCTCGATCCTGGGTATCGGAGAATTTTCCGTAGCGAATGCCGAGATTGTACGGCGGCGAGGTGACGACAAGATCGACACTTTCATCCGCGAGGCGCGACATTCCCTTGATGCAATCCTGTCGGCGAAGATCGAATCGCGTCATGGAAGCGAATCTGCGCGACTACTTCATCGCGAGTACAAGAAAATTCGGCGCGCGGACGGTCGCGCCCTACGAATTTTGCATCGCCTCGATTTGCCTTAGATTGCTGCACAATGGCGGATAAGCCTTCCAAACTGAAGATCGCCGACCGCGAATTCACGTCGCGCCTGATCGTTGGCACGGGGAAATTCGCGTCGAACGAATTGATGCGCGACGCGCTAATCGCCAGCGGTACCGAGCTGGTGACCGTGGCGCTGCGCCGCGCCGATCTCTCGGGCAAACACGATCCGTTTGCGAACATTCTCGATTTTATCGATCCGAAACGTTTTCTTCTCCTGCCGAACACCAGCGGCGCGCGCAACGCAGAGGAAGCCGTGCGGCTTGCGCGACTGGCAGCGAGTGCGGGGTTGCCCACGTGGATCAAGCTCGAGATTCACCCGGACCCGCGCTATTTGCTTCCCGATCCAGTCGAGACATTGGCGGCCGCGGAAATTCTGGTGAAGGAAGGGTTCACCGTGCTGCCGTACATCAATGCCGATCCGGTTTTGGCGAAACGATTGCAGGACATCGGGACGGCCACGGTGATGCCGCTCGGTTCACCGATCGGCAGCAATCGCGGAATCGAGACGCGTCCGCAGATCGAGATCATCATCGAACAAGCGACGGTGCCGGTCGTGGTCGATGCCGGGCTGGGCGCGCCAAGTCATGCCGCCGAAGCGATGGAGATGGGCGCCGACGCTGTGCTGGTGAACACCGCGATCGCAATTGCTTCCGATCCGGTTCGCATGGCAAAAGCATTCAGGAAAGCCATCGAAGCAGGTCGCGAAGCGCGCGAAATCGGATTAGCCGAAAAACTCAGCGTCGCGGCGGCGACAAGTCCGTTGACCGGGTTTCTGTCTGGAAGATAGCCATCCTGGCTGTCTCGGCATGCAGGCTTCCTAGCCTGCAGGTTTCTCGATTCGACAGGCAAGAGCCTGTCTGCCGAGACAGGCTGGCAGCCTTCTCCCGTACGCTACAGCGTCGTCTCGGTAACGAGTGGTCGCTCTTGTTCGGGAAGAATCCGCCGTCCGCGCCGGGTTTCTTTCTGCAATCGTCTCAGGCGGCTCGACAACGCGGCCTTTGCCGCTGAATTCATCCGATCGATAAACAAAATTCCATTGAGATGATCGTGCTCGTGCTGAATCGCGCGCGCCAAGAATCCACCCGCTTCGAATCTGGATTGCTGTCGCCTTCCAAACTCTGCGCGCGCACCGTCACCGAGTGCGCCCGTTCAATGTCGCCGGTGATTTCCGGAAAACTCAAGCAACCTTCTACTCCAATTTCCGTTTCACCGTGCAGCTCGATTTCCGGATTGATCAGCACCAGCGGCATCGCGCTCTTTGGATCGGCATGTCTTTGCCATCTAATTTCAGCGTGCTTGGCCGGTCTTCGACTGCCGAAATGTCGAGCACAGTCAGTTGCAAGGCCTCACCGATCTGCTGCGCTGCCAGGCCCACGCCATGCGCTGCGTGCATCGTCTCGATCATGTTCGCCGCCAGCTCCCGGATTCGATCGTCGATTTCGTCGATCCGTTTGCCTTTTGCCCGCAGGATTGGATCGCCGTACTGCAAGATTGGCAGAATCATTTTTCTTCCTTGGTAAAGGCCGGCAAATTTTTCACGCCCGCCAGCTTCAACGCATCCATCACCTTGATGATGGTGCCAAAGGAAGCTTTCCTGTCCGCTTGCAGCACGAGCGTGGATTTGCGCGCCTCTGGCAAGTCGCGCACTGCGCCGTCCAGTTCGTCCACGCCCATCGCGTGTCCGTCCAGTTTAATCTGGTCATCTTGATCGATGCTCACGATCGCGTGCTCGAGTTCACCCGGGCACCTTCTTCGCCGTTTTGGATTCCGGCAGATTAATCTGCACTTCTGGCTGGTCCTTCTTGAAAGTCGTCGAGACGACAAAAAAAATCAGCAGGATGATGAGAATATCGACGAGCGAAACGATGATGATGATGGGTGCCCGCCGTTTTCGTACTGCGAATTTCATGCTGTGAAATGCGCCGCGCGTTTCACGCGAGCGATGTCGGAATCGGTACTGTGCGGTGGGCGGCGCTTTTGCCGTTCCAAATTCGCGCGAGGAACGGCCGTAATAGCATTTGTTGATCAACTCGACGACCAGCGTTTCCATCTCCACCGACATCACTTCTACTTTTCTGGAAAAATAGGTGAACCCGACCAGCGTCGGCACAGCAATCGAAAGCCCGAACACGGTTGCGTTCAATGCTTCGGCGATGCCGAGCGCGATCTGGCGCGTGTCCGACGCGCCGGAACTCAGGCCGAGATGCGAAAAAACGTGCACCAAACCCGAGACCGCGCCGATCAAACCGAGCAACGGCGCAATGCCAACAATGACTTCGAGAATGATGAGACCTTTTTCCAAGCGTACCATCTCGTGACGCGCGCGGGTTTGGACCACTTCCACGTTTTCCGAACGCGGCGCGCGCAAATGTTGCAGCGCCACGCGCGTGATCCGCGCCAGCGACGAAGTATCGTGATGCACCAGGCGCGACGAGCCGCTCAGGGATTTTCACCCGGCACCAGACGCTTTCGATCTCCTCCTCGATTGCTGGCGGCATGACTTTTTTCTGTCGCAACGCGAGGCCGCGCAAAATCATGACCGTCACGGACACAATCGAGCACGCCAGCAGCGGCCACATGAAAAGGCCGCCTTTCGCAAAAAATCCGAGCACGATATTCACGATTCCCGTCGTTGCGGCAATGATCCAGGCGGCGATCATCCGTTTGGAAAAATAATGAAACCGAGTCCGTCAATTTCCAAGCCTTCAGGAGGCAAAGTGTTCGCGACATCCTCAGGGATGGGAGGAAGATGCGCTTCCAGCACCGATTGCACGCAAACATTCGCGAACGATTCGTTCGAACTGTTCTCAGTAATTTTTAGGTCCTTCACTCGTCCACTTCGATCAACGACAAATCGAAGACGCAGCGTTCCGATATTGATTAAATCGCCCTTTTGCTTTCACGTATGTGTACCAGCGCGACCCGATTGAATCTGCCACGATCTTTTGATAGCGACCAAGCGGTGTGCCTAAAGCGTTCACGGCAGAAATCCCGCGATTGGTGATGTTTCCGGCCATGTGAGTTCGCTCTCTTAAGCGCCGATATGCAGATTGCGCTTGCGATGGTTCAGCCGATCGTTCGGTTTCTGGAGCCGATTTTTGAGTTAACAATGCAAATTGCTCTGCGGCAGTAATCGGGGCGGGCTGCGGAGCAGGCATTTGTTTCTGTTGCGACGCGGCGGTGGATTGCTGCGGTTGCGCTCCTTTTGTGTCCAGCGAATACGGATTTGTCTCAAAATCCATAAACGGGCGATCTTTCCCGTTCTGCGACGGCAATGGCAATTCACCAGCGGCAGCCAGTTCGCTTGCTCCAATTGAGTTGGCGTTCGATTCGAATGTTTTGTCCTTCGGTTCGGGTGCCTTTTTCGATTCGTCCGTTTCCATGAAAGCGGAATTCTTCGGCACCAGCGGACGCTGGTGACAGATCCATAAGCGTGAGCTCAGCCGGCTTTTCCTCAAACGGAACGGTAGGCGAGAAGACGCCGCTGAAGGCAGCAAGCAAGAACGCTACCACAAGGTGAATAGCAATCGCCGCGAGCAGCGCCCACAAAATCGTTCGCGCATCGTATTCGTGGTCCCGAAAGCTTTCGGGGTTGCCCGGCTGGGCGAACATGATGTCAGCCGTTGTCATGAGAGCAGTCTCTTGATGGTAGGAAAGATTCGGGCTCAGCGCTTTTCAGCTTAAGGCTGCAACATTATCCCAGCCCTGCCGCCACTGACAACTTAGGGCTGCGCCCTGTTCATACTGTTAATCTTATTCTTGGTCCCATTGACCCGCGCGTGATGAAACAAGTACTGCTGCGCATAACCGCCGTGTTCGCCAAAATACCTTTCGGAAAATTCACGTAGCCGTTGCGCGGTCATTTTCCTTCGCCGCGGAAAATACTGCTGCCTCAAAACCCGTTCGATCCAGACATCGATCGGGAATGCGCGGAGCCGCTCGTAGGCAAAAAGCATTACGCAATTTGCAATCTTCGCTCCCGACGCCAGGCAACGCGCATAAGTGTTTTCGAAGCTCGGCATCGGAGAGCGCCGACCATGCTTCCAGATTACATTCGCCGGAACTGACCAGCTGCGCAGTCGCGCGCAGGTGCTTGGCGCGATAACCGAGCGCGCATGCGCGTAATTGCTTCTCGGAAGCTCGCGCGATCCGCTGTGCCGAAGGAAACGTGTACAGCACGCGGCCACCGATGTGGCACAGTTCACCAAAGCGCTTCCGAAGCGCTAGCGGAGATTTGGCGAATATGCGCCACCTGTTTCATCGACGAACAGATGAAGGTGGCCAGACATTCCCATTTCGGCTGGCGAATGATCCGCAAGCCGCGACAAAAATCGCGCGCAGCATTCATGACCGGATCGTCCGGGAACGAGGCGCAGATTTCCGCCAACGGATGATCGAGCGCGAAATAATGCGCAATCGTGGCGTGCGCATCTTTCGCATCGTTTCCCGGGTATCGGCTGGAAGCCGATGCCACTTTTGCGCGCAAGAGCTCGCTTCGCTGCTCCACGTACACAGGTAAATCACCAATGGTTCCCACAAATCCATTGTCCGCTCTTTGCCAATGAAAGACCTGTCCGGAATCCAGCGTCATCGCCAGATCAAAGTCTGGTGCTGAAATCTCGATCATTTTCATCTTGCCACAGATTAACACGGATGAAACACGGATGACGAATGAGCCAAAGGAAATCTTTATCTGTGTAAATCTGTGTTCATCTGTGGCTAACTATGCGCCGGCATGGACGGACGACTCGCGATCGATACCGCAGTTCTCCTCGTCTACTTCGTTCTGATCATTTCCATCGGCCTTTACATGGGCCGGAAGGAGGAGAATCTCAAAGATTTCGCGCTTGGCGGCCGCGCAGATTCCGTGGTGGGCCGTGCTCGCTTCACTCATCGCCGCGGAAACGAGCGCCGGCACATTTTTCGGAACGCCGGGCGAAGGCTTCACGCTTCGCAACTACACTTATCTGCAACTCGCGCTCGGCACCATCCTCGCGCGCATCCTCGTCAGTTACATTTTCATCAAGCCGTATTACGACTACAAAGTCTATTCGATCTACGAATATCTGACCGCGCGCTTCGGCGTGCCGACGAAGAACGCGGCCTCAGCCGTTTTCATGTTCACGCGGCTGCTCGCGTCCGGCGCGCGACTGTATGTGGCAGCGATCGCGCTTGCTCTCGCTTATGAAATGATTCGCGGCGTGCAGCCCGGTCAAAAGGAAACGCTCTTCATTTACATCGGCGTCAACGATCGCCATCGTCATTTTGACCGCCATTTACACGACGCTCGGCGGAATCAAGGCCGTCATCTGGACCGATTTCATTCAGGCTTCGATCATGATCGGCAGCGCGCTGATTGCGCTCGGCTTGCTTTACTCTGCCATTCCCGGCGGCTGGCACGAAATCGTGCAGCGCCACGGCGGGTTTCGCGATTTCGGATTTCATCACGACCGGACTCGATCCCGCAAAGACACGGCTGGGACAAGATCAAAGGAATGTTCGAGATCGAGTACACGATTTTTGCCGGCCTGATCGGATCGACGTTCATCACCATGTCCACGCACGGAACCGATCAGGACATGGTGCAGCGAATGTTGACCGCGCCGGATATCCGCCGCAGCCGGCGCTCCGCTCATTCTGTCCGGGCTCGCCGATATTCCGATCGCGTTCACGTTTCTCAGCATCGGCGTTCTGCTCTGGGTTTATTACCAGGCGCATCCCGATCCGACGCTTGCCCAAAACGCCGAACGAAACGTTTTGCCACTTCATTCTGTACCAGATGCCGGTCGGCTGCGCGGTTTGCTGATCGCCGGAATTTTCGCCACCGCCATGGGCTCGCTCAGCACCGCGATCAACGCGCTGGCCACCAGTTTCACTCGCGATTGGTACGAGCCCTACATCAACCCAGCGATCGACAAGCGAACAAAGCCTGCGCGCGGTGCGTTGGGCCACCGTTTGGTTTTCGATTCTGATGATCGTTGTCGCATCGACAACGTCCTATCTCGTCATCGTTCATCCGAACGTTCGGATCATCCCGATCGTGCTCGGAATTTTCGGCTACACCTACGGCTCGCTGCTCGGCGTTTTTCTCTGCGGAATGTTTACGAAACGCGCGGCAACGATTTCGGCAACATTCTCGCGATGATCATCGGCTTCATTGTCGTCGCAATTCTGAGCGGCTTGCCGAACAAGATCGCCGGAATCTTCGGCGGCAAACTCTACGCGCAACCGCAGCTGGCTGCCGGTGATGGAATTTCCGTGGTGGATCTGCTTCGGCACCATCGTCACGTTTTGCGTGGCGATCCTTTTCAAGACCCGCCGCGAACAGCGCCCACCTGTCGCTTGACGGTGGCCGCAAGTTCGCTGATACGTAACGACAGTATTTTTACTCAACCCTCAACTCACCGAAATCCTATGGCCCACATCGTCACCGACAAATGTAACGGATGCAAGTTCACCGACTGTGTAGAAGTCTGCCCGGTCGCGTGCTTCTACGAAATGGACAACCAGGTGGTCATTCACCCGGAGGACTGCATCGATTGCATGGCATGCGTGGAGGTATGCCCAGTGCACGCCATCTATGCCGAGGCCGACCTCCCTCCGGAATTCACGAAAGACATCGAGTTCAACGCGACTCAGTCTCACCAGATAAAGGACTCGGGCGCGGAGGCGATTACCGTGAAAAAGGATGCTCTGCCCGGCGCGCATGGATCGGAAAAAGGCCCTGGGTTATTGACCCCGAAAGCGCCTGCTGGTCATGCGCGACGTGCTGCTGGATGTTCGTTATGCGCTGCGCGTGCTTTGGAAGTCTCCTGCGTTCACGCTTGTAGCTTTCGTCACTCTGATGCTCGGCATTGGGGCGAACGTGATCGTCTTCGGAGTGGTCAATGCGGTCCTGCTGCACCCGCTGGATGTGCGCGACCCGCAGAATCTCTACCAGCTTCGCCTCAAGCCGTGGACGAGCTTCAAACTCCTGACTACGTCGTATCCCGCGTTTGAAAACCTAAGGCAGCGAAACAGCACCTTCAGCGGGATGGCTGGGTTTGATGGATATGCTGAGGCGACATTGCGATGGGGGAATACGGTGAAAAGTGTCACCGGCTATGCGGTCACCGGCAACTATTTCGAGCTGCTCGGAGTGCAACCACAGGTAGGCCGATTCATCCAGTCGGCGGACGATGATGGGCCGAACTCAGCGCCCTATATCGTGTTGAGCAATAACCTATGGCGAAGCGCATTTAATACCGATCCGGCTGTAGTCGGGACCACCGTGCGGCTCGATAAAGATCCCTACACAGTTATCGGCGTAGCCCCAGCGCATTTTCACGGCACGGAGCAATTTGATTGGCCGGACTACTGGGTACCCTTCGTGAACTGGGACCAGCAATTCCTGCAGAGCCGCACATCCATCACGGTGACAGCGCTTGGCCGACTGAGGCCGGGGGTGACGCCCCAACAGGCATCGGAGAATCTGAGTGCGATCGCGGCCCAGTTGGCGAAGGAGTATCCACAAACAGACACGGGAATGCCGTTGCGGCTGGTCCGGCCAGGACTCTACGCGGACGACGGTGACGTCATTCGCGGATTTCTCTACAGCGTGACCGGGCTGGCTCTGCTGGTGTTGGCGGCCGCGTGCGCCAATCTGGCCAGCCTGTTTGCAGCGCGCGCGTCGGATCGCAGCCGGGAGCTGGCGCTTCGCGTCGCGCTTGGTGCGAGCCGTTGGCGACTCGTTAGGCAACTGATGACTGAGGCGATGGTCCTGTCGCTGATCGGCGGAACCGCGGGGTTGGTGACCGCGAGCCTGCTGCTCGGTGTGCTGAACCGATGGGATTCGCCCTATGGTCATCTCGCAGTCAATGTCGATGCGCGTGTCTACTTCGCGACACTGACCTTTACTCTGATAAGTGCATTACTTTTTGGAATAGTTCCGGCGAGAAAAGCTTGGCAGAGCAGTCCGTTGCAAGCGATGAAGAGCGGACCGGTGGATTCGACGCTGCTGCGTCGGTTTGTGTCGCGAGACCTGTTGGTGGGCGCACAAATTGCGATCTGCATGCTGCTGGTAACGGCCTCGCTTGTTGCCGTGCGCGGAATGGTGCGCTTGCTTCACACTCCGTTGGGTTTCCAACCACAAGGCGTGATGTTGGCCGACATAAATCTGAGCCTGGTGGAACCGGGAGGTGACGTGCCACTCGAGAAAAAGAAAGCAATGATTGAAGCGGTGCGGAACCTCCCTGGTGTGCCGGCGGTGGGCACAGTGAACCGAGTGCCTTTTACGGGCGGTTTGCGTGGGGTTCCGGTTTTCCAGCCAGGGACCACCGAGTTCATCCTGAATAATTCTGTGCTGGCGCCGTACGTGTATACTATATCGCCGGGATACCTAGAGGCTGCTCGCACTCGGCTTCTGGGTGGAAGGGATTTCTCATGGCAGGACACCACCCAAACGCCCTATGTGGCGATCGTGAACGAGACCTTCGCACGCAAGATGTGGAGCGGCACATCGGCGATAGGACAGCGTTTCATCGTACGGGGACACTTGACCGAAGTCGTGGGCGTCGTGGAGGACGGCAAATACCACAACATGCAAGAGTCGGAGCAGCCAGTGGCGTACCTGTCACTCTCGCAAAATGAGCAGAGCCACATGATTTTCGTCGCCCGATCGCAGCGGGCACAGAATGAGATAGCGGCCACGCTTGAACGCACCCTGAACGGCATCGAGCCGAATGCGCAAATCAAGGTGCAGAGCTGGCACGATGTGCTGGGCGGTGTGAACGCGCTGTTCCCCGCACGGGCATCGACAGCAGCACTGGGCATCGCGGGCTTTCTGGCGGCCATGCTCGCGCTGACCGGCATCTTTGGCATGGCGGCGTACAACGTGAGCCGCCGGATGAAGGACCTCGGCATTCGCGTGGCATTGGGCGCGCGAACGAAGCACGTGTTGAGCGCGGCTGTTGGGCGGCCAATCGGGCTGCTTGGACTCGGATCGTTAGCGGGGCTGCTGCTCGGCATTTCCGCCAGTCGATTATTGGCGCATGTTGTATATCAGGCTAATCAGTGGGATCCCGTGGTCGTGGTCGGCGCAGTGCTAACGATGGCGCTACTTGGCATTGCAGCGTCTGCCATTCCAGCACTGCGAGCGCTTGCCGTCGATCCGTCTAAACTATTGCGGGAAGAGTGAAGCCGGTGAATGCGCTTCAGATTAGCGGAGGCCGAGCAGCGTGCAGGTCATTGATCATGCTTTTGTTGCCGGCGAGTCTGATTCCTAAGTCGCGCAGCTGACGAGGATCCACTTCTGCGGGCGACTGCGTCATCATGTCCATGCCTCGATTGTTTTTTGGGAAGGCCATCACGTCGCGGATGGATTCCTCGCCGCAGATCAGCATGACCAGGCGATCGAGTCCGAGCGCGATTCCGCCATGCGGCGGCGCACCGAGGCGAAGCGCGCGCAACAGATGGCCAAACTGCGACTGTCGAGCTTCCGGGCTGATCCCGAGCGCTTCGAACATTTTGTCCTGCAACTCCGGTTCATATATACGCATACTGCCGCCGCCGATCTCGACGCCGTTCAGCACGACGTCGTAAGCCTCCGCGCGAACATCCGGGAATTTCTTCGCTTCAAATAGCGGCATGTCTTCCGCTTTCGGCCGCGTGAACGGATGATGCATCGCGTTCCATTTGTTTTCCTCGGGGCTCCATTCGAAAAGCGGGAAAGTCTGTCACCCAGAGAAAATCCCATTCCGGCGCCGCCGGACGGCGGTCGCGCCCTACCAAGTAAATCCTGGATCTCAGCGATGCGCAGCCGCAGCCTCCCAAGAACTTCACAAACGACCTGCCACTTGTCGGCTGCGAAGAAGACGCAGTCGCCTTCCTCAATATTCAACTTCGATTGCAGCGCAGCCTTCTCGGCATCGGAGAAAAATTTCACAATAGGCGATTTCCATTCGCCGTTTTCGATCTTGATGAAGGCGAGCCCTTTCGCGCCGTGCAACTTTGCAATTTCGGTTAGTTCATCGGCTTGTCCGATGGTGATTCCGGCAAAGCCTTTCGCGTTGATCGCTTTCACCATGCCGCCGGCATCGAGCGCGCCGCGAAAGACCTTGAAACTGCTTTCGCGAAAAATTTCACCCAGATCGACCAGCTCAATTTCAAAACGACGGTCCGGTTTATCGCTGCCGTAGCGGCTGACCGCTTCTCGATACGTAAGTCGATCGAACGGCGTTTTGATGTCGAGGTTGCGCGCTGCCTTAAAAATCGCTGTGAGCATTCCTTCGGTCAGCGCGAAGATATCGTTCGGCGTGACGAACGACGCTTCGATGTCGATCTGTGTAAATTCCGGTTGGCGGTCGGCGCGTAAATCTTCGTCGCGAAAACATTTCGCGATCTGAAAATATTTCTCCACGCCCGCGACCATGAGCAGTTGTTTGTATTGCTGTGGTGCCTGCGGCAACGCGTAAAATTTTCCGGGCGTGATTCGGCTTGGCACCAAAAAGTCGCGAGCGCCTTCCGGCGTGCTCTTGGAAAGAATAGGCGTTTCGACCTCGACGTACCCCTGGCTGTCGAGATAGTCGCGCGTCGCCTTCGCCACGCGATGACGTATCCGCAAATTACGCGCGAGACGTGGCCGCCGGAGATCAAGATATCGGTGCGCCATTCGCAAATCTTCATTCTGCGGCTCGGCGTCGATCGGAAACGGCAGTGGGTCGGCCCGATTCAAAATGCGCAGCTCGCTTGGGATGATTTCAATGGCGCCAGTCGCGAGGTTCGGATTTTCCGTTCCCGGCAACCGCGCCGCAACGCGACCCGAGACTTGGATCACGTCTTCGCCGCGCAACGCATGCGCCTCTTTCGCAAGCTCCGCGTTTTCTTCCGGGCGAAAAACAACCTGCGTCAGTCCTTCGCGGTCGCGCAGATCAATGAAGATCACTCCGCCATGATCCCGCGTCACATTCACCCAGCCCGCCAGCGTGACCAGCTGGCCGATGTCGCTTTTGCGAAGTGAATTGCAATCGTGTGTACGAAACATGTTTCTTGTCATTCCGAGCGAAGTCGAGGAATCTCGTTATTAGATCCAATGTCGGATTCGCGAGATCCTTCGACTTCGCTGGCGCTCCGCTCAGGATGACAAGCTCGATTACGGTTGCAAGTGCGCAAATGGCGCCAAGCGCCACAATTCCGTTTGCATAGGCTGAAAGCACGCGGCTACTTTAAGACCCGTGTTCAGCTTGACCATGCTCGGCAGCGGGAGCGCGGGAAACAGCGCGCTGGTCGCGACCGATCATTGCAAAATTCTCGTCGATGGCGGCCTGAGCGCGCGGCAATTGGCGCTGCGTCTCGAGCAATGCGGCGTCGTGCCAGAGCAACTCGATGGCGTGCTGCTCACGCACGAACATGGCGATCACGTTTGCGGTCTTGAAATTCTCTGCCGAAAATTTGATCTTCCGATTTACTGTAACCGACTCACGGCGGAGGCGCTTCGATGCAGCGGTCTCTTGGAAGCACATCGAAATTGGCGAATCTTGGAGTCAGGCGCCGAGTTTTCCATTTGCGACATCACGGTGCAAACATTCCCGGTGCCGCACGATGCGGTCGATCCGGTTGGATTCGTTTTTCGTGCCGGCTCAGGCGGTCTCGGGTTCATTACCGATCTCGGATACGTGACCAAATTGATCGTCGAACGATTGCGCCAGGTGCAAACGCTCGTGATCGAGACCAATCACGATGAAAAACTTTTGCAGAACGACACGCATCGGCCGTGGCCGGTGAAACAACGAATCCAATCGCGTCATGGTCATCTCTCGAATACGGCGGCAGCAGGCGTGATCGAGGAATTGTTGCCCGGCAAAATCGAGCGCGTCGTGCTCGGACATCTCAGCCGCGATTGCAACACGCCCGCGCTGGCGCTGAACACAGTGCGCGCGTCGCTGAAAAAGTGCGGCAAGGTCGATCTCGAAATCCATTGCGCTACCCAATTCGAAGTCACTCCACGTTTTCGAATCGGCGACACCGAACCCGGCCCGTTTCAACCCACTTTCGAGAACGCGTTTTTCCAAAGCGCTGGGTAGCGCCGAATCATTGGGCGTTGGGCGTTCGACGTTGAACGTTGGGCGTTTTCCTTTTCTTCCTATCGGCGATATTCTTTGCCGCTTGTCTTGCAGCGGTGTGTGTACCACCGCCGAAGCCGCTGGAACGGGCTTGCTATGGAGCGCGAAGAAGTCACCTAACTCATTTTTTTCTGTGGCCAAGCATTTCGCCGCGCAACGTGCGTCGATCGACGCGGGTGAGATTTTTTTCCATTGCCCGTGTGAGCAATGAGATGTGCGGGATGTCGCAGAGATATTCGGCGATGAACCAGACCGGTTTTTCGGTGGTCATCCAGTCTTTATCATCGAAGCGGGCCAAGTTCACCGGGCGCGAATACCTCCGCAGGGTGCGTTCGCTGCGCAGATTGAAGTAGATATTAAAATAACTCATGGCCAGCTCGCGCAGGCTGCGGTACACCGGCTCGCGATAACGGCAGCCGGTAAAATTGGATTTGGCCACCGCGCCCCAGTGGCCGCGCACTTTGAAAATCGCGACGACGTGATCGGTATCCTGTTCCGCTTCCAAATCGAAGATCAAGGCCGGAAATCCCAAAACGCGGAGTGCCGCGGCACCGAAAATTCCGCCCTCGAGACATGATGCGGTGCGATCGTGCAGAACTTTTCTCGGCGAGCGCGCGGTGAAGCTCAGGTTGTAAGGCAGGTCGTCGAGAAACTTCTGAATGCCGGCCGGCGTCTTCAGAGCGCGCAAGGTACGCAATTCTGATGGCGTAAAACCGAAATTGTCACCGCTTGGCACGAAGGAATCTCCAATTATTCAACATTCAAGCTCGAGACGGATATCGAACATCGCACCAAGCCATCATCTCGCATGCTGTCATGTTTAGCGAAGCGAAACATCTCAGATTATTACATAGGAAGCTGAAAGAAATTCCAGAGATCCTTCGCAAAGCCTGTCCTGAGCGAAGCCGAAGGGCTCAGGATGACAATTCGTCATTGGAGCTTCGGTTACAAGCCGATGGGATGCCTTGCGTCAAAGCCGCGAGGTGGCCGGTAAACGGTTTGCCAGCGCGGGGCCCATTTGCCGGTGTAATGATCGTACGGGGTCGTGTCGAGTCTGAGCCCAGCAATCACTGCGAAGGTATGACCGTCGCGCGCGTAGATGGTGATCCATTTTCCGGGACCGCGCGCGCCGTAGCCGCAAAACTCAGTTGAGCTTAGCGGTGAACTTATCAGACCGGCTGCGCCGAGCGCGTAGGAGACAGTCCCGGAACAATCGTAAGCACGGTCATCAAATGATTTGTGACCGCCGCCGTACCGGTACGGCTTAGAACGCAGTTGATTGGCCGCCCATATTGCTCGTTTTACTGCGAGCGGCACATGCTTCGGCGCAGCCGCACGGCCGAAACGAAGACGCGCCACGCCTCCCGAAGTTACGGGTCCGGAATCCGGAAAGACATCGGCCGATACCAGTGGAACAATCAATACTAAAACTGCAATACCCAGCAGGATTTGACGACTAACCGGATCGATAAACTCCTCCGGGGCAGTCTTGTACAGAAGGAAAGCCACAGTTGAAAAGAAGAAATTGAGAAATTCTTGGTGGATCGTCTCGTCCATCAAGACGATGGGGGTAGGGACGGCGCGCTGTGCCGTCCGGACGCCGCAGCGCGGCGTCCCTACCAGTATCGATGCGCGAATTCTGTGGTAGACTCGCGGCATGATCCGCGCAGTCGCGTTGCCGGTCACGCTTCTGGCTACAGCGATTATCACAGTCGCCGCTGATCCATCGGCGAGGAGCAAATCCGACGAACCCGACGCGTTTGACATTGAGCCGCCGATTCTAAAGCAAAACCTTTCGGATGCGCCGTCGCCACAGGCGGGAACGCCTGACGCGGAGGTTGCGCGTTTGGAAAAACAGTTGGAACGCGCAAAAAGAAATGCAGACGGCGCGGAGCGCCTCTACAAAATTGGCGTGCTCGCAAAGGTGGAAGTGGAGCAACGCTCGTTGAGGATCGTTCGAACTGAATCGGATCTCGCCACTGCGCGGGTCACACAGGCCAAAGAAAAAGTCGCTGAGGAAGAATCTCGCGTTGCGTCTGGCGAAAAAGCGAAAGACGAGCTCGATGCAGCGAAAGCGACGCTGACGCAATTAACCGAAGCTGCGCAGGTCGCCGTGGCAAAACGCGAGCGCGCTGAGCTTGAAACTGCGGAAGCAAACGTACGTCGCCAGCAAAAACTTCTGAAGTTGGGCAGCGCGGATAAATCCGATGTTGATCGCGCCGAACAAAAACTCGCCGAACTGAAAGCGCCAAAGAATTGATAAAGACCGAAGTGGCGAAACGAGTCGCCCATTCCCCTTTTCTCCGTTTCCGGCCTTCAGTATCCCGCCGCCATTCCGTCCTTGCGGGATTCACTGGCGCCGACATAAACGCGCTGGTCGTCGTGCATTTCGACTTTGATCGCCTGGTAACCGCCGTAGCCTCCTACATCAAAACGCACGTCGTGACCTTTCTTGCGAAGTTCGCGCACGGTCTCGTACGGAATGCCGCTCTCGACTTCGACGTAACCGCCTGACGCAGTCATTTTTTCACCGGTCGGTTCGTTATCGCCTTCGTGTTGCCAACGTGACGCGTCGCCGGCTTCCTGCACGTTCAAGCCGAAATCGATCTGGTTCGTGAGCACCTGGACATGCCCTTGCGGTTGCATGCCGCCGCCCATAACGCCGAATGCTTCCCACGGTTTGCCGTCTTTCATCACGAATCCCGGAATAATCGTGTGGAACGGACGTTTTCCAGGCGCGTACACATTCGCGTGCTGCGGGTCCATCGAGAAAAGTTCGCCCCGATCCTGAAACATAAATCCGAGCCCCGGCACCACGATCCCGCTGCCCATCCCGCGATAATTGCTTTGAATCAGCGAGACCATGTTGCCTTCGTCATCGGCAGCGCACATGTAAATCGTGTCGCCTTGATCGAGCGCCGGATTGCCAGCTTCGACAGTTTTTGCGGCGTGATCCGGATCGATCAATTTCCGCCGCTTGGCGGCGTAACTCTTCGAAAGTAAACCGGCGAGCGGAATTTTCGCGAACGCAGGGTCGGCATAAAATTTCGCGCGATCAGCCCACGCAAGTTTTTTCGCTTCGATCATAGCGTGCAACGTCTCGGGCGAATTGCGACCCATGGCGCGCAGATCGAATCCTTCGAGGATATTCAAAATCTGCAGCGCAGCGATGCCCTGACCGTTCGGCGGAAGCTCGAACACCTCGTAACCGCGATAATTCACCGAGACCGGCTCAACCCATGTTGACGCATGCTTCTCGAAATCAATTTTTCGCAGGAAACCGCCGTTGGCCCGCATGAACGCGTCGATCTTGTCCGCGATTTCGCCTTTGTAAAAAGCATCGCGACCTTTTTGGCCGATGAGCCGCAAAGTTTTCGCGAGGGCTGGATTCTTGAAAATATCGCCCTTCGCAGGAGTGCGGCCCTTGCCGTCGAGCGTGTAGGTTTCCAGAAACCCGCCGGGCAACCCTTTGTAAAGGCGCGGGCCAAACGCCCAGTAATACGCGATCAATTCCGTGACTGGAAAACCCTCTTCGGCATATCGAATCGCAGGCGCAAGATCATCACTCAATTTCAGTTTTCCGAATTTTTTGTGCAGCTCCGCCCATGCGTCCACTGTTCCAGGCACGCTGATTGGCAACATGCCGAACGGAGGAATTGTTTCGCGATGCAGCTTGGCCAGCTCGGCCTTCATCTGATCATAGCTCAGACCCAGCGGCGAACGTCCGCTCCCGTTGATTCCGTAAAGTTTGTTTTCCTTCGCGCTGTAAACGATTGCGAAAAGATCGCCGCCGACCCCGTTCGAGATCGGTTCCATCAAACCGAGGGTTGCGTTTGCCGCGATCGCCGCGTCCACGGCGCTACCGCCGCGTTTCAAAATCTCGACGCCGACCTGCGTCGCCGCAGGCACGCTGGTGCAAACCATTCCGTGCCGCGCCAGAACTTCCGATCGCGTGGCGAAATTTTTTCCGGTGATGCGATCGATTTGCGCGTCGAGCCGAAGACCAACAATTAACAGGGCCAGCAGTGCTAAAGTCGGTGGCTTAATCTCGCGCATAAGCCACATTAACGCCTTCCTTTAAAGAGCGCACTTGAATTTTGTGTCTGCAATTGTGTTTGATTGCTGGGTGGGGATGAGAATGTCTTCCGATGATCAAAAAGCAATCGGTTTGGTACTGGTTTGCCTGGGATTTCTTTTCTTTCTGATCGGTCTCGCTGCACGACTGAAGGAAAGTTTTCATTCCCGCGCCGAAATCTCGACAGCGGGCTTCACAGCCGCCGCGATTATGGCTGGATTAGGCGTGATCCTCTTTCTGTTTTCTTTGAGAAAGAAGCGAGGCTGAGTCTAAACTTGCCAAGAAGTGAGTGTCTGGGTCAGCCGAGAGCTGTCGGGGTTAGACCGCCGCGGAGCCGGGGAGATAGACGGGCGGGTCAAAGGACGCGAGGCGAGTGAGTCAAACGCCTCGATTCAAACGCAAAAAACGGCGGCAACCCTTCTCCAAGCCGCCGCCGTTCCCTTATCGCTCCCCAAATGGAAGTTATTCTTGCATTGCGTTTTGAAGCTCTTTGTGGGCGTTCATCATGTCCTGATGCGCCTTTTGGATCGCATCGAGCTTCGTCTGCTGATCGGAGGTCAGCAGCGGCCGGATCTGTGACACTGTGCTGGCCATCACCGTTTGCATCTTCTGCATCGCCTCCTTATGAATGGCGATGATCTGCGGTTTGGCCGCATCGAGGATCGGCTGGACCTTCGCCTGTTGATCAGCGGTCAGGTTCAGTTTGCTAGTGATCCCCTGGAGGCCGAACGCGTGTCCATGCCCGGGTCCAGCCCCGCAGGGCCCCCCGGAGCCAGGTTGTGCTTGCACAAGGGCAAAGCCGCCAAGGGCGATCGCACCGGCGGCTGCAACTGCTAATAGATTTCGTTTCATAGTTTGTTCCATTGTTGTTTTGCTGAGCGCTCTTCGCGCTTTTCAAAGATGATGACCGGATAGACGCAGCGTCGGTTACAGATTTTTGTGGTTGACCACTATTCCTATGTCATTCCGAGCGAAGTCGAGGAATCTCTCCCTTTAAGACCTCGAATATGGCAGGCGATTACAATTTTTGGATCTACATTGTGACAAATCGCAATCAATCTGTTCTCTACATGGGAGTGACGAACAGACTCTCGCGGCGAATTTGGGAACACCGCGAGGAAATTGGCAGTGGATTCGGTGCGGACGTACTGCAGGACCGATAGCTCAAGAGATTTCTCGACTTCGCTCGAAATGACAATGAAGCATCGGCTGGATTCGGGCGCGCAACTGAAAGGTGTAACCAAAGCGCGTCCGCGCCGGTCATAGCTACCAGAGTGGATGCGCTCACGAATACATGGATGATTCTGACGCAAGCGCGCTGGTTCAGGCTGCGCTTCAGCATGACGATGAAGCAGCTCGCGCGCTGGTGCAGCAGCTTTATCCGTTGGTGGCTAAAATCGTCCGGGCGCATCGACCACGCCGAACCGCGGAAGAGGACCTTTGCCAAATGATTTTCATCAGAGTTTTTCAAAAATTATCGCAATTCTCCGGCAAAGTGCCGCTGGAACACTGGGTCTCGCGCATAGCGGTGAATACTTGCCTGAATCAAATCGAGTCGGAGAGAGTGCGGCCCGAGCTGCGTCATGCCGATTTGAGCGAAGAAGAGCGCGCGGTGGTTGAGAACCTGGCTACCTCCTCCGAAGAGTTGGCCCCGGACCAGCGTTTCGCGTCACGCCAACTGGTCGAACATCTTGCTGGCCGCGCTGAAACCGGTCGAGCGGCTCGCGATTGATTTGCTATATTTGCAGGGACGTTCGGTCAAGGAAATCCGAAAGATCACCGGCTGGAGCACTGCGCTCATTAAGGTGCGGGCATTTCGAGCGCGACAAAAAATGAAAGATCAATTAGCCAGAATCGAAGAAAAACCATGAAGGATCACAAAATTAAACAGCAAGGAGCGGCGGTTTCCAAACCGCGGGGCGATCTGGAGATCGCCATCCTGGATCGATTGCTGCGATCTGCCGCACAGGTGCGCGAAGGAGCCGAGCCTGCAATGCCGTTCGGCTTCGATACGCGTGTGATTGCGCTCTGGCGCGCGGCTAGACCGACGGCGAATGGTGTGTGTCGCTCGTTCGGCGCGTGGCATTGGTGTCGGCGGCTGTGATCGTCATTTCGACAATCGCAGTCGTTCGTGAAGCAAATCAAAGCCGCGAAATCGGTGAATCTTTTACGAATGAATTTGCCATCGCGGACACGGCCATTCAGGATGAATTCTCGCAGTGAACCAGGCATTGAAATGGAAACTGATCGCGGGATTCATCCTCGTGTTTGTCGCCGGAGGAATTAGTGGCGCGTTCCTCGGTGGGTTGTACGCCCGGCATCTCTTTCTTTGGATTTCATCATCCCGAGCAGATCGGCGCGCGAATGAAGGAAAGGCTCCGTGCTGAGCTCAATCTGACGCCGGAACAAGTCGCCAAAATTTCGCCGATTATCGACAAGACAGCTCTACAACTCCGAGAGATTCGGCAGGAGACTGCCCGTCATGTTCATGAGACGATTGCAGAGGCGCACCGGCATATGGCTGCCAATCTCACAGACGAACAGCGCCAAAAATTGCAGCAAATCGAAGAGCGACATCGACGCTGGCGCCATGGTCGCTTCCGCACGAATTCTCCCGACGAATCGCCCGTCGGCCAGTCCGTAGATGCTGTAAAGTGCGCCGGCAGAGCTTGCAGGGATTTCGCCGCCAAATGTCCGCTGAGGGACCGCGACGACTACGAGACTGCATCGCAGACAGGATTGTCTGCGTCACATTTCAGCTGCCATGATTTCACGAAGCAGTCGCGGCCCGCGATAAACGAATCCGGTGTAAAGCTGAATCAGTTGTGCGCCGGCCCGGAATTTCTCCTGCGCCGATTTTGCGTCGAAAATTCCACCCGAAGCGATCACCGGAATTGCAGATTTCCCAACTAATCTCGCGCACCAGCGCTGTCGATTTCTCCCGCAGCGGCGCTCCGCTCAAGCCACCTTCTTCATCCAGCGCAGGCGGAATTGATGAATGATCGAGCTGTTGTGTTCGTCGCAATGACGCCGGCCACTGCGTTTTCCTCGCACACTGCCAGAATCGCTTCCAGCTCAGTCGATGAGAGGTCGGGCGAAATTTTCACCAAGATCGGTTTGGACGCTTCGCTCGGCTCGCGGCCAATCGCCTGTAACAACTCTGAAAGCTTTCGAGGTTCCTGTAGCTCACGCAAGCCGGGCGTGTTGGGTGAGCTGACATTCAGCGCGATGTAA
The DNA here is from genome assembly GCA_963840305.1 of uncultured Verrucomicrobiae bacterium. Taxonomy (GTDB): domain Bacteria; phylum Verrucomicrobiota; class Verrucomicrobiia; order Chthoniobacterales; family UBA10450; genus Udaeobacter. The sequence continues at coordinate 93,572 of CAWIYE010000009.1, forward strand.
TCGGCAAAATCCCGAAGCAATCGAAACGAGTAGAGATAATCGTCTGTCGCCTGTTCGAGCGGCGTTGCCCGGGATTTGCCAATGTTGATCCCGACTGGAACCGACGGCCATCGACCGCTGCTGCGTAGTCGGCGCAATCGCTCCGCGATCGCGTCCGCACCGTCGTTGTTAAAGCCAAGGCGATTGATCAACGCTTGTTGCTCGGGCAATCGAAAGATGCGCGGCTTGGGATTTCCCGGCTGCGCTTTCGCAGTCACGGTCCCGATCTCGATGAAGCCGAAACCGAGCGCTGCCCATGCAGGAATGGCAACGCCGTTTTTATCCAATCCAGCCGCAAGTCCGATTGGATTTGGAAAGCTAAGACCGAAGAGCGTCTTTGATTTTGATGGCGGCTGAAAAAATCGGAGCACGCGCAGCGCGAGATCAAAATTCGATGCATGCCTCAGCAGCGCGATTGTGAAATGGTGCGCTGTTTCAGGCGTCGAGCGAAAACAACAGCGGCCGGACGAGTCGTTCGTAGCCATTTTTCATTCCACTCGCCGTGCTCATGCTCAATTCGTGCTCGCTCGTGGCATTGGCTTCCAGGCAATGTTTTGATCGGCAGGATGCCGATGCCACTGGCACGGCCTAACGAATCGCTCGTAACCGTTCATTTTGCTTCAACGGTCAACGCTTTAACGCTTCAACGTGCATTCATTTGCCGATGCAAAATTGGCTGAACACCGAGTCGAGAATCTGTTCCACATCGACGACGCCAATTACTTCCCCAACTGCGCGCAATCGCCTGATCCAGATCAACCGCAAGGTATTCAGCTGACGATATCGCCCTGGCCCAGTGCTGACCGCGCCCGATCACATGATTCCAACGGCGCGGCGCAGGCAATCGCGATGACGCGTGTTGATCGCCACCGCGCTTTCCGGCCTGAGATTTTGCTGCCTGATTCGCGACAGGATTTCCTTTTGCAGCTGCGGCAGACCTTCTCCGGTTACGCAGGAAATCCGCAGTGCCGGGAAATTTTTCCAGTCGTTGTCCTCGGGCAAATCGCTTTTGTTTAAAACCACAATTTCGTTCCGCATCGTCGGGCCGGCCGTTGAACTCCGAAAGCTTTCGCGAGTTGAAATGCGCCGGCTTGGGCGCGTTGCGATCGGCGATGTGAAGACGCAGGTCTGCCAGTTGCAGCGATTTTTCGGTGCGCGCGATTCCTTCGCTCTCCAGTTCGCTTTCCGACGCGCGCAGGCCGGCAGTGTCGAGCAACCGGATGGGCACACCGTCCAGGTTGACTGTTTCTTCGATCGTATCCCGCGTCGTGCCGTGGGTGTCGCTGACGATCACTCGATCGTAGCCAAGCAGCCGATTGAGCAAACTCGATTTGCCCGCATTGGTCGCTCCGTAAATCACCACGCGCACGCCCTCGCGCAAAACGCGGCCCTGATCGGCGGTCGCGAGCAACGCGGCAATCTCTTCGCGAACGGCATCGAGCCGGGCGCACAGCGTTTCGCCTTCATCGGGCGCTATGCCTTCCTCGGGAAAATCGATTGACGCGTTGATGTGCGCCAGCAGCGCGATCAATTCATCACGGATCTTCCTGATTTGTTCGCCGAGTCTGCCTTCGAGTTGTTCAGTGGCCGAACGCAACGCCAGATCGGTGCGGGCGCGAATCAGATCGATCACGGCCTCGGCTTGGGTGAGATCCATTTTGCCGTTGAGAAACGCGCGCTCAGTGAATTCACCGGGCCGCGCTGCCCGCGCGCCTGCGCGCAAACAAGCTTCAAGAACTTTCGCGGAAACGAGCGTGCCACCGTGGCAACTGATCTCCACCAAATCTTCGCCCGTGTAACTCGCGGGTGCGCGATGGACCGAGATCACCGCTTGATCGATCAATTGATTTTCTGCGCTGAAAATTTCGCCCAGATGTTGAACGTGTGACACAAATCGCGACGGCTCTTCTTTGCCGCGAAAAATCTTGTCCGCGATTTGGACTGCATTCGCACCGGAAACGCGGACCAGCGCGATGGCGCCTTCACCGGGCGGCGTCGAGATGGCGGCGATGGTGTCGGAAACGGTCATGATTCTCGAACCGAAACTGTAGGGCAACCGCTCCGGTTGCCAAATTCGGGGCTCCGCGGCCTTTCGAGTCGAGATTTTCTCGCGTGCGCTATTGCGCGCGCATCACTTCCTTCAGCGCCGCGACTAACTTTCTTATTCTCCTCCATCGTGCCGACGGTGATGCGGACCCATTCGGGTAAGCCATAGCCTTTGAGGGGGCGCACGATGATTTTTCGTCGCAGCAGTTTCTCGAAGACCGCACAGCCATCGCCCACGTTTACCATCACAAAATTCGCGACCGCTGGCACGAAAGGGATCTGCATTTCGGAAAATTGTTCCTGCAAATAAGCGCGACCTTCGTCGATCACGCGCTTCGTCTCGCGCAGGTGCGCGTCGTCCTCGAGCGCCGCGAGCGCGCCCGCTTGCGCGATGCTGTTCACATTGAATGGCTGCCTCGTCTTGTGAAGGACCTCGATCAAATCGGCGGTCGCGACGCCATAACCGATCCGCAGACCAGCGAGTCCATGAATTTTCGAAAACGTGCGCAGCACCACCACGTTTCGTCCTTCGCGAACGTACTGCAGCGTGTCGGGCGGATCGTCGAGGAATTCAAAATACGCTTCGTCGAAAACGACAACGATGTTCTTTGGAACGCGCGACATGAAGCTGTCGATGGCGCGCTGCGAAATCAAGGTGCCGGTGGGATTGTTTGGATTAGGAATGAAAATCAGGCGCGTTTTCGGCGTGATTGCATCCAACGTCGCGCCGAGGTCCTGTTGAAAATTCGGAGTCGGCAATTCGATGGTGCGCGCAGCGAAAGAGGTCGCGAGCAGTTTATAGATGATAAACGCATACTGAAAAGTAATTACGTCATCGCCCGGATTCAGAAACGCGTGACCGAGGAATTCGATCACCTCATTTGAGCCATTGCCGAGAATCACGTTTTCCGGCGCGAGACCGAGCTTGGCTGCGACCGCTTTGCGTAAGTAAAAGCCGCTGCCGTCCGGATACAGATGCGCATTGCTGAGCGCTGCGCGCATCGCCTCGATCGCTTTGGGAGAAGGCCCCAGCGGATTCTCGTTCGAGGCCAGCTTGATGATTGCGTCCGGTTCGATGCCGAGCTCGCGTGCTGTCTCTTCAATTGGTTTTCCCGGCTCGTAAACCGTGATGTCGCGCAGTTGCGGATTGGCCAGGTCCCAGATGGACGTCATGCGCGAGCAGATTAAATCGAGAAATCAAACAGAAGGAAACCAAGACAACCAAGACAACCAAGCAGCTGACTTGGGTGCGGCCTTTGTTTTCTTCGTTGCCTTCTGTAAAGAACCTTGGCACAAGCGCGTCTCAAACTTTAGATTCGAGAGATGGCCGAACACGAAATCATTTACCTCGATAACAACGCGACCACGCCGCTCGATCCCGCGGTCGTCGAGGAAATGCTGCCGTTTTTGCGGAAGTATTACGGCAATCCTTCCAGCGGCTACGCGTTCGCAGCCAGAGCGCGAAAAGCTGTCGATCTGGCGCGTGAACGGCTGGCAGCGTTACTCGGCTGTGCGCCGTCGGAAATTGTTTTTACCAGCGGCGGAACGGAATCCAACAATGCGGTCATTCATTCCGCGCTGCAGTTTGAGCCGCACGGGAAACATGTGGTGACAAGCGCCGTGGAACACAGCGCTGTTTTGCGCCCATGCCAGGACCTCGAAAAACACGGCTGCCGCGTGACGTTTCTCGGCGTGGATCGACATGGCAATGTCGATCTCGCTGAATTGGAGGCCGCGATTCGCCCCGAGACCGCGCTGGTTTCGATGATGTGGGCGAACAACGAAACTGGTGTGCTTTTTCCCGTTCAGAAAATCGCTGAGATTTGTCGCCGGAAAGGCGTGCTGTTTCATACTGATGCTGTGCAGGCGGTCGGGAAAATCCCGATTCGCTTGCGCGAAACGGCGATCAATTTTCTTGTCCCTTTCCGCGCACAAATTTCATGGGCCAAAAGGCGTAGGCGCGCTTTATGTCAACGGGCGAACGCGCTTTCAGTTCGTTGATCGCAGGCGGCGGCCAGGAAAATGGGCGCCGCGGCGGAACGGAAAACGTCGCAGGAATCGTCGGCCTTGGAAAAGCCGCTGAACTGGCCGCTCAAATATCTGACAGAGGGGAAAGGAAACGTTCGCTCGATGCGCGATCGCTTCGAAAAAGCGATTCTCGAATCCGTCAGCGGCGCATCCGTGAATGGCGGTGGCGCGCTGCGGATCCCAAACACATCGAGTTTTTCGTTCGAAGGAATCGAATCGTCCGCAGCGCTGCTGCTGCTGGATCGACATCGTATTTGTTGCTCGGCTGGATCGGCCTGCCGAACGGGTTCGCAGGAGGCTTCGCATGTGTTGCGCGCGATGAATCCCAATGGCGACGGCGCCCGGCGCAGTCTGCGTTTTTCATTTGGCCGATTTAACACCGAAGCGGAAATCGATCGCGCCATTGAAATCGTTCCGAAAGTAATCGAGAAGCTGCGTGCAACGGCAGTGCCAGGAGCAGTCGCCGCGCGCGACCTAATTTCGGAATCGCCTGATGGAGACGCCACGAGACCCAGCGGCCTCGCATTACGAGCACGCCGGCAAAGGTCTGCGCCGGAGCGATCTCGATCCCGATCCGATCAAGCAATTTGCAAATTGGTTCACTGCCGCAATCGAAGCCGGCATTCGCGATGTTAACGCGATGAGCCTCGCAACGGCTGGTCGCGACTGCCAGACCGTCAGTGCGGATTGTGTTGCTAAAAGGATTCGACCAGGACGGGTTCGTCTTTTTTACCAATTACGAGAGCGAAAAAGGAAAGCAGCTCGAAGCCAATCCGTACGCGGCGCTGGCGTTTTACTGGATCGAACTGGACCGGCAGATTCGCATCAGCGGAAAAGTGAAAAAAACCTCACGCAAAGAATCGCTGACTTATTTTCATTCGCGACCGGTGGGCAGCCAACTGAGCGCCTGGGCATCGCGTCAAAGCGAGGTGCTCGACGCTCGTCGCGTGCTCGACGCGCGCATGGCAGAAATGACGGAGCGCTTCCGCGACAAGCCTGTTCCGTTGCCGCCGCACTGGGGCGGTTATCGGCTTAAACCGGATACGATGGAATTCTGGCAAGGACGTCGAACCGGTTGCACGATCGCTTTCGTTACACGCGACAGACGGATGGTAGCTGGCACATTGACCGACTTGCTCCGTGAGGAAATGACGAATGACGAATGTCCAATGACGAAGGAATGACGAAATCCGAATGACTAAGGCCCGCTCGTAGCCGCTTTCGTCATTCGAACATTCGGGCTTCATTCGTCATTCGTCATTCGAGCTTCCGTCATTGTAAAGAAACCGATTCATGAAGACCCCTGTTGGCAAAATCGACATTGTCCGCGGCGACATCACGAAGCTCGATGTCGATGCCATTGTGAACGCCGCGAACACGACGCTTCTCGGCGGAGGCGGAGTGGACGGCGCGATTCATCGCGCTGCCGGACCTGAATTGCTCGCCGAATGTCGAACGCTCGGCGGTTGTGAGCCCGGCGAAGCGAAAATTACTCGCGGCTATCGTTTGCCAGCTCGGTTCGTCATTCACACCGTCGGGCCGATCTGGCACGGCGGGAAACATGGCGAGCCCGAGACGCTGGCAAATTGCTATCGGAATTCATTGCGACTCGCGGTGGAAAACGGAATCAAGACGATCGCGTTTCCGGCGATCAGTTGCGGCGCTTACGGCTATCCGATTCCGGAAGCAGCGCAGATCGCGCTGAAAACCACTCGAGAATTCCTCGCATCCGAGGACAAGATCGACAAAGTGATTTTCGTTCTTTGGGGCGAGGAAATTTACGAGGCCTATCGACAAGCGTTGAAAAAATGGGAAAGCACGAATGACGAACGAAATCCGAATGCTCAAATGACGAAACCGGCGGTCGATGGATTTTTCTTCATTCGGATTTGTTCATTCCTTCGTCATTAGACATTCGTCATTCGTCATTAATTAGGGAAGGATTTGGAGAGTCGCGCCTCGGATTTCTCTTGGAGAAACGCAATCGCGCGGGCTCATACGATTCCTCTTTGTATGATTAATCCGAACGAAAACGATCTTACGAGGGACGAACCGCAGCGTCAGCCGCGCGAAGAAGAACCTGGCTCAAGTGGGCGTGAGCAGTTTCGTCAAGCAACGAAGAAATTTTCCACGGCGATGAGCCAGACGTGGGATGGAACAAAGGAAAAAGCCGGCCGCGCGCGGGAGCGCACCGAATATTTCGTGCGCGAAAATCCCGTACCGACCATTCTCGGCGCGCTGGGGATCGGAATCGCTATTGGCCTGGCAATCCGCTACGCCTCCGCGAGCGAGTCCCGCAGTCGCGCGACAGAAATGGAAGTGAAATCGCCGTTCGGCAATCTGAACTGGAGCGTTCTTTCGCTGCCTTTCCTCTGGCCGTTGTTCAAATCGGCCAGGGAAAGAATATGAGAGATCGGCGGATGCGGTGGCGGATGCAATGAAAGACGGCGTCAAGCGGTTGAAAAAGATTGATGTGGATCGTTACGCAAAGCCGATTCGCAAACGCTGGAAAGCGTGGACGCGCTGAGCGTCGGTTCACCTAAGTGCGAGAAAGCCATTGATGAGATCGGCTAATTGACGTGGGTACTGCGCCATAAAAGCATGACCGCCGCGAGGGAATTGAGCCAGCCACGCGCCGGGAATGGCGTTGACGAGTTTTAATCCGTTAGAGGCAGGAATCACGACGTCCTCAGTGCCGGTGGCGATTAGCACTGGCGCACTTATCTCTCGCAACCCGTCGCCCGACGCCGTTCCGACGCCAAGCGCCCATCGCTGAGGCCTGACGTTTGATTAGCTCAGGAGACAATCGCGCACGCGCAGCCGCCACGATGTCGCCGTATTCGCGGTAGAAGGATTCGGCGACATCGCTCGGAAAAAGCAACGACAACAAGCGACGCGCCTGCTCATGAGGCGTGCCGGACATGTCGATCAGTTGTGACCACACGGCACTCGAGGCAAGATCTGCGTCAGTGCCTCCCGGGTCCGTCGATAACAAGACGAGCTTGTCAACGCGATCCGCGTGCTGCACAACAAGGTTCTGGGCGATGAATCCGCCCATCGACCATCCCAATACGCTGGTACGCTCGAAGCCGAGCGCCTCGATTACATGCGCGGCATCGTCAGCGAGCTGAGCGATGTCGAATGGCTTTCCGTCATCGGTGGAGTTCCCGATCCCGCGATGATCGAGGAGAATGAGCTCGTTGGAAGATGCGAGTCGATCAACGAATAAAGGATCCCAATCGGCGCTCGTTGCAGCGAAACCATTCAGGACCAGAAGCGGCCGGCCATTCCCAATTCGCCGATAATCAATTTGTGCGCCATCAACTTCGATCTTCGGTAAGGACTCGGCTGCCATCGCACAAACGACTCGATCGTTCGAGCGTCGCCTCACCTCGCTGAAAGTGTCAATCCACAAATTGCAAACTCTTGTTCCACCGAGCATCCGCCTCGACGAAAATTGTAGGTGTCTGTGTCAGCCCCGAAAGCTTTCGGGGTTTGGCAAGTGCGAAGCAGCAGGTGAGGGTTGAATGTTGAGCGCTGAGGATTGAACGTTTCATTCTCATATGGGAACGGGGAAGGGAATTCGATTATTCGCGCTCATTAATCTGCTCGTCCTTTTGGCAGGTTGCGCATCACACACGAACTCCGGTGCCGCATCCGGCGCTGAGCAATCGCGCTCGGCGAAATGGGGTTACTACAGCGGTGATCCGATTCTGAAATGGAATCCAGATGGCCGGACAATGACCGTCATGAGTGAATTGAGTTACACCGATCCGCAGGGCACCATCTGGGATGCGCCTGCCGGTTCAGTTACCGATGGCGCATCCATCCCGCGATATCTCTGGTCGGTCATGGGCGGACCGTTCGAAGGAAAATATCGGAACGCTTCCGTGTTGCACGACGTCGCGTACGAAAAGCACAACCGGCCATGGTCGGATTGTGATCGCATGTTCTATAACGCAATGCGTTGCAGCGGCGTCAGCGCAGTCGAAGCCAAGACCATGTATTACGCACTCTACAAATTCGGGCATCACTGGAAGTTTCCAATAAAGCGCGGCAAACCAGTGAAGTACCAGGGCGCACTGGTGGCGAGAGGCGAAGAGATTCCGCGCGCTGTTCCGGTGAACCCGGTCCTGATCAATCAAGCACGCGATTGGATCAGCAATACTGATCCCACTCTCGAACAGATCGAGCAACGAGCGAACACCGAAACGCGGTAGTTAATATTTCCGCCAGAGCCCATCTCATCAATGGCGCTGTCATGTTGAGCGGAGCGAAACATCCAGCTACTTCCACCGTTTACGGATAGTGGTTTGCCCGCGAAACCGACTGAAATTTATCATGCTATTTGACTACCAAATTACTCGAAGTAGCTGGATTCTTCGCTTCGCTCAGAATGACATTCATGTAATAGTTTGGTGACTTTCTGATGCCGAATTCAACGGCTCGGAAAGATGAAATCTCAACGAAAGGACATTTATGCTAGGCGAAAAGATTGGTGAAATATCGGGCAAGATTACCATGCAGCGCGTATTGCCGAACCTGGGTGGAGCTCCCAAAATGGAAACCTCGTTTCAGGCAAATGGATCGTTGCTGGGCACAGACCTAAAGGACACGGGCACCTATTGGACCGTTGTCCGTCCGGACGGGACACACTACGGCGAAGGACAAGGGGTGATGATAACCAAGGACGGGAAAATGGCGACCTGGACAGGTCATGGTGTCGGCACGATGAAGAAAGACGGGAGCGCGACTTATCGCGGTGCCATTTATTTGCAAACCATGCCGCCAAAATGGTCCCGGCTGAACAAGGTCGCGGTACTATTCGAATACGCGGTGGACGCAGAGGGCAACATGCACTCCGACTACTGGGAATGGAAGTAGCTCGGAGCGCGATTGTTGTAGGGCGTTCTGTGAGACGCCGATCCAAGTGTGTCAATTCTGCGATTCCAGCTTGCGTTCGGCTACACAGGAGTCCACTCTTTGAACGTCCCCATGAAAGCGCGATTGCTGATGATCGCGGCCGTCGGCCTGTTGATGGCGGCGTGCAACCGTCAGGCGCCGGCGCCGGCGGCGCCAAAGACGGACTTGGACAGGTTTCAGGGCACTTGGTATCTCGTCATGGCGATGCAAGACGGAAAGGCCTTGCCCGAGGACAAGGTGAAGCAGACGACGATCGTCTTTAAGGGTGACACCTTCCGCTTCCCCGGGTCGGCGGAGTACGCCACCAGCAAGGAGGGGACGATCAAGCTCGACGAAAACAAAACACCAAAGGAGATGGACGCCATCTCGACCGAGAAAGAAGTCATGCTCGGCATCTACGCGCTGGAAGAGAACGGTTACAAGGTGTGCTTCGCCCCGGCCGGCAAGCCGCGTCCCACCGAATTTCAGTTCCACCCCGGGGAGTGGCTACATTCTCCAATCCTGGCAGCGGCAGAACAAGCAGTGAACCGCGAGCTTTCGCGTGCCGTTCGCAGACTTTACGCGAGTCGTTGGTAGGCGAAAAAATGTTCGCCTTTTATTACGAATATTCGTCTAATTCTCGTTAGGGTCTATGGCACGCGCGAAAGGGCGTCTGACGACTCCGATCGCGTGGAATCGTTTGGAGCGGGATCCGTCACCCGCGCTCTTGATGGCGGTGGTTGTCTCGGCGGGGTCCCGGGGCTCTACGCGGCGGTGATTTTCTCGAGTGCGCACGTACGTTACATGCCGCGCTACAACGCCCTTGGCTGTGGTCACAGCTCGCGGCGATGCTCGGCTTAGTCGGTCGCGGTTGCGCTGACTGCTCCGATTTTTACCTAGGTTAAGCTCCCTATGGCGGAGATTGGCGCCGCGTTTGGAGGCTGGCTTGTGCGATCACGCGATCCAGCCGTTCGAATGAGTCATTGCTCTGTGGTCACCGCTGCCGCGCGGGGTCGAGCACTGGCGACGCCGGTACTTCACGTTTTTACGCGGCTCTGAGGTATCGCGGCGAGGTCGTCGCGATTGCAGTTCGCTCCGCGTATTTTACGCAGCTCACCGCAGTCAGGCGTCGACGAGCGTTCTCGTAGCACATACTGCAATGCAACGAACGAGACCTAACCAGTCGCTGCAGCCGACGGCTGACCCGCCTGTCCTATCCAGCTTTGTATGAGTTAAAACAGTCAATCCGCAGCCACGCGCGCTCTCGCTAGCGACAGCTCATCTTGTTCTCGTTAGGCCTATGCCGCTCGTAGCCTGCCCCGATTGCGGACGCCAGATTTCAACCGCAGCGCCCGCTAGTCGCGACTGCGGTTCGTCCTGCTTACGCAACACGTCTGACCTCGCCGCCACCGTTGCCCAATGCACTCGGCCGTAAATCTAGCTTCGTCACAAAAGTGCCAAAGACAGTATGGGCCATACTCGTCACCGGCCTGTTCGTTCTTCCTACTCACCCCGTTCGTTGGCCAAAATCACATGGATCACATGGCCGACGATCCACTGGCGAACTCGCTGCTAAACGGTCTCGTGGCCGAATACCGGTGGCTGCACAATGCGGCTATATCGCCGCGCTCGTGATTTCCGGTGTGAAGGGCAGAACGTTATCGTGTTCCTTGGTATTGTCTGGCTCATTGCGCCCATCATGTCCTTCGGCCGGTGATCGGCGCGATTCGGCTCGGTAAGCCAAATTCGCACATGGGCGAAGAAAGGGACGATGACGAACGCAAGATGCAGCTCGGCGCGTGCTCGATTTCCAGAGGCTCACTAGTATGCAGCGTCACACGCACTACGACGCGTTTCTCGGTTTAGCAGGTGCCAGCTTTGTCGCTGTGCTGGGTGGCTTACCGCAGCTACTTTTAACGAGATAGCTGGGTGAAATGATTGTTTGCTCGTTACGAGTCATTATCCGTTCGCCGTGAAGGACGACGATACGAGTATTGGACACTCAGTAGCGTCGCACGTTTAGACGATACGCGGACTTGGCCGAGGGGCAGTGGTGGTCGCGTAAGCAGTGGTTGGCAGGCGGTCATTGTTGCAGCGGGGCTGACAATTCGGCATCGTTGGCATCGACCGCGGCCATGCGACCTATCACGGTAGGCGAGGTGCGAATCTCGATGTTAGCGGCAAGGCTGGTTTCTGGCTTGCGGTTTCCTACATCGCGGTCGGAGCGTTTCTCCACTTTCATTACTTCTGGGGCCTTAGCGAGCGCCTTTGGAGATTTAGTCAGGCCGGTAAGTTCACTTCGGTGTGGTCTTTTCGCCGAGCTTTCGTTTACGCTCGTCTATCTCATCTTTGTATGAGCCACTCCAACTGCCCGCCACGCCGGTAGTCGCTCAGCTGCCGGGCGAAGGCGGGTGATTCGCGAGCGATATTGCGCATTTGCTCCAAGAACTTTTTCGGCTTGCCAGAGGAAACGGGCGGCTCGTATCACTGCCTGCGTCATGGTGCCTCTCTTGCAGCGATCCGTTCCCCCGGAAACAACCGCGTTATACAGATTTTATCTGCCTTTAATTGCAGATTTTTGGGGCCGAATTCTCGTTAGGCGGCACTCGAACCGTGATCTTCTAAATCCACTCGCCCTCGTCCTAGGTGCCGGTGCGAGTGCGCCGTACCGTTTCCCTTCGGGCGCCGGCCTCATGAGGCTCCTAACCAAGGGCAATGTCAACGTCAGTGAGCCCTGGCAGAGCGTCATTTCGTTGGGCTTCCACCCTGACGAGATTGAGGCGTTCCGTTCCGGCCCTTGACCGCTCGGGCCGTACGTCTGTCGACGCATTTCTTGAGCACCGCCAGGCGTTTTTGAACGCTTAACGGCGGGTTTCGACAAACTCGTCTTTGACGCGGACGAGATCTTTGAGTGCAACGGCGGCGAAAGAGTTGTGGCTCTCGGCAACTATTACTTCAGGTTTCGCGGGCAAGCTGAGGAACGCAAAGCACAGGTCGCCCACGTCTGGACAATCCGCGACGGCCGGGCCGTTAAGTTCCAGCAATACCTCGACACGCTCCAGGTGGCACGCGACGCGGGAGCGGTCCAAGGCTCCAGGCCCTGTTACCTTTCAAGAACTCGCAATAACTACTTATTCGCGGCCACGATCGAACACGTTATTCGAGCGTGGTCATGGCGTGGATCAGCCGATACCTAGCCAATCGCTGGAGCCAACCTATTTGCGTTCTGAAGCGGACGTCGCGCCGTTTTTCTCCAGCGCAACGGCCAGGACTTCATCGACGTTTTCGACCGGGACGAATTTGAGTTTTTGTTTCGCTTCCTCGGGAACATCGACCAGATCTTTTTCGTTGAGCTTGGGGATGATGACCGTGGTAATCCCGGCGCGCATCGCTGCCAGGCTTTTTTCCTTCAGACCGCCGATCGGCAGAACCAGCCCGCGCAAAGTGATTTCGCCGGTCATGGCCACATCGGGGCGAACCGGTCTGTTGCTGAAGAGCGACGCGAGCGCGGTGAACATGGCGATGCCTGCCGATGGTCCGTCTTTCGGCACTGCGCCGGCTGGCACGTGCACGTGGATATCCATCTTGCGAAAATCTTCTGAGTTCACGCCCAGTTGACCGTCGCGGCTGCGAAGGAGACTGAGCGCGGCCTGGACCGATTCTTTCATCACTTCGCCGATGTGTCCGGTGAGCGTGACATTTCCTTTGCCGGGATAACGTGTCGCTTCGATGTGCAATACTTCGCCGCCCTGCAGGCGTGTAAGCCAGACCGGTGACGACACCGGGTTTGCTGGTCTTGAGTCTTGTTTCGCGAACATACTTCGCAGGGCCCAGCATTTCCGCCACGAGTTCCGGCGTAACCGTTACGTGCTCGATTTTTCCGCGCGCGACCTGCGACGCAATGCTACGACAGACAGACGCGATCTGGCGCTCGAGTTCGCGCACGCCGGCTTCGTGCGTGTAATCGTTAATGATTCGGCGGAGCGCGTCCTCCTGCCATTCGATTTGCTCGGGCTTGAGTCCGTTTTCCTCCAATTGCCGCTTCACCAGATATCGTTTGGCGATCTCGAGTTTCTCGCGCTCGGTGTAACCGGGGATTGAGATCACTTCGATCCGGTCGCGCAACGGTTCGGGCACGCCGTCGATGTAATTCGCCGTGCCGATGAAAATCACGTCGGACAGATCAAACGGCACGTCGAGGTAGCGATCGACAAACGCGTTGTTTTGCCGCGGGTCGAGCACTTCGAGCAACGCGCTGGCCGGGTCGCCGCGAAAATCCGCGCCGATCTTGTCGATCTCGTCGAGCATGAAAACCGGATTGCGCGTACCCGCGCGGCGCAGTTCCTGAATGATGCGGCCCGGCATCGACCCGATGTAGGTGCGACGATGACCGCGGATCTCCGCTTCGTCGCGCATTCCGCCGAGGCTGATCCGCGACAAATTTGCGGCCGAGCGCGTCGGCAATCGATTGGCCAAGACTGGTCTTGCCGACGCCGGGCGGTCCGAGAAAACAGAGGATCGCGCCGTGCCCTTGCGGATTGAGTTTGCGCACGGCCAGATATTCGATCAGCCGCTTCTTAACTTTTTCCAGATCGTAGTGATCGCGATCGAGGATTTGCTGCGCCTGATCGAGATCGAGGTTGTCCTTGCTCAATTTATTCCAGGGCAAATCGGCGATGATCTCGATGTAACTGACGATGACGGAGAACTCCGGGCTGGCCGACGGAATGAAATCGAGCCGCTTCAGTTCGCGCTCGGCCTGTTTCATCACCGCCTCCGGCGGCTTGGCTTCTTCGAGTCGCTTGCGCAATTGCTGCGCTTGTTCTTCGCTGCCGCCCTCGGCCTCGCCTAGTTCGCGCTGGATCGCCTTGATCTGCGAACGCAGATACGCGCGCCGCTGCGCATCGGAAAATTGCGAGGCCACATCTTTTTGCAGTCGCTGTTGAATCTCCGCGATCTCCAACTGCGCCGAGATTTGCTTTTGCACAGCGCGAACACGCTTTTCGACATCGAGCTCCTCGAGAATCGCCTGTTTCTGCGCGACATCGACGTTCAGGTTCGGCGCCAGAAAATCGGTGAGCTGCTCCGCGTTGTCGATATTGAAGACCATCAAACGCGCTTGCTCAGGTGCGTCCGGCGTCAGCTCAAACAATCTCGCAGCCGAATCGCGCAGGTTCCGGAAGGTTGCTTCCCATTCCTTGGTTTCTGGCGGCTGGATCGGACTCGGGCAAATCGACTTCGGCGCGCAGAAACGGCGAAGTCGCGACAATTTTGCGGAGAGAAAAACGGCGCAGTCCTTGCGCGATAACCATCACATGGTCATCCGCCTGTCGTATGAGCTTGAGCACGAGCGCGGCTGTGCCGATTGAATAGAGGTCTTGTGGTGCCGGGTCTTCCTTCGTTTCATCGCGCTGCGCGAGCAACCCGATCACCTTTGTGCGCGGCAACGTGTCATCGAGCAGTTTCAGCGACGCCGCGCGCTGGATGTTGAGCGGAACAACTGTGCCCGGAAAAACGACGAACCCGCGCACCGGCAAGATCGATAATTCCTCAGGGATACGCGGCGTTTGGCTTTGGTCCGTAGGCGCTGCGATCGTGCTCTGCGGTCCCGGTTTGAGTTCGGGGCCTGGCTGTAACGCGCTGATTTCTTCCGTGCTCATGATTCTTTCAACGGCAGCGAAATCCAGAGCAATCCGTTTCGCTGCTCTGCGTGGGCCTGGTCGATTTCCACTTCGGCTGGCAACGGCACTTCCCGTATGAACGGTCCATAATCGATCTCCATTGCCAGTAGTTGCACGGCGTTTCCCTCTTCGTGAGTCGGCTCTGGCAGCTCGCGCGTGCCGCGAATCACCACGCGTCGCGGTTCAACGGTGAGATCGATCAGCGAGCGCTCAACGCCTGCCAGATCGACGCAAATGCGAATGCATGTTTCGCAGCGATACGCGTTGATTGCCGGCTCCCAGGCGTGCGGCGCAAACCTGGAAAATTGCGAGCGCGACAGTTCATAGGTGACGTCCTGCAAGGCACCGTGCAGCCAACGCAACTTAATGTTCCTGATTGGGTCCATGACGGAAAATTAAACTTCTACCTCGTGCGCTTCGTTTTCAACTGAAGCGCGATCATCAGTGCCAGCTGTAGCCGTCGCCCTGCGGGCGACGTGGATTTGAAAACTCCATCCGCATTGCGCTTCCCACAGGGAAGCGGCTACAGGTGTCGATCTTATCGCGTGGAATCTGTTTTTCTTACTTCGTTTTTCCCGGTCCCCACAAGGCGCGGCCGGGTTTCGCGCCGGTGTGTTCGCCGTCCTTGAGAACCTGTACGCCGTTCACGAATACGTGTTTCACGCCGACCGCGTATTGATGCGGTTTCTCATACGTCGCGCGATCGGCAATCGTTGCCGGATCGAACACAACCACGTCGGCAAACATTCCCTCCTTGAGAAATCCGCGATGATCCAGGCCGAGATTGGTAGCAGGCAAGCCGCTTAGGCGATGGATCGCGTCGCTCATGGGCAGAACTTTTTCGTCGCGCACGTATTTGCCAAGCACGCGCGCAAAATTTCCGTAGGCGCGCGGATGCGGATTCGATTTCAAGAAGACGCCTTCTGGCGCTTGTGACGCCTCATCGGAGCCGAACGAAATCCACGGTTTGGCGAGTTCTTTCTTGATGTTCTCTTCCGAGATCATGAAATAAATCGTCCCGATGCGCGATTCGTCCTCGGCGATCAAATCCATCGCTGTGTCGATTGGATCTTTGCCGCGCATCTTCGCGACTTCGGCGAGCGTTTTGCCAGTAAGCGGTTTCAAGTTTTCCGATTTGAATCCGACCAGCACAATGTGCTCCGGACCGCCCGCAGCGAGATACATGTTTTCCCACTCGTCACTTGGCGTTTGCACTTGCGCTTTGATTTTCTCGCGCGTGGCGGGATCACGTAGTCGCTTGAATAACGCCGGGTATCCGCCGTCCTCAGTCCAGGGCGGGAGACACGCGTCGAGCCCGGTCCCGCCGGCGGTATAAGTGTACATGTCTGCCGTAATTTTCAGTCCTTCCTTCTGCGCCGCTTCAATTCGCGAAAGAAGATCATCGATCTTGCCCCAATTCGGCTGGCCCGCCGCTTTGATGTGATAAACTTCCGCCGGAATTCCTGCTTCCCGGCTGATTCGAATCAGTTCGTCCACCGCTTCAAGCAATCGATTCCCTTCGCTGCGCATGTGCGAGATGTATTTGCCCTGGTATTTGGCGGCGACTTTGCACAATTCGATTAACTCTTCCGTCTTCGCATAAAATGCAGGCGGATAAATCAGCGACGTGCCAATCCCCAGTGCGCCCGCCTCCATCTCTTTGCGAACCAACTCACGCATTTGATCGAGTTGTTCCGGCGTCGGCTGTTTATCTTCGAAACCGATCACGTTCTCACGGATCGTGGTCGCGCCGATGAACGACGCGACGTTGCAGGAGATGCCGCGGCTTTCGAGATATTTCAGGTATTCCGCCAGCGTTTTCCATTTGATGTCGTATTTGATGTCGCTCTGCTCGCGCAACATGTGCTCCCGCACGCGATCGTTCACCGGGCCCATCGATTCGCCTTCGCCCATGATCTCGGTGGTGACACCCTGTCGGATCTCGCTTTGCGACTTGCCGTCCTGAATCAGCGACTCCGTTGACCAGGAAAGCATGTTGATAAACCCGGGCGCCACAGCGAGCCCCTTCGCATTGATGATTGCTTTCGCCTTTGCGTTTTTAAAATCGCCGACCCCCGCGATCCGGTCGCCGCGAATCGCAACATCGACATGTCGCGGTTCAGCGCCCGTTCCGTCGTAAACCGTGCCGCCCTTGATGATCACATCGAAATTCGGCGCCTGTTGCCCGAACAGCGGCGAAAGAATTATCAAAAAAACAGCAAAAACAGCTCTCCTCATCGCGCGGTGCAAAATGAACGTCCCACGCCGCGCGTCAAGAAACTAAAACGGGAAACTCAAGATTCACTGAAACCGATTCGCTGAAAGGGTGTTATATTAGCTGATGAAAAGAACAACCAGAAGCGAAAGCAAACGTTGCGGGCGAAGGATGTTGCTGTCATTGCTTTGCGGGGGCGTCGTGGCCAGCTTTATCAGCGGTTGCGCAGAAGCGCCTCCCGTGACCGCGTATGACGTTGGCTATTGGAATCCGACCGGCAATTACTGGCGCGACTACGATGGCTATTACCAAGCCTACCCGTTCGCGGATGCGCCTAATGGCCCGCGTTACCGTATCGTCGATGGCCAGCACGTTTACGAGCCGTACTACTACGGCGCTTATGCGACGCCCGCCGCTCCAGGTTATGCGACGGTTGGTGTTCCCGCCGAGTGACGCTTGCTAAGCCGCGCAACGCGATTGCGTTTTCGCAGCACAGGGGGAGTCAGTGCCCTGCACTGGGGAGGCACGACGATTGCGCGCTTGGTTAACGCATCGGCGCAGACAGGGTGCGCCGAATGCACATAATTTGCGGAGACCAGCGCGTCTCATTTTCGCTGGAGAAGAAAGCCACAATTCTTTAATGACCCCTTTACACAGCCGATCACGTGGTGCGACGCGAATTGTACAGTAAAGGTTCAGTTAACAAAGACTGTCGTTGCGCCTGACGAACCAACAGGCGAGCCGGAGCCGCATGCGTGGCTCCACGACAGGAAAAGGGAAATTCAGAATTCAAGAAAGGGGAATATCTGATGAAAACGACAATGAAATCCAAGCGTCACAGTCGAGCATTGCTACTGTCGATCCTTTGCGCAGGCGTCGTCGCAACTTTTCTGGGCGGATGTGCAGAGGGGCCTTACATGACTGCGTATGACAGCGGATACTACTATCCAACCACGTATTATACGCCGTCGTACTCGTCCGACTATTATTACGGTTACCCGTATTCTTATTACTACGGGCCGACCTATACCGGCACTCGCTATTACACTACCTACGGGTATTGATTTGTGACGCGCGCTTGGTCGACGCATCGGCGCCATCCGGCACATGCCGGACGCGCCGATGCGTTTTTTGCTTGCATTTGCCTGAGCCGTTGCGCTCAAATGAGCGCCCCGAAAAATGCTTGTGACAGCAATGACCAAAAAATCCCGTGCTTCGGTGGCAACGATCCGCTCGCTGCTGGGCGCGTGCGTCTTCGCCATTTTACTCAGCGGATGCGCCGACGTGTATTACGTGGACACGAATCATACGCCCGAGTCCCGCTACAACACTTATTACGGGCCGGATTATTATCCTTACTATCCGTGGTACGCCTACTACGGCGGGGCGTACTATTGACCCACTCAGAATATTTCTCCGCTCATCAGGTCCAGATTCCGGTCACTGATAAATCGAAAATTCATCGGCTTGCAGACGACCTCGCCCGGGCCTTCCCCGGGGCGCGACGTTGTATTGGTATGGCGAGTTACTCCGCAAAGTGCCGCTGCCGGAAGTGACACAAGCGTTACTTTTCCGGTGCAACGCGAGTGTTCAAACCGTTGTCTACGCTGACATGAACATGGAAACCACAAACTCAATACGCATTCGCGTTTCTCGTTTTTTCAGTGATCGATACGCCTACAGGACGCAGCCGAATTACGTATCTGAACTGGTTGCCTTCTGGGTAATTGTGCTCATTGCCGCGTGGCCGATGGTTTTGGTGGCTAACGCAATGGCGCTGGCACCGAAATAACCGCAGAGCGTTGTAACTTTTTTACGAATTACTTCGATGGCGGAGCCGACGAAGTATGATCGTGCACAATACGCCAGCCTTCTGGCAGGCGTTTAAAGATCAGTGTGAAACGCCCATGCGGCTGGTCATTTGCGCGCTTCAAGCTCCAGCGACCGAGTACCACAGCCGCATTAGTTGAAAGCAGCGTAATCTCGGGCTCAGAAAAGGTGAGGGCGCCCATCTTCGCGCGATCGGAATATTTTTCCTTGTAACGCGCGCGCACGGTTTCCCAGCCGCGTCTAATTGTGTCATCCGAAACGAAGACGGTCGATGCTGATCGGGCGTAGCCATTCATGAATCCGTCGATATCGCCTCGGTTCCATGCATCCTGCTGCGCGTGGAGGACGGACCGGATCTGGGCAGTTGCGTTTTGGGTCTGTGTCGGCGCGGCGGAGACGATCCCCGCCATCAGGATACAAAAAAAGACTGTGAGAGCGCGCCTGCGCGCGGGACTTAAATGGCGAATCGCTTGCAGCATCGGTAATCCTCGGTAAGCTACCAGCCCTGCCGCATCCAGCGCGAGCATTAAAGGATGTCTCAACCGAGGGAAATACGTTGACGGGTCTCACAAATCTATTACGGTCGCCCATCCACCCAGATAAGACTGTGCACCGGCTTTTCTGTATCGCCCTGCTCGCATCACTACGCTCAGGCGTTGCGGGTGCCACGATGCTCGCGCTTGCCGGCGTGAGCCCAGTTTTAGGTCAGGGCGAACCGCAGCGTCCCCAGCAGCCGCCAGCTGTTAAGACAGCGAATCCTCCACCGGCAGATGTGCCCGTTCCTCCGGGCACGCCGGCGACGGTTCGGCTCCAGTTTCCAAACAGCGATGTAGTCGATGTCTTGCATCTGTACGAACAACTCACCGGCAAGAAATTGGTGATGGACAATTTTGTGCAGGGCAAGGTGAACATTTTCATCGCTAAAGACGTGTCGCGCGAGGAGGCAATCAAGATCATCGAGATGAGCATGGCGCTCAACGGGATTTCGCTTGTTCCCGCTGGCCGTGACCTATTGGACATCGTAGGAGCCGGCCAGAATCCTCGGAAGGCCCCGGTACCGATTATTTCCGACCTAGCGGACATTCCGGCGGGCAATCCCGTGGTCAGCTTTTTGTTCAAGCTGCAGTACGCCGATCCGCAGGAGCTTCAACAGGTGTTGATGGCGTATTTCCAAGGGAGCTCAGGCACGATCAACATTCTGGCCCTGCCGAAATCGTCCAGCCTCCTGGTGACGCAGAACGCCGACATCATTCGGCAGCTGGCTGGCGTGATTGACCAAGTGGACGTGGCGCCAGCGGAAGTGGTGAGCGAGTTCATCAAGCTCGAGCGTGCCGATGCCAGCAAAGTCGTCGATATGCTCAAGGACATTTTCGAAAAGAGCACTGAGACGACACCGGGTCAGCCGGGTGTTCGCCAGGTGAAGATGCCCGGGGCACCGCCGCAGCCGATGCCAGTCGAGGGTGGCGGCGAGTTTGTTGTCCGAAGAAGCAATAATCGTGGGTAAAATTAAGCTGACTCCCGACGTGCGCACCAACCGCATTCATGTTGTAACGCGGCCGATCAACATGCCGTTCATCCGTCAATTGATCCACGAATTTGATGCGAACGTTGAGTTTGCAAAACCGGTCACACGGTATTTGAAATATGTTTCCGCCGGTGACGTTCTCCCAGTGCTTGTGCAGGCGTTGACCGAACCGGGGACGGAAGGCGGCGGCCCTGGCGCGGCCGGCGGCGGAGGGCTTCCAGGCGCTTCCCCTTCGCAGGGACGACAACAACAACAGTCCCGGTCGAGTTACACGGGCGGGACAAGTTCCTTGATGGGCGGCAGCGACCAAGGCACTGCTGGCGGCGGCACACTCAACATTTCCGAAGAGCTTTCCACGCAGCCAGTGGACACTACGCCTAAAGCAGTCACGATCGGAAACGCAAAGCTTATCGCCGATCAGCGTGCGAACTCGATTATCGTTCTCGGCAATCGCGAGGTCGTCGTAAAAGTGCAAAAGATCCTCGACGAGATGGACGTCAAAGCGCCGCAGGTGGCGTTGAGCACGGTCATTGGCCAGTTGACACTTAGCAACAACGAAGAATTCGGTGTCGATTGGTTCGCCAAGTACCAAAACAAACTGGTGGGAATCTCCCGCAACAACACCATATTTGGGAACAACAATCCGGGAATTCCGGTGCCGGCTTCTTCCGTTTCACCCGCACCGGTCGTTGGAAACGGATCAATCATCGATCCCGCGAACTTAATCAATTTTGGCAATATTATTCAGAACGTAGCCAATGGCACAAACGTTTACGTCGCGGCTGGAAATTATCTCGCGGCAATTGTGCATGTGCTTGAAGGCACCGGTAAGTTCAAAGTCATGTCGCGACCGACGGTTTTCACGAGCAACAACAAAAAGGCCATCATCGCTTCCGGCCAGGAGGTTCCAGTTCCGGTCAACACTCTCAGTAATGTTGGAACTATCGGGATCAACGGAACGGCTGCTGTGCAGGCGAGCATCGAGTACAAGAATGTCGTGCTTCAGCTAGAGGTCGTGCCGCTGATTAATTCCGAGAAGGAAGTGTCGCTCGATATTTTGCAGAAGCTCGACAGTCTTGTGCCGAACGGAAACCAAGTCATCAGTGGCAATTCGGTTCCGACAATCGACACAAAGTACATCCGTACCAACGTTTCTGCTCCGAACGGATCAACTATTATCCTTGGGCGGTTTGATTCAAGAGCAGAAGAGCAAACAGTACCAAGGCATTCCTTATCTCTCGCGCATTCCCCTCATAGGTGCAGCGTTCCGTGGCACATCAAGTAGCAAGGAGCGCCAGGAGCTAATCATTCTTATGTGTCCGCAAGTGACCCTCACCAAGCTGGATTCTTATCGATTGCGCCAGAAATGGGAGGACACTACGCATTTCGGTCCCGAACTCGATCAGGGCGAGTGTCAGGATTGCCAGAAGGTAGAAACTGGCAAACAGATAAACTTGCCGCCGCCCGATATTCCCGCCGCGAAAGATATCAATTAACTCGGTTCTTATTTTTATGAAACGAATGGCTCTCGCACTAATTCTTGGCTCTTCGGCGCAACCATCGCACACGCCGACGAGTACGACGTTTTGTCTCACGAATTTTTTCGTCCGACCGATCCATTGGCTCAACGAGACGAATATGGGCTTGTCCATCAGGGACCCCATGTGAATGCCACAGATTTCGCGCCGAGATATCACTGGCGTTGGATTTACTACTTCAAGGCTTGCGGAACAACTCATTTTGGATCCGGCTTATGTCGGCTCGATGCAAACGGCGCTGCGCCGGCTGGGTTACTATTGCGGCCCTGTTGACGGCGTGTTTACTCCAGAGGTGGCGGACGCCATCGCGCGGCTGCAAAAGAACTACTCCATGCACGTCACCGGCACGCTCACCGATTCGGTGCGGCGCGCATTACACATGCCCTGAGTTTTTCTGAATGAACTCAGCTCCCAGCCAATCGCTGATTAATCTGCTGCTGGAAAGCGGCGTGTCTTCGAACGAAGAAGCGGCGCAGTTGGCCACAAACCTGAACGGCGGTTCGTGGGTGGGCCAGGTGCTCGATTCCGGCAAGGTGGACGAAAACCGCTTTCTCGGCGCGATCGGGAATTTCTTCCGGGTGCCGGTCGTCTCCATCGACGCGAAAAAGATCGATCGCGAGACGTTATCGATCCTGCCGAGTCGTTTTGTCTTTCAGCATCACATTCTGCCCATCGAGGTGAAGGAAAATTCGGTCGTGCTGGCGACTTATGATCTTTTCAATTCCATTGGTCGCCAGCTCGCAGCGCAGCTTTTGAAAAAGCCGGCCGAATGGGTGCTGGTGCCGCGCGCGCAGCTTTTGCGCGCGATGAAAACGCTCTACGGCGTCGGGGCGGAAACTTTCGACGAGATCCTGAAGACCAGAATGGTTCCTTCGACGTGCTGCAGGATGGCGAGACCGCCATCGAGTTAAATGCCGACGATCCCGAGGCGTCCGTGGTGAAATTCGTAAACCAGATCATTCGCGAGGCGATTTTCGAGCGCGCGACCGACATTCACGTCGAGCCGCTGGAAAACGATTTGCGAATTCGATATCGAATCGATGGAATTTTGCACGAGGTCGCTGTGCCGCCGCAGTTGCGCGTCTTGCAAGCGGCCATCATCTCGCGCTTGAAGGTGATGTCGCACATGGACATCGCGGAGCGCCGGTTGCCTCAGGATGGGCGAATGAATTTGCTCGCCAAGAATCAGGAGATCGACGTACGCGTCTCGACAATTCCAACTGTCAACGGCGAGTCAATCAGTCTGCGTCTGCTCAGCCGTGGCGAGCAGCAGTTCAATTTCGAGCGCCTCGATTTGGGCGAGAGGCAGGAAAAGATCATTCGCCATCTCCTGACGCAACCGAACGGGATCATTCTTCTCACCGGCCCGACCGGCTGCGGCAAATCGACTTCGCTTTATTGCTTTCTCAGCAGCATCAATTCCGTCCAGCGCCGCATCATTACCATCGAGGAACCGGTCGAATATCGGATTCCGGGTGTCTCGCAAATCGATGTGAAACCGGAGATCGATCTGACTTTCGCCAAAGGCCTGCGTCACATTTTGCGACAGGATCCGAATGTGGTCATGGTCGGTGAGATTCGCGACGTTGAAACGGCGGACATTGCAATTCGCGCGGCCATGACTGGCCACCTTGTTTTCAGCACGCTCCACACGAATGATGCCGTAGGTGGCATTACGCGTTTGCTCGACATGGACGTGGAACCCTTCCTGCTCGCCTCGGTCGTGAAGGCGTTTATCGCGCAACGACTGGTGCGCACGATTTGTCCCGACTGTATCGAAATGGTTGATTATCCGCGCGACTATCTTGCCGAGATCGGTGTTCCGGTAAAAGAACTCGGTACTCGCTTCCGACGTGGCGCTGGTTGTGATCAGTGCCGGCAGACCGGCTATCAGGGTCGCGCGGCGATTTATGAAATTTGTCTCATCACGGAGCCGATGAGGAAGCTGATCATGCAAAAACGCGACGGCGGCGAGCTCAAGCAATGCGCCGTCGCCGAAGGCATGGAGACTTTGCGGCACGACGGCTGGCGACGCGTCGCCCAGGGCAAAACAACCATCGAAGAAGTTGTGCGCGTCACGCAAACTGACGAAGTGATGGCTGAAACTACCGCAGAAGCCGAGCCGGTAGTGGGTGTGGCATAGATACGCCAAGCGCAAGCGCGCAGAGTCCGCATCGGCAGGGGCAGTCCTCTATCGGTTTTTGAGTTTGCGGAGACGGCGCGCCGGAATGACGCGGCCTGCCAACAAAAGCCCTGGCGGCTACGTCTTATGTCTTTCCAGTTTTCCGAGATCGCCACGCAGTTCGCGAATGGCTTTGGCATAATCTTTCGAGTGAAAAATTGAGGTGCCGGCGACGAGTACGTTTGCGCCGTTTTCGATTGAGAGCTTGGCCGTGTCCGCGTTGATGCCGCCATCCACTTCAATGTCGAGATTGCGATTCAGCGATCTGGCGCGCTTAACTTTGTGCATTTGATCAGCTCGAAATGATTGGCCGCCGAAACCGGGGTGTACCGTCATGATCAGCAATAGGTCGATTTTATGGAGGAATGGTTCGATTAAATCGAATGGTGTTTCAGGATTCAAAGTGAGCCCGGCGCGGCAACCGGTGTCTCGAATCTGCTGCAACGTTTTTTCGACATCGTGTTTCGCTTCCGGCTCTACATGAACGGTGATCGAATTTGCACCGGCTTTGACAAATCGCGGCACGTAATGATCGGCATGCTCGATCATGAGATGGACATCGAGCGGAAGACTCGTTAGGCCGCGCACAATCCGGACAATCTCCGGGCCAAAGGAAATGTTATCGACAAAATGTCCGTCCATGATGTCGCAGTGAATCCAATCCGCGCCTGCCGCTTCGACGCGATGGATTTCGTCACCGAGTCGCGAGAAATCGGCGGCGAGAATGGATGGGGCGACGATCACTACATTTCGTTGAAGCGATGGAGGGATTGAAGTGATTAAGGGATGGCAGCCTCTCAGGCAGATACTCCCGCTTCAACGTTCCAACACTTCCAGCAGAAATGCCCTTGACGGCGCTCCGCACTGTTTCATGTTACGGCGTTTCAGGCTGGCCGAATCGCGCCGCGGGAAAAGGGTCCTGCGAAAGGATTCGCTCAAACGGGTGAACGCGCTTCCTTCGGACTGGAAAACTGCTGCTAATAAATAATTCATGTTCAACGGACTTTTCGGCTGGTTATCCAGCGACATCGGGATCGATCTCGGCACGGCGAACACTCTTGTTTACGTAAAAGATCAGGGGATCGTTTTGCGCGAGCCGTCGGTGGTGGCGGTGCAGGCCGGCACCAACAGAGTGCTGGCGGTAGGCGACGAAGCCAAGCGCATGCTCGGCCGTACGCCGGCGAATATCGTCGCGGTGCGTCCGCTCAAAGATGGTGTGATTGCCGACTTCGAAGTTACGGAGGCGATGTTGCGGCATTTCATCAGCAAAGTGCACAATCGCCGGGTGCGCGCGAGGCCGCGCGTGGTGATCGCGGTTCCTTCCGGAATCACTGAAGTGGAAAAGCGCGCGGTGCGTGAATCGGCCACCCATGCTGGCGCGCGAGAAGTTTATTTGATCGAAGAACCGATGGCAGCGGCGATCGGCGTGGGACTTCCGGTGCAGGATCCTGCCGGCAACATGATCATCGATATCGGCGGAGGCACGACGGAGGTCGCTCTTATTTCGCTCTCTGGAATTGTATTTAGCCGAAGCGTGCGTGTCGCTGGCGATGAGTTGGACGAGGCGATCGTGCAGTACATGAAGCGCGCTTATAATTTAATGGTCGGCGAACGCACGGCCGAGGAGATTAAGATCAAGATCGGCTCGGCGTATCCGAGTGAAAAAGAAACGAGCGTAGAAGTTAAGGGGCGCGATCTGGTCGCTGGTTTGCCCAAGACGCTCATGATTACTTCTCAGGAAGTGCGCGAAGCGTTGCTTGAACCGATTTCGACGATTGTTGATTCCGTTCGTATTACCCTGGAGCGCTGTCCGCCCGAGCTTTCGGCGGACCTTGTTGATCGGGGATTGGTGTTGGCAGGCGGCGGCGCGTTGCTGCGCGGCTTTGACAAACTTTTGAGTGAGGAAACAGGTTTGCCTGTCCATGTAGCTGAAGATCCGCTCAGTGCAGTGGCGGAAGGGACCGGTAAATGCCTCAATGAACTCAAGTTTCTGCGTCAGGTGGCCTCATCGGATCGCCAGTGGCGATAAGAGCAATTGCGGATAGCGGACAAGCGGAATCCGGATTAAAGAGACTTGCGAATAGCGGAATGACCTGAAATCGATCCGCAATCGGCAATCGTCACTCCGCAATTGTCATGAGCCGCACAAACATCATCGCGCTGCTGATTTTTGGCGCCATTCTGGGATATTTTCTCAGCTTCGGCCCGGATATGACGCAAAAGTTCAAGTCCGGCGTCTATCAGTTGCTGGCGCCATTTCTGACCAGCGGCTCGGGGCTGAAGAAACAGATCACATCTGTGAGCACCGGATTGAAATCGCTCGATCAACTGGAGCACGAGAACTGCCGCACTTCAGGTGGAAAATCGGGAGCTGCGCGCGACCAACCAGGGCCTGCGCGATGTCGAGCACGAAGTGAATCGTCTGCGACACGCCCTCAATTATCGTGAGCGCTCGGTCTTTAAGTTGATCGCGGCGGAAATTCTGGCGCGTGATTCTTCCAACTGGTGGCGAACGGTCACGATCAATCGTGGCAAGAGAGACGGCGTCGAAATCGATATGCCTGTGGTAACCGCCGAAGGTCTGGTGGGCAAAGTAACCACTGTAAGCAACAACATCTCGGTCGTTTTGCTGGTCTCCGATGAAAACTGCCGGGTCGCGGCCTCAGTGGAAGGAAGCCGCGAGCAGGGGATCGTTTCTGGCGAGCGGGTGACCACCGGACTGAGCCCGCTTTTGGACCTGAATTTCCTAACGAAACAGGCTGATCTAAAGCCTGGCCAGAAAGTTTATACGTCAGGAGTAGGCGGGGTTTTCCCGTCCGGTTTGCTGATCGGCGTGGTGAAAAGTTTTCGTGTTCGGGAATTGGATGGACAAGCACAACTGACCCCGGCGGTCGATCTCTCGCATCTGGAGGATGTGTTCGTAGTGACAGGCCGAAGATGATATTCTTTTTTCTTCTGCTGGTCTTGGCGCTGGCGGCGCAGATTGCGGAGTTCTTCATTCCGGCGCTGCCGTGGCTCTACAATGCCCACGTTTATATCGTGCCCGTTATTGTTTTCTATGGAGCAATGGCCTTGCCGTTTCCCCTCATGCTCGCGCTTGCGTTATACGCCGGAGTTTTGCTGGATGCGCTTACCGTGCAGGTGATCGGTGGGAAGGTTGAAATCTCAGCTGGATCGTCGATACTGCTTTACGGTGTGCTGGCAGGAATAATGCACGGCCTGAGACCGCTCTTTGCCCGCGGCCGCTGGGAAGTGCATTGCATCCTGAGCGGCATTTTCACTTCGTTGATAGTTTTGGCGCAATATCTGATGATCACATTCCGTCGCGGCTCGTTTGTTTTCACCCGTGAGATTTGGTGGCAAATCGGAGGGCCCGGTCTCATTGCCATGGCAATGGCGCCAATCCTGTTCTGGCTTTTGCAATGGATGGGACGGATGACCGCTTATTCATACGGTCCCGAAAGGGGGCGATTCGAATGAAGAGAAGCCGTTTGACTTCGCGTATTCGGATTCAATTTCTCGGCTTACTGATGCTGCTGGGCATGGGCGCTCTCGGCCTCAAGCTTTGGTGGATACAGGTCGCGCATGGCACGGAATGGACTTCCCAGCTTCGCGGCAGTTCCCAAGCCACTGTGCGCATCCCCTCAGTGCGCGGCGAGATCAAAGATCGCAACGGCATGACGCTTGTCCAAAACCGCGCCAGTTACGAGGTTGATTTTTATTTGCCGGAAATGGTCAAAGGTTATCGCGAACGCTTTGGGTCGCCGCCGTTGACTGAATATCGAGCGATCATCAACGGCATGCCGAAAGACGTGAAAGAGCCGGACATTATCAAGATAGTCAATGACGGCATCGTGCCGCGGCTGAACGATCTTGATCTGGCGCGCGACTACAACGCTGGCAGGCTAGAACGGCACTTTCGCAACGATACGGAAGTTCCCTTTTCCTATATCAAGGACATCGACTTTCCCACCATGGCAAAATTTTCGGAGCACGATGTTGGATTGCCCGGAGTGGATATCGCCATCAAACCGGTGCGCTCTTATGTTTATGGCGCGCTGGCGGCCCATATCCTTGGTTATGTCGGCATGCCCGACGACATCGATCAAGAGGAAGCAAGGAAGTTCACCTTTTATCAGCAGGACGTCGAAGGAAAATCGAACATCGAAAAAACGATGGATGAATATCTGCGCGGAAAGCCTGGCGTGCGTTATCTGCGCAAGAATGCCAAGGGGACGATCGAGGGCGTGCTGCGCGAAGATCCGCCGCAACAAGGCGCCAACGTTTTCCTCACGATCGATGCGCGCGTTCAGTCGATTGCAGAGGAAGCGCTGCGCGCCGTGAGCCGGGCGGGAGCGGTCGTGGTTGATCCAAACAATGGCAACGTTTTGGCGATGGCTTCGGTGCCGTCATTCGACCCAAACACCTTTATCCCCAGCATCAAAGCTAAGGAATGGAAGGTATTGCAGAAAGATGAAGCCGTTCCGCTGGTCAACCGTTCGATCAGCGCTTTGCCGCCGGGATCGACGTTCAAGCTCATCACGGCACTGGCCGGTCTGCGGGGTACTAAAAATCTTGCAAACACACATTACAACTGCGGCGGCGGCGTAAGCTACGGTGACCACTTCTTCGCGTGCTGGGTGGCCAAAAAGCATTACACGCACGGAAACATCGGACTGGCCGATGCTATTAAAGTATCGTGCGACTCCTTTTTCTATCAGTACGGCAATGCCGCAGGGATTCAGTCGATTGACCACATTGGCAAGATGTTGGGCATTGGCGAGGAATCAGGTCTGCAACTTAGCGGCGAACAGAGCGGCAATATGCCGGGGCCGGAGTGGATGCAAATTCATCATCCACAAGAGAGATGGTCACAGGCGCAAACGGCAAACGTTTCCATCGGCCAGGGCTACACGCTGGTTTCGCCACTACAACTGGCCATGGCCTACGCGACGATTGCAAACGGCGGCGTGTGCTATTACCCGCGTCTGGTTGATAGAGTCTTGAAGCAAGACGGCTCGCCGGCGTTAGATGACCAAGGCAAGCCGGCAGCGCCATCGCCGCGCGTGCGATCGGATTTAAGGCAGGAAATCACGCCTGATCAGATCGACCTCGTTCGCAAAGGTTTTTGGAAGGTTGTTAATGAAGACGGCGGTACCGGCGGCAGAGCGCGTTTGAAGGATTGGGTGGTCGCGGGAAAAACCGGCACCGCGCAGGCGACTGACCGCGGCCACGATGAAAACGTGGCGTGGTTTGCTTGTTTCGCGCCATTTGACCATCCGAAATACGTCGTCGTGGTGATGGTGCAAGGCGCCTCTGGGCACGGCGGCGAAGTCGCGGGCCCGATTGCTACACGCATTCTCGAACGCACGCTCGCCGAGGATGAAGGCAAGTTCGATATGCAGGTCGCCTGGCTCGCACCCGCGCACCATCCCAACCCGCTTCAATTAATCAAAGCGGTGAGTTATGCTGGCACGGGAGGCAATCTCGGAAGCGACGACGAAGAAGGTGCGGATCAATCGCAGGCTGCCACCGTTGAGATGGCAAGCTCAGACGCATCGCCTGATGTTGAACCGGAAGCAGATGCTCAAGGACAAGTGAGACGACGGGGCGCGGTTCCTGCGGCGCGTGCCGTTCCGGTTGCCGCGCCGCAGCCTCGCAACTTTTTCGAACGACTTTTTGGAATCCGTCGGCAACCGGCGCCAGCGCCAACGCCTGCCCGGCGGCGTGGATCACGATGAACTTTCGATCAGGAATGCTGTCGCAAAATGTCCCGGCGATTCCGCTGCTGATCGCTCAACCTCTTCAATTTTATGATAGACAAGGTAAGAAAGATTTTGGGGCTTCGCTCCCGCAAGACGGGGAACAAGCTCATACTCAGTGTAGAAAAACTCGAGTCTCGCGTGGCGTTGCTCGAGAATGGCCGACTCGAGGAATATAGCGTCGAGCGTAAAACCTCGCGGAATATCGTCGGCAGCATTTACAAGGGCAAAGTCAAAAACATCGAGATGGGCTTGAAGGCGATGTTTGTTGACATCGGCTTCGAAAAAAACGCATTCCTTCATTTTTGGGATGCCATACCTGCCGCGCTGGACAGTGGCATTGAAGAAATCGACCGGCGCACCAACAAGCGGCCGCGAAAACGAATCACTGTAAAAGACATACCGAGCATTTACCCGGTGGGCTCGGATGTAATTGTGCAGGTGACCAAAGGACCGATTGGGACGAAGGGGCCGAGGGTGACAACCAATCTGAGTTTCGCCGGGCGCTACCTGGTTCTAATGCCGTTTAGCGATCGAAGCGGTATCTCGCGAAAAATCGAGAACCCCAAAGAACGCGACCGGCTCCGCAAGATTGTGCGTGAGCTGGACATGCCCGAAGGGGTGGGAGTCATCATTCGCACTGTAGGCGAAGGCCAGCGCGCGAGGTACTTCGTCCGCGACGTGCGTTTCCTTCTCGATCAGTGGGCCAAAGTCGAGCAGGCCATTCGTGAGAATCCGGCCCCGTGCCGTCTTTTCGAAGAGCCCGATCTGGTTGAGCGAACCGTGCGGGATTTTCTCACCGAAGAAATTGACGAGGTCGTTTGCGACGATCGCGCATCAACCGAGCGGATGAGCGAAATGATTGACCAGATTTCCCGGCGCGCGCGGAATCGGGTCCATTTTTACGACAGTGCGACGCCAATTTTCGAGACCTACGGCGTACAAAAACAAATCGACGACGCTTTTCACCGGCAAGTTTGGTTGAAGTGTGGCGGTTATATTGTGATCGACGAGACCGAAGCGCTGGTAGCGATTGATGTAAATACAGGCCGCAACAAAGGCGGGCGCGATGTAGAGAAAACAATTTTGCAGACGAACTTGGAGGCGGCGGATGAAATCGCCCGCCAGCTCCGGTTACGCAATATCGGTGGCTTAATCATAAGCGATTTCATCGATATGAAGAGCCGTAAAGATCAGCAGGCAGTTTACAGCTTGATGAAGGACCGGCTCAGCCGCGACAAAGCCAGGACGCATGTACTTCCAATTTCACAGCTTGGCCTGATGGAAATGACTCGGCAACGCGCACAGGAAAGCCTGAGCGAGACGATTTACCAGAATTGCCCGTACTGCGGCGGGCGCGGCGTTGTGAAAACTTCCATGACGACAAGCGTTGAATTGCACCGGAATCTCAACACAGTCATGCGCAAATACCAGGACAGCATCCACGAATTCCGGGTCATCCTGAACCCCGACGTGTTGAAGCGATTAAAGGAGGAAGACGAAGAACTACTGGTGGAGCTGGAGCGCCGGTACGCTGGTCGCCTGATGTTTCGCGGCGACCCGACGTTTCACCACGAGAAGTTTGTCATTACAGACGCGAATACGGGGGTAGAACTCAAACCCTAAGGCGGTTCTGCAGAGGTAGAAAAAGCTTGCAATCTCTGGCGCCTCGGCTCAAGCTCGGGGCATCCAGACAAGGGGCGAATTTCGTTATCAGCGGGCGCTCCAAAATGTTTGGAGGGTAAAACGAAATTCTTAACCGAAGGAGAAACGATGAAGAGACTAGGGTTATGCCTGTTAGGGTTCGGTCTGATCGCGTCGGTCGCTTTTGCCGGAGAGAGCTATTCAGGGAAAGAAATGAAACAGGTAGCTCCACCTCCGTGTCCCGAGTGGTATGCCGATAACGAGTTTAACGTCAGTTTGTGGGGGACCTATGTTTTCACTGGAACGAATTGGCAAGATGATCGTTATCTCGAGGCCGATCACGCCTGGGGTGGTGGGATGGACTTCAAATACTTCTTCCACCGTTATTTCGGTATCGGCATCGAAGGCTGGGCCGTTGATGCCAGACAGGCGCGCGAAGATGTCTTCGCCGATTTGAGCGACGGAATCTTTTCACGCACTTTCCATAATGAGAACAACGTCGTCGGTGCCGTACTGGGGACATTGACTCTGCGTTACCCGATCCACTGCAGCCGTTTTTCACCTTTCATCTTTGGTGGAGGCGGCGCCATGTTTGGTGGCGGCCAGCGGCCGGTTAATCGGTGGGAGCGCGAGGGAGGAACTATCGCGCAAGGCGGCGAGGGCTTCGACATCTATGAGACGGTTGGCCATACCGACAGCGAGACACGCGCAATGGGCCAGGTCGGCGGCGGCATGGAAGTGCGTTTCACCCCGCATATCGGCTGGGTCAGTGACTTCAGCTGGAATTTTGTGGATGGTCCGAAAAACAACTTTGGCATGGTCCGCACCGGCGTGAACTTCGCCTTCTAAGCAGCAGCAATAGCTTTTGCTACAGCGGCCTCCGCAACAACGGACGCCGCTTTTTTGTCCCAAAGAAGGGCGCCGCTCCTTTGTGATTGGTGTTTGCGAACGCCGGGCTGCGCACGAAATTATCCTGATGTCGTTCGTCGAAACCCTGGACAATCTGGCTTGGAGGAAATCGGAACTCGTCCAACGTTTCGAGCACCTGATTGCCCCGAAATCCGATCAGGAACTCGAGGCGATGGCGCAAGCTTCGCGCGCGCTCACGTTGCAAAATTTTGGACGCACGATGCGGATCTTCGCGCCGCTTTATCTTTCGAACGAATGCATCAACAATTGCCGGTATTGCGGTTTCTCACGCGATAATCCGATCCTGCGCGTTACCCTGAGTGTCGATGAGGTCGTTACCGAGGCGCAGCATCTCGCTCGACAGGGTTTTCGTCAGATTCTTCTTGTTGCCGGCGAGCATCCAAAATTTGTGAACCGCGATTATCTCACTCAATGCGTGCGTGCGCTCGCTCCGGATTTTTCATCGATCTCCATCGAAGTCGGCCCGATGGAAACGGAGCATTACGTGCCGATCGTCGAAGCGGGCGCGGAAGGACTCGTCGTTTACCAGGAGACCTACAATCGCGGGGTTTACGCCGAAATGCACACAGCCGGCCCGAAACGCGATTTCAATTTTCGACTCGATTGCGTGGAGCGCGGTTATGTGGCCGGTTTTCGCCGCCTCGGCATCGGTGCGCTGATTGGTTTATCGCGTTGGCAGGATGAAGTAATCGCGCTCGCCGCGCATTTGGAGCATTTGTTCAAACACTGCTGGCAGGCGCAGATCACTGTGAGTCTGCCGCGGTTGCGTCCTGCCGCCGGCGAATTTCGTCCGCTTTTCTCGATGACCGATCGCGAGCTGGCGCACTTGGTGTGCGCGTTGCGCATCACGTTCCCGCAAGTCGGCATCGTGCTGAGCACACGCGAGCGCGCAGCGCTGCGGGACGCGCTGGCGTCAATTGGAGTAACGATGATGAGCGCTG
This sequence comes from uncultured Verrucomicrobiae bacterium, assembly GCA_963840305.1. GTDB lineage: Bacteria > Verrucomicrobiota > Verrucomicrobiia > Chthoniobacterales > UBA10450 > Udaeobacter. The sequence goes on from CAWIYE010000009.1 coordinate 126,835, forward strand.
GTAGTCACACTGAACCCGGCGGCTACACCCGACAAGGCCGCGAACATTTGCATCGCACCGTGCGCGGCCGCATCGTCGCGCCCGAATACCAGGACGGCGAAGATGAACTCGCCACCGGCCAATTCGAGATCAGCGATGAACGTTCACCTGCCGAAATCGCCGAAGTCCTCCGCCATCACGGGCTCGAACCGGTCTGGAAAGATTGGGACCAGGCTCTTTGCGGGGCATGACAATTTCACTGTAGCGGCGGTCTATGACCGCCGATTCGCAGCCATGAAAATTTCCCTCAATGGCGAATCCGTTGATGCCCGCGAAGCCAAAACGATCGCGGAGCTAATCGACCGTTATCAATTGCCGCCGCAATCCATTTTGGTCGAGCACAACGGCCTCGCCTTGCATCGACACGAATGGCCAGAGCGATCGTTAGCCGAGGGCGACCGCATCGAATTCATCCGCGTCGTTGCCGGCGGATAAACTGAATTAAGTCGGCCACTAGGCCTGCGCTGCGCTCTTCACCACGACGCGCATTCCGTCGGTTTGAATGACAGTGACCGGTGTTTGCGGGGCGATGAATTCGCCTTCGGTGACAACATCGACTACGTGATCGGCGAAGCGCGCTTTGCCGCTGGGTCGCAAGACCGTGATTGCGGTGCCTTGCATTCCGGGTGCGAGCGCGAGCGCAGTCGCGAACTGACGCGGCACGCCAGCCAGCGATGGCCCGGGCGGGTTTGAATCCATCAAGGCGAACCGCCGGTAGATGCTTGTACGCGGTAGATAACGGGCGAGCAGCGCAATGACGATGAATGAGCCCACGATCGCGATGAACATGTTGAGCAACGGAATAGCAAGCACTTTGCCGGTCGGGAAAAAGTTTTGACCGGGATAGCGATCGACCATCGTCCAGAGTAACGAAGCCAGCATGAGAAACACGCCGACGACTCCGAAAACGATTGTGGTGTGCGCGAAGAAAAGAATCTCGATCAAGACGAGAACCATTCCGAGAATGAAGAGCGCAACGACTTCCCAGCCGGCGAGCCCGGCCAGGTAGTGTCCGAGGAAAAAGAGCGCGAAACAAATCGCAGAAATAATTCCGGGCCATGTCGCGCCGGGAATTTTGAATTCCAAATACGCGCCGAGAATGCCGCCCAGCAGCAGCAAAGGCGCGAGCGCAGTGATCCAAAAGCGCGATCTGCTCGAAGCCGGTTGGTTCGATCGTTGTGACGCTGCCTGTGAGGCCAGCTTTTTTGGTCAGATCGACAATCGAATCGGCGATGCCGTCAGCGAGCAAGCGGTTTGTCATTGATCCGTTCAGTCGCTTCCTGAGCATTGAGACTCAGGACCGCTCCCTTGGGATGAACGACGCGGTCGCCGATTTTCACTTCCTTCTCCTTGTTCATGAACGCCTCAGCGACATCGGGATTGTGCCCGTTCTTGATTGCCGAACCACGGATGAGCGCAGACCAATATGAGATCGTCTTCTCCTTCGCCGTCGCTGGAAGGTCTTCACCTGTTGGAAGGATCGGAGCGGCGGCGCCGATCGCGCTCACCGGCGACATGTAAATGTGTTGCGTAGCGATGGCGATCAGCGCGCCAGCAGAACCGGCGTTTGTGTTGATGAACGTGTAAGTGGGAATTTTCGTTTGATTGAGCGCGTTCACGATATCGGCCGCGGAATCCAATCGCCCGCCGTACGTGTTCATATCGAAAATAATCGCAGAAGCCTCGTTGCTCTCGGCTGTTTTGACTGCGCGCCGCAAGAACGCCAAGAGCGAAGGTGCAACCTCACCTCGCAGCGGTACGACGACCACGTCTCCTTTGTGAATCGTCTCGCGCGCATGGGCGGGCGCAGCAACGCCAAGGACCCAAGCGACGCAAATTGCGAAAATCTTCATGTTTTCAATTGATCGGGCGCGGATAAGCTTGCCAGTTTCCCTGTGGCAATTCCATCAGAAACAATCGAGCAAATCGCCGCCGCGAACGACATCGTCGAAGTAATCGGCTCGTATTTTCCACTCAAACGCGCGGGCGCGAATTACAAGGCGCTCTGCCCATTTCATCAGGAGAAAACGCCTTCGTTCATCGTGAGCCCGAGCCGGCAGACGTTCCATTGCTTTGGCTGCGGCGCAGGCGGGAGCGTCTTCCGGTTCGTGATGGATTACGAGCATACAGATTTTCCGTCAGCCGTGCGCAAACTCGCCACGCGCGTTGGCATCACGGTGGTCGGAGAAGCGTGGCGCGGCGGATGAAGATCGACAGTATGAGACGCGCCGGACCTTGCTAAAGCTTCATGGCGAAGCTGCTGAATGGTTTCATGAAAATCTGATTAAGAGGAAAGTTGGCGAACCAGCGCGGAAATATCTAAAACAGCGCGGCATCACGGCGGAAATCGCAAAGCGCTGGCAACTCGGTTACGCGCCTGACGAGTGGGATGCATTCGGGAGTTGGGCGCGCGCGCGAGGCTACGATGCGCGCGACCTGCTTACCAGCGGCCTAGTTAAGGACCAAGGACGAAACCGACTCCGACCAAAATCAAACCTCAAACCTCAAACCTCAAACCTCATACGATCGTTTTCGCGGGCGCATCATGTTCCCAATCCACAATGACGTGGGCGAAGTGATCGCGTTCAGCGGACGGCTTCTGAAAGACGAAGAAGGCGCAGCGAAATATTTGAACTCGCCCGAGACACCACTTTTCCGGAAAGGCAACGTGCTCTTTGGACTGCACAAATCCAAACGGGCGTTGATCGAAGCCAACTGCGCGATCGTGTGCGAAGGCCAAATCGATTTGATCAGCTTGTTCGAAGCGGGAATCACGAATGTGGTCGCGCCACAGGGGACAGCGTTTACGGAGAATCAGGCGCGAATCCTGAAGCGTTTTGTGAATGAAGTGGTTCTTTGCTTCGATTCGGATGCGGCCGGCGCCAAAGCCGCCGAGCGTTCTCTCGATGCGTTGTTGCAAAACGATTTGATCGTGCGCGTGGTCGAGCTGCCAGCGTGGTGAAGATCCCGATTCCCTGGTTCGTCGGGAAGGGAAAGAGGAATTCGAAAATCGTGTCGCAGAGTGCGCAAGATTTTTTCGATTATTGGATCGAGCGCGAAATGAAGGCGGCGGACGTGAGCTCTCTCGGCGCGAAATTGCAGCTCGCGCGCAGATCTGGCCGAGACTGTCTCGCGAGTGCACGATCCGCTCATGCGCGGGGAGGTGGTGAACAAAGCGTCCGCGCGGCTCGGTGTTTCTCCCGCGGATTTTGGAACACTCCTCTCGACAAAGCCCCGCGGAATCGCTTCCTCGGAGACACCATCGTCTGCGCGTGCTCAGGCTGCGCCAGCGCCGCGACACGACATTGCGATGCTTTGCCTTCTGGCTTTGCGCGATGAGGCGGCACGAAATTTTCTTCTCGCGCAAAATTGGCGCGAGACTCTCGAGCAAGTGCCAGACGCGGAGATTCTCATTCGCATTCTCCAAAGTGAGCTGCATCCTGATGATCCTGCGTCGCTGAGCGCTTTCATGGCGTCGCTCTCTCCCGCGGAAGAGGCGCTTGTTTCAGCATGGCTGCTGCAAAAAGTGCCCGCGGACGCAGAAACGATGGTTGAGAAATGGTGGCTTGGCATTCGCCATGCCGTGCTGCGGCGCCGACTGGCCGCCGCACAGAACCGCATAAAGCTTCCGGAACTGAGCACCGGGGAGATCGTAAATTTGCAGAAACAAATTCTTGACCTGCAGGAACAGCTCCACGAGCTTTCCGCAGCCCGCCGGCGCGACCGACAATTAGGTGTCGATCAATTGCCGCGCGGCAGGTCGAACGTCTTAGTCAAATCCTTAACCGCACTATCTTGGCCAGGCATTCGAAACGAAGGGGAGGCAGGCGACAATCGTCGGCGCAACGGCTTAATCGAGGGCATCGTCGCCGCAGCGTAGCAAGGAGAGCTTTCGCTCTTCGAAAGAATCGGAAAAAGCCAAGAATCGCTGCGCTTAAAATCAAGCGCATCAGGCCTGGCTCGGCGCGGCGTGATAACGGATCGCAGCCTGAACGAACGCGGCATTTGTCGGCCGCTGATTTATTTTCGACTATTGAAGTCCAGAGTCGCATTCGTGAACTGATCAAGCTGGCAAAAGAACAAGGCTACCTGACATTTGATGATCTAAACGAGGCGTTGCCCGAGGGAGTCACCGATGCCGATGAACTGGATCTCATCCTTACGCGGCTGCGTCGCCTGGAGATCGACATTATTGAAGCGTCGGAGGTCGATCGCTACAAGGACGGTAAGAAAGACGCCGACGAGGAGGAAGAAGAGGAAGAGAGAACAGAAACCAAGGCTGATATTCTGGACGATCCGGTGCGGATGTATCTCAAGCAGATGGGCCAGGTCCCGCTTCTGACCCGGGAACAGGAAGTCGAAATATCCAAACGGATCGAAGAAGCCGAGGGGATGGTGCAAAAGCACATTAGTCGCTTTGGCTTTGTTGCGCGCGCCCATCTGGATCTCGCCCAAAAGCTGCTCGAGGGCCGGGAACGGTTCGACCGGGTGATTCTCGACAAAAAAATCGAGAGCCGGGAAAGATATATGAAGAACCTCCCACGTCTTTGCAGACAGGTGGAACAACTTAAGCGCGTCGATCAGTCGGCAATTTTGCGATCTTGCGCGCAACTCTTCGAAGAAACGCTCCCGGAAGGTCAGGGCCTTGCAGAGAACCATGGGTTCGCTGCAGCGGATTTATCCGCACTTTTACCTCAAGCAGAGAGTTACGGAGGAATTTGTGCACCTGGCAGACGACGCGCACCACACGTCGCTTTACCTTCAAACCGAGCTCGCCAAAAATCCTCGCAGTCAAAAAAGGCGGTTGCAACTTCAGAACAAGATGCGCGAGTTAGAAAGAAGCCTTTGGTTTTCGTTTTCTGACTACGCAGAAGAGTATCGGACGTTGAAGGGCTGGCTACGCCAGGCGTTCAAGGCTAAAACCGAAATGGTTGAAGCCAATCTCCGCCTGGTTATTTCCATCGCAAAAAAATATACCAATCGTGGTCTTTCGTTTCTCGATCTGATCCAGGAAGGGAATATGGGATTGATGAAGGCGGTCGAGAAATTCGAATATCGGCGGGGCTACAAATTTTCCACTTACGCGACGTGGTGGATTCGCCAAGCCATTACCCGCTCTATCGCCGATCAGGCGCGCACGATTCGCATTCCTGTGCACATGATTGAGACGATTAACAAGCTCATGCGCGTACAGAAACAGCTGGTGCAGGAATATGGGCGAGAACCGACGCCGGACGAAGTGGCGGAAGAAGTGCTTCTGCCAGTGGATCGTGTTCGCGCGGTGCTCAAGATGGCCCAGCAACCAATCTCGCTCCAGTCGCCGGTAGGCGAGAGCGAAGAAACAAATTTCGGCGACTTTATCGAGGACAGAGGCGCCGAAAACCCGAGCGATATGACCGCCATCGTCTTGCTAAAGGAAAAAATCAAAGATGTCTTGGAGACGCTCACGGACCGGGAGCGGCAAGTGCTGGAACAGCGATTTGGGCTGGTCGATGGCTACAGCCGGACCTTGGAAGAAGTAGGCCGGCAGTTCCAAGTTACCCGCGAGCGCATTCGCCAGATCGAAGCAAAGGCGTTGCGCAAAATGCGGCATCCAACCCGTATTCGACAACTGGAGGGATTCCTTGAAGCCCCCGGACTTTAAACATGGATTTTCAGCGCTCATTCGAGCGCAACTTCCAGCTCTGTAAATAGTTGAATTGATTGGAGACTATGGAACGTCAAGATGACAACGAGTTGTGGGATATTCTGGGCCGCGTTCCCGGGCCCACGCTCTCGCCTTTCTTCACCCGGAATGTGCTGAGAAAGATCCGCCAGGAAGCGACCGGTTTCGACCGGGCGCGGAACTGGTTTAGCCTGCGAAGACTTGTTGCAGCATCCGCTGTGGCAGTCGTCGTGGTCGGCATGGCTATCGCCACGCATCATCCAGTCTCGCAGAGAGCGTCTGCAAATGATTCAGACGTGGTGGCTAAAATCGATCCACAGGATTATGACGTCGTGGCTGATCTGGATGAATTGATCGCCTGGGATGAGAATACTGTGTGGGACGAAAAGCCGACGCTGTGAGTTGATCGTCACTTTGTCGGTTTCGGCTTTGCTCTGCGCAACCGCGCAAGCGCAACCACAGTCGCATCGTCCGGTTGGGCCAGTTGGTCGACCGCCAGTCGCGCCTAATGCACGACCGCAGGACCAAAGCATACGAGAACGGTGGCTCGCGATGCCCCCAGAAGCCCGGCAAAATTTTCAGCGTAACGCCGAGCGTTGGATGCGGATGAGTTCTGAAGAGCGGAACGTCATGCGCCAGCGAGAGAATCAGCGTCGTCAGATGATTCAACGTGAGACCGAAGCGGCGCTTCGGGATTCGGGTCTCCACCTGAATCCTCAGGAACGCGCTCAATTCGAATCCCGCTACGTTCAGGAACGCCGAAAAGTAGAACAAGCGCTCCGGCAACAAATCGAAGCGGAACGACAGAAGGAATTACCGGCCCTGATTCAGCAACTGAAGAAAGAGTTCCAAATTGACCAGCCGGCCAAGAGTCCCGCTATGAAACCAGCGGAGTCGCCTAATCCAAAAAAATAGAGGCGGTTTTTTTGCACATTCCCGCGGGGAAGGGATTCCCCAAAAAAATGCTGCTGGCTCGAAATTACTTTCGAGCCAGCTTAGTCTTGATTTCTAGATCCTACGTCACCTTAGTGTCGGTAATAATGGCGGTGACGATAGTGGCGGTAATAATAACGGTGTCCGCCGTACCAATAGTAAGGCCGGTAATAGGAGTAGCCCCCATACGGCCGGTAGTAATAACGATACGGATAGTAGTAGCTGTAAGGGTAATATCCTCCGTAGTAGCCCGGTCCAAACCCAATGCTGAAATAAACTTGAGCATCGGAGCGGGGCACCGCAGCAAAGGTCAAGCCCCCCGCCACCAGTGCAATTAGCAGAAGTTTCTTCATTGTTTTACCTCCCAACAATTAAACAGAACGCGGAAGGGAAAGTTTTTCGATTTATTCGGGTCGAAGAGTCTCGGGATACCCCGTAATGCAAACGCTTTGCCCAATCCGTCGATATAAAACGCAGCGGAGCCGCAACGCATTCGCAGTGTTTTCGGCGCCCTGGCCTGGGAACGCGATCACCGGCCCTCCGGTCAAGATCGGTCCCAGATAAAGTTGCACTTTGTCAATGAGACGCGCATCGAGCGCCTGGCCGAGCACTTCGCCGCCGCCCTCAATCAGCACGCTCGTGATATGCCGTTTACCAAGATCTTTCAGCACGGCAGCCAGAGATTTATCGCGATAAATCAGTGTTCGAGACGCGAACCGGTCGGAAAACAGACGGGCGCGCCGTGGAAGCTTGCCTGAACGGGTCAACACGACGCGCCACGGTTGTCGCGCCCGGCGTATGCCGCGCACGGTTAAGCGCGGATTGTCCACCCGTACCGTTTCCGCCCCAACAAGCACCGCGTCCACGCGCTCGCGAACCCCACGCGCGTGACGGCGAGCAGAAGAATCTGTGATCCACTCCGGCTCGCTGGCAGGCCGCGTTAATCGGCCATCGAGCGACATGCCGCATTTTGCGATGACGAACGGGCGTCTCGTGACAATCCATTTATTGAAAGCCTCGTTAATCTGTGCGCATTCATCGTGCAAAATGCCTTCCCGCACCGTGACGCCCGCATCCCGCAATTGCACGATGCCTTTGCCAGAGTGGCGCGGGTTTACGTCAGTCGCGCCGACCACTACGCTTTTGACTCCGGCCTTGATTATCGCATCTGTGCACGGAGCAGTGCGCCCTGCCGTGGAGCATGGCTCCAGAGTAACGTACAGCGTGGCGCGAGCAGGCACACGCGCGCCGAAATTGCGCAGGCACTCAATCTCCGCATGGTCACGACCCGCTTGCCGGTGGTGTCCCTTTGCTACTATTCGATTGTCAATAACCAGAATCGCTCCGACCGCAGGATTTGGGCTGGTTTGGCCGAGTCCCTTTTTCGCTTCTTCCAACGCAGCGCACATGAATTTTGCTTCCCGGTCAGTCCTCATAGTTCGTCAGACTAAGCAATCATCCAATTCAAAAAAAGCGTGCCTGGAGGGATTCGAACCCCCAACCTTCTGATCCGAAGTCAGAAGCTCTATCCGGTTGAGCTACAGGCACAATTTTGTAAATCCCAAAATCCAAGTTACACACTCCAAAGCTCGGAATCGGGCGTTTTGGAGTTTGGCATTCGGATTTGAAACTTGCGAAGCTGGGGTGGCCGACGGGACTCGAACCCGCAACAACCAGAACCACAATCTGGGACTCTACCATTGAGCTACGACCACCGTCGTTGAAGGGGAAACAAAGAGCTTAAAAGTCGAATCTTTTTTTGCAAATAAAGGACTCGACTTTTCCAGATCGTTTCGCTAATCCTCGCAGCCGGTGGAACAAAAATCTCCCCGCAGCTGGCTGGTCATGGCGCTTCGTCATCGTGTGAGGCGAGGGGGCGCCGCCTTACTCGCTTTCTTCTTTTTCCTTAAGGCAACGAGCGTTCTTGTGGGACAGCAGGATGATCCGAGCGAAATTTTTCTCAAGGCGTATCTCTCCGCGCAACAGGGCGAAAAGCTGGAGCACGAAAACCAGTTCAAGACGGCCCTGGCCAAATTTCGATTCGCTGGAAGCCTGATTGTGCAGTTGCGCAGATCGCATCCCGATTGGCAGCCAGCGATCGTGGAATATCGTGGCCGAAAAATCGGTGAAGGAATCTTGCGCATCCAGGAGAGGATGACGAAGCAAAATGCGCTAAGCGCCAGTGCAAATCCTTTGCCTGAAGTTGCCCCCTCACTGCCGGAGAGCGACGACTGGTCTGAGCCCGGGCCTGAAGTTGTGGCACCGCAATCGGACGAGATCGTGACCCAGGCGTCGCCCGATGCCGCGATCAAAGAGGCAACAAAAAAATTGCGCGGCAAAGCGGATCAATTGCAAACCGCACTCGACAAAGCGCACAGCGATCTGGAAAGCGCACGAAAAGAAAAGGAAGCCGTCAACACGCGGCTGCAGGAAACAAATTCCAAGCTTGAAAAAGCACAAGACGACCTCGACAAAGCGAGAAAGTCAGAACGTGAGGCGCGCGATCAACTCGTACAGATCCAGGAATCATTAAAAGCGGCCCAGGCTTCGCAGGAAAATAGCGCCCGGGAGGAGCAGCAATTGCGCTCGGAGATTGCCCACTTGAAAGACGCCGTTGCGGCGGCGGATCAGGCGCGTGTGGCAGCGGAGAAGCAAAGGGACGATACTCAGGCGAAACTCGCCGCGGCGAGCGAGCAGATCACCGCGCTTGAGCGCCAGCGCGATGAAGCCTTCGCCCAATTGAGCCTCGTGCAAGGGTCCGACCAGGGCGTCCGAGTTGCTCCTGGCCGAGAAGGACGATTTGCAACAAAAACTGGCAAACGCGGAGGAAAAAGTCCGAAACCTTGGCGAGAGCGATCCGGTGAACGCGAAGACAGTTGCCGAGATGAACGAGCAAATCGCGCAGCTTCGAGAACAGTTGAGCGAAAGCCAGAAAAGAAACGACTACTTGACCGCGCGATCTGCGGAACTTGCCGTTCAGTTAGATGATGCGGGCACGGAGCTTCAAGTTGCGAAAGTGGCCGGGGCAAACAGCGAGGAAACCGCGCAGCTGACGAGAGAAAACGGGCTTCTGCGAAACATCATTGTACGCGAGCGACAGGAAGAAGCGCGTCGGGACGAGACCAGGAAGCTGGTAGTGGCGGAACTGGATAAATTGAAGATCAGATCGGAGACGTTGAATAAGCAGGTCGAGTTTCTCGCGCAGCCGGTGACAAAATTAAGCGGCGAAGAGCTCGCTTTGCTGCGGCAGCCTGTGGTTTCAGTTTCAGACCAGCGCGCTGGCTTATTTAAAGCAAGCTTTGTATTTGAGAAAAAAGCGGCGGCGAATTCGGACATCGCTGCAACATCGGACGCAAGGCCGGGCGCTCAGAGCGATGCGAGAATAAACAAGCCCGATCCGTCCAAAACCGATCTGCCACAGAAAATGCGCGGTCTCGTCCGCGCGGCCGGAAAAAATTTTCAGCAGGGCAACTATAAGGCGGCAGAAAAGCAATATCAGCAAATCCTGACCGAAGATCCAAACAATCTTGAAGCGCTTTCCAACCTTGGGGTCGTTTATGTTCGGAACGGCAACCTGCAGTCTGCGGAGTCCACGCTGGAAAAAGCCGTGGCCATTGCGCCGGACAACGATTTTCTGCTCACGACGCTGGGTATTGTTCAGTATCGGCAATCGAAATTTGACGAAGCGATCGTGCAGTTAACGAAGGCGATCGCGATCAACCCGAAAAGCGCTACCGCTCACAATTATCTCGGTATCGCCGCCAGCCAGAAAGGCCGACAGAAAGAGGCAGAGAAGGAGATCCTTCAGGCTCTCGCCAACAACCCTGACGACGCCGATGCGCATTTTAATCTCGCGGTCATTCTCATTACCACGCAACCGGGCTCGAAAGAACTCGCCAGAGAGCATTATGCCCGGGCCACTGCGCTCGGCATAGAACCGAGCCCGTCGCTCGAAAAATTGTTGCAGTGAGCGCAGATCGAACATCTTCGTAGCATCGCGTCGGGCCGGTCAGCGATTAATACTGTAGCGGCGGTCTATGACCGCCGAACCTTCACGTGCAACCGTTTCTCACTGCCAACTGGCGTTACCTGGCGATGCTGAATTACGTCGTCGATCCTCGCCTGCTCACGCCGTTGGTTCCGCCCGGCACAGAGATCGACTTCGAAAATGGTGAGACCTTCCTGAGCGTCGTCGGATTTCTCTTTCTCGACACGCGTCTTCTCGGTCTTCCAATTCCGCTGCATCGCGATTTCGAAGAAGTGAATTTGCGTTTCTATGTGAGGAGAAAATCGGCGGACACGTGGCGGCGCGGTGTAGTTTTCATTCGCGAGCTTGTCCCGCGCCACGCGATCGCGCTTATCGCCCGAGCTTCACGGCGGAAGTTCTGCTGTAGCGGCGGTCTGCTTGGGGCGCCGTAGCCTTGGCGTAGGAGACTGACCGCCGAAATCAGCCGTCGTTCAGTGCTACGTTCTGTCGCCGCTTAGGCCGCTGCGCTCTTGCCCTCAAGCCCGCCGCCGCGGCGTCGGCAAGCGGGCGTCGTGCTTCACCCTAACCGCTACCGCAGGGCAGGGTTCGAGGGCAAGGAGGCACGTTCGGGCACCCTGGGTCGTCCGCATCGATCCGTCGCGGCTGACCGTGCGGAAGAATCTGGACGGAGATTACTTTTGCCTCGGCGGAGCCGTCTCATTGACCACGCTGTGTATGTCCCCGCAGGCTACATCTGTGAAAGTCTCCCCTGCACTATGGGTCGTGAAGCTGCAGTCGCTGTGGTACTCTGTGAGGGTTCCCTCTATCACTGTGACAAGACGGGGACCGGGATGGGTGTGCCACCCAGCTGTGACCTCCCGGCTCCCAGCGTGGAGTTGGTTCGACGTAGAGGCTCTCGAGTCTCCTTTCGCCTTCAGCATGAGGCTCCAGCCGTGACCCGTGATGCTCGTTGCACATCAAGTCGAGCAAGCCAGACGGGAAGTAACCGAACAGAACAGTGGTCTAGAAGGTTCGGTGCGTAGTGACATTGCACGCGGGCGTTGCGCGGGCCGGAACGGCCGTCAACGCGCGCAAGCGCGACCAGCGCCGATGCTATGAGGAGCGGTAGAATTCGTATTTTTTTGAAGTGAGTTACTGGATTCATTTTTTTCTTCGTTTCGTGGGGAGATGCTTGCGGTTTCATCTACGATTTTTCAAGACTGCTGGTGTGATACAGCCCTCGAAACGCTCAGTTCTTTAAGTAAGCTGCCTGCGCCAGTTACCCGGCAACGGCTTTGTGGCTACTCTCTAGGGGACAACTCTGGAAATGAAACAGGCACCGTACTCTCTCCAGACGGGAGAAACAAAGCCGCCACGCGGTGAAACGTGGCGGCTGATTGTGAAGAATGCTTCTGTTGCTCCGAGCCAACTACCTTTACTGATTATTGACGACGATTTGCCGCGCCGGCTTGTTAAGTTCCACTTCGTCGCTCACTTTTTGAATGAACTTTCCTTGCTGTTTCAATTCCGCTTTGAGAACCTCTATTTCCTTCTGCTGCGCCTGAACCATGCGGTGCTCTTTGAGAAATTCATTGAGCAACATCGCGTTGACCGCTTCATACCTGACAGTGTAAGGCTTACCTTCTCCATCACGAGCTACCAAGTCTGGATTGACCTTCTCCACTTGCTCAGCTACGAGGCCAAACTGTGGGATCCTATTCGGATCGAGTTGGCTCTTATAGTGAAACGTCACTGGTTTCAAGCCAAAGATCGCTTCGCTCGCCTTATCCATCGGTTTGATCTCATCCTTGAAGCGCGCTGAGGAGGTTACGGTGCCCAGATGACCGTCAGTGTCTATAATGACCGCTACGCCGCCCGCAACGGTTGCTCCACTGATGCCGGCGATAAACGTGTTATTGTGAGTTTCCTTGCCGATACGGATCTGTACCGGATTCGGCCGCAACGCCGTCGTTGCCGATCTCAATATTGTTACTGCCGGATTTAAGTTTAAAACCGGCGCCATAGCCCAGGGCGATATTGTCGTGGCCGGTGGTGTTCTTAACGAGTGCCATGGCACCTTCGGCCGTGTTGTTGCTGCCAGTGGTATTGGAAAAGAGCGCGTTAAAACCATGGGCCACGTTGTTGAAGCTGGTGGTATTACTAAACAGCGCAAGACGACCTGTGGCCGTGTTCTCGTGGCCGGTCGTGTTGAAAAGCAGCGCTCCGTCACCGCTGGCCGTGTTGTTGTTGCCGGTAATGTTGTTAAGCAGCGCGTTACGACCAATAGCCATATTATGGTCGCCTGTCGTGTTGGCATTGAGCGCGCTATAACCAAAGGCCGTGTTCAAGCTGGCGGTGTCGTTAGCCAGCGCTAACGAACCAGCGGCCGTACATTCGGTGCCATCGGTAATACTATAGAGCGCATCAAAACCAACCGCCGTGTTGTCGGCGCCGGTGGTGAGACTGAAAAGCGCCCCATCACCGTCGGCAGTGTTTTGATTCGGCAGGCCTGCGTCCGTCGTCGCCCGCGCGCTCGGCGAAAGCGCAAACCAGGCGAGGACGAGAGCAATGAGAAGAAAACCGCGCCGCAAAAGCGACCGGTGAATTGAATGTGTTACATTTAGAATTTTCATATTTTGTTTTGATTTGAATGTTTTTCCTTTCACTGCCATAAACGAAAAAGAGCGATCAAAGTGATCATCTGAATTGAGAAGTTTTCGGCGCAGCTTGCGCGTGCAGAGGTTTTTCGGGTTGGTATACTACGAGGAGGTTATGGACAGTTTTTCGGCGCCTCAGCAAAGAGTGACAGAGCTCCTTGCGCAATGGAGTAACGGAGACAATGCTGCTCTCGCGGAACTGACGCCGCTGATCTATGAGGAACTTCGTCGCCTCGCGCATCATCAAATGGCGGGGCAACGTCCTGGTCACACCCTGCAAACCACCGCCCTGGTCAACGAGGCTTATTTGCGCCTCGCCGACCAAACCAATCCGAGCTGGCAAAACCGCGCCCACTTTTTCGCCGTCGCCGCGCGGGCGATGCGCCAAATTTTGGTCGACTACGCAAGGAGTCAGCAATCGCAAAAGCGCGGCGGTGGCGCCTTAAAGGTGGAATTGGATGAGGCCGCGCTCGTCTCTCCAACGGAAGCAAAGGAAATCATCGATCTGCACGAGGCGTTGGAAAGACTGGCCACGCTTGACTCAAGAAAAGCTCAAGTCGTCGAGCTGAAGTATTTTGGCGGGCCTCAACTACGACGAGATGGCGGAAGTGCTCAAGATTTCACGCGTAACGGTGAGGCGTGACTGGGAATTTGCGAAGGTGTGGCTGTACACCGAATTGCACGGCACGACTTGACACGAATTTCACTAATTCACACGAATGGAAGAGCTGCTTTACAAGAAGGAGGTTTTCCAACTGGTAGGTGGTTGCATGGAGATTCACCGCGAGCTGGGAAAGGGCCACGACGAGGTCATCTACAAGGATGCGCTCGTCGTTGAACTGATCGCGCTGCGATTCCGTTTTTGCGCGAGAAAAATTACGAAATCACCTACAAGGGAGTCATCCTGCCTCATTACTATTACGCGGACTTTGTTGTCTGGGATAAGATTCTCTTTGAAGCCAAAGCCGTCGAAAAACTGACCGACTCGCACATCAAACAAGTGTTAAATTATCTCGCCGCTTCGAAACTTCGCCTCAGCCTGTTGGTCAATTTCGGGGGCGATTCGCTGGAGTGGAAAAGGGTTGTCTTGTGAGACACGAATTTCACGAATTTGCACTAATTGCTTCGAAGGCTGAGTCAGAGTGTCTGAACATTGGTGATAATTCGTGTAATTCGTGTCCCGCTCTCGAATTCGTGTAGTTCGTGTCTATGACGCCGGCGCGGTTCCAGACGATTGAGGAAATCTTTCGTGCAGCGCTGGATCAAGAGCCCGAGAAGATTAGCACATTCCTGGATAGGGCATGCGAAGGCGATAGCGCTTTGCGCGATAAAGTCGAAGCGCTCCTGAGTTCACGCGAACAAGCAGCGAACTTCATCGAAACGTCAACTGTTGGTCTCGCGAAGATTATTCAAAATCGACAAACTGATTCCCTCATCGGTCAAACGATTGGCCACTACAAAATTTCTGAATCGATAGGCACCGGCGGAATGGGTGAAGTCTATCTGGCCACCGACGTTGTTGCGGGCCGCAAAGCCGCACTCAAACTCCTGCCGATGCGTTTCACCGGTGATGCCGAGCGGCTGAAGCGGTTTCAGCAAGAGGCGCACGCTGTCGTTGGGCTTAATCATCCAAATATTCTGACGGTTTACGAGATCGGCGAAGATCACTCGATCCATTACATCGCCAGCGAACTAATCGAGGGCGAGACACTGCGTCAACGTCTGGAGCGAGGACCGATGCAGTTGAGTGAAGCTGTTGATGTCGCCATCCAGGTAGCGAGTGCGCTCGCCGCCGCTCACCAAGCGGGAATCGTCCATCGCGACATCAAACCGGAGAACATCATGCTTCGCCCGGACGGGTACGCGAAAGTGCTCGACTTCGGAATTGCAAAGCTTGCTGAACGGGAAATGCGGGTAACGACACCGCGAGAGGAAGCGCTGCTGCTGGTTGAGACGAATCTTGGGGCCGTACTGGGAACCGTTCGTTACATGTCGCCCGAGCAGGCGTGTGGAGAGCCAGTTGATCAAAGTAGCGATATCTGGAGTCTCGGCGTGGTGCTTTACGAAATGGTAACCGGGCGGACGCCATTCACCGGCGACACACCGCAAGAGGTCATGTCTTCGATTCTTGATAAAGAGCTACCGCCGCTCACCACTTACGTCGCGCACCCTTCCTCTGAGCTTCAGCAGATCATCAGCAAAACGCTGCGCAAAGATCGCGGCCAACGATATCGCAGCGCGCATGAGTTACTGCAGGCGCTGAAAGACCTTCGGCGCAAACTGGAAGCTGAGTCGGAACGCGCCGCGGCTCCTTTTTGGCTGCGCTGGACACGGTCGCCCGCTGCCCTGGCGCTCGTAGTGTTAGTAGCTGCTTTGGTGCTGGCGCTTCCATTCTACCGCCATCGGAACCCGCCGACGATCTCACCACCCGAGAAAAGCATCGCCGTGCTGCCATTCCTCGATCTTAGCCAGGCAAAGGACCAGGAGTATTTCTGCGACGGCATGAGCGAGGAGATCATCGAACGCCCTGGCTAAAGTCGAGGGGCTGCGTGTCGTTGCGCCGCACCTCGTCATTTTCATTCAAAGGGAAGAGCGTGAACGCGAGGGAAGTTGGGGAAAAGCTAAACGTTGCGAATGTGCTTGAAGGAAGTTTGCGACGCGAGGGTGACCGCGTTCGCGTTACCGCCGAATTGATTAATGCGCGCAGCGGTTTTCATCTTTGGACGGAAACTTATGACCGCAAGTTGGAGGACGTCTTTGCGCTGCAGGATGAAATCACTCGTGCAATTGTTGACGCGCTTAAGATCAAGCTCGCGGTTGCGCTTCCCGCCCATGAACAACGTAACACAGAGGTATACGATCTTTACCTCCAGGGCCTTTATTTTTCAAACAAAGGCAGCGAGGAGGATTTGCGAAGGGCACTCAGTTTCTTTCAGCGCGCCGTCGAGAAAGATCCGACATTTGCGCGTGCCTGGACCGGGATCGCGAAGGTTTGGTATTTTCTGGCCGACGTTTACGTAAAACCACTCGACGCTTACCCGGCGTCAAAAGAAGCCGCTTTAAAGGCAATCGCGCTCGACGAGAAGGATGCCGAGGCGCATTGCTATCTTAGCGAAGCGAAACGTGTCCTCGACTGGGACCTGGCGGGCGCGGATGCAGAATTGAAGCGCGCGCTCGAGCTTGATCCTAACTCGGCGCCCGCCCACCTCTTCTCGGGCCTGCACCCGCTCTTTCGCGGCGAGCTAAAGGATGGTCTGCGACTTATTTTGGAAGCCGAGAAATTGGATCCAGTGTCGCCAATCACGAGCTACGTTGCCACTGCTGCCTACCTTGCCAACGACCGTATTGATGATGCGGTTATCGAAGGCCAGCGAACGCTCCAGCTCGATCCAAATTACTTTTATCTGGATTCGGTTCTGGCCGCCGCTTATCGCGAGAAGGGTAATTTCGACGACGCAATCGCGCTTTACACAAGAGCCCAAGACACAACGAATTTGCCGAGTAGCGGCCTTGCTATCACCTACTCGCGCATGGGCCGGCAAACGCAGGCGCGAAACATTCTTGCTCAGCTTGTTCAAGCAAGAGAGAAGCGATACGTATCTGCACCTTTGATTGCTGCAGTGTGGACTGCCTTAGGCGACAAAGAAGAAGCTTTCCGCTGGCTCGAGCGGGCCTACGAGGAACACTCGGGGGTATTGCAGTGGATTGCGTTTCTTCCTGAGTTTCGTGCGCTGCATTCCGACGCGCGTTTCCCTCATCTTCTGCGGCGAATCAATGCTTCGCAGGACACAATTTTAAAGATCACCGAGACAACTCTATCGGAGATTGCCGATCCGAATGCAGAGAGTCATTTCACTCTCAAAATTGGGGTGAAGCCGCGACCAGGTACGGAAAATGGCCACGTGGTGAGGATTGTCGTCTCCTTCTACGACCGGGCGAAAGATGGCAAAATGAAGCCGACTGACGCGCGAACAAGTTATAGTTGGCTTACTGCTTCGGGAGACTGGACGGATCCAACCCCGAAATTTCTGGCAGCGACGTATGTGCGTCCAAAGACCCAATCGCCCTCGGCTGACGGACGCAGGTACGGGGGATTCACTGTCCGCGTGTATTTCGACGGCCAATTACAAGACGCGCAAGCGACCCCGCCGGAATTACTAACATCCTTTCCCGCTCCAGATCAGCTCGCCCCTTAGCCTGAGTGTGGCACTACAAATTCGTTATGCTGCTGTAGCTGCGGCTTGCGATCGCCAATCGAATTGCGATCGAAAGGGCGATACTTTCCTTCGAACCAGCGCCGGGGCAAATGCTCAGCTCGGTCCAAAACGAAACTTGTTATTTGTCTGGTTTTTCCTTAAACCACGGAGAGTTGGCGAGAGGAGCTTGTGGTTAAGTCATCGTCGTTTTGGTGTGCTGGGCTGGGCATAGTCGGAATTGCTTTGCTTCTGGCCGCGATCTCATTCGGTCAGGAAACCGGATCCACATCTCAGCAGGCTGATCGCGGTGTCGCTACAGTAGTGCAGGTTATCGTGACGGGTTCGCTCATTCCGACCGCGGAAGAGGTCAGCCCGAACCCGGTATTCATTATCAACCGCGACCTGATCAACAAATCAGGTGCAGGCACTACCACCGAGCAGTTGCTCCAGCGGCAGCCGGTGATGAATGGGGCCAATATTCCTGTTCAGAACAATGCAACCGGTCAGGGCGGTCCGACCGGTACTGCTGCGGTGGCCCTGCGCGGTTTGGATCCTGGCGCGACACTGGTGCTGATTGATCATCGCCGCGTAGCGCCGTTTCCGGGATCCGCCAACTCCGGGTACGGTTACGTTGACCTAACGACCATTCCGATCACTACGGTCCAAAGCATTGACATTTTGAAGGACGGCGCCTCGACCACCTACGGGTCGGATGCGGTTGCGGGCGTGGTGAACTTTAATCTTTATAAAGATTATCGCGGCGCACAGGTGACCATTCAGTATGGAGACACTCTTGATAAAGACGCGGCCGAGTATCGAGGGGACATCCTGTTCGGAGTGGGCGACGACAAGAGCAGTATTACCGGTGACATCTTCTATTACAAACATCACGACATGTTCAATCGTGACCGGGGGAACTCGAATAGGCCGCGGTTCTTGAGCCCGAACGCTGTGCCGTGGAATCTTCAGCTGCAAGCGGACGCCGTTTTACACCCGTTTGATGTCCATGGTAACCCGGAGCCAGCACCCGTCTTGCCTCCTGATGTGATCGGGTTGGACGAGTTCTTTGGCACGCCGCCAGATAATGCCAACGGATTGGTCCCGGCAGCCGACTACGTCTTCCACGACAGTTTTCCGAGGTCCTCCTTCGGTATTCTTCCTGGATTTAACTACAACGCGTATACGGGCTCATATCCGAAGCAGGAGCGCTGGGGCGGGTATGCAGCGTTCGAGCACAAAATCTGCGATGATCAGTTGCGGATCTTTGGCGACTTTTACTACGTGGATGCAAAGACGCACGATGAACTTGCGCCAACCGCGACGGGCAATTTCGAGCAACCTGGAAGGCTGGCGCTCTTCGTCCCGCCGAATCATCCGTTCCCCGGTGCCGTTCCGCCATTTGGCGGGCCGACCCCTGCGGAAGTGGGGATGAGTCCGACCGCTTTCAACCCGTTCAATCCATTTGAGCAAATCATCTCAGGCGGCACTTGGGCGCGCATTTTCGATTTCGGTAACCGCTTCGTTGACAACGAGAACATCGCCGAGCGTTTCACGGCCGGTGCAAGAGGCGACAAGCTGTTTAACGGGACTTGGGGCTACGATGGCGCGTTCATGTACAGCCAAGTCGACCAGATTTCCCGTCTCCAAGGCATCAACCCTCTGCGGTTCGACAGGATTCTGAACGCGGCGGACCCGCTGTTTGATCCCACATCGAGTGAGTTTATCGGGCAGACGATTCCATTTAATCCGATGGTCGATAGCCAGCATGTCACGTTTCCGAGCAACCTTCCGCTGATTGACTTCGCGAGGCTGAACAGCAGGGATATTTTTACGTCAAAGCTTGCCACACTGGACCTGAACATTTACACCACAGACCTGTTTGATTTGCCCGGCGGCAGCGTTGGGCTCGCCTTTGGTGGAGTGTTTAGCCGTGAAAGCTACAGGATCGACCCGGATGACCAGGACCGTCTCGGAGAGAACACCGACGCCAGCTCTTTCGGCCCAATCAAGGCAATTAAGGCGGGGCGCAAATCGTGGGGTATTTATGCGGAAACACTCATCCCAGTTTTCAGCCCCAAGTGGCACATACCCGGATTTTACTCATTGGAGTTTTCAGCCGGGGTACGGTACGACGAGTGGCTGAATAATGATACGAATGCCGCCGTCCCCAAGGTGGGCGTTCGCTGGCAGCCCTTTGACGAGAGCCTGACTCTTCGCAGCACCTGGGGCGAAGGCTTCCTCGAGCCGTCCATGATCCAGTTGTACGGACCCCGGAGGCTCCTTGTGGAGCCGGCGCACTTCGTTGGTTGTGCGCCTGTGGCAATCTTTGGTCCTTGCGGGAGCGACAGCAACCCTGTCCAGGACGTAGCCAATCCGCAAACGACTATCGAGCAGGTCCCCAATAGAAAGCTGAATCCAGAACATGATCGTAATTGGACTGGCGGCTTGGTTTATACGCCCAAGTGGATTCCGCCGAAGTACGGGCAGCTAACGTTGACGGTCGATTTCTGGGATGTGGAGCGCACCGGGGTCGGCATGTTCTTCCCTCTCAATGTAATCAATAATGGGTATAACGCGGGCATTTTCCCAGGCGTGGTGAGTCCTGCACAGCCGATCGCCACCCAACCGGCGGTCCTATTTGATTCGCTAGGCAATTACGCCGGAGTCGCAAGCCCCTACCAAAACGGCGGGCGTACGCGCACGAACGGGGTTGATCTCAGTCTCCAGTATCAGGTCGAGACTGGGATTGGCACATTCTCGCTCTTAAGCCGGTGGAGTTATCTGAACGAGATGGTCGTCAATTTCCCTGGTGAGAGGCCGCGGCAAGTAGCTGGTAGCTCCAATACTGAGTGGTTTGTTGGCAGCTTCTTCGGGGACCCAAGCAATCCACAGGCCTGGCTCAAATGGAAGGGGGACACGACCCTCGACTGGACTTGGCACAACTGGGACTTCAACACGACTGTGCATTTCCTGGATGGCTACTGGGAACAGATCGACGCAGTGCAGTTTGAAGGCTTCTACAAGCGCCACTGGGTGCATCCGACCTGGTTCACGGACGCGCAGCTCTCTTACAGCCTGATTTTTCGCCTCCGGTGGAAGCGGCGCCGGTGCCGGGGTATTCCAAGGACGGCAAGGAACTGGTGGGCAAAGAGAAGGAAGCGCCGCCAACTCCTTACGCGATGCCGTGCTGGAAGGCTATCCTGAACAACACTACTCTGACCGTTGGTGTGACCAATATCTTCGGTGAAGATCCGCCACACTCGTTCGGATACGAGTCTGGCACGTTATTTTTTTACCCGGGCAGCTTGTATGATAATCTGGGGCGATTCTGGTACGTCAGGATGATCAAGAAGTTCTAGCGTGCGAGGAAGTTTTCGGCTCGTGGCAGGCGAAGTTACTTTCGCCAGCAATTGCCTCAGCACGAACGGCAAAATCCCGCCGTGCCGGTAGTAATCGATTTCGATTGGCGTATCGATGCGAAGTTTCACCGGCACAAAACGTTTCTTTCGACCTTTGCTTTCGATCTCGAGCGTCACATTTTGCCCAGGCTTGATTCCGTCCGACAATCCGGTGATCGGAAAAGATTTCCGAGCCGTCGAGTCCGAGCGATTGCGCCGTTGTTCCCTCGGCAAATTGCAATGGCAACACGCCCATGCCGACAAGGTTTGAGCGATGAATGCGCTCGAAACTCGCAGCGATCACGGCCTTGACGCCCAATAAACGCGTTCCCTTCGCGGCCCAATCGCGCGATGAGCCGCTGCCGTATTCATGTCCGGCGAGAATAACAAGCGGAGTATTCGTATCCGCGTACTTCATCGCCGCCTCGAAGATCGACATCTGCTCGCCTTCGCCATTTGGGAAATATTTCGTCACGCCGCCTTCGGTTCCGGGCACCATCAGATTTTTGATTCGCACATTTGCGAAAGTCCCGCGCGTCATCACCAGATCGTTGCCACGCCGACTGCCGTAGCTGTTGAAATCTCGCGGCTGAATGCCGCGCGACATTAAATATTTCCCGGCTGGCGACGTTTCTTTGATCGCTCCCGCAGGCGAGATGTGATCGGTCGTTACTGAGTCGCCGAAAATCCCAAGCGCGCGCGCGCCGCGGATTTCCTCGATATGACCAGGTTCCATCGAGAAATCTTGGAAGAACGGCGGCTCATGAATGTAATCGCTCTTCTCGTCCCACTGATAAACGTCGCCGGTGCTCGATGGAATCTCGTTCCACTTCGGATTTTGATCGGCAAAATCGCGATAAAATTTGCGAAACGTTTCCGGCGTGAGAGCTGATTGCATGGTGTCTCGGATTTCGCTGAGAGTCGGCCACAGATCGCGAAGGAAAATTTCTTTGCCGTCCTTGTCTTTGCCGAGCGGTGTCGCGGGAAAGATCAATGTGCACTCGGCCAGCCAGCGCAAAGGCCACCACCAGCGGCGGCGACATCAGAAAATTCGCCTTGATGTGCTGATGCACGCGCGCCTCGAAATTCCGATTCCCAGAAAGAACCGAAGCCGCAACCAAATCGTATTCGTGAATGGCCTTCTCGATGTTTGGATGCAGCGGACCGGAATTGCCGATGCAGGTCGTGCAACCGTATCCGACAAGATTGAACCCGAGTTGATCGAGATATGTTTGCAGTCCGGTTTTAGCCAGATAATCGGAGACCACGCGCGAACCAGGCGCCAGCGACGTTTTCACGGCAGGATCCACGCGCAGTCCGCGCTCCACCGCCTTCTTTGCGAGCAGACCGGCCGCGATCATCACGCTCGGATTACTCGTGTTTGTGCAACTCGTGATGGCTGCGATGAGCACGCTGCCGTGGCCGATATGGCTGCGTCCGCGCATGAAAACTTCGCTCGACTCCGCTTCTATTTCCTTCCCGGGATCGGGCGTGGGCCGGTTCGTAATCATCTCGATCTTGTTGCGTTCGTCGCCCGGATTGATTCCCTGATCATCCTTTTTGTCTGTCGAAAACATCTCGCCGTTGCGCGGCGCGCTGCCATTCAATTCCACAAGATGTCTTTCGCGAAGATCGACATCTTTTTTCCCATAGCCGCCGTCGCGTACCGGTTTTTCAAGCAATTCGCGAAATGTTTTGCCAAGGTCGGGCAAATTGATTCTATCCTGCGGTCGTTTCGGTCCGGCCACGCTTGGCTGGACGTCCGCCAGATCCAAATCGATATCGACGCTGTAGTCGATCTCGCCCCTGAGCGGCATGCCGAACATTTTCTGCGCGCGAAAATAATTTTCGAACGCCAAGACATTGCTCTTCGCTGCGTCCCGTGGCCCGCAGATAATCCACCGATTCTTGATCAATTGGAAAATATCCCATCGTCGCGCCGTATTCGGGCGACATGTTTCCAATCGTCGCCCGATCGGGAACCGGCAGCGATGCCGCGCCTTCGCCGTAAAACTCGACAAATTTGCCGACGACTTTTTGCGCACGGAGCAACTGCGTGATGTGCAAGACGAGATCGGTGGCGGTAACGCCTTCGCGTAACTGCCCGCTCATGTGCACGCCTACCACTTCGGGCGTGAGAAAATAAACCGGCTGTCCAAGCATTCCGGCTTCCGCTTCAATTCCGCCCACGCCCCAGCCAACCACGCCGAGACCGTTGATCATCGTCGTGTGCGAATCCGTGCCGACCAGAGTATCGGGAAAGAAAATCTCCGACTCTGACCTCTGAGTTCTGACGTCTGGCTAAGAACGCCCTTGGCCAGATATTCAAGATTAACTTGATGCACGATGCCGATGCCGGGCGGGATGAGCTGGAAAGTTTTGAAGGCTTGTTGTCCCCATTTTAGAAACTGATAGCGCTCGCGGTTGCGCTTGAACTCCATGTCCAGATTGAGTTCCAGCGCGCGCGGCGAACCGAAGAAATCCACCTGCACCGAGTGATCGACCACCAGATCGACCGGTACGAGCGGTTCGATGATTTTCGGATCGCGACCGAGCCGCGTGACCGCGCTGCGCATCGCCGCAAGATCAACAATCAGCGGCACGCCGGTGAAATCCTGCAAAACGATCCGCGCTACCACGAACGGAATCTCCGCGTTGGCTGGCGATTTTGCGTTCCAGTTCGCCAGCGTCTCGACATCTTTGCGCCGGACTTTTTTCCCGTCGCAATTGCGCAGAACCGATTCGAGAACAATTCGAATGCTCACCGGCAGTCGCGAGATTTTCCCGATTCCCTGCTCCTCCAGCGCCGGCAGCGAATAGAGAAACCCTTCGCGTCCGTTTGCCGGCGTCGAATTTTCTCAGCGTTTTAAATTCGTCTTGCATGCAGTCGTTGTCATTCCGAGCGGAGTCGAGGAAGTCTCTCGAATACGTTCTTAAGAGAGCAGCCAGAGATGTCTCGACTCCGCTCGGACATGACAAAGATTCATTTCAGCTCCGCTAATTTGGCCTTGATCTTATCGAAATTCGGCAACTGTCTGGCGTCGTCGTTGCTCTCGGCGTACTGGATCACGCCATTCTTATCGATGATGAACGCAGAGCGCTTTGGCACGCCGCCCATTCCAAGATTCATTTGCGGCAGGAACGAGTCGTACATCACGCCGTAGTCCTTTGCGACTTTGTGTTCGTAATCGCTCAGCAGCGGCACGGTGATCTTCTCCTTTTGCGCCCACGCTTCCTGCGCAAACGGATTGTCGCCGCTGATTCCGTAAACCGTCGCGTTCAAATCCGTGTAGGCGTTCAGGCCTGCGCTGACTTCGCACATCTCCGTCGTGCACGTGCCCGTGAACGCCATCGGAAAGAAAAGCAGCAACGTGTTTTTCTTTCCGAAATTATCGCTCAGTTTGATTTGCTTCGGCCCGTCAGCGGTCTTGGTCGATAAAGTGAAATCTGGCGCTTTGGTTCCAACTGTGAGTGGCATAAACAATCCTCCGGTTTGAGTTTAGAGGGAAAAATTCACTATAAGATCGACAACTCAGCGGTCAAAGAATTTGCCGAGATTTCAGCCACAGATTGACACAGATCTACACAGATTATTCTCTGGGGTTGAACATCCGTGTTTCATCTGCGTTCATCCGTGGCTTACGATTTGATCAAGTGGAACTCTTCTGGTGGCTGTTCACAATCGTGCTGTTCGCAGTCGGTCTGATCGGCACAATCGCACCGGTCCTGCCCGGCACGACAATCATTCTGGCCGCAGCAATCATCCATCGCCTCATGCTTGGCGCGGACAAGAGCATCGGCTGGAAAACGATCGTTGTTCTCGTGCTGCTCACGCTTCTTTCCTACGTGTTCGATTTTCTCGGCAGCTATTTTGGCGCAAAATATTTCGGTGCGACGAAATGGGGCGCATTCGGCGCAATCATCGGCGCGCTGGTCGGGCTCTTCTTCGGAGTCATCGGCTTGTTTGTCGGCCCGGTGATCGGTGCCGTCGCAGGCGAATTCATCGCCGGCAAACGAATGATCGACGCCGGTCGCGCCGGCTGGGGAAGTTTACTCGGAAATCTCGGCGCGATGCTGGGCAAACTGATCATCGCGCTGGCGATGATCACGATTTTCCTGGTGAACGTCCCATCGCCGTTTTGAATAGGAATGCGAGGGACAAAAGAATTGGATCTGGAAACCAGGAACTCATGAACTTGATTCTTGTTTCTCTGCTGCCTTTCTGATTTCTCCTGGTTTCCTGGCTTCCAGATTTTCTTGTGATAAATTAGCAGCCGATGGCAGATGATCGCTGGTGAATCCCGCGTTGGCGGGATTCGCTGGAGGAAAGTCCGAACACCATACGGCAGCATGCCGCGTAAAATACGCGGGCAACGTCCGACGCAAGTCGGGCGTTGACGGAGAGTGTCACAGAAAACACACCGCCGGTTCTTTGAGAAAAGCGCAGGCAAGGGTGAAAAGGCGAGGTAAGAGCTCACCGCTCGCGGAGCAATTCGCGAGGCACGAAAAACCCCATGCGGTGCAAGACAAAACAGAGGAAGGGCAGCCGGCCCGATTTAATCCTCGGGTATCGTCGCACCACGTCCCGCAATTGCGGGATGGGCGTTCGTCCCGCGATTGCGGGACGAGTGAGATAAATGATCATCCGCCCGGCACCTTGCTGGCAAAGTGCTGGGCCGACAGAATTCGGCTTATCGCCATCGAAACTATGAAGGGCGCTTTCGGAAACGAAGGCGCCCTTCGCTTTTCAGGCCACCGATGGACGCAGGCTGGATTTTTTGCGCAGGAGCGGCAGGACTTTTTCCACCAATGCGTCGGCAGTGATGCCGTGTTTCTTGCGCAGGATCGGAACGGCGCCGTGCTCGATGAATTGATCGGGCCAACCGATCCGCACCACCGGTGTATTGATCATTTGCGAGTGCAGATGTTCCATCACCGCGCAGCCGAAACCGTTGTGCAAAACATGATCTTCAATCGTGCAGACGACCTCCACGCTGCGTGCGAAAAATTCGAGCGTGCCGGTGTCCATCGGCTTGATCCAGCGCGGATTGATGAGCGCAACGGAAATTCCTTTTTCTTCGAGTTTGCGCGCGGCTTCTTCGGCCACTTCAAACATGTTGCCCAGTCCGAAGATCGCCACGTCGCGTCCGTGTTGCACGACTTCCGCCTTGCCGATCTCGAGAAGTTTCGGTTCCGGTTTGATTTTTGCGCCCGTTCCCGACCCTCGCGGATAACGAATGGCGATCGGACCGGAGTTGTAGTGCGCCATTGTCCAAAGCATGTCGACGAATTCGTCTTCGTCCTTCGGCTGCATGTGCACCCAATTCGGGATGTGACGCAGATAACCGATGTCGAACAAGCCATGATGCGTCGGGCCGTCGTCGCCGCTCAATCCGGCGCGGTCCATGCAGAGTCTGACGTTTAATTTTTGGATGGCGATGTCGTGAATCGCCATGTCGTAGGCGCGCTGGAAAAACGTGGAATAGATCGTAAGAAACGGCGTCATGCCCTTGCGTCGCCAGGCCGCAGGCAAAAAGCGTGGCGTGCTCTTCCGCGATGCCGACGTCGAAATAGCGGGTCGGATGCGCCTTGGCAAAATGTGAAAGACCGGTCCCGCTTGGCATCGCCGCCGTGATGGCGACGAGCTTCTGATTTGTCTCCGCAAATTTCGCCAGCGTTTTGCCGATGATTTCCGAATAGGTCGGAGTCGGTGTCGGAGCAGTCTCACCGCTCTCGATCTTGTATTTGCCGAGACCGTGAAATTTATCGGGCTGTTTAATGGCCGGTTCGTAGCCTTTGCCTTTCTTGGTCAGAATGTGCAGCAGCACCGGCTCTTCCTGCGTCTTCAAAAACTCGAAGGTCTGTGTCAGCAGCGGAATATCGTGGCCATCGATGGGGCCGTAGTAGCGCAGACCGAGTTCTTCAAAAATCACGCTCGGCACGAGCAAGCCCTTGACGCTTTCTTCCACTTTGTGCGCGAGCTGCACGCCGGTTTTTCCAAGAATCGCCTGGACGAAATCGCGCGCCTTATCGTGCAGATGCGCATAAGTGGGATTCGTCACGATGCTGTTTAGGTAATTGGCGATCGCGCCGACATTCTTCGCGATCGACCATTCGTTATCGTTGAGCACGACGATGAAGCGCTTGGTGTGCGCTTTGACGTTGTTGAGCGCTTCGTAGCTGATTCCGCAGGTGAACGCGGCATCGCCCGCGA
Organism: uncultured Verrucomicrobiae bacterium; assembly: GCA_963840305.1. Lineage (GTDB taxonomy): Bacteria > Verrucomicrobiota > Verrucomicrobiia > Chthoniobacterales > UBA10450 > Udaeobacter. The sequence goes on from CAWIYE010000009.1 coordinate 153,904, forward strand.
CCACGACGATGTGCTCGTCACCGCCGCGCAGATCGCGGCCGACCGCCATGCCCAAGCGCCGCGGAGAGCGCGGTCCCAGCGTGGCCCGCGCCGTAGCAATCATGTTCGCTTTCCGTCCGCAATAGAAAACCGTTGAGACCGCCGAATTGGCGCATCGTGTGGAAACGATCGAGACGCCCGGTAAACATTTTGTGCACGTAGCCCTGGTGACTCACATCCATCACGAAGCGGTCGCGCGGCGTGTCGAACACGCGATGCAAGGCAATCGTTAGCTCCACCACACCGAGGTTTGGCCCGAGATGTCCGCCGGTTTGGGAGAGGACTTTGATCAGCTCATCGCGCACTTCCTGCGCGAGCTGCGGCAGATCCTGTTCACGCAGCGCTTTGATGTCCGCAGGCGAGCGGATCCCGTCGAGCAGACGCTTGGGGGCGGCTGTCGCTTCGGCTGTCTGAGCAGTCTTAGAAGAGTTTGATTTCGTCATTTGCATCTTGGGAGTCATCGGCAACGGCCGCCTGCCCGGTCGTCTCCGGTGTTGGCTCAAAGTCTTTAACTATCGGCTTGCCAGCGCTATTGCGAGCAATGATTTCGATCTTCTGCTCGGCGTTGGCAAGTCGCTCCTGGCAAATTTTCACCAGGTTCATTCCTTCCTCGTAACGCACGATCAGATCTTCGAGCGGCAATTTGCCAGACTCCATCTGCTCGACAATTTTTTCGAGCCGATCCATCGCGCCTTCGAAGTTAAGCTCTGCCTCACGCGGCTTCGATTTGCTGCTCATGGGGCGAACGGAGAATTAAGCACAGGTTAACCAGGAGAAAAGGCCTGTCTCTCCGCCGATATTCAACCACGGATTACGCGGATCAAACGGATTGGGGAGCGCACCCGCCTCGGGTGCTGGTTTCGGCGCCTCGCCGAAACGAACTTTTTTGGCATCTTTCAGAGACCGTCAAACAGAGATGTTTTGATCCGGCCAATTTGGTTGTAAGCCGTGATGTCAGTGACTTCGGCCAGAATACCCAGTATTCTCTCGGATCGCCCGAATCTCTTGCGAGTGACAGGACGAGTTGCGGAGCGTGATCCGTAATTTCGATGTTGATTCGCTTAGTAGGACTCGAATGGTGAGCGGGAAGCCGTTCTAGCGTCTTGAGAACTGAAATTACCTGTTTCGAATTCACGGTCGTCTCGCCATTTATCGAGACGCGACAGCCTTCCTTTAGGGAGTTGAGTTTTCGCAAGACTTCGTCGTGTCCAATGTCTGTGCTTGTCCAACATGCGCATAAGCAAAAAAACAGCGGGATGCCGAAAACCAAAATACTCCGTAGCGTGTAACGACGAAAGTTGTAGAACGAAATTGGCAAGGCGACGAGAGCCGCTAGAAAGGCCGCGCCGGCTATGATGTCAAGCGCCCTCAACGCACTGGCTAACCGATCTGTTTCTTGTACGCCTCAGCGTCTTTCAACTGCTTGAGATCGTCGGCGTTGTCGATCTTGAGAACGAAAATCCAGCCCTGGCCGTACGGTTCGCGGTTGATCAGGCCGGGGTCGGCTTCGAGCGCTTTGTTTACCTCGACGACTGTTCCTTTCACCGGCGCGTAGATGTCGCTGGCTGCTTTCACTGATTCGACGACTGCAACCGCTTCTTTCGCGTTTGCCTGTCGATCCATCTTCGGCAGCTCGACGTAAACCACGTCGGTCAATTCCGATTGCGCGTGATCGGTGATGCCGACACGGATGTTTTCGCCTTCGCGTTTAATCCATTCGTGTGTCTCGGTGTAAAGCAAATCGTCTGGGACATTCATGATGCTGATTTCTTGTAGAGCGGTTTCTTTTCGATGGTGGCCGGAAATTTTTGCCCGCGAATTTCGATGTCGATTTGCGCGCCGATCTTCGCGTGCGCCGCTGAGACATACGCCATCCCGACGCCCCAATTCAAGCTCGGAGAAAGCGTGCCGCTGGTCACTTCACCAACGCGCTCGCTGTTATGGAAAACAGCGTAGTGCGGCCGCGGCGGCGGTCCTTTCTCCTTCATTCGAAACGGCACGAGTTTTTCGCGCGGGCCATTTTCTTTTGTCTTCAACAAGACGTCTCGACCGATGAAGTTCGGTTTGCTCAGATCAACAAAGAATCCGAGTCCTGCCTCGATTGGATTTCGTTCCGGCGAAAGATCAGAACCGTTGAGCGGATAGCACATTTCCAGCCGCAAGGTGTCCCGCGCGCCGAGACCGCATGGTTTGATTTCAAGCGGTTTGCCTTTTTCGAGCGCGGTGTTCCAAAACTTCGCCGCATCTCTTGCGTGAAAGAAAACTTCGATGCCGTCCTCGCCGGTGTAACCGGTGCGTGCAATCGACACGGTTGTTTGGTCGAATGTAAAGTCCGCGATGTGATTGCGTGTCGGCGGCCCCACATGTTCGCCGAACAAGGCGTGAAATAATTCCACTATACGTGGTCCTTGAATGGCCACGCCGCCAAAGTTCGCGCTCCGATTTATCAGCTTGCAAGGAGCGGCGGTCTCGAGTCCGCCGCCGGGGCGACCTGTCCCGACCTGTCGGGACTTGAGATGATTTTGCAGCCAGGCAAAATCTTCGTCCGTGCGAGCCGCGTTGACGACGAGCAGAAATCTCTGCTCGCCGATCCGGTAAACGATCAAGTCATCAATGATTCCGCCCTGCTCGTTAAGGAGAAAAGTGTATTGGCCAGTGCCAACATCGAGTTTGTCGATGTTATTTGTCAGCATCACGTTGAGCCATTCGCGGGCGCCCGCTCCTTCAACGATCAACTGTCCCATATGCGAAATGTCGAAAATGCCGACGTTATTTCGCACAGTCCGATGCTCCTCGACGATGCTGGTGTATTGCACCGGCATAAGCCATCCGGCGAACGCAACCATCTTCGCGCCTACCCGCACATGCTCATCGTAGAGCGGCGTTTTTCTTTGTGCGACTTCGCTCACGCGCCAAACTAACTGTCAATCAAATGCTGGTAAAGTTTATGTCTCGCACAACGGCCTCAGAGAACACAACGTCATTCAGGAAACTGCCATCGCTTCGTGTCCTTTGTGTTCTTTGTGTGAGGAACTAAAGTCGGCGAGGTACATGACCTGGCTGGACAAACTCGAACGCCGCTTTGGTTTTCTTGGCATTCCGGGACTGATCCGCATCGTGATCGGCCTCACCGCTTTGGTGTGGGCGCTGATGTGGCTGAATCCCAGCTTCCGGTTCGCGCTCGATCTCGATCCGGCGCGCATTCGTCACGGTGAAGTGTGGCGACTCGTTACTTACATTTTTGTTCCGCAAACGCTGAGCATTTGGATCGTATTGGTTCTCTGGTTTCTCTGGTTTCTCGGCGAAGGTCTCGAGCGCGCGTGGGGCCCCTTTAAGCTTACACTTTATTTTGTCGTCGGGATGATCGGCACAACGGTCGCCGCATTTTTCTTCGGCAGCAATTTCTCCAATGGCATGCTCATCTCGTCATTGTTCTTCGCATTCGCGCGATTTTATCCCGACCAAATCATCTACATCCTTTTCATTTTGCCCGTCAAAATCAAGTGGCTTGCCTGGATTTTCGCCGCGTTCTTGCTGGTTGGATTCGCCGTGAACTCAAATTCGTATCGCGCCGCGCTGATCGCTGCTTTCGCTAATTATTTCATCTTCTTCGGACCGGAGATCATTCACCAGGCGCGGCATCGCCGTGAAGTTTCAACGCGGCGAAGACGTTTTGAAGCGCATTCGCGCAGCGCCGATGACGCGCTGCATCACTGCGCAGTCTGCGGCGCGACGGAATTGAGCGACCCGAATCTCGATTTTCGCGTCGCGCGCGACGGCGAAGAATACTGCATGGCGCACCTGCCAAAGGCAGGTACGCAGGGAGGCGAGGTAGGGGCGGTTCACCCGAACCGCCCGGGCGATTGAGGTCAATCGCCCCTACCGCCTTGACCAAAGGTTTCCGCATCGGAAACTAGCGCAATGACCGATAAGAACACTGCGCTTGTTCCCGAGGACGGCTGGCATTGTCTGCATCTCTTTTACCAGATCGAGTACGGTCAATGGCAATTGCTCGGCCGTGACGAACAAAACGCAGCGAAAACCAGTCTGTCGTCGCTTGTGCAGGAAGTGCGCGCGATGGAGTCAACGCAGTTGCTTACACTCGGCATCGTAACGCCAAAAGCCGACATCGGCTTCATGTTGATCACTCCCGATCTTCACAACGCCAACAGGATCGAGAAACGACTTTCGCTCTCGCTGGGCGCGGATGTGCTCACACCGGTTTACAGTTATCTGTCGCTGACTGAAGAAAGCGAATACATCACGACTGAGGAAGAGTACGCGCAAACACTCGATCTAACAGTCCGGAAGGATCCTCCAAAACTCGAAGAAGCTCTGACCACATTTCGAGAGCGAATAAAGCATTACCGGCAAGAGCGGGTTTATCCGACGCTACCCGACTGGCCGGTAGTCTGTTTCTATAACATGAGCAAACGCCGCGGCGAGCAGCGAAATTGGTATGCGCTCCCGTATGATGAGCGCCGCAAACTGATGAAAGGCCACGCGAATGTCGGCCGCGAGTTCGCCGGCAAAGTAAAACAACTCATCACAGGCTCGACCGGCCTCGACGATGCCGAATGGGGCGTGACCTTGTTTTCGCGTGATACATTTCAGATCAAAGCGATTGTTTACAAAATGCGTTTCGACCCCGTCAGCGCCGAGTACGCGGACTTCGGCGAATTTTACATCGGCATCCAACTGCCGCTCGACGAATTGTTCCGGCGCTTGCAGCTATAATAATCTTCCTCTCCATCTTCCGCCCAATCTTACTCTGTTCCGATTGTCTCGAGCCGAGATTAAGATTTAGAGGAAGAGGAAGATTGTTCTGGATGGGTGACAGAGTGGTTGATTGTGCACGCCTGGAAAGCGTGTGTGCCGAAAGGCACCGGGGGTTCGAATCCCCCCCCATCCGCCATTCTGAATCAATCAATTGGAATCGGAGCTGTTAAGAGTTAACACGCGCCTTCGACCCACCGATTTCAGAATCGTTTCTTCAGATTTCCTCTCCTTTATTCGGTTCGCAGCGCCGTCATCGGATTCACACGAGTGGCGCGGCTCGCCGGGAAGAAACAAGCGAGAAGGGCCGCACTGGCGAGCATCAGACTTGCGCCGACCAGCGCCAGTGGATCGGCCGGACTCACTTCATACAAAATTCTGGCCAGGACGCGTCCTGCAGCCAGTGAAAGAAGGACACCGACCCCGACAGCAAGAGCCGTTTGCTTTGCACCCTGTCGCATGATGAGGCCAAACACGTCGCGCCGATGCGCACCCAATGCCATGCGGATTCCAATTTCGCGGGTTCGACATGCGACAGCATAGGCTTTCACGCCGTAAACACCGACCACGGCGAGCAACAACGCGATGCTGCCGAACGCGCCGAACAACGTCGCGCCGAGTTTCACGATCCAAAGGTTCGGCGATTTCTCCATCAGGTCGACATAAGGTGTCATCTGCAGCAGTGGCAGGTCGGGATCGATTTCGCGTAATGTTTGCCGCAGCGTCGGCATCATCGCGACCACGGCATGCCGATCTTGCGTATTGAGGCGCACGTGCATGTAAATCTGGCCATCGTATCCCTGTGCCAGCGGGACGAACAATCGCGCGGTGATGGTCTCGCCCGCGACGGAATGAATATGCTTGCTGACGACGCCGACAATTTCCATGTCGTTAGGCGAGCCATCCTTCGGCGGTTGCGTGTAACGAATATGCTGTCCGATTGCGTCCTCGTTAGGGAAAAGTTTTTTCGCCATCTCTTCGTCAATGATGGCAACCCGGCGCGCGTCCTTTTTCTCGCATTCTTCCTGAGTAAAATCGCGGCCACGCAGTAGTTTTACGCCGAGCGCATCGAAGTAGCCCGGCGTCGTCGCGGTATACAGGGCATTGGAGCTCGGGTCAGGTGCTTTCGGGTCGTTAGGCATAGCGTCTTTCGCGCGCAGGATTCGACGCGCGTTCGTGAAATCGGCGTAAGGCAACATCGTGCCTACGGCTGAGGCGGTCACGCCCGGGAGCTCGCGCGCGCGTTGCACCATCGCAAAGATAGTTCGACGCGCATCGGCCGGCGTTTTTTTCACGAGGCTGAAATCGAATTCAGTGATGATGTCGCCCGCGGCGATGAAACCGGGGTTAAGTCCGGCCGCTTTAAGTGCGCCCCGAAAAAATAATCCGGCAGCGAAAAGCAGCATGAGCGAGAGCGCGATTTGCGCCATGACCGAAATGTGTCGCGGCGCGAAGAAGCGGCTGAGTCTTCCAACGCGCGCCGGCTCGCCTGCTTGTTCTTTAAGGTCGCTAACCAGATCGCCCTTCGTCGCTTTCAATGCCGGGCCGAGGCTGAAGAGCATCGTCGCGATAAGGCAGAACAAAAGCGTCACCGCCAGAATGACGAAATCCGGTCGCAACTTCACGATGACGGAGAAGTTCACCGAAGCGAGCAAAGCTTGCAGTTGTCGCAGCAGAAGATCGTTGCACCACGTGCTGAGAACGAGGCCGACCGCGCCGCCGCAAAGCGCGAGCAGCAGACCTTCGCACAGTAATTGCCTAACGATTCGCCACCGCGACGCACCGACTGCGAGCCGCACCGCGATCTCCTTCGAGCGCGACGTGGCGCGCGCGAGCAGCATGTTCGCGAGATTCAAACATGCGATGAGCAGCACCGCGCCAGCCATCGCCATCAGCAACGTCGCGATCAATGTGATGGGGCCGTCGTCCTCCGGTTGCGTGCTGAGACTGAAACGCGACGGCGTCTGGATTTGTAACTCGCGCGCCCCTTCCGCGCCGTCCGGTTGAATAGCACTGAGTCGCTGCGCCAGAACTGGCAGGCGCGACTTCGCCATGTCGATCGTTAGGCCGGGCCGCAGCCGCGCAGCGATATTGAACGTGTAATTCTTCGGGTTCAGCAGGTCGTGCATCGTTTCGGAATCGCCGAAGGCCGACCCGAGCTGCGATCTCATTCCGAGCGGCAGCCAGATGTCCGGCGCGACCAGCACACTCGCACCGCTGAACCGATCGGGTGTAATCCCAATGACCGTGTAAGGCTGACCATTCACCTGCAATGTGCTGCCCACGAAATCGGCGCGGGCGCCGTTGCGTTTCCAAAATCCGTAGCTCGCGACGACTACGGCGATGTTCGCGTTCGGTTTGCATTCCTCAGCATTGTAAAACCGCCCCCTAAACGGCTGCGCGCCCATCATCGAGAAATAATTTTCGGACGTGAGGAACGCGAAGCTGCGCTTCATCTCGTGATCGCGTCCAATCCCGGCGACGGCAAACTCGATCGCGGCAAGATCGACAAATACATCTCCGCCGTTATCGCGCAGCTCACGGTATTCGTTGTAGGAGAACTGACGATAGTCGTGGCTCGCGTTTTGGCGTGCTGTGAACACATTAACGACTTCGTTAGGCCGCAACGGAATGGGGGAATGGAACACTACGCCATTGATCAACGCGAAAATGGCCGAGTTAACTCCGATCGCCAGCGCCAGGGTCCACACGGCCACTGCCGTGAATCCTGGCGCCTTGAGAAGCTGCCGCAAAGCAAACCTGAAATCCTGGATCATAAAAACCCTCGTTTCATTTCAGTGAGATGCAGCTCGCATCGGATTTGGATTCAACAAGCCGAACGTCGGCCTAAAATTTCTCATCAACTGACAAATTTTCGCCTCAAGGCCGCATATGATTGAACCCTTCAACTTCCGCCCGGAAACCACCAAGTGCTTGCAGGCAGTGTGCTACGACCTCCGCGCGACCATGAGACCTTTACCGTTTGCTGCCTTGCGGCGCAGATTCAGATTCTAAAAACGGTCGCGCAGAACGAACTGCCGCTTCTGGGCTCGTGCTCTCGCTCGTCTCCGCTCAAGTCTTGCGCTGTTCGACAACCTGCAATTCCTGCCGCAGCTTGACCATGCTGCCGCGGGGGAGAACCCCACGAAAGTTTACTCCGGGATAAATCATGCAATCGCGGCCAATCATTGAGCCAGGATTGATCACTGCGTTGCAACCGACTTCCGAATGATCTCCAACGACGGCGCCGAATTTTCTGAGCCCGGTCGGAATGTTGCCATCGGGTGTTACGACCGCGATCTCGCCGTGATCGAGTTTCACGTTTGAGAGAATCACGCCCGCGCCCAGATGCGCATGGTAACCAAGGATGGAGTCGCCGATGTAATTGAAGTGCGGCACCTGCGCTTCGTCGAAGAGGATGGAATTCTTGAATTCGCACGAGTTCCCCATCACTACGCCATTGCCGACGATCACGTTCTCGCGCACGTAGCAACCGCTTCGGATGCGACAATTTTCACCGATCCATGCCGGGCCCTTCAAAAAGGCGCCTTGCTCGACGATGGTTCCTCGTCCGATGAAGACATGGTTACTGATGAACGGTTTGCCCATCAGCTCGCCCAAAATCGCTGGCTTTAAGCGAAATTGCAGATAACTCGAAATCTGTTTCAGTGCGTCCCAGGCGTAATTCTGGTTCTCGAACAACTTCGGATGTGCCGTGTGTTCGAGGTCAAGATAGTCAGTGGGCGCGAACATCTCCTATTTGGCGCCGGCGCGTCGCGTGATCGTCTGACCGTCCTTGGTGTCGCGCGCTTCCCAGCCAAGCGCATTTAACTTGTCGCGCAATTCATCGCTTTTTCTAAAATCTTTTGCAAGCCTCGCCTGCGCGCGTTCTCTCGCGAGTCCCGCGACTTCCGCCGGAATCTTCTCTGCCACCAGCGTCCCCTCAAGCCTTAGCTCACCCGTTTGCGCAACCAACACCCGAACACGTGGCTTACCGGGTTCAAACCGGAGCGCGTGGTTGATTCGTTCCCACCAGTTCAGCCACGCCGCCGCAGTTTTCGCATCGAGTTTATTTTCGTCCATGGCGCGATTCGTTTCACTGATGGATTCGAAAAGAAACCCGAGCGCGGCGGAGATATTCAGGTCGTCGTCCAGCGCATTCTCGAAGTCAGATTTCTCAATTGGGCTTTGAGCGTTGGGCGTTGAGCGTTGGACGTTTTCTTCTTGCGCGATTTCGCGCAGTCGCGACAGCCATTCATCAATGCGACCGAGCGATTCTCGAGCCTCATTCATTCCCTCCCACGTAAAATTCAGCGGCACGCGATAATGCACGCGCAGAAGCGCATAACGAAGCTCGCGTCCCGTGTAACCCTTCGCCAGCACATCCGGCACAGTATAGAAATTGCCCAGCGACTTCGCCATTTTCTGTCCGTCGACCAGCAAGTGTGCGCAATGCAGCCAGTAGCTGACGAATTTCTTGCCCGTCACGCCTTCGCTCTGTGCGATCTCCGCTTCGTGATGTGGGAAAATGTTATCGACGCCGCCGCAATGGATATCGAGTTGATCCCCTAGCAGCACGGTAGACATCGCGCTGCATTCGATGTGCCAGCCCGGCCGGCCCGGACCCCACGGCGAATCCCATTTCACGTCGCCATCTTCTTCGTCCCACGCCTTCCAGAGCGCGAAGTCGCCGATGTGTTCCTTGTCGTATTCATCGTGTCTCACGCGTCCGGTCGATTGCAGTTGGGTGAGATCGAAATGCGCAAGCTTCCCGTAGTCCGGGAAACTATTGATGCGAAAATAAACTGATTTGTCCTCGGCTTGATAAGCGAGTCCGCGCGAGATGAGCACCTTGATCATCTCAATCATCCTGTCGATGTAACGCTGATCGGTGGCAGCTGGATATTCGTCCGCGCGCTTGATGCGCAACGTGTCTGCATCTTCGAAGAACGCCTGCTTGAATTGCTCAGTAAATTTCCGCAGCGGGACGCCAGCCTGGCGCGCGCCGCGAATCGTCTTGTCATCCACATCTGTGATGTTCATCACGCGATGCACCTTGTAACCGCGCAGTTCGAGATGGCGCTGAAGCAAATCTTCGAAGATGTAGGCGCGGAAGTTTCCGATGTGCGCCCGGCTGTAAACGGTCGGCCCGCAAGTGTAGATGCGGAGCGTGCGCGCAGCCGGATCGCGCGGTTCGAATTCTTCGAGTTCGCGCGAGTACGTATTAAAAAATCGAAGCGCCATCACTTTGGTAGGGACGGACTGCTAGGCCGTCGATTAGCTTTTCGGCGCGCCCCGCCGCCGCGCCCTACTACTTCAACCGTTGCAATCGCAATTGCAGCCATCCCTTCGCTCCGTCCAATTGGGCCGAGCTTTTCGTTGGTCGTCGCCTTCACGTTCACGTCCGATTCGCTTATGCCGATGGCGTCGGCGATTTTTTGGCGCATTGCAGGAACGTGCGGCGCGACCTTCGGCTCTTCGGCAATAATAGTCGCATCGACGTGTGTCACCCGCGCTTTTTTGTCGGCGAGCAGTTTGGACACCCGTTTCAAGATTTCGATGCTGCTGATGCCGCGAATCGACTCATCCGTATTCGGAAAATGTTGGCCGATGTCGCCCGCGCCGATTGCGCCGAGCAACGCGTCCGCAATCGCATGCGACAAAACATCCGCGTCCGAGTGTCCTTCCAGGCCGTGCGAGTGGTGGAATCTCGACGCCGCCCAAAATCAGTTTTCGTCCCTCCGCGAGACGATGGATGTCGTAACCGATACCGGATCGAATCATGGGAAAAATGACGAATGACGAATGACGAATGACGAATGAAATCCAAATGACGAATGATGAACTCTGCTGTGGACATCAGACACTACAGCCGACAGCGTTTGCGTTTAGGCTTTCTGTTCGGGCTTTGGGCTTCGTCATTACAGCTTTCAGATCAATCACGCCGTTCGATGCGACGATGCTGTATTTGTCTTTCATGTTCTCGCGTGGACGAAGATCGACAGTGCCGCCGGCGTTTTCAACCAGAAGCCAGCCCGCTGCGATGTCCCACAAACTAATTCCCGTCTCAATGTACGCGTCGAATCGTCCGCAGGCGACGTAGGCCATGTCCAGCGCAGCGCTGCCGAGCACGCGGCATTTGCGCACGCGATGAATCATTTCCTGGAGCAACGGAAAGTTCGCGTTGATCGTCTCCGCGGTTTTGGCGAGCCCGATCGAGATAACGGCTTCGGCCAGCTCCGCGCGATCGCTCACATGGATCGAGCAGCCATTTAATTTCGGGACTTCGCCTTTTTGTCCAACCCACATCTCGTCGCGAAGTCGGATCGTAGATCACGCCGACCATGATCTCGTTGCGCAGGCGCAGCGCGATCGAAACGCAAAAATGAGGAATGCCGTAGAAATAATTCACGGTGCCATCCAGCGGATCGACGATCCATTGATAATCGCTGGATTGATCCCCCACGATACCTTCCTCGCCGTAAAGCGCGTGGGCGGGAAATTCGTCGAGAAGCAATTTGCTGATCAACTCCTGCGCCTCAATATCGATCTCCAATTTGATGTCGTGCGCTGCGACCGCAGTGGACGCGCTGTCGCTGCTGAAAATTTTGGCGAAGCAACTTTCCCGCTTCGCGCGCGGCATTTTCAGCTGCATCGAGATAACGCTTCATCGTTAGAGATTACGTCGCACAAAGAACACAAAGTGCACGATGGAAATAAGATCGATGCGATGCGAATCGTGCTCATCTGATCTGTGTGTTTCTCATTATCACTGAGTGCGCCAGTGGACTCTGGCGATCAGACGCTGCGAGTGGTTTCAGCGGCTTAATGAAGACGTCGAATCAGCCGTTTAAACGGCTGGTGAAGAGTACGCCGCATCTGCACCTGGCTAGAGCGAGGTGTCAACAAAAAAAACCGGGAGGAAAATATATTCTCCTCCCGGGTTGAAGTTAGGTGTTGTGACTCCGAAGAAATTCGGAGCCGTTAATCCAGCGTTCGGCTTAGTGCCTCTTTTTCTTCGCTGATTTTTTCTTTGCTGCTTTTTTCTTTGCCATCGACTAATTCCCCCCTTTCAATCCGCAACGCGCGGAACTTTGTGAAGAGTTGGGAATGATTTTCACTTCACTTAATTGCGTTCAGTAATCATCACATTTTTTTTGTCAAACGTTTTTGTTGCGAATTCTGAAAAAATTTTCACCAGCTCGCGCGCGAGAATTTTTTTTGGCGCGCGAGAAATGTTTTTCATTTCGCCGTTACGGAACAGAATCATCAATTCATTTTCATCGCTCTCCATCCCCAGACGCGCGTCGTTCGCGACCATGATGTCGCAATTTTTTGCGCGCAGTTTCTGCACCGCGTTTTGCTCCATGTCATTTGTTTCCGCGGCGAAACCAACGAGAAGAAATTGTCGATTCTGCCGGCGACCTAACGAATCGAGAATGTCGCGCGTGGGAACTAATTCGAGCGAAAGGTTCCCGGCGCGCTTCTTGATTTTCATCGGTGAAACTTTCGCCGGCTTGTAATCCGCCACGGCCGCGCACAGGATGCACACGTCGCAGTTGTCTGCATGCCGGTGGACCGCATCGAACATTTCGTCACTGGTGGAAACCAAAACCAATTTCGCATCGCGCGGTGGATCGAGTTTCACCGGGCCGGAAATCAAAATGACTTCGTGTCCGGCTTCGAGCGCTGCTTCGGCAATGGCGTAGCCCATTTTTCCGGAAGAACGATTCGAGATGTAACGGACCGGATCGATCGGCTCGCGCGTCGGTCCGGCCGTGACGAGAAATCTCACGCGATCAATTTGTCGTGGCGGCTAAGAAGAAATTCAGCGCGGAACGCGATGTCATTCACTTTCCAAAGCCGGCCAAGGCCTTCGTAACCGCACGCGAGCATTCCTTCTTCCGGTCCGATGAATTCGACCCCGCGCGCTTTGAGTTTTTCGACGTTCTCCTGCGTGGCGTGATGTTGCCACATTTTTCCATTCATGGCTGGCGCGATCAGAATCGGCGCGCGCGTGGCGAGCGCGATCGCGGCGAGCGGATGACCAGCCAGACCGTGCGCAAGTTCGGCGATGATGTGTGCGGTGGCAGGCGCGATCAAGAGCAGGTTCGCGCGATCCGCCAGATCAATGTGACCGGGACGCCAGTTTTCTTTTTCATCGTAGAAGCTGGTCGTCACCGGATTTTTGGAAAGCGTTTGCAACGTGAGCGGCGAAATGAATTCGGTCGCGTCCTGCGTCATGACGACAAAAACTTCGTGGCCCTGTTTGACGAGCAGACTGGCCAGCTCAGCAGATTTATACGCAGCGATCGATCCTGTGACGCCGAGCACGACCGATTTTTTCCCAGCCGCGAATGCGCACTACTTTTCGGGCGCTGGCTTTTTCAAGTCTGCGTTTGGAATTTTCTGTCCATGTAAGAATCGACAAGTCTAATCGCGAATCTGCTGTAGGGGAAGCTGACAGCTTCTCAGGCGATCATTTCGGGATCAACCGACGGCTCAAATAACTTTCTGCAGCCATGATGCATCGAAATTTTTCCAGATCCTCTTCGACTGACCCACTAATAATGGTGTAGCGGTAATCGCGCCATAATTCCATTTCTCGCGCCGCGGTCTCCAGCCGGCGTTCGATCTGTTCGTCGGTCTCGGTGCCGCGTTTGCGCAATCGTCGCCGCAATTCGTCGAGATCGGGCGGCATGATAAAAACATCCGTCAGAGCCTGGCGAATTGACTGGATCATCGCAGTTGCGGATGGTGGCGGCGCCTTGCGTGTCGATGTCGATCAAGACATCAACGCCGTTTTTCAAGTTCGTCAGCACCGGTTCGCGTAAGGTGCCGTAAAAATCTCCGTGCACCTGCGCGTGCTCCAAGAAATCGCCCGCTTCGACTTTCGCGCGGAAATCTCAGTCCGAAAGAAATTGATAATCTTCGCCGTCAGTTTCACCGCTGCGCGGCGCGCGCGTCGTGCAGGAGACCGAATAGAAAAGATCGGACGTTTTCCGGACTGCTTCCACGAGGGTCGTCTTGCCTGCGCCTGAGGGCGCCGAGATGACGAAGAGAATTCCGGAGCGGCTGAATCGTTTACTCAAGGTTTTGAACTTGTTCGCGGATCTTTTCCAACTCGGCTTTGCAAGCGATGACGCGCTGTGAGATGGCGGCATCATTCGCTTTTGCGCCCAATGTGTTGAGCTCGCGAAAGATTTCCTGAGTGATGAATTCCAATGTGCGCCCGACCGGCTCTTTGCTGCGCAAATGATGAGCGAATTGAGCGAGATGACTCTCGAGGCGCGTCAACTCCTCCGAGACATCAGCACGGTCGGCAAAGAAGGTAATTTCCTTGAGCACCCGTTCGTCGTCGCTGGCGATCGGCAGCCCGGCTTTTTGAATTCGGTCAAGCAGAGCGGCGCGATATCGTTTCACCGCGTCGGGATGAAGCGCGCGGACCTCCTTGAGTTTTTTCCGGATCGCTTTGAGACGATGAATCAAATCCTTGGCCAGATGTTTGCCTTCGCGTTCCCGCATTTTGATTAAATCGGCGAGCGCAGCGCGGAGCGCCCGTTCGACTGCCGGCCATGCTTCTTCTGCCTTCACGGCTTCTTCCGGGAACCGCATCACGCCGGGCGCCTGCAAAATGGTGCTGATGGTGATCTCGCCCGGCGCGTTTAACTCTTTTTGCAATGCGCGCATCGCTTCGTGATACGAGCGGGCGAGCTCCGTGTTTAGCGCCAGGTTGCGAGCGCCGTCTGCGCCGCTGTGGAGAGTGATCGTGGCATTGGTCCGGCCGCGCGAAATATTTTCGTTGATCGTCTGGCGAATACGCGGTTCGAGCTCGGCCAGATCGCGCGGTAAATTGATCACGACGTCGCTCTGCTTCCGGTTCACGGAATTGAGCTCGACGCTAAATTTTGTTCCGGCGTGATCGGTCTCGGCGCGACCGTATCCAGTCATGCTCCGCATACTCTTTGCCTGATCGTAGGTTTATCGCGAGAAACATTCAACACTCAACCCACTCGGATCGGGGCAGGCGCGCGGCAAACGCGGCTCGGGTACCGTTGAAAGATAACGCCTCATCCGCTATCCACGGTTTGTGAATTATCTCCAGAGGGAAGTAGTCGCGACGGTGATCTTCGGAATCACTTACGTGCTGATCAGCGGGCGACAGCTCAAGATTCTGCCGTTGAATCGACCTGCGGCCGCTTTGCTCGGCGCCGTGTTAATGGTTTCCACAGGCGTGATAACACCCGAGCGCGCGTATCGGGCGGTCAATTACGACACCATTGTGCTGTTGCTGGCGATGATGCTGGTGTCAGCGTATCTTTATCTCGCGCACTTTTTCGAGTGGGCGGCCGACGTTGTCCTTAGATTTTCACGCACGCCGCAGCGGCTGTTGCTCTATCTCACGCTCACGTCTGGAATCCTCTCGGCGTTACTCGTAAACGATACGATTTGTCTGATGCTTACGCCGCTGGTTATCGCGGTGATCCGTCGCGGCAAACTTCCGCTGCTGCCGTATCTCATCGCGCTCGCGACCAGCGCCAATATCGGCAGCGTGGCCACGCTCGTGGGCAACCCGCAGAACATGATTATTGGGCATTTTTCGCATATTCCATTCGCGCAATTCTCGCGATCGCTTGCGCCGGCAGCGCTCGTTGGACTGGCGATCAACTTTGTGATTTTGCGGTTTGGTTTTCGAAACGTCCTGCGACAAGCCGTTATTAAACGAGAACCTCATCCCATCCCGAAATTCGACCGCGGTTTGTTCGCGCTCGTTTGCGCCGTGTTCGTGTCAATCTTCGCCTGTTTCCTTGCCGGGCTAAACCTGGCATGGACGGCACTTGCAGGCGCGTCGCTCATTATGGTGCTCGCGCGTCGCGACACGCACGAGGTGCTCAAGCTTGTTGATTGGCATTTGCTTGTATTTTTCGCGGCCCTATTTGTCGTTGTCGATGGCCTGAGCGATACCGGCTTGCCGGACGCGATCTATCGACATCTGCAGCCGATATTCGGGTCGCACGTGACAGCGCAGGCGTGGAACTTGACGTGGTTCTCTGTAGCTGGCTCGAACATTTTCTCGAACGTCCCATTCGTGCTTGTGGCGGGAAAATGGATCACACGCTTTGCCGAACCGGCGTTAATGTGGAAGGTGCTCGCGTTGGCGACGACGTTCGCAGGCAACCTCACTATCATCGGTTCCGTGGCGAACATGATCGTAGTGGAATCCGCGCGCGAGCACTTGGAAGTTGGTTTTTGGGATTATGCGCGTTTCGGAATTCCGATCACGACACTGACAACCGTGGCGGGCGTTGCGGTACTGCTGCTGCTGCGGTGAGTAGATCGGCGAACGCCTTAGGCTGGTTATCAGAGTCTGTATCGCGCGGCGGTGCGGGGACGGAATAGGAATCGAGTCGAGCGACCGAATGCGAAACCAGCGCCGCTGCTCGTTTGTAATCTCGTGCGCCCCGTGCCGAAAAACCTGGAGCGTCACCCGATGATGCGTGAATGGAAACACCGACGTGTAAAGTGGACGTTGTTGCGAACTCGACAGCTCAAAGCCGTCAAGTTTCAAGAGGCGGCAAAATCCACATGCCGCGCCAGCGCTTGGATGATTGTTCCAGCAAGATCTTTCCCTGACGAACCACAAATGCATGCTTTTCGACGAGTCGCGTTGTACGCGAGCGAGATTTCCTGACTGGCAGCGTTTCCGGATTTTTTGCGAGACAGAATTTTTTTACCGGGCAAATGTCACATTTGGGCTTTCCAGGAATACAAACAAGTGCGCCGAGATCGATGAGTGCGGAGTTGTAAATCCGGGCGTTGGATTTCGGAAGGAGACTCGCTGCATATTGCCAGAGCGTTGTCCGGCCTGTCGACGGAATCGATGGATTCCGCGAAAATCGAAAAGTCTCGTCAAGACGCGAGCAGTGTTAGCTTCGACGATTGGGACTGACTGATTGAAGGCGAAGCTGGCGACGGCGTGCGCGGTATATTTCCCGATTCCTGGGAGTTGCTGCATTTTCCCAACCGGTCGCGGGAAACGTCCGCGATATCGATCTGCGACGGCCTTTGCTGTGGCGTGAAGATTTCGTGCGCGCGCGTAATAGCCGAGGCCTTGCCAGGCGTGCAGGACGTCATTTTCGGAAGCGCGAGCCAGAAAGGCGAAATCAGGGAAGCGGCGGAGCCATTCATCGTAATAAGGAATCACTGTGGAGACCTGAGTTTGCTGGAGCATGAACTCGGAGACGAGGATGGCGTAGGGGTCGCGTGTTCGGCGCCAGGGCAAGTCACGTCCCTGTTTGCGATACCACGTATTCAATGCGTGGCGGAAGTGAGCCTTGAAAGGCGCCAGCGATTGTAAATGACGAATGACCAATGACGAATGAGGAAAGAATGACGAAGCCTAAATGACGAAACAGGTCCGCCTGACTTGTTCGAACTTCGTCATTCGACATTCCTTCGTCATTGGACATTCGTCATTCGTCATTTAGCTAGTGTTAATCTGTGGCTTCAATGAATTCATACACCCATCCGCTGACGCATGAACAGGCAACGAAGCTTCGGGCGTTGCTGGAAGAGCTCGGGTTCGAGTTTTCGCCAAAGGAGTGGACGATTTTCTTCGCGCGAAAGAACAAGCTGAGCGTGGCGGTTTATGAGAAGGGACCAAAGGTGCTGGCGCAAGGTCGCGGCGTGGAAGAGTTCGTCCAATTCGAACTGGAGCCGAAAATTCTCGGCGAAGCCAAACTGGGCTACGAGGAAGTGCACTCGCCGGAAATGTTCGAGCCGCATTTTGGTGTGGACGAGAGCGGGAAGGGCGATTTTTTTGGACCGCTGGTGATCGCCGGAGTTTACGTTGATCGTGCTTATCGCGCGCAAATTTCTCGATGCCGGCGTGGTGGACAGCAAACGCATCGGCTCCGATGCGCGCATTCGCGCGCTGGCGGACACGATTCGAAAAACTTCGCTGGGTTTGGTGGAAACGGTGCTGATCGGTCCGGCGAAGTACAACGAGCTCTACGAAAAGTTTGGCAATCTTAACCGGCTGCTCGGCTGGGGCCATGCACGGGTGATCGAGAATTTGCTGGAGAAAAAACCAGCGTGCTCGCGGTCGTTGTCGGACCAGTTTGCGGACGCGCGGGTGATCAATGCGTCCCTGCTGGAGCACGGGCGCAAGATCGTAATCGAACAGCGCCCAAGAGCGGAATCCGACATTGCAGTAGCGTCGGCGTCGGTCGTGGCGCGAGAGGCGTTCATCAACTGGCTGGAGCGCAAAAGCAAAGAGCTCGGCTTGCGATTGGAGCGCGGGGTATCGCCAAGCGTAAAAGAGGCCGCCAGAAAGCTGGTGGAAATGAACGGGCCAGACGCGTTGCGCGAAGTAGCAAAAGTGCATTTTCGAACGGCGCACGAGATCGCGCCGAATGATTATCCCGCCCCGCCCGCACGTGAGAATTGGCGCAAGACGCCGTGATTTATTGCAAGACGCGGCGAAGCGAGTTGCGTTTCGTGTTGTTCTCGAACAGCTTAGGCTATTAAAATTTTATCGTTTTTGTGACCAGTGGCCACCGCCGCAGCCACTTGGAACGATTACTTAATATAGATATGTCAAAGTTAACTAAGCGCGACATCGTCGTTTCTATCAGCAACCAGACCGGCATGGTGCAGCACCAAGTCTTTGACGTGGTGCAGCGCACGCTAGACAAAATCACCGACAGCCTTGCTAACAATATCCCGGTTGAATTGCGCAATTTTGGCGTTTTTCAGCCGCGCCTGACAAAGCCGCGAGTTGGACGGAACCCGAATCAACCCGGTAGCAGTTTTGTGATCCCACCGCGCGCGACAGTGAAATTTAAGGCGGGCAAAGTCATGCGTCAGCGGGTTGAGAAGCTCTCACGTCAACTGAAAGAAGCGGCAGAGCGCAAAACTAAAACAGAAGTCGCCGTAGCGAGCGGAGAATAACTCACGAGAGCAAATTCTGGATCGTTTTTTCCAGACGCTCGAAGTTAATTGGCTTGGTCAGATGCTCGGAGAAACCTGCTTCTCTGGCTTGCTTTACGTCTTGTTCGCTACCAAAGCCGCTGAGCGCGATTCCAGGCAAATCTTTGTTGACCCGCAGTTCACGCATCAATTCGTAACCGCTGCGATCGGGCAATCCGATGTCGCTGATGAGCAGATCGAAGTCCTCTATGCGGACTTTCTCGACTGCCTGTTCCGCGGAATGAGCTACAGTAATTTCGTAGCCGCGACGCTCCAGCATTCTCTTCATTCCGATGCAAGTGTCATAATGGTCATCCACGAGCAGGACGCGCCGATGCTCTTGAAACGGTTGCTTCTTTTTCCTGGTCTGCTGGTTGATCTTGCGTCTCGCCGTCGCGGCCGATCGGAGTCGACACCGTGTTTAGTTCCACTGAAAACGTGGCCCCCTGATCTTTCCCGGGACTTTGCACGCTGATTTTCCCGCCATGCGCGTCGATCAGCGCCTTCGAAATGGCCAAGCCAAGCCCAAGCCCTCCAAAGCGGCGGGTGATGTCGGCTTGTCCCTGTTCGAATGCGTTAAAGATTTTATCGATTGCTTCTTTTTCGATGCCAATGCCGGTGTCGATGACGCGGGTTTCAATCGTATCTGCCGTTGGGTTAACCGTCTCGATAGTAATTCGCCCTTTTTCAGGGGTAAATTTCACGCTGTTCTTGATCAGGTTCCAAAAGACCTGTTGCAAGCGCGCCGGATCGCCCTGCACATATGTGTCACGGCGCGAAGCTGAAACTTCCACTTCCAGATTCTTCGCTTCGATTTCTTCCCGGCATATCTCGTAAGCACGCTGCAGGATTTGGTGAATGCAAATCGTCTCAAAGCTCAGTTGCAGTTTGCCCTTTCGATATACGGGTCACGTCGAGCAAATCGTCAATTAGCCGCGCTTCCAGCTCAACGTTACGCCGAACGACCTCCAGCGCTTCTCTTACAGGCTGGGAATCTGGCACCTCGGCTTCCAGCTCCCCCACCATCGCAAGTACCGGCGCGAGGGGGCTGCGCAGTTCATGGGACAAAAGTGCCAGGAATTGGTCCTTGGCAGCATTTGCGGCGATCAATTCCTGGCGCAACGTGACGTCGCGCGTCTTGTCCTCCACCAGATAAAGCACGCCCTGAATGGTTTCCTGGGCGCCCTGTAGTCGGAGCAGATTAACGTCCAGAAAGTGCGTCACTCCCGTCTTATCTTTCAACGGATGCTCTGTTAGCTGAAATGGCGTTCCAAAGGTAAGCACTCTCTCAATCGCGCCCGGAGGGCGCAATCTTCACATCGTCGCAGGTGATTTCCGTGATGTCGCCGCCGGCCGGCAGGTCTCCAAAGCGTTCTGCCATGCGCGCAAAGGCATCGTTGGAGTGAAGAAAGCGGCGAGAAGCTGGATCGACAAAAGCGATTCCGCCGGGCATGTTCGCCAGCATTTTCTCGTTGAAAATAACTTCACGCTCCAGCCGTTGCTTGGATTCCATCTGGCGTTGATAAAACCTGCTGCCCAGCCAGGCGAAGACCGCCGTGAGGACGATCAGCCAGGCTGCCAGCAACGTCATTCGCCCAAGCAGATCATGAACCGGTTTGTAAGCCAGCGCTTTAGGCTGTTTGACTACTGCCACCCAACCGGTGTTTTCGATTGGACTGAATGAATAAAGGTTCCCATGCTCTTCGAAATGTCCCGCGTTGCTTTCACGGATTTCCTTCATCAACGCGCCGTCCTCCGGGTGAAGTCACACCGGGGCTCGGCTTAAAATCATTGGCAAAAAGCGCAACACCGTTTTGATCGAGAACTTCGAACAGAAACCGGTCGGAAAATTCGATGGTGGCCAAACGTCGGCCAATTCTTTCCACGAGGACAGAGTCACCAATGTAGCCCAGGATTTTTCCGTCGGGTGCGCGCACCGCCGCGACGATATTGGTGACGAGCCGGTTATCCGTCAGCCGCGAATGAACCGGTGAGACCACGGCTTCGTCGGATGCCTCCGCTTGTTCGCGCCAGTAACTGGCCCCAAAATCTTTTCCGACCATCTCGGGCGCGGTCGGGATCGACGCAACTAAGGCTCCATCAGGTGTGGTAAAAAACATTCCGTCGATATTCGGGTGCGAATAGAATGCCGAGTTGAGCCATTGCTGAGCCACGGGCATCGGATTTGCCGCACTCAGAATTCTGGCAACTTCGGGTAGTGTCTGATAATAGTTAATGATGGCACTGCTGCGGCTGAGATCGTGGCCGACCAGATGGCCCACCAATTGGATCAGAGTTTGCCTGTCGCGCAGTATTCTTGATTCCAGGGTATCGCGCAGGATGGTGTAGGAAACAATTAGGGTCAGGATCGACGGGATCCATCCGGCCAGAAGAATCGGAAAAATGATCTGTGAAACGCTCGAAACGGTCGCGCCTTCGTTTCGTTATGGTATCTCCCAGCTGCATGCCTGCCATTTTGCGAGAAAATTGGCCTATCACGGTTAACCTGCTGACCGTCTCAGGCAAGGGCGAATGTCGGCAGACGTTAAACGGTCTTAGGCGGCTTAATTCTCCCAAACAGTGGTAGGCAGCAGGCAGCCAGCGATTTTGCCAGAACCGGTCGCTCCGGCAATTACGAAGATCGATAGGAGACCGCTCCGTATCAAGACAATATGACCGTGATCCTCCACAGGCAAACATGCGATTTTTGAATTGACGCAACCGCTGAAAACGGCATGATGACGCCCTTACTGGCTCACTGGCTCAACGTTTGGCTTCGGTAGAAACTCCTATGCAAGGAAGTGTCGGACATATCATTTGGACGGTTTGCTACCTGAGCGTGCTGATCGGGCTTTCCGCTTATGGTGTCCATCGCTACTTCATCATTTATCTCTACCTGAAAAACCGGAAACGGCCGCCGGTGCCGGCCCATTATTTTGAACAACTGCCGAAGGTGACGGTGCAGTTGCCGATTTTCAACGAGGTGTACGTGGCCGAGCGGTTGCTCCGTTCGGTGAGCGAGATGGACTATCCGCGAGAGCTTCTGCAAATTCAGGTGCTGGACGATTCAACCGATGAGACCCGCGAAATCACCGCCTCCTGTGCAGAGGAATTGCGTCAGCGCGGGTTTAATGTTCAGCTGATTCATCGGGTTGACCGCACCGGCTTCAAAGCCGGCGCGCTGGCTGTGGGACTTGAAGCAGCAGAGGGCGAGTTTGTTTGTATTCTGGACGCCGATTTCGTCCCGCAAAGGGACTTATTAAAACGGACCATCCATTTCTTCACCGATCCCAAAGTGGGAATGATCCAGACCCGCTGGGGCCATTTGAACCGTGGGTATTCATTGCTCACGCGCATGCAGGCGATTTTTTTGGACGGGCATCTTTTGCTTGAGCAAATTGCACGTAGTCGCAGCGGCCGCTTTTTTAATTTCAACGGGACCGCTGGCCTTTGGCGGTGTTCCTGCATCGAACAAAGCGGGGGCTGGCAATACGATACCCTGTGCGAGGACCTTGATCTGAGCTATCGCGCTCAGCTGGCAGGCTGGAAATTTGTTTATCTTTCAGATGTTGTCACCCCGGCGGAGCTGCCGGTGGACATGAACGGTTTCAAGTCTCAGCAGCATCGCTGGACCAAGGGTTCGGTCCAAACGTGCAAAAAATTATTGCCAACGATCTGGCGCAGTCAGCTTCCGTTTCCAATCAAGCTCGAGGCGACGGGGCATTTGATGTCGAATTTCGCGTACCTGCTTCTTGCGATTCTTTGTGTTCTTCTGCATCCCTCCACGGGCGGGCCCGAGGGCGGCTGGCTGCGCACAGTGCTCATCGATATTCCGATCTTTATTGCAGCCTCGGCTTCGGTCGCCGTTTTCTATACTTGCGCCCAGCGGGAACTGCATCCGCGAACATGGATGAAGGAGATTCTTTTTCTTCCGTGTTTGCTTGCTTTGGGAATTGGTCTGTCGCTACATAACGCGCGAGCGGTGCTCGAGGCGCTCGTCAATCACAAATCCGATTTCACGCGTACACCGAAGTACGGCATTGAACGCAAATCGCAGCGGTGGCGCAGCTGCAAGTACCGACCGCTCAAGTCAACGCTTCCATTGCCGGAACTGGCCTTCGCCGTTTACTTCAGTTACTTCGTGGTGTTCGCCATCGCGCACGGTCAGTTCTTCTCGGTGCCGTTCCTGATGATGTTTCAGGGCGGCTTCCTTTACGTTTGCCTCTCTTCATTCGGCAGTCGCTGGTCAAAAATCAATTTTGATAGCTCACGCGCAAGCGCTGCAATTCCTGCGTGACAAAACCCGAATCATCGGGTAAAAGATTGCGCATGTTTCGGCCGTTGGCTGTAATTTTCAGTCTAATTTCGATCGCGTCGGCATTTTCTGCCACACCGCTCACACAGCTCGATCCCTCCTATCGTCTGATCATCAGCATTCGCGACCAGAAGCTGATGCTCATGGAAAACGGCGGGAGAGTAGCAATTTACCCCGTCTCAACGTCGAAGTACGGCCTCGGTGATTTCCGGGGGAAAATGACGACGCCGCTCGGTTACCTGATGGTTGCGAAAAAGATCGGGGATAACGCGCCAGTCGGCGCTGTCTTTCACCATCGGCAATTGACCGGCGAAGTTCTCCCGTCAAATGCTCCCGGGCGCGATCCCGTGACTACGCGGATCATTTGGCTAGCCGGACTTGAAGCCCAAAACGCGCAAGCCTTTCACCGCGGCATCTACATCCACGGCACGCCGGAAGAAAAAACGATCGGGCGGCCAGCCAGCTACGGTTGTATCAGAATGAAGGCCACCGACGTCGCAGTGCTCTATGATCAAGTTCCACTGGGGGCGCTGGTGCAAATCACACAGGATCGTTTGCCCAAAGTGCCAAAGGCGCGGCCACTGCCGCCGCCTGCCAGCACGTCGGTCGTGCAAAACGAAAAACCGGCCAGTCAGCAACCGCCGCAGCCTGAACCAACATCTGCTTCAGGCACACTCAGCGTCGAGCAAATGCGAATGGGTGGAACGCTTGCCGGCGAGCGAGAGAAAGCGAAGCTCGCATTGGGCAAAAACTTGTAGCGCCTGGTCCAAGCTGAACGCGGAGAGATTAGCAGCGAATCCGGTGTCGACTAAAATTGGTTCTCGTGCGTGAATGTTGGGCGGATTGTTTAGGGTTGACAATCGCGATCGCGCTCACGAGCGTCCCTCCGCGAAATTTTTTGACCGACCGATGGCCAACACTAGATCAGCTACGAAACGCGCCCGCCAGACCTTGAAACGATCGCTGCGTAATCGCAGCGTAGTGACGCGTCTGCGCACGATGCAAAAACAAGCACGTGCCACGCAAGCGCCGAGTACAGGATCAAATTCGTGCGTTAATCTCGGCGATCGATAAGGCTGCCAAACGCGGTATCATTCACGAAAACGCAGCGAATCGTCGCAAGGCCCGGCTAAACAAAGCGCTCACCGCGGCAAAGTGACCAGCTGTAGCCGCTTTCCTGTGGGAAGCGATGCGCCGAGGTATTTGCGGCAACCACCCGCGCGTCTCACAGAGACGCAGTTACAGTAAATGCCCTTTGCATATCGCATTGACCGGATAAATTCTGTGGAATGATCCCTGCGCTCCTCCTCGTTACATCAGCGATTCTTTTTCGCATCCTGATTGGCTTTTTTGGACCAATCGACGCCGTCGGTTGGATGAACTTCACGCCACTCGCTGCGATCGCGCTTTGCGGCGCGGCTTATTTCCCGACTCGCTACAAGCTGACTATTCCAATGGTTTCATTGCTCTTGTCGGATGTGGCTTTAAATGTCTTTCATTATCGACGCGTCAATGGGGAGCCCATTTGTCATCTCGCATTACGTGGGATTTGCGCTCATTGGATTGCTCGGCTGGTCGCTGCAAAACCGCGCTTCGTTAAAGACGTTGCTACCGGCTTCAATTGCAGCGTCGCTGATCTTTTACTTTGTCACGAACTGCGTCTCATGGGTTTACGAGCCGGGTTATCCGAAGACATTCGCTGGTTTCGTACAGGCGCAAAGCGTCGGTTTGCCCGTTTACAATGGCGCCACGCCTACCTGGATGTTTTTGCGCAATTCGCTTCTCGGCGATCTCCTTTTCACCGCGTTGTTCGTGGCGTGCATGAACTTCGGGCGAAAAACCAGCCGGCATGCTGGCGCTGCATTGCCTCGCGTCGCTTAGATTTCATGCAGCCGGGAGAGCAGCGCGACGAAGTCGAAATGCTCTCGCTGATGCTGTTGATTCGGCGTTTCGAGGAACGCGCCAGCCAGCAGTATCAAGCGCAGAAGGTCGGCGGATTTTGTCATCTTTACATCGGTCAGGAGGCAGTAGTGGCCGGCGTTGTGGCCGCGGTGCGCGACGACGATTACATCATCACCGCTTATCGCGATCATGCTCATGCGCTGGCTCGCGGTACCAGCGCGGACGCGTGCATGGCAGAGCTTTTCGGAAAAGAGACCGGGTGCTCGCGTGGACTGGGTGGTTCAATGCATTTTTTTGACCGGAAAAATCACATGTACGGCGGTCACGCCATTGTCGCCGCTCATGTCCCACTGGCAGTCGGGATGGCGTTTGCTATCAAGTACCGAGGCGAAGATCGCGTCACGCTTTGTTTCTTTGGCGATGGCGCGATCAATCAGGGAGCGTTCCACGAAGCGTTAAATCTGGCCGCGCTGTATAGATTGCCGATCGTTTTCATTTGCGAGAACAATCTTTTCGCCATGGGCACCTCCGTGAAGAGATCGACCTCACTGAAACAAATTGTCGATCGCACGGAAGGCTACGACATCCCTGGAGAAATCGTCGATGGAATGAATTTTCGCGAGGTGCGCGACAAGATTGCCGAGGTCGTCGATTCCATTCGCAAGGAGCCTCATCCGGCATTCTTGGAAGCGCGAACGTATCGCTATCGCGGCCATTCGATGTCGGACCCCGCAAGTTACCGGACCAAGGAGGAACTGGAAAAATATCGCCTCGACGATCCAATCACGCGCTTGCGCGCTCAGCTCACGCGCGAGGGCAAATTGACTAACGAACAATTCGATCGGCTCGACAAAGCAGGCGAAGGAAACGGTTCTGGCCGCCGTGAAGTTTGCTGAGGAAAGTCCGCAGCCGCCGCTCGAGAAACTTTACGATTACACGTACGCCGACGGAGCAAAACCGTGAGAGAAATCACTTATCGTCAGGCACTCAATGAAGCGCTCGCGGAAGAACTCGAGCGGGATCCGAATGTTTTTTTGATGGGCGAAGAAGTCGCCGAATACCAGGGCGCATACAAGGTCAGCCAGGGCTTGCTTCAGCGCTTTGGGCCACGGCGCATTATTGACACTCCAATCAGCGAGAACGGATTCGCCGGCCTGGGAGTCGGCGCGGCGATGGTCGGATTGCGGCCGATCATTGAGTTCATGACGTTTAGCTTTTCGCTCGTAGCCTTCGATCAGGTCGTGAACAACGCCCCGAACATGTTCACGATGTCGGGCGGCCAATTCAATATTCCCATCACATTTCGCGGCCCGAACGGGCCGGCACACCAGCTCGGTGCCACGCATTCGCATGCCACGGAAAATTTTTACGCCAGTGTACCGGGGCTCAAAGTCTGCACACCGGCCACGCCGCGCGATGCGAAAGGTTTGCTCAAGACTGCTGTGCGCGACGACAATCCGGTGCTCGTTCTGGAAGCGGAATTGCTCTACAGCTCCAAGGGAATGGTCGAGCCGCCGGATGAAGAGTTGCTCATTCCGCTTGGCAAAGCCGACGTGAAACGCGAAGGCAGCGATGTCTCGATTATTTGCTACGCGCAAACCGTTCCGCTCGCGCTCAAGGTCGCAGCACAGCTCGAAGAGGAAAACATCTCTGCGGAGATTGTCGATCTTCGTTCGATCAAGCCGCTAGATGAGAAAGCGATTTTCGACTCCGTCGCAAAAACGCATCGCGTGGTGATCGTCGAACAGGACCATCCGTTCTGTGGCGTCGGCGCGGAAGTTTGTTACCGGATTCAAAAAAACATTTTCGATGCGCTCGACGCGCCGATCATCCGCGTATCACAGGAAGATGTTCCAATGCCCTATAACGAGCGGCTGGAGCACGCTGTGCTCCCGAACGCGGATAAACTCATCGCTGCCGTGAAACAGGTCTGCTACGCGTGAGAAAACTCATCACTCGTCACTTGCCACTCATCACTTCTGCTTATGCCTGAAATCCAGATGCCGAAACTGAGCGACACGATGACGGAGGGTACTCTCGTCGCGTGGAAGAAAAAGAAAGGCGACCACGTTTCGGCTGGCGAAGTGCTCGCCGAAATCGAGACTGACAAGGCAACGATGGAATGGGAATCGCCCGAGGACGGAACGCTAACCGAGATTTACGTGGAAGAAGGCGGCAGGGTAAACGTCGGTGACAGAATCGCGTTTATCGGCGCAGAAGGCGAGGAAGCGCCTAAGGAAAAAGAGAAGGAAAAGACACCGGAAGCGAAAAAAGAGTCGGAGAAAAGAGAAGAGAAGCCGAAAGAGGAAGAAAAGCCAGAGGCGCCGAAAGCCGAAGAGAAGAAAAAGACCGCGCCACCGACGACGGAAAAGCGAGAACCTGAAGCCGAAGAGCGTCCGCCGACTGCTAAAAAACCCGAAGAGGCGCGCGTAAGAGCGTCGCCTGTTGCGCGTCGCGTCGCAGCTGAACTCGGCATTGATCTTTCCAGCGTCAAAGGCACAGGGCCGGAAGGTCGTGTCACGGAAACCGACGTGCGCGCCGCCGCGAAATCTGTAGCCGCGGGCGTTGACCGTGGGCGTCCAGAACCTTCCGTTCCGGCTGCTGTAAAGGCTGGCGAAAGCGTACGCATTCAACTTTCCGGGATGCGCAAAATCATCGCGCAGCGGCTGGTCGAAAGTCTCGGTCCGGTCCCGCATTTCTATCTCACCATCGACGTTGACGCCGGGCCGCTCATGGAAGCGCGCGAGGAATTAAAATCCGCTGGCGAAGGCACGGACGCTGCGAAGATCACGGTAAACGATTTCGTTTTAAAAGCTGCGGTAATGGCTGCGATCAAGGTTCCTCGGGTGAACGCCTCGTTCGAAGGCGACACGATCGTTCAGTACGCCGATGTCGATCTTGGCATTGCGGTTGCGATCGAAGATGGATTGCTGACGCCGGTCATTCGCGCGGCGCAAAACAGATCGGTGCGCGAGATCAGCGAGCTGGCGAAGGATTCGGCTCATCGCGCGCGCAACAAGCGAATGAAGCCGGAAGAATTTCAGGGCGGCACGTTCACTGTTTCAAACCTTGGTGGAATGGGCATCGACAGTTTTTCTGCGGTAATAAATCCGCCGCAGGGATTCATTCTTGCCGTTGGCAAAATCACGAAAGTTCCGGTGATCGACGATTGCGACCAAATCGTGGTTGGCCACCGCATGTCGCTCACCATGAGCTGCGACCATCGCGTGATCGACGGCGCGCTCGGGGCCGAGTATCTGAAAGAATTACGCCACCTTTTGGAAAATCCGGCGCTGCTTTTGGTGTAATCTCGATACAACCCCAGTGCGACCTTCCGGAAGCCGTACGCCTATCGCGTTGTTTCCCACGCCATAAAATCGTCCAGCGTCTGCCGATTTTTATCGGTTACAAATTCGATCACCGTCGCGTCATCCACGAAACCGAGAAATGGCGTCTTGTCGGGGATCAAATCGAACGGATCGACCAGGTAACTGAGAGCAGCAACGATCCACAAGAGCGCATCATTCGGAAGCTGATGATATTCCCCGCGCTGGTGCGCGCGAATTAATCGCAACATCGTTTGTAGATAAGGCCAGCATTCTTTAAACGGTTCTCTGGGTACTACCGCCGCCTTCTTTGCTGCTTCGTTCAAGAGCGCTTGCAGCTCTTCCGGATTTTTCAGGCACGCTTTCGCGTCTGTTAACGCTCTGACAAATGCTTCGCTGCGAAGGGCGGGTTTGCTGTATAGCGTCTCCGCCCCAGGAGCTTTGGGAGTCGGTCGCCTCTTGGTCTTGCTGCGCGATTTCGTTTTTACCTGTTTCATGGAGCTATAAAAGCAGTTCGCTCCCCGAATGGGAAGATGATTTCAGCGAACTCCAGACCCTACTCTTGTAACCTGCAGACAGGATTCTCTGGCTACTATGGCTTGGTCGCGAGAATGAGTGGCGACGGCCCGGGCGCTTCCAGCTTGCGGACTTTTTTGAATCCGGCTTCTTCAAGCCAACTTTTGATTTCATTAAAACTAAAGGTGTCGCCTTTTTCGGTGTTGACCAACATTTGTACGGCGAACATGAGCGATGGCGCAGGCTCGGTGCGAGCGTCGTTCACAAGCCATTCCGCGATGGCAATCGTGCCACCAGGCTTGAGGGCGCGGAAGGTTTTCTTTAGCAGCAGGCGACTGCGCTCTTCGCCTTCGCTATGCAAGATGTGGCCAAGAGTAGCGATGTCATAACCGCTACCGAAGTTCGTCTGCAATATATCGCCCTCGACGTAAGCAAAGCGATCATCCACGCCAAACTTTTGTGTGATCCTTTTGGTCGTCGGAATCATTCCTGCCCAATCAACCGCGGTCACTCGCACCCGCGGAGATTTCTGGGCGAGGGCAACGCCCC
Organism: uncultured Verrucomicrobiae bacterium; assembly: GCA_963840305.1. Classification (GTDB taxonomy): domain Bacteria; phylum Verrucomicrobiota; class Verrucomicrobiia; order Chthoniobacterales; family UBA10450; genus Udaeobacter. Next base: position 183,298 of record CAWIYE010000009.1, read on the forward strand.
AAATGCCTGAACCTGCGGCAAGATCGAGCACGCGAATTTCGTTCTTTGTTTTCGCCAACTTCAAATGGTCGCCGAGCTTTTGCGCAGGCGGATAGCTCATCGGGATAATGCGTTCCACCAGTTGGCTGAAAAATTCCGTGCCTTCGGCCTCCTGGTTCACCGCGACGGCCGGACGACCTTCGCGAACGATGTCGGACAATCGCAGCCATCGTGAAATGAGCTGCGGCGCAATCGTTTCAAAAAACCCTGAGTGCGTCCCGAGCTTGTTGCTTAGAAGAAAGGCAGCGCTTTCCTGCGTAAGCGAATACTTTCCTTGTCGATCTTTCTTCAAAAGATTTAGGCCAACGAGCGCATTCATTAGAATACGCAGGGCGCGCGGGGATGCTCCGGCTTCTTTTGCGACCTGTTCTGATGTCTTGGCGCTGTGTTCCAGCGAATCGAAAACTTTGTTGCTCACACCGGCGCTGATGATCAACGGCGGCGCGTAAGCGAAGCTAAGTTCCATCAGACGTTCGGGGGTGACTTTTCCGCCGCGGCGGATCGGTCCTCTGGCGGATTTTTTTTGGCGAGTTTTCGTGGGCATATCCGTATTTGAGATTTCGAATTGTAAGATCAACAGATAACATTGGGAATCAATCGTGACTAAGCATTCTTCAGACCCTCGGCGGCTGCGCGTGCTGGCCGTTTCGAAAACACGCGAACAGATGGAAGAAGGCGAACGCGCCCTGCTGGCGTCGTTTGCGCAGAAATCGGGCGACTCGCGCGGTCGCAAATACTCCGAGCCGAGCCACGCCTATCGCACGGAATTTCAACGCGATCGCGCGCGCATCATCCATTCGCGCGCGTTTCGGCGGATGGAATACAAGACGCAGGTTTTTTTGAACGGGACAGGCGATCATTTGCGCACCCGCCTCACGCATTCCATCGAGGTGGCCTCGATTAGCCGGACCATCGCCCGCGCATTGGGATTGAACGAAGATCTCGCGGAGGCAATCGCGCTCGCGCATGATCTGGGACACGCGCCCTTTGGGCACTCGGGCGAGGAGATGCTGGCCGAATGCATGCGCGATCACGGCGGCTTCGATCATAACCGACAGAGTTTGCGCGTGGTGGAGCTGCTCGAAACGCCGTATCCGAATTTTCCGGGTCTCAACCTCACGTTCGAAGTGCACGAAGGCCTTCGGAAACACGAGTGCGCATTCAAGACGCCGGAGGGAGAAATGTATAATTGCACATCGCTTGAGGCACAGGTCGCGGATCTTGCGGACGAGATCACTTATTACACCCATGACCTCGATGACGCAGTCGATTTTGAAATCTTGAGTACGGCGCAATTAGAAGAAAACGAAGTCTGGCGCAGAAGTCATAGCACTGTGCTCGCGCGTTACGGTGGCGGACGGGATCCCGAAATGCACAAGCTAATTATCCGCGACATTATCGACAACGAGGTGCACGACTTGGTTGCGACCAGCGCCAAGTCAATTGCTGAATCGGGCGTGCAAAGTGCAGACGACGTGCGTCGGAAGCCCGCGCCGCTGATTCGCTACAGCGATGAATTGACCAAAGCGAATGGCGCGCTGCGGGAATTTTTGTATCAAAATGTTTATTATCATCCGCGCGTGTCTGAAGTGAACCGGCGCACCTGCGAAATGCTGCGACGCGTGTTTGAAGCGTACCTTGTCGATGCTGAGAGGCTCGGCGGCGGAGCGACGAGACGGATTGAAAAGGAAGGCTTGCATCGGACAGTTTGCGATTACGTCGCCGGAATGACGGACCGTTATTTGATGGAGGAATATGCGCGGATTGCGAGCTGAATAATCTCGAGAACCTTAACTGCGCCCATTGGTCTGCAGGCTGCTGTAGCGGCGCTCTATTAGCGCCGTGATCCGAGGGAAGGCCCTGATTCAGTCGGCGGTCACAGACCGCCGCTACAAAGATTATGCTACTTCCGCTCAACTTGGAGGCCGAAAGCCAAAATCGGCCTGTAAATCGCCCCGAGCAATTTCACGAAGGAATTTTTTTCGATCGCTCCATGTTCCTATGCGGCGGCGTTGCCGATTTCATCGCGCAAATATGTGATGAGAAAACGGAGGCGTTGGTTGAGCGAACGTTCTTCGAGCACGCGTTGCCGCCGCAACGGATCGTTCACAAACGTCGAAGCCATAAGATCGGCCAGCATTTCCAGGTCGCGCAGTTCCGAAAGGTATCGATCGACTTTTGCCGGAAACTGGCGGCGTTCCTGTTTCAGGTTCGCGTAAAGCTCGAGCACTTTTGTGCCGAGCGCTTCGGTCTCGACCGTCGTTGCGTCGCGCGACTCGACAGCGTCGATTCTGGCGATGGGGAACGGCGTTTCCTGCTTGAAGCTGGCGAAGCGCACCCGTTGCAGACCTTGCAGGATCAAATTCGATGTGCCATCGCCGCGCCCGACACAGGCGCGAATCAATCCGACCGTGGCGAGATGAAAAAAATCTTCCGGCGCGTGCCACTCTGGGCAGCTCGGCTTAATCAGCGTCACGCAAAACATGCGATGACGGTGAAGCGCGTGTTCCAGCATATCGCGATAGCGCGGCTCGAAAATGTAAAGCGGGAGCAACGCATGCGGAAAAAGCACCGCCCCGGGCAGCGGCATCACCGGCAGTTGCTTTGGCAAAGTTACGGATGAAGGCATGGGTGCAATGTTACAACTAGAACATATACGCATCGGAGGAAGAGCAATATCTGACATTGGCAAATGACGAATGACAAATGACGAATGACGAAGGAAATCCGAAGACGAAATCCAAATGAATGACGAATGACGATGCTCAGCATCTGCCTATCAATCATTCGTGCTTCGTCATTCTTTCGTCATTCGTCATTTACGCTTCGTCATTGCTCCAATTCCAAGCCCGCGAAGCTGTTCTACTGAAAGTTGCCCTTCGATGTCGGTCCCGGCGGCGAGGGATGCATAAACCAGAGCCGAACCGGCGCGCGCAAGCAGGACGCGCGAAATTGCGCCGAGCTTGCCGACCCCCATCGCGGCAACGGAAAGATCGACGTTCTTCTTTGTAACGAAGTCGAGGAGATGCGTGAGTTCGATTGGCGTATCTGTGCGCGTCGCGATCTTGAAAATATCTGCTCCGCATGCTTTCGCAGCGCGCGCTTTCGCCACCAGGACTGGCGGAGGCGGTGTGGATTTGAAGTTATGGAATGAGATGATGCGCCGCACTTTTCTCTGCTTTGCCAATGTGAGCAACGAACGCAGAGCCGACGCCGAGCGCAGTTCGACATCGACATAGTCGGCGTGCGGTAAGAATCGAGTCAGCAGATCTCGCCGTTGCCGCAACGATCCCGCCGTCGCGGGATTCGCGCCGCCTTCCTGCGGATGCCGGGCGGTGATGATGAGCTGCGCGCGTAATCTCGGCAGTTTGCTTTCCACTTCTTCGACAATGCCTGCGAGACGATCGAGGCGCAGCTCGAATAAATCCGGCGGCTTGCGCATCTGCAGAGCGCAATCCAGGGCCGTTCGCGACGCAATCACGCCGACTATGCGCGGACGCTGCGTGGCCGAGCTGCGCGCCGTCATGTTTTAACCACGCACGGCGAGAAGCCTCTCGACGTACTTGGAGAGAATGTCGAACTCGACGTTCACCAGATCGTCCGCTTTAGCGAGATCAAGATTGGTATGGCGCTTGGTGTACGGGATGATCCATGTGACGAAACTTTTCGGAAAAACATCAGCAACCGTGAGACTGATTCCGTTGAGGGCGATTGAACCTTTGCGGGCTATATACTGTGCAAAGCCGTCCGGGAACGCGACTTTCAATCGAAAATCCGGGCCTTCCTTCTCGAACGCGACAATGCGTGACACGCAATCAATATGGCCCTGCACGAAATGTCCGCCCAGCCGTCCTCCGGCTGGGAGAGCGCGCTCCAGGTTCACTGGGTCGTTAGGCTGCAGTTTTTTCAGATTCGTGCGAGCGGTCGTTTCCTGGAGAAGATCGAAGGTAAGACGATTGCCTCGTCGCGAAGTCAATGTGACGCAACAGCCATTCACGGCAATGCTGTCGCCGCTCCGCGATTTTTTCGCGATGGCCGGCGCGGCAATTTGCAACACCGTGCCGCTCTCGCTCGCGCGCACAACAACGACCTTGCCGACTTCCTCGATCAGGCCAGTGAACATGACGATCCACTTCTTAAGAGCGATCTCGCCATGAAGCGAGCATCTTTAACAAGCGAGCGACTCGCCGGCAATGCGGGCTGTCACTTGCGTGTCCGCGACGAGCAAGTTCGCTTCTTTGTAATTCCAGCGATAACCGAATCCAAACTCAATCGGTGGAGGATTGCTTTGCGCGAAGAGCTCTTGCAGCCGCGGTTGAAAATGTTGTTTGAAGAGTTCGATCGGGCCGAGGTAAACGCCGAAGAGACGCAGGTGCCACTTGTTAGGGTCAAAGTAGGCAATCGGGATTCCCGAATCGTCCTGCACGATCATGTTGCTGTGATCGAGAATGAAATTGCGGATTGTGTCGAAGCCGTTCTCGAACATCAGATACGACGACGATTTCAGAAACCCGGCGCCTGTGCCGAGACGCTGACAAAATTTCAGAAAACCCGGACTGGCTTTGATGCCGCCGTCAGAAATATCGGTGGTAAAATAATACATTGTCTGCGAGTCGCCCGAATGGTTGTCGGTGTAACGGATTCGCACTCCGGGAATGCTGCCATGCGCGCCCTCCTGAAAACCGCCGCTGCCGTTGAGCGAGCCAACGGTCACGTCGGTGATCGATTTATCGGCGCGCGCGAGGTACGCGTACAGGATCGGCAGCACGCCGTTCAGGTTCTGCTGCTGCAGATCGACTTTCATGTCTTTGGTGATGAAGTAAGTCGTCTCGAGCGAAGACTTCATCGCGTTTTCCAGGTTTCCCAGCGCACCGGCGAGATTCGCGATGCGCAACGGATCCGGCGGTGGTCCCATGGATTCCTTCCCACAAAGAACGTAAACGGAAGCCTTGGGAAAAAATTGATCTACGTAGAGAAAGTCGGGGCCACTGAACATGTAAAACACTACGGGGATCGCCTGCAGCGATTCCGGAAGATACGTCTCCTGCCACGCGTGCAGTTTCTGAAGCTGCCGGAGGTTGAGCTTTGAGAATTCCTTTTCGAAAAATGCGGCGTGTTCCTGCCATGCCGGATCGCGAGTCAGCGGTGCAAGCGGGGAATCTTCCGGCACTGGCATTCCGGCAAGAAATCGCGCGACATCATTAGGCCCGACATTTACCGGGACTGCGCGAGGCGCAATCTCGGGATTTTCTGCGCGCGCACGCTGAGCGTGCTTGCGAGACCCAGGATCACCGATAACGCCGCGCATACGCCAGACCGCTGCCAATGAGGCGTCTCATCATTGTCGGTGAGGTTCTTTTTCATGTGGAGCGTTTTCCTGCACAAAAGTAGAGGAGCAGTCCCACCAGCGCTGTCGCGAGCCCGGCCAGCGATTCGACAGTCTTCGAGCGCAGCAGATAAAACATCATCCAAAACGTGATGAGGGAGAAGATAATCGGCGGCAGCGGATACGCCCACACTCGATAGGGCCGAGCGATTTCCGGACGCCTCGCGCGCAGCACGATCACGCCGACTACAGTGAACAACGAGCACAGCAGCAGACTAAATTGCGTATATTGCACGACGCTCTCAAAGCTGCCCGTGAGCAAGAGCAGATTGACGATGAGCAACTGGAGCACAATAGCGTTGGTGGGAATGCCATGACGGTTCTTGCGACCAAGTAATCTCAGCAGCCAATGATCTTCGCCCATTGACATGCTGACACGCGGCCCGATCCACGTCATTGAGCTGATCGCGGAAATCAACCCGAGACAAATGACCGCACCGGCAACGCGCCCACCGTTTGTGCCAAAAATATGTTTGCCCGCGACCAATGCTACATCAAGCTGGCCTTTCAATTCCGGGGCGGGCGTGGTGGCGAGAAAGATTGCGTTGAGCAGCACGTAAACGACGATGACAACGCCCGTGCCTGCGAGGAGTGAGCGCGGAACATTTTTTTCCGGCTGCTTGATTTCGCCTGTGATGTAAGCCGCCGCGTTCCAGCCAGAGTAAGAATACATCACGTAAACCAGCGCGACCGCGAACGGGGCCCCGAAAATCGTTATTGCGTCGCCGGGCGCGGGCAAAAAGCTGATCGGTTGCTTTGAATGCACAAAAAATCCAGCGCCGATAAACGCACCGACAAGAAGCAATTTCACAAGCGTGGATAGATTTTGAAATGCGCTGCCTACCTGGAGGTTGCTGAGATGAAACGCTGTTACCACCCAAACAACGACAAACGATAGCAGGACGGGTGAGCCGACGCCGAAGACTCCGCCGAAATATTTCCCAAACGCCATGGCAGCGAGCGCGATGGGCGCTGCGAAACCAACGGTAGCAGAAACAAATCCCGCCATGAACCCGAGCGCGGGATGATAAATCTGCGAGAGAAAATGATATTCCCCTCCGGAACGCGGCAGCGCGGCGCTTAGTTCGCTATAACAGAGCGCGCCACAAAGCGCTGCGATTCCACCGATGACCCAAAGCATCAGCAGCGGGAATCCCGATTGAATGTCCGCCAGTTGAAAACCAAGGCTGGTGAAGATGCCGGTGCCGATAATGTTGGCAATCACGATGGAACAGGCTGTGACGAAGCCGATGGTGCGTCGCGGGCGTGGCAATTTCACAGAAGGACGCTCGGTGATCGCAGTCATAGTTGAATCGACAGTCTCGAAATCATCCGGAGTGGCGAATCGTTTCGGTGTGGCATTCAAGTTCATCGTTGACGAAAAAGCACTTTGTCATTCTGAGCGAAGCGAAGAATCACTGGTCATTTGGTTCGGCAGGCTTTTGAAGCAAAGACTCAGAGATGTTTCGCTTCGCTCAACATGACACATCCCATTTCCTGAGTTGTCAGAAGCCATTCCCGGCATCATTTTGAAAGTAGCATGAACCCATCACTCTCCATCGAAACGGCCACCCAACTCGCGGTCTTTCTTGCGAATCGTCCCGGGGCGCTCGCCCGCGTGTGTGATGCGCTGGCAAAAGCGGAAATTAATATCAACGCGCTCGCAACGTCGGACACCGTCGATCACACCGTGGTGCGCATGTTGGTGAGCGATCCGACCAAGGTCCTCATGCTTTTAGGCGAAGCGGGTGTGCTCGCGCTCGAGACCGAGGTGCTCATGATCGAAACTGCGAATCAACCCGGTGTGCTCGCCACGATTGCCGAGCGTCTCGCGGAGGCGGATGTGAATATCGAATACGTTTATCTCGCCGGCGGCCGCGGCGTCGAAAAGGGTCTGATCGTGCTGAGGCCGTCGGATATCGAGAAAGCGCAAAGCGCGTTGCAGGATTTGTAGTGGGCAGGGGATCTCCCCTGAAGACCCGACGGGTCGCTTGGCAATTAGCCGGTGGTGCAAACCACCGGTAGTCATATCGTCACAAAGAACCGCCAGCCCCGGAGGGGCGTCGGACTAAAGATAACGTTCGTCGAATTCTACGCTGCTGCGGCGTAGCAATTCCAGATATTCTTCTGGAAACGTTGCGTGCGGTGATGCTCCGCTTGTTGTTCGATGTAATGACGAACCGCTTCGCGTTGAGAAGCGCTTACCGTAAACGCGCCATAACCTTCCTGCCACGCGAGCGCGCATGCCGATCTTATGGTGCACCCAACCCGAAGAAACGGCCTTGAGCTCGCGAAGCGCATCAGCCAAACGATGCGTCGAGCGAAGTCCAATCAACAAATGTACATGATCGGAGACGCCACCGACGCTCTCCGCAATTCCATTTGCCGTCCGAACAATTCCACCAAGAGTATGCGTGCAATTCCCGCCGCCACGCCGTGTGGATAAGCGGCTCATGATTTTTCGTCCCGAAAACGATGTGATAGTGCAGGCTAAGGTATGTAGATGACATACGGATTAATTACGACGCCCCGGTTTGGGCTTGGATTATTTTATACTGACAACCGGTGGCTTGCACCACCGGCTAATTTCCTAAGATCCCTCCGGGATCGTACCTGACTCCGCCGTTCGTGATTGCCATTGCGGAGTCAATGCTGGCATAAATGCGCACTGCGTTTATGACTTCAGTACGAACGTTCCTTGGTTACCCATATCCGCTGGGTGCGACGTGGATGGGCAACGGCGTCAACTTTGCTCTCTTCTCTGAGCATGCCACCGGTGTTGAGCTTTGCTTGTTCGACGACCTCGAGGCGACCGAAGAAAACATTCGCATTCCAATCAGTGAACAGACTGATCAGGTGTGGCACGAGTTTTTACCCGATGTGCGGCCCGGGCAGCTATACGGTTTCCGCGTGTCCGGTCCGTACGATCCAGAGCACGGGTTACGCTTTAATAGTTCGAAACTTCTTCTCGATCCCTACGCGAAAGCTATCGCCGGAGAAGTGAGCTGGGCGGATGAAATGTTCGGTTATGTTATCGGCGATAAGAAGGAAGATCTGGCGCAGGATTTTCGCGATGACGCGTGGGGCGTGCCGAAGTCGGTGGTGATCGATACGGCGTTTGACTGGCAGGGCGATCGTCCGACTGGCATCCCGTTGAACGATTCTGTGATTTACGAGGTGCACGTGAGGGGATTCAGCAAGCTTTGGAATGAGGTGCCTGAGGAATTGCGGGGCACCTATGCGGCGCTCGGCACCGCGGCGGCCATTGATTACTTCAAAAAACTTGGCGTCACCGCGGTCGAGTTGTTGCCTGTGCACGCGCACATCGACGATAAAGGCTTAATCGACCGCGGCCTGACGAATTACTGGGGCTACAACACTATTGGGTTCTTCGCCCCGCACGCGCAGTACTGCAGCAACGGGCAAATGGGACAACAGGTGTCTGAGTTCAAGACGATGGTGCGCAGTCTGCACGCAGCGGGGATCGAAGTAATTCTCGATGTGGTTTACAATCATACCGCTGAAGGAAATCATCTTGGCCCGACGCTTTGCTTCCGCGGGATCGACAACACTTCGTATTACCGCCTGCTTGCGGATAACCCGCGCTTCTATCTCGATTACACCGGCACCGGTAACACGCTCGACACGTTACACCCGCGCACGCTGCAAATGGTGATGGACAGCCTGCGATACTGGGCAAGCGAGATGCACGTGGATGGTTTCCGGTTCGATCTCGCGCCCGCGCTGGCTCGCGACGGCACCGGCGTGAACAAGTTCCACGCCTTCTTCAAAGTCATCCGGCAGGATCCGATCTTGTCGCAGCTAAAATTAATCGCGGAGCCGTGGGACGTGGGTGACGGCGGTTATCAAGTGGGTAATTTCCCCGCGCCGTGGTCGGAATGGAACGGTAAGTACCGCGACGGAGTTCGCAGCTTTTGGAAAGGCGACGAAGGTCGCATTGGCGAAATGGGTTATCGGCTCACGGGCAGCCCCGATTTGTATCGAAACAACGGGGGGCGCCCATATGCCAGCATCAATTTTATTACAGCGCACGACGGTTTCACTCTCAACGATCTCGGTCAGCTACAATGAAAAGCACAACGAGGCGAACGGCGACGGCAACAATGACGGCGACAACAATAATCAATCTTGGAACTGCGGTGCAGAAGGTCCAACAGACGACCCGCAAATCAACGCCCTGCGCGAACGGCAGCGGCGGAATTTTCTAACGACACTTTTTCTTTCCGCAAGGCGTGCCGATGCTGAGCGGCGGCGATGAGTGGGGCCGGACGCAGAATGGCAATAACAACGCTTATTGCCAGGACAACGAGATCAGCTGGTTTAGTTGGGAGCGTGATGAAAAACAGAACCAGTCTCTCGAGTTCACACGAAGACTCATTCAGTTCCGGAAAGATCATCCCGTTTTTCGCCGGCCGAAATTTTTAAAAGGTCGCCGCATCCCCGGTTCCGAGATTCGGGATGTGATGTGGTTCAATCCTGGCGGTAACCTGATGAGCGAGGAAGGATGGGCATCGCCGTTTGTTCGCTGCCTCGGCATGTTGTTAAGTGGCGATACCAGCGACGTTGTCACTTTTGAAGGCGAGCCTGTCCGCGACGACACGTTTCTTCTGTTGATCAATGCTCATTACGAGCCGATACCCTTTGTGCTGCCGGGGCAGGAGAATCTCGAGTGGCAATTGATTCTCGACACAGCGGACCCAAACGGATTTTTGGCGGAGCCAAGAAAATTTGCATCGGGTGACGATGTCGATCTCGGTGGGCGCGCCTGCTGTTTGCTTCAACTGGTAAGCGGCACAGAAGCTCAGGCGCGCGAGGAATCCTGGAAGAAACGCGCGGTCGAGTTCCCGGCGATCAGCGCAGAAGAAGAACGCGCGCGGAAAGGGTAGCGTACGAGTCTCGCATGCTGGTTTCGGCGTCGCGCCGAAACGAACTTTTTGCTTGCCTCCTCATATCTGTGCGCGCTCTTGTTTTAAGCGCTGTGATCAGAGAAGTCCGCGAACTCGAGACGGCTTCGCCAACACGCGGGACGCATGCGCTTCCAGAGTAGAAATTCATCCAACGCAATCTTGTCGCCAGAAACGAATTAGTTTATAGAGATACGAAGCGCGTGTTATCATGCGCGGCCAGTTTTTTGGTCAGTGATTTGCCATGACACCGAGTTCTCTTGTGATCGTCACTGATCGAGGCGGTTTAAAAGCATATCGGGTGAATGAGACGCCAACGCGTGGACCGAGCCTGCAATTGGTGCAGGCATTCAACATTACCGACGCGCATGGAAGACTGATCGACAAAGTGAGCGATCAGGCGGGTCGCTTTCCGGTGAGCGACGTCGCAGGCGCTCACCATGGAGCGGCCTCGATTGCGGAACGGACGCGGCTCGACGTAGAAACCGATCGCCGCATTCTGAAAGAGCTTGCCGACCAAATTACAAAGATCGTTTCGCAGAATGGAAAGGAAGGCTGGTCCTTTGCCGCGCCGGCTGAAATTCACTCGGCGATTGTTGAGCTCTTGCCATCCGGCGGTTCGCGATCGGATCGTCGAACACGTGAAATCGGATTTGCTAAAAGTGGAACCGGCGAAACTCATTTCGCGGTTTCGCTCGTTGCAGCAAATCTGAAAAGAAATGTGATCCGGGCGATACTGGAGAGAGACTTGCCCGATTGTTCGCCAAGAATCAACCTGCGCAGAGGGCTGGCGCAGGGGCCTCCAACATCGAGCATCTTTTTTTGTGTTTCCTCAACATCGGCGAATTCCGTAGTATCTAATCAAATATGCAACTGCCTGTTAAAATCTCGTACCGGGGTCTGGAAAAATCTGACCTGATTGACAATCTCGTTTTGGAATATGCAGCGCGACTGGAAAAATTTTGCGACCACATCAACCGCTGCGACGTGGCCATCGAGCAAACCAATCACACCCATCACAAGGGAAACCCCTGCCGGTGCCGGATCGATGTGACCGTGGCGGGACGCCACGAGCTGGTCGCTGACGAGAGGCAGATGGACAACGGCACGCACCAGCCGCTCAACAAAGTGATCCACGACGCTTTCAAAACGATGGAGCGCGAGTTGCGCCGCGTCGTGGACAAGCAAAGGTGCGATGTGAAAACGCATGCCAACACCCGCTCACCGAAGTAGTCGGTGGCCGGTCTAGGTTAGGGGCGATTGACCCGTTCGACTCCGCTCAGGGCAGGCTCTCAATCGCCATCTTTCGTCGCGTAATGATCTGCGCCCAGAAAGTGAAGTGAAACGTACGGCTTATCGCCAATGACCCAGCTGTCGTGCGGCACCGGCGGAACGTGAAAGAGATCGCCGGCGTGTAATTCAATTACACGGCCATCATCGAATGCGACCGTAGCGGTCCCTGAGATCACGAGACCGACATGTTCAACCGGACAACGCGTCGCGCCCACACTGGGCCCGACGTGCTCGCTCCACTTCCAGCCGGGCTCATACGTAGCGCGACCAATTGTCATCCCGCCGAGATGCACCAATTCAAATTTCCCTTTTTCCATCACGCGCACTTCGTCCGGTTTCTCGAAGGATTTGAGAATCACTGCTATCTGCTCGCTGCTCATGCGTGTGATCTTAAACGAATATCAGCGGAAATCTTCTCGCGGCGGAGTGAACACCTGGACTTCTTCCGCGTCCTCGATGATCTCGATGCTGTGCTCGACATCCGCCGGGATGGCGTAGGTGTCGCCAGGGCCCAGTTCATGTTGCGAGTCGCGTGTGAGAACACGGATGCGACCGGAGAGAATGTAGCCGGTTTGCTCGTTTGGGTGCGAATGAAACGGGATGATGTTCTCTCTTCGGTAATGCATCTTCGTGACCATCGACTGCAGCCCAATGACTAGAAGATCGAAGGCAACACCGAATGAGTTTCGCTGCTTGCCTTCGCTGGATTTAACGACATGGATCATACTTCTGGCCTAATGACGCGCATCAGGCGGGGGCGGAGTCCGCCGCTTGGATGCGCCAGTTGTTCGGATAGTAGAAACTGATCGATAGATCCGCTCAAGCCGCTCTTGCGAAAAGGGGGCAGTCCATAAGAGCATAGAGCCTCACGTTCTTCCGAATCGTTCACCGTCGTAGACCATTCCCGACGGCCGGCTTTGGTCGGGTGTAGTCCACTCAACGGTGCGTTTCCTGCAATAGCCACCCTCGTCGATTGTTACTATTGAAAAGGGAGATGTTGGAGATCGCTTGGGGCCCAGATACCGAAGGTCGATGATGACCTCGGTCTGGAATCCCCACCAAACGACGAGACGTACCCTTCGTAGCTCTCGTGTTTAGATTCGTAGGTAAGGTCCTCGGAAAATATCCAGCTGTCAGTTTGGGTAACAACCAAGTTCCCGGCGGACCCGGCCGAACTGCCCTTGGACCACTTGCCAACTAGTCTCCACGCGTTTTGATGGACAAAGTCGGCCGAGCCGTCCGAGTTACAAGTTAGTATTGATGTTGAGTAGCAAGTGGCTTGCTCGCGAGTGAACTGCAGCTTCTCCTGCAAGAAGTCGGAAAGCAGCTCGACGCCACCAGGCCCGGGCTGAGCCTGATAGATAGCCTTGAGCACCGAATGGAGCGCGTCAATACCCTTGAAATTGAACATATACTACTCCAGCTTGTACAGTTGATTTTGAAAATCCTAACGAGAAAGAGATAAGCCACCCAGCACTTTGGCAATTGGTGTGCGCATCACCCAAAAGCTTACAACGAAGTGCTGGTTGGCTCATCGATTGGTTAGGTGGCGAAGTCATGGCTACCTCTTCTCGGTAGGCAATTGACGAAGTCCGACAACGTTTCCTTCGGCATCTATTACAGATGCGATCAGCGTTCCGCCGCCGACATCCTTGATGTCTTGCTGCATTTGTGCTCCCGAGTCTAGGAGTAATCGTAGACTGCTCTTGATGTCATCAACGTGATAAAAGGCCGTTATTCCCGCGTTGTGGCCTTTGGGAACTAAGCCTATGTCCTGGTCTCCTATCTTGAAGCCGACATAATACGGCTGGTCCGCATATGGCTCCACACCCAAAAACTTAGAGAATACGGTCTTCGCTCGCGCGATGTCCTTAACTGGATAGATGATCGTTTTGATGCCTTGATTCATGTTTTCTCCTGTTGTCTTTTTGTTGTTTCAAATGTGCTCTTCCCGCCTAACGAGATGAAGCTCAGCCGCCGCTGGCGCGAGCGAGCTTTGCTGCGGAGTTGAATGTTGAAGTCATGTGAAAGCTAGTCATCGGAACGGCCAGCGGTTGGCTGGAGCATCTGGTTAGGCGTAAGGTGTGACAACTCACTGAGTCTCCCTGCTGAGAGCATCCTTTAATTCTGGAGAAGTAGCGCTGCTGGCTTGGATGTGGTGGAGCTCGTCCAACGCATGTACGCTAACTAATGCGAGGCTTTGGTGCTGAGCGCTGCTCGAACGAAACTGGTTGCGAACCGTGCCAACAACGAAGTGTTTGCCAATCCCCAAACCAGTGACAAGACCAAGTCCAAACGTGAGTATTGCAACAGCGAAGGTTTTTCATACGCCTAACGAGAATTAGACGAAAAGTTTCGTCTAACAAGACTGTGAATTACGCTGGTGCGCCGCCGAGGGCGCCGGGGAGCGGCGGGGTGACGTCAGGAGCGGCGACGACTTGTTTGGGCGGTTTTTCCGCAGGCATTTTTTTGCCGGGCGGTGGCGATGCGCTTGGCGGCGGATTGATTAGGCGACCGTGCTCGACGATTTCTTTGATTTGCGAGCCGTCCAAGGTTTCATACTCGAGCAGGGCTTTTGCGATTACTTCGAGCTTGTCGCGGTTTGCCGTGAGCGTTGTCTTCGCCAGTTGGTAAGCGTCGTCGAGGAGTTTTCGTACTTCCTGGTCGATTTGTTCGGCTGTCGCTTCGCTGTAGTCGCGCGCGCGAGAGATGTCGCGTCCCAAGAAAACGTAATCTTCGTGATCGCCATACTCGACCATTCCCATTTTCTCGCTCATGCCCCACTCGCAAACCATCCGTCGCGCGATCGCCGTGGCTGTCTTGATGTCGCCGCGCGCGCCGTTTGTGATGTCGCCAAAGACGATTTCCTCGGCAACGCGGCCGCCCATGCTGACGGCGAGCCCGGCGAGCAACTCGTTCTTGCGATTGGTGTATTTGTCTTCCTCGGGCAACCACATGGTCGATCCAAGCGACGGGCCGCGCGGGATGATTGTGACTTTGTGCAGCGGCTCGGTGTGCGGAAGGAGTTCGAGCAACAACGCGTGACCCGCCTCGTGATACGCGGTGTTCTCTTTTTCTTTTTCGCTAAGCGCGAGGCTACGGCGCTCTTTGCCCCAGCGAACTTTGTCGCGGGCTTCTTCCAGTTCGGCGAGCGTGATTCCCTTTAATCCGCGCCGCGCCGCGAGCAATGCCGCTTCGTTGATCACGTTCGCGAGTTCAGCGCCTGAGTAACCGGGCGTGCCGCGCGCGACCACAGCGAGATCGACGCCTTCGGCAAGTTTCACTTTCTTCGCGTGCACGCGCAGAATTTCTTCGCGTCCTTTCACGTCCGGCAGATTGACAGTGATCTGGCGATCGAAACGGCCTGGTCGCAACAACGCTGGATCCAGAACATCTGGCCGGTTCGTGGCGGCGATGATGATCACGCCTTCCTGTGTATCGAAGCCGTCCATCTCCACCAGCAACGCATTCAATGTTTGTTCGCGCTCGTCGTGGCCGCCGCCTACGCCGTGACCGCGGTGGCGCCCGACGGCGTCAATTTCGTCAATGAAAATGATGCAAGGCGCGGACTTCTTGCCCTGCTCGAACATGTCGCGCACACGGCTCGCGCCAACACCGACGAACATCTCAACAAAGTCCGACCCGCTAATGCGAAAAGAACGGGACATCGGCTTCACCTGCGATCGCGCGCGCCAGCAGTGTTTTGCCCGTGCCCGGCGGGCCAACCATCAACACGCCCTTCGGAATGCGACCACCTAGTTTCTGAAATTTTTTCGGGTCACGCAAAAACTCGACGAGCTCCTGCACTTCGTCCTTTGCTTCCTCGACTCCGGCCACGTCGCGAAATGTGATTTTGTTTTTGTCCCGGGAAAGCATGCGTGCTTTCGATTTCCCGAAATTGAGGGCGCCTTTCCCAGCCATGCGAATCTGCTGTCGGAAAAGAAAGTAGAGCAACGCCAGGAAAAGGGCGATCGGCAGAAAACCGATGATCGTTTGCCCAATCACATTGGATTCGGTTTTGATGGCGGGCTGGATCCCGGCGTCGGTGAGTTTTTTCTGCAGATCATTTGTGAAATTCAAATAGATCGTGGTTTGAAACGGCACCGGCTGGGCGGGCGCCGAGCCTGTGCTCTGGCGGACGTAAGCGCCACGCAGCTTTTGCGTTGACTGGCCGTCCTGTACCACCAGCTGTAGCGGATAATTTTTGTCGTTAACGATCTGCTTGTTCTCCAGCAATTCGAGAAAACGGTTATACGGCACATCTTCGACCGGCTGTATCCCTCCCCGGTAAAAGACCATCGCCATCGCAATCAGAGTGAAAGCGATCACGATGAGAATGACGCCGCGCCAATTAAAACTGGGCTCGTTGCCGCGGTGCTTATTCTCCTTTTGAGAGTTGCGATCGAACTGGGCCATAATGAAACCTCAAAAAATTATCATGAACGACCCGGGAATGCAAAATAGGGAGACGGAGGCGCTTGTCCCCTCAGAACGACGAACAGGAACGACGAAGAAGGGGTGTCCCAATCGTTGGTAATTTGAGCATTCGTCATTCCTTCGACCTTCGTCATTTCATCTCTATATTCGTGGCTGCACATTGCGTCGCTTGCCGGTTTCGGGTAAAATTTGCACTCGGCTACTCACATGACAGAGCTCGTTTCATCAGTTGCAGATAAGATCGATCGCGCTGTGCAGCGGGTGACCCCGTTTGCGTATCGGGTGCGACGGACTGGCCGTCGCTGGATGCGCCGGGCGTTGCGCAAGCCGCGTAGCGTTTCGGAGGGGCCAAATCTGTTGCCGTTGTTGATCCAGGTGCTAGCGAGTTTCACCAAAGCAGACGGCGTGATCATGGAGGAGGAGATCGACTCGAGCCTAGGCTTCCTCCGTTACGATTACCCGGAAGCGGTTTACTCCGAGCTGCGACAGTTGTTCCGGCAAGCGCTTTACGAGCAGCAGGATCTCGCAGTGATGGCGCAAAAGCTCGGCGCGCAACTGAGCACTGAACGGAAGATCATGCTCGGAGTGCAGCTTTACGATCTGATTTCGCAAGCTGGTTTGAAACAGGAACAGGTGGTTGCCTTCTATTCGTTCATGTCCCAGATGGGCATGGCTGCGCAGGCGATCGACATTGTGTATCAACTCAACGCCTCAGAGGATTCGGACCCGTCGATCTACCAGCATGGCGCGTCGCCGCTGGAATCGCTCTCTTTCGGGCCCGACGGCAAGGCCGACATCATTCTCAAGAACCTCACCGAACCCGATCGTTTGATGGCCTTTCGTTATCACGATCTGATTTTGTTGAAAAATTACAGCGGCCAGAACGTCTCGGTGCGCGGGAGACCATTGGTGCGCGGCGGCTTTTCTCGAATTTATCCCGGGCAGCGCATTTTGGCCGGCGACCAGGTCCTCAGTTATCAGGAACTGGCGCAATATTTCAACGCCAAGAAGAACGTTTCGCTGCCACAGATTTTCATCCGTGTGAACAGAGATTCGGATGAAGTGCAACTGGAGCGATCGCGGACCCGTGAGAGCGCGCTGCGAGTAACCTTCGGCTTGAACGTGACTGTGAAAGCGTTGCGAGATGTGAATGCCGAGCTCAACGGAGTCAGGTTGAAAGCCGGCACAAGGGTCGAAGCGACGCTGGAAGACAGAATAATTTTCCACAACGACAGCGAATTGGATTTGAGCGATCTGCGCCGACGCGCTCGCGCGCTGGGCGGCCGGTTCCAACTTAAAGCTTCCAAATCGGAATATTTGGTGTCGAACGACCCGAGCCGGCTCCAAGCTGACGATATTCTGCTTTCCCCGGGCACGAGCGGTGATGTGGTGCTGAAGATTTTCTGCGACTACGACCAGCGCGTCGGCCAATTGGAGGTGATCGAAGCAGATCGTCCGATCATGGTCGGCGACGAGGTCGTGCGCACGACCTCGCAGCTGAAGGACGGCGACACAATCCGAATCGACGTCGGCCAGATTCTGCGGTGCAACTTTTCGGAACGAATCATCGAGGAAGAGCGCAACATCATTCGCAGCCCTCGAGGTCAACGAAGTCACACACCGTTTTAGCAAAGGCGAGATTGGCCTGGACGGAATCTCATTTAGCATCACCCGCGGCGAGCTGGTTTGCGTGATGGGCGCCAGCGGGTCGGGGAAAAGCACGCTGTTGCGAGTGCTTGCCGGTCAGCTCCAACCGACTAGCGGGGACGTCTTTCTCAACGGGCAGTCGCTTTACCAAAATCTTGACGCGTTGAAGCAATACGTCAGTTACATGCCCCAGCAGGACGCCTTCGACGAACATCTTACCATCGGCGAAAACCTGATGTTTGCGGCAGCGATTCGTGCGCCGCACCTCTCCCGGCGTGATCGATCCCGGCGACTTGAGGCAAAATTAATCGAGCTTGGATTGGGCGAACGCCGGGACGCTGTCGTCGGTAGCCCAGAGAGAAAACTACTGAGCGGCGGCGAGCGTAAACGTCTGAACATCGGGCTCGATATGTTCGGGATGTCGGACGTTTATCTGTTCGACGAACCAACTTCCGGCCTGTCTTCCAAAGATTCCGAGCACGTCATGGAAATCATTCGAGGCCTGGCGCACAACAAAATCGTCATTGTCACAATTCATCAGCCGAGCTCGAAGATTTTTCAGATGTTTCACAAGGCGATCTTGCTCGACAAAGGCGGGCGTCTGGTGTTTTTCGGAACGCCGTCCGACATGTTGCGCTATTTTGCCGAAGCAGAGCATCAGCATCAGTTCGGAGCGGAATTGGGCGCGTGTCCATCGTGTGGAACGACCCGGCCCGAGTTCATCTTTGATGTGCTAGAGACGCCGCTGCGCGATTTGAGCGGCGACATCATTTACGAAGAAAACAGTCGGGGCCAGCTCGTCGCGTCGCGACGTTATTCACCGGACTTCTGGCGTGACAAGTACGAGGCGTTCCGATTG
The DNA here is from genome assembly GCA_963840305.1 of uncultured Verrucomicrobiae bacterium. Taxonomy (GTDB): domain Bacteria; phylum Verrucomicrobiota; class Verrucomicrobiia; order Chthoniobacterales; family UBA10450; genus Udaeobacter. The sequence continues at coordinate 201,884 of CAWIYE010000009.1, forward strand.
ATCCAGGACGTCAAACAAGTTTCCCTGCGCCAGGAGGAGGCCGCGCCGTTGCCAGTCGCGCCCGTCGAAAGGAAACGGCTCCCATTTCGCTGGCACGATGAGTGGACGCAATTTCGCACCCTGCTGCGGCGCGCTTTTCTCAGCAAACTGCGCAATCGCGCAAATCTTGTAATCACGATGGCAGTTTCGCCGATCCTGGCGCTGCTGATTGCGACCATCCTGCGCTATTCAGAAAATGGGACGTACGATTTCGCTTCCGCGTATCACATTCCGACGTTTTTATTTCTCGGCCTGATCGTCGCGATGTTTCTTGGCCTGACTAACAGCGCCGACGACATCATTCGCGACCGGCCCGTGCTGCAACGCGAGCGCAATATCAAGGTTCGCCTGTCTTACTACGTCATTTCAAAGACGCTCACCCTCGGGGTCTTTGCACTCATTCAGTGCATTCTTTTTGTCCTGATCGGCAATTTCCTTCTCCAAATCCGGGGAATGTTCTGGATCGATCTGGGAATCATGTTCATGACTGCGATGAGCGGCGTAGCGTTGGGTCTGGTCATCTCTTCGTTGGTGGCGGATCCGAAAACCGCGGCGAACATCGTGCCGCTCGTTTTAATTCCGCAGATCATCATGGGCGGCGCATTGATCAAATATGAGGACATGAACCGGAACCTCACTCTCCTCTACTCGCTCTCACATTGGTTCACCGAACATCCGGACACGGACAAGACCATAAAGTCGGAGAGCAAGTTGCAGGTGCCACTTGTCTGTCAATTCATCGCCATGCGCTGGTCGTACGAAGAGATGATTGTCGCTCAAGCCGAGCTCAATCCGCTCACGCGACGCCAGGATCGGGCCAATGACAAAATTCAAAAGCTCGCGCCCACAGCAACTACGCCCGAGCAACGCGCGCGTCTCAATGATTTGAAGGATGTCTTGGCATTGCTCTCAGGTCTCGAAGGCGGTTCTGCGAAGGAAGTCGATCACTATCTAAAGCTGGTCGATCCCGTGATCGCTGGGAAACAACGGTTCGATGCGTCTCTCCTCAGGGACGCGAAGGGCCCGGTCACAGCCGAACAACTCTACGTCAACCAAAAGGTGGCGGACTTGCTTTCGAAGGCTGAGATGGAACAGAACGATTATCGCCGGGGTAAAAAGCCGAACGTATTCTTCGGCCCGGAGAAACGTTATTTCGGAATCGAGTTTGGCGTGTTTACCTTCGACACGAGTGTCCTGATTGCATCCATGCTTGCATTGCTTGTGCTGCTGCATTGGATTTTGCGAAAGCAACTGGAAGTGCGAAGAAGCTAGAATGAAAACAAAATTCCGAATTCCGAAGTCCGAAATCCGAAATCGTTTGATTGTCGCGGCGAGCGAGACCGATCCCGACATGCTCTACGCGACGAAATTTTGGGCGCCCGATCCATTTATTTTTCTACAGCGCAATGGGAAGCGCACGTTGGTCTTGAGCGATTTGGAAATCGATCGCGGCCGCAAACAGGCCGAGGCGGATGAGTTCATCATGTTCAGCGAGCTCGAGCGCGAAGTGCAGGGAAAATCGAAAAAGGCGCCGCCCTATGAAAAGGTCCTCGCCCATTTTCTCAAAAAACGCGGCGTAAGGTCTGCAATGGTTCCCGCAAATTTTCCACTCCGTTTCGCCGAGGAACTCGCCGCGAACAGAGTCCGTGTCCACGCGACGAACGGACTGTTTTGGCCGGAGCGGGAAGCCAAATCGAACAAGGAAGTCCAAATGATGGGGCAGGCTTTGCGAATCACAGAAAAGGGACTGAACCGCGCAATTGAAGTTTTGAAAGCGTCCAAGCCCGGTCCCGGAAAACGATTGCGCTGGAACGGTAGAACGCTGACTTCCGAAATGCTTCGCGCGGAAATCGATTCGGCGATTTTGCGCGCAGGCGGCATTGCGACAGGAACAATTGTCGCAGGCGGCGACCAGGCGTGCGACCCGCATGAGCGCGGCCACGGCCCTCTTTACGCCGATTCACTGATCATCCTCGATGTTTTTCCGCGCGACGCGAAGACCGGATATTTCGGCGACATGACCCGCACGGTCTTGCGCGGACGCGCGAGCGACGCGCAGCGAAAACTTTGGGAAACTGGTGAAAGCCGGGCAAGCGCTGGCTCTGAAAAGGGTCAAAGCGGGCGTGGACGGGATGACCATTCACAAAGCGATCCAGGAACTTTTCGTCCAACATGGTTTTCCGACCGAAGTGCGTAACGGCCGGCGTGTCGGGTTTTTCCATGGCACCGGTCACGGACTTGGCTTGGAGATCCACGAGCATCCGCGCTTGCAAAAAGTGACGCTGAAAGATCGACAAGTGCTCACGGTCGAGCCGGGACTCTATTATCCGGGGCTGGGCGGAGTGCGCTTGGAAGACGTGGTTTTGGTTACGAAAACCGGCTGCACGATTCTTTCGCGGTTTCCGAAGCAACTGGAGATTTAGGGGGAAATTGGTAGGTTCGGCGCCCGGCGCTGACCGTACATCGCAGCGCGATGTCCCTACCAGCAAATGAACGCGCAACGCGATTGCGCGTCTAATTTCGGTGCGGCAAAGTGACAAGTGGCTTTGCCGCGTTAAATTACCCTCGACATGTTTTATCCAACCGGTTTTGGCCTGGGCTCCCACTGGCTGCTTTACATCGGCGTCCCGTTGATCATCGGGATTTGGGCGCAAATTCGTGTCACCGGTGCATTCCGAAAATGGGGCGAGGTGCGGGCAAGCTCGAACATCACAGGCTCAGAGTGCGCGCGCGAAATTTTGCAGGCAGCGCAAATTCATGATGTGGATGTTGTGGAGACCAACAATTTTCTCGGCGACCATTACGATCCGAGGGACAAGAAGCTGCACCTGTCGAGCAACGTTTATCATACGCCTTCGGTCGCGGCGCTTGGCATCGCTGCGCACGAGACCGGGCACGCGATTCAACACGCCCGGGCGTACGCACCGCTGAAGGCGCGCATGGCAATTGTGCCAGTAACGATGGTCGCATCGCAAATGCTGCCATTCATTATCATCGGCGGCCTTTTCTTCCGGATCACCGGCCTGATCACGCTGGGCATTTACTGCTACTTGATTCTGCTGGTCTTCCAATTGATCACGTTGCCGGTCGAATTCGATGCTTCGCGACGGGCGAAAATTATTTTGCGCGAGATGGGCGATTGTGCAGCCGGGAACTGAAACTGCTGGCGTGAACAATGTGCTCAACGCGGCCGCGCTTACTTATGTGGCAGCGTTTATCGCCGCACTGGGGAACTTGCTCTGGTTGATGTCGCTCCGCGATCGGCGGTGATTGGCCGCGCGGTTCAAGAAATGGATCAAGTTCTCGCAATACCTGCTCGCCGGATCTCGGATTTATTGTCGTCCGGCCTGCCTGCTCGTGCTAAGTCTAAGCGCGAGGCAATGGACCAGCCACGAACCGACCCAGATCAGGAGTTGGTGAAACGCACGCAGGCGGGCGATGCGAGCGCTTTTGATGAGCTGGTCATCAAATACACGCCGCGCCTCTACGGTCTGGTCTATAACATGACCTCGAATCACGAGGATACGAATGATCTTTTGCAGGACATTTTCGCCAAAGCTTACAAAGCCATTCGTGGTTTTCGGGGGAAATCGTCGTTTTACACTTGGGTCCACTCCATCGCGGTGAACATGACGCTGAATTTTCTGAAGAAGCGCGGCCGTCGATTTCAACTGAGCCTGGACGACGTGGACGCGAGCATTCAAAACGACAGGGAATTTATGGAAGCCACGGCGACCAGCAGTCCGGTGCGCGAAGCGGACCTCTCCGAGCTTCAGCGAAGATTGAACGAGGCCATGATGAAATTGTCTGAAGATCACAGAGCTGTGGTCACCATGTTTCATATCCAGGGGATGCCCCACGCGGAAATCAGTAAAATCTTGCGCGTCTCGGAAGGAACGGTACGTTCGAGGCTCTTCTACGCGAATCGGCAACTGCAAAATTATCTGGACGAATTTCGGAAAAATCCTGTTTCTTAACCGGCGCTAAAGATGGACGAATTTGACGATAGGGAAATCGCGAGGCTGCTTCGACTGAAGCAATACGAGCAACCGCCGCCCGGCTACTTTGAGAATTTCGTGCACGAATTTCATCGCAGGCAGCGCGATGAATTACTTCGCCAGCCGCTTTGGCGCATCTGCTTGGAACGCGTCCACGCCTTCATGTTGCGGCTGGATGTTCGTTCGTTGACCTCGTATCCCGCTGCCGTCACGGCGGTCCTCGTTTGCGCCGCTGTAATTTCCCTGAAGATTTATCAGCAACCCGAGACGGCTCGCGTCGCTCTCCAGAGTCCGCCGGCCTTATCAACGCCGGTGAGTGCCGAGGGAGAATTGAACCTTGCATCTCCGGTCTCAATGCAGATTCTCAGGACGCAGCCGGTTCGCAGTTTCAATGAAAGCGCCCAGACTCACTTCCGCAGTCGCGGGACCCCTCCGCGTTACGTGCTCGATAGCGTCCCCGTGAGTTATGAGCCCACTTTCAGGTTCTAAGCGCAGCATAATTGCACTCGCGCTGACTTTTTTCTCGGGCGGGAGCCTGCTCCTCGCCCAAGAGCAGTCTGCTACGGCAATCAGTCAACAAGTAAGAGAAATCTTTGAGCGGGCCGCCAAAGCCGTGGTGAAGATTCATGGCGTCGATGAACACAGCGAAATTTGCGGTACCGGATTTTTCATCGACCCAACAGGCACGCTTTACACCGCATACACAGTGGGCGGCGAAGCGGGCAATTTCACCATCGAATTTGGCGGCAAGAAATATCCGGCGCGCCAACTTCTCGCAGATATCCGCAGCGGGACGGCGATGTTAAAGGTTGATGAGGCCACGCCGGCCCTGCCAATTGGTAAATCAGAAGAACTGGAAGTGGCGACTCCTGTGGTGGCGGTCGGTTATCCTTTAGATTTGCCGGAAACGCCTAATTTCGGAATGATCGCAGGGTTCGACCGAAAATATCTGGGCCGTTATTTTTCCACGACGCATCTGCGCGTGAATTTGCCAACCCAACGCGGAGAAGCCGGGGCGCCGCTGTTGAACATGAAGGGAGAGGTTGTCGGCATTGTGGTCAGCAGTCTGGAGAATAACTCGGCCTGTTACGCTATCCCGATTGAAGCGGCGGAGAAGATCCGCAGCGATTTTGTCCGTTTCGGCGAGGCCAGGCACGGCTGGATCGGGGGCAATGTTTCGGAGGCCCCTGAACCGGTGGAAGGTTCGCGCGCGGAAATGAAGCAGGTCATGGAAGACACGCCGGCCGCCCGCGCTGGAATCAAACCCGGAGATATTCTCTTACAAGTGGGCCGAAAAAAAGTGGCTCAACCAGAAGATGTGCTCGATGCGTCGTTCTTCATCACTGCGGGTGACAACGTGCCGATCACTGTGATGCGGGGAAACCAGAAACTGACTTTCCATGTGCGCGCCGAACTTCATCCGGCCAGCAAAAACGTGCCCATGCTCTCCGACGGCACGCGCGTTCCGGCGGCAGTGGAGAACCGTGCGATGCCCCTGAAGCTTGAGTCTGAGGCACAAACCACGCCCTAGCTGACGCGAGCAACGCTTCGCAGAGCGAACCCACTACAGCATTTTTCGGAACTCGGCTTCGTCGATAACTTTTACGCCGAGTTCTTTCGCTTTGTCGAATTTGCTTCCCGGTTCGGCGCCGGCTAGAACGTAGTCGGTTTTCTTGCTCACGCTGCCGGTGACGTGACCGCCGAGCGATTCGATTTTTTCGGTGGCTTCGTCCCGTGTCATCGACGGCAGCGTTCCAGTGAGAACAAAAGTTTTTCCGGCCAGCGGTAACTGCGCTGCTTTTTTGGCGTAAACTTTTTCGCGCTTTGGCTGAATTCCGAGCTCCTTCATCCGTCGCAGAATTTTCTTGCCTGCCGCCGAAGCAAAGAAATCGAGTACGCTCTCCGCGACCACCGGCCCAACTTCAGTCACGATGCCGCGATCTTTGGCGGCCTTGCTCTTGGAGTGTTTAGCAAACCCGGCTTCGATCAATCGCTCAGCAATCTTGTCCTTTTCGTCTTTTTTGTCCTTTTCGTGATACGCCACGACGTCGCGCAGCAGCGCTGATTCCGCGACGTCGTCAATGTGGTCGTGGAATCGGGCGAGCTGCGTCGCCGTTGTCTTTCCTACATCGGCAATGGCCAGCGCGTATAGCCAGCGCGAAAGCGGCAAAGTTCTGGCGCGCTCGATTGCGTTAATCGCCTTCATCGCGTTCTTCTCACCGAAAACGCGTGGAGCTTCTTCGGTGCCGAGATTTAATTTCGCGAGTTGTTCGGGTCTCAATTCAAACACATCGAGCGGTTCGCGCACGAGTCCACGTTCGACCAGTTTGTCAGCGACAATTCCGCCCACAGCTTCGATGTCGAGTGCGCCGCGCGCGGCGAAAAATTCCACGCGTCGCGTGGTCTGCGCCGGGCAATGCAGATTCTCGCAGCGCCATGCGACAAATTCCGGGTCGCGCCGGATGGATCCGCCGCATACCGGACACTTGCCCTGAATGTGATCGGAAAAGTGGAACGGTTTCGCGCCGCGCGGCCGTTTCGATTTCACTACCTCCACAACCGCTGGAATGACTTCGCCGGCTTTTTCGATCACAACCATGTCGCCGATGCGGATGTCTTTGCGTTTGATTTCGTCTTCGTTGTGCAATGTCGCGCGGGCAACCGTGCTTCCACTCACAAGAACGGGTTCGAGCACGGCGACAGGCGTTAGAATTCCAGTACGCCCTACTTGAATGGTGATGTCGTTCAACCGCGTCTGGACGCGTTCGGCGGCATATTTGTAAGCGATCGCCCAGCGCGGGGATTTCGCTGTGAATCCGAGGCGCTCGCGCTGCGCAAAGGAATCGACTTTCACCACGGCGCCGTCGGTCTGATAAGCAAACTTGTGACGGATGCCGTCCAGCTCGTGAATTGCATCCAAAATTTCCTCGACTGACTCGGCTACCCACCAGCGCTCGGTGACTGGCAAGCCCAGTTTCTTTAGCAGCAGGAAAATCTCGGAGTGAAGATCGACGTCCACGCCGTCGGTTGCGCCGGTCCCGTAAAGAACGACTCCCAGCGGGCGTTTCGCCACGATCGCCGGGTCGAGTTGCTTGAGCGAACCGGCCGCGGCGTTGCGCGGGTTCGCAAACACGGGCACGCCGTCCTTCTTGCGTTCGTCATTCAGTTTTTCGAAGCCTTTCCTGTACATGTAAACTTCGCCGCGCACTTCCAAAAGTTTTGGCGCGCCGTTGCTCAGGCGCTCCGGCAGCGAGCGGATCGTCCGGATATTTTGCGTGATATTGTCGCCCACGTTTCCGTCTCCGCGTGTTGACGCCTGGCGCAGCTTCCCACTTTCGTAAATGAGGGAAACCGCAACGCCGTCCACCTTTGGTTCGATTACCACTGGGATTTTTTCGTCCGGCAAGAGCCGCTGGATGCGGGCGTAGAAATTTTTCACTTCGGCTTCCGAGTAAGTATTGTCGAGGCTGAGCATCGGGATGAGATGCGATACCTGCTCGAACGCTTGTAACGGTTTTCCGCCGACACGCTGCGTCGGTGAGTCTGCCGTGACCAGATCGGGGAATTGCCTCTCGAGATCGACCAGTTCCTTGTAAAGCCGATCGTATTCGCGGTCGCTGATTATCGGCGTGGCTTCTTCGTAGTAGAGCCGGTCGTGCTTGCGGATTTCTCCTCGCAGCTGTTCGACACGCTTCGCGGCCTCTTTCTCGTCCATGACTGTTCTGCACGATACGAGCGCGCGAAATCTCGGCAATGGTGGCGCATTTGTAGGGCGAGCGCTTCGCTTGCCTTTTTTACATCGCCAACCATAAAGAAAACTCGCGGCAGGCGGTGCGCGTGCCCTACACTAACAATCGTGAAACCCGGTGAGCGCATCCTCGGGGTCGAAGGCGGTGGTACGAAAACCGCCTGGGTGTTGGTCGAGGGTATGGAAGGGAGCGGTGAGGCCAGCGCGGAATTTCGCATTCTCGATCAGGGAAAACTACCGCCATCCAATTTGCGTCTCACAACACCGGAACGGCTGCGCGAAATCTTCGCTGAGCTGCCCAAGCAAATCGATCGCGCGGGAGTTTTTCTTGCCGGTTGCGCTACGGAGGAAGATCGCCGCTCGCTCAAGCAAATCTGTCTCGAGATCTGGCCGAACGCCAAAATCGTCACGGGCAGCGACCGCGACTCTGGCCTCGCAGCGGCCCTCGATCACGGCGACGGCGTCGTCGTCAACGCCGGAAGCGGTTCCTCGGTAACCGGGAGGCGTGGCGACCGGATCGAGAGATCGGGCGGATGGGGACACATCTTGGGCGATGCTGGCGGCGGTTATTTTCTTTCCATCCAGGCGCTCCGCCTGATCTTGCGCGAACACGATTTGCATCACAGCGAGATGCAGTTCACTGCAAAAATCCTGCGAGCGCTTTCGTTGAACAATTTTGATGAACTGGTTCGCTGGGTGCAGACGGCGGACAAAATGGAGATCGCAATGTTGGCGCCGGTGGTTTTTGAAGCTGCAACTGGGGGTGATGGGCGCATGATGGAGATCGTCGAAGAGGGCGTGCGTGTTCTCTGCGAATACACCGAGGCAGTCGCGTCGCGTCTCCATCTGCTTGCACCAAAAGTCACTTTGATCGGCGGCCTTTTTCATCGGGACTCGATCTACACGCACGCATACCGGCGCAAACTGAAAAAGAACCTTCCTGATGCGCGCGTGACATTCGCGGAGCGAGCTCCTGAACTTGGCGCCGCGTGGCTGGCAACAGAAGCGCGTGATCACGCCGCAGTTCACCTGGAGCCGTCGCAAAGCGAGATCGACAATTTGGCGGCTGCCCTTACCGAGCAGCGCAATCCGCGATCGGAAAACTTGGAAAAAATGAGCGCGCGTGAGCTCGTGGAAGTGTTTGTCGAGGAAGAAAAGTTTGTTAAGGAAGCCTTGCGGACTGCAGTCGGAGAGCTGACCACAGCGATTGAGATGGTGGCTGAATCGCTGCGCAATAGTGGGCGCTTGTTTTATGTCGGAGCTGGGAGCAGCGGGCGCATTGGCGTGCTCGATGCGAGCGAAATCCCGCCCACTTTTGGCGCGCCGCCTGATCTTGTGCAGGGCGTAATCGCTGGTGGCGTGACGGCGCTTTATCACAGCGCGGAGGGCGCAGAAGACGAGGAAAGTGCTGGCGCGTTGGCTTTGGATGAGCGCAAAATAAAAGGTTCCGATGTTGTGATTGGAATTACCGCCAGCGGGCGGACTCCTTTTGTGCTCGGCGCGCTTGCGCGGGCAAAGTCGTTAGGCGCAAAAACGATATTGCTCACCTGCAACCCAACTGTAGTCGGCGGCGATGACGCCGGTCAGGCGCGGTCAACGCCCGCGGCTACAGATCTCGATCTAGCAATCACGCTCGCGGTTGGGCCAGAACTTTTGACTGGATCGACCAGGTTGAAAGCTGGGACAGCGACGAAGGTTGCTCTCAATATCATCAGCACCGGCGCCATGATCGCGCTGGGTAAAGTGCGCGGCAATCTGATGATCGATCTGCACGCCAGCAGCACGAAGTTGCGTGATCGCGCAGTGCGGGTTCTCGCCGAACTGGCGCAATGCGACTACCAGTCGTCCCGCAATTTGTTGGAAGCGAACGACTGGAATTTGCGCGCGGCGCTAGGGAAACTATAGGAATTTCCATTTCCCATAAGCGCAACGGAAGTGTCTCGTGCGAAGCTAGGTATGACTTAACCGAAAGGAACAACCTTATGCTCTGGACAATATTTGTGATCTTGCTGGTGCTTTGGCTCCTTGGACTGGTCAGCTCCTACACCTTGGGCGGGTTCATTCACATCCTGCTCGTCCTTGCCGTCATAGTGCTGATTATCAATTTGATCCAAGGCCGCCGACCGTTGTAAGCTCGAACTAATGAAACCGGCCGTGATTATCGGCATCGTGCTGATCATCTTCGGCGTGATTGGCTTTGCCTGGGGTGGACTCGGTTGGACGACACAAAAGAAAGACGCCCAACTAGGCCCGCTTGAAATTACGCACAAGGAAAGTCACGGAATCGCGTTTCCGCCGGTCGCCAGCGGCATTTGCCTGGTCGGCGGGATCGTGCTTGTAATCGTCGGCAGCCGAAAGAGCTAGCCGCCGGCTTTTAGCACCGCGAAAGTCTTGGTGCCTTTGCGGTCGAGGTACAGAAGGACGCCGCGCTTCGGGTCGGCTTTATTGAGCGCCTCGCGGAAGGACTGCACGTTTGTGACTGGTTTGCCGTCCACTTCCGTAATGACATCTTCGCGCTGAATGTCCTGGGCCGCAGCAATGCTGTTGTCCTCGACATCGGTTACAATCACTCCGCGCTGAACTGGAAGCTTCAGGCGTTTCGCAACATCCTCCGTCAGCTCCTGTACCTGCAATCCAAACTTGCCGATCCCGCTTTCGCGGGACTGGCCTGGCGGAGCGGGCCGGGCCGGCTCATTTGATGCGCGCGCGATCTCGTTAGGCAGTTCACCGGTCTTAATAGGGATTTTAATGGTTTGGCCTTTGCGCCAGACAGTTAGCTGGACATTTTGGCCGATCTTCTTTTTCAAAATTTCATGCTGAAGCTGCGAGTCCGTTTCGATCGGTGTTCCATCGACCTGCGTGATTAAATCGAACGGTCGCAGATCGCTTTTGGAAGCAGGCGCGTCGGCTTCAATTGTGCGCACCACGACGCCTTTATCAGCGCCCTTGAATAAATCTTGGATCGTCGGGTCGTCGCCGAGAGTTTCGATTCGAATACCCAGCCAGGGGCGCGTGATCTTATGGCCGGCGACCAGTTCGGTACCGATTTCTTTTGCCATGTTAATTGGAATGGCGAAGCCCAGCCCGCGGTTCATCCCGTTGATCAGCGTGTTCATCCCGATCACTTTGCCGTCGATATCGCACAGTGGGCCGCCGCTGTTGCCCGGATTAATCGAGGCATCAGTCTGCAAATAATCGGAGATAGAGTAGCCGCCTGTCTGAAGCAATTTGCTCCGGCCTTTGCCGCTGATCACGCCGTAGGTAAATGTGTAATCGAGCCTGAACGGCGCCCCGATCGCAAAGGCAAACTGCCCAACTCGCACAGCATCGCTGTCGCCGAGCTGGACAACCGGCAGATCTTTAGCGTCGATCTTGATCACGGCGATATCGGTTTTTTCATCGGTGCCCACAATCCGTGCCGGAAAATTCCGTCCGTCCCTCAACTTCACGTCGATTTTGTCTGCGCCTTCCACGACGTGAAAGTTTGTGAAGATGTAGCCATCGGGTCGCACGATAAAACCAGACCCTTCGCTTTGGACCGGACGCAGCTCACCCCCGCCCGGATTGCGCCGCGGATTGTTTTCATCCGGCGGCCCTTGAAAAAAGAGGTCGTCGAGCGGCGAGCTTTCGCTGATTTCGTTCTTCTTGGAAATCTCAATAACAACAACGCCAGGCGCCACGGTCTCGAAGACCTTTGCGAAAGCGTTGTTCAATTGATGAACCACGTCTTTGCCTGCTTCCACCGCCGCAGCAGGAACACTGGAAGTTGGGACGGCCTCTGGTATCGCTGCAAACGATGTACTGATTGCAACGCACAGGGCCAAAATGGATAAACGCATCGGTTGGAATTTGGACAGCACTGAAGATGCAACGTTCAACTGGATACGTCCAATTCCAGCTTACTCAAAGACGCGCTCGCAGATTAGTCGCAGAAGTGATGCATTTCTTGAGGAAGCTCGTATAATTTCCGACTCAACCCTGTTTATGAGCGCGTTTAAGAGGCGATTGATCTTTTGGGCAGGCGTCGTGCTCTTGATATTGTTTTGGGCGATCGCGGTTGGCCCCGAGCCGCCTGCGCTTATCTCTATCTCGTCGGAGGAACTGGTTCGGGCCGTCACGATTCAGCGCGAGTCGCTCATCAACTTGTACTTGATGGAGCATGTCGATCCAAATGGACGCGACGCGCAAGGGCGCACTCCGCTTCTGATTGCAATGTCGCAACAGGATTGGGAAACGGCGCGCCGTCTCGTTGACGCCGGGGCGCAGGTTGATCTTGCCGATAAAAGCGATTTTACGCCGCTTATGGCGGCAGCGATGCACGGCAACGTTGCGATGTTCCAGTTGCTCTTGGAGCGCTCAATCAATCTTAATGCCGAAGCTCAGACCAAGGACGGGCAGGATCTTCTGGGATTGGCGCTCGATGGCGGAAATCCAAAGATCATCAAGACGGTGGTCGAGCGTTTACCGTCAGCATCGCAGTGGACAAGCAGCACGCGGCGCGCGCTGGCCGCAGCACTGCAAGCCGCGAACAAAGAGCAAATCCGAACGCTCCTCCGCAAGCATTCTTCACCACCGACGCCTGAAGGCAGAACCGTGCCGTTTCTTGCTTATTCTATCGCGGCAAACAACTCATCTCTTTTTACCACATTGCTCGAATGCGGAGCGGATCCCAACATCGTTCTGCCGTCGCGTTGCGATAAGGATTTTCTCGCGCTGCTATCCAACTCGCTGCGCAGCTACGTTGAGGAAGACCGGAGCCTTACTGTCGTCATGCTGGCCGCAGGACTTGGACAGGACGATTATCTGCGCGCTCTGCTCAATGCAGGCGCCAAACGGAACCGACTGACGAGCCGGGACAAGATGTCTGCGTTGGATATTGCGGCGGAAACGGGCCACTGGCGGGCCGCACAAATTCTTCTCGGCGGCGGGCCATCGCCGGATCGGTTGCGCATTGAGATTTCGCTGGCGCTCCAGAGAGTCGCCCTCGTTAAGGACGGTGTGCCCGTATATCGCACGCAATGTTCGACTGGCCGACCAGGTTACTCTACGAAACGGGGCGAATTTGTGATCACCAATAAAGAGCGCAATCACCGTTCGACCATCTATCATGTCGAGATGCCATATTTTATGCGACTGAGCTGTCTCGATTTTGGAATGCACGCCGGCTACGTGGCGAATCATCCAGTATCCCATGGCTGCATCCGGTTGCCGGAGGACGCCGCGCGCAAATTTTTCTCCGAAATCCCCGTCGGCACGGTCGTGACGGTGCAGTAGGACGACGCGCGATTCTCTGCCGAAAATCCCGAGCGCAAAGCGGACGAGCGCTAATTTCTTGAATCCAAACTGTGCCTTGCGGCATCTTAATGGAATCGATGGAAACGGAGAATCTCGGTGCATCTTTTGCTCTCACGCCCGACAAGCCGTCGGTTCCCACGAAAATTTCGCGTGCCACGTGGGCTGGACTGTTCATCTCGCTTTTTGCGATGCTCGTAATTCGCCAAGTGATCGTGTTCTTCGTACCCGAAATGACTCTTGGCTCGACAATTTTAAGAGAAGCGCTGATCTGGGTCAGCGCAGTTACGCTTCTTGTGATTATCCGACGCGGCGAACGTTTGCCCTTGCGTTCCATCGGCCTCGGTACAGCGCGTTGGTGGAAGTCCATCCTCTGGGGCTTGGTGATTGCGATTGTATCGGCGGCAGCCGTCGGCGGACTGGCTTATCTCACTGGCTACGGCCACGGCCCGGGTTCTGCCGCGTTTGAGAAACTGCCGCTCTGGTTGATTACGCTCATCGTTTTCCGCGCCGGCGTGGTGGAAGAATTATTTTATCGCGGTTACGCAATTGAACGATTGCGCCTGATTGGTTTGGGCCGGTTCTGGTCAGTCGCCATTCCACTGGTTATTTTCTCAGTTGGCCATTGGTCTGGAGGGGCTGCAAATATTCTGATCGCGCTTGCGGCGGGTATAATCTTAACCGGATTCTATTTGTGGCGTCGGGATCTCGTGGCCAACATGATCGGCCACGGCTCGGTGGACTTTGTTGCCAACGTCTTGCCAAAGCTCTTTTCCTGACCGCTTGCTGAGTGCTAGGTTGACGGGCCGTTTGGCGCGGCAGCCGCCTCCCACGCATGAAACCCTTGATCTTGGTTGCTCCCGGGGCAGGCGCGCCTTCCTCGCATCCTTGGATGCAAAACTGGAAGGCGCGTTTGTCGGAGATCGGAAATGTCGAGAGCTTCGATTATGGCTATATGCGCGAAGGTCGAAAACGACCCGATCCTTTGCCGAAACTCATCGCATTCCATCGCGAAGCGCTTGTCAAAGCGCGCGAGAAACATCGCGGCGCAAGAACATTCTTGATTGGTAAAAGCATGGGTGGGCGCATCGGATGCCATGTGTCGCTAGAAGAAAAAGTGGACGGCCTAATTTGTCTTGGATACCCGCTCTCGGCCATGGGCGATTGGTCAAAGCTTCGCGACGAAGTTCTGCGCGCCCTGACTACACCGATCCTGTTTGTGCAAGGCACGCGCGACTCGCTTTGTCCGCTGGACCTTCTGGAGCGCGTCCGAGCAGAAATGAAAGCGCCCAATTTCCTCCACACCGTTGAAGGCGGCGACCATTCCCTGCGCGTGGCTAAGAGACAACTGCAGGGAACAGGCAAAACGCTGGAAGATATCGATCAAGAGATCCTGAAGGCCATCGGCAAGTTTGTTGACCAATTGGTACCGGTCGCGGATTAGATGAACATGAGGCGAAAGCCCAGTCAGGTTTCCATTCGCTCTGGTCAGGTGGAATTCGTGAAGGTCGGGACAGACGCCTGGCGGTGGCGCGATGTCTATCGCTGGCTGCTCGGTTTGAGGTGGCCGCGATTCGCCGCGTTTGTCGCCAGTCTTTATGTCGGCCTGAATCTGTTTTTCGCCGCGCTTTACAGTTTTCAGCAAGGCAGTATCGCCGGCAGCACTGGTGGGCATTGGTTTTTTGATTGCTTCTTTTTCAGCGTGCAAACGCTGGCCACGGTTGGCTACGGCCACATGTATCCGCAAACGCTGTACGCTCACATCGTCAGCACCGTCGAAATTATGACCGGGGTATTTTTACTCGCGGCGATGACCGGCCTCATCTTCGTGCGCTTTTCGCGCCCGATCGCCCGTGTCGTGTTCAGCAAATCGCTGGTCATTGCGCCGTTGAATGGGAAGCCGACGCTGATGGTGCGAATCGGCAACGAAAACCAGCACAGCATGGTGGAAGCCGAGTTCCGGATCATGTTCTCGCGCGATGAACCGTTGCTCGAAGGCGGAGATTTCCGCTACTTTTATGTTCTCAAACTCCATTTCGATCGGCTGACGGTTTTTCCCGCCGCGCTGACTTTGCGGCACACCATCGACCACAAGAGCCCGCTGTTTGGCGCGACTAATGAATCTCTCAGCGCCAGCCGTGCGCTGTTTATCGTATCGGTCGTTGGAATCGATCCGGTGATCGCAGCCTCGGTTCAGACGCAAAAGGATTATAGCTGGCGCGATATTCAATTCGGCCAGCGCTTCGTTGAAATTTACACTGAGCACGGCGGCGGCAGACTGACGGTGGATTACAACCGCCTTCACGACACTGAACCGGCGTTGTAGGCTTCGCCGCTCGCTACAATCGAGTTTCACTCTGCCACCGTGCTATTCAGGCAGCGCGAGGATCATCCGTGCGAATTGGAACGTCGCCCCGACGAGCTGTAGGACGATTCCAGTGAAGAACGGCCAAAACGCGCCAAGGAAGATGGCGTTATACAATTGCAACAGCATCGCTCCGATACCGAGAGTGGCGAAAAAATAAAAGATGAAGTTGCTGTGCGCGCTTTGTAACCGCTGCACAGCAACGCGGCGAAAACCCGTCGTTGTGCTGATCCCGAAGAACAAAAGGACTACAGATGCGATACCGCTGCACCATCTCCAAACCCCCGTCGGGCCAGGCTCAATTGTCAGCAACAGAAACGCGATCATGCAAACACCGAGCGGCAGCACAGAGTTGAGCAGCAAAGCTCGCAGCCGAAATTTATCGAGCGGCGACCATTCGTGAACGGATTCGCGCCGAAAAACGACCACCACGCCTGCAAAACCGGCGAGCGCGACTGCGATCTGCGCCGCGATACCAAGAGCTTCGCCAGGTTCCATCGTTTGATCAGTTCAACCGGTCGCCGCCAGCGTGGTTTCGAAAGTGAATCGCGGTTTCATTTTGCACGAAGTGCTTTAGGAGTGCGGTGCGTCCGCGCACCGCTTTCGATATGTTACAACGCTCCGATCAAAAAGCGACGCAGAGGACTGTACGGTTCTATTATAGAATCATACCTTCCTCTTGCAGAATTGTTAGACATTCCCACAAAACTTAAGCCCGCAGCCGCCGCCTGAAACTCCGCGCCGGCCTCACTCTGCACGAGCTGTACGGCGTCCGCCGTGGCAGACGCCGCTCACTGAAATAGCGTCACGCCGGCGTGAGCGAATCATTTTTCACGGTTCCAGTAAAATTTGTCTTGCCATTCGTGGGCGAAAAACGGCAAGATCGCGCCGATTTGTTAGGCTTCAATCTGAAGACTTGCTGAGTTTGTGAGAACGAAAAGCGAAATTAGCGCTTACATTCTCCGCGGCAGCGCAGCCGTGCTCCTTTTTTCGTGCGTCATTGTCGCGCTCTCTTCTGCGATCAACCTGCCTGGCCGTCATCTGCGCGTTCCACCGCAGCAGAATAACACGGCTCTCGGCGTGAATGCACAAGAGAGCGCCGCCTCCGTGTCTGCGTCTGCGATCCGAAGGGATCGGACGCTGACGTTTGCAGATCGCGTCGCATATCAGCGGACGATCGAGGAAGTTTATTGGCGACATCGCATTTGGCCGGCGGCAAATGCCGACGCAAAGCCGCCGCTCGACAGAGTGATGACGCAGGCGGAGATCGAGAAGAAGGTGGAAGATTATCTGCGCGACTCGCAGGCGCTGGAGGATTACTGGCAACGGCCGATCACTTCCGATCAACTGCAAGCCGAGATGGAGCGCATCGCGCAGCACATCAAACAGCCTGAGGTCTTGCGCGAAATCTTTGCCGCATTGGGCAACGATGCCTTCGTGATCGCGGAGTGTCTGGCCAGACCTGTCCTGGCCGAACGTGTAATCACGGAGTTGTACGCGCACGACGAGAGATTTCACGGCGAGTTAAAGCGGCGCGCCGAAGCTGAACTGCGAACGTACGTGAGCGTAAGGCAGATGAGGCAGACCAGCGGCATGTACACCGAAATGGAGTGGATCAAGAGCGATTCCGGTAAAGACGATTCCGCTCCGACAGACGAAAAGTGCGCCGAAGCTGTGAAGATGAGCAGCAGCGAATGGCGAGAGAGCGTTGCAAAGCTCGCAGCGCAGTTTGGCAGCCAAGACATTGTAGGGCAAGCGCCTCGCTTGCCTAACGGACCGTCAGCAGCCAGAGCGGCTGCCCTCCAGAAACCAGCGATAGCGCGAGTTAAAACCGGAGTATTGAGCCCGCTACAAGAGGACGACGCGTATTACTACGCCGTAGCGGTGATGAACAAGGGCAAAAACCGGTTGAAGCTGGCGACAATTGCGTGGCTGAAAGAACCGTTGCAGTCGTGGCTGGCTAAAGCCGAGGCCGAAGCGCCAATGACCATGGCGACAGTGAGCGCGAACTACACGTTTCCTGTGATAGCTAGTCCGTCGGGCGGCTGCACCGACGATACGTGGACGCCAACCAGCCTCACCAACGCGCCCGATGGCCGATCCCAACATACGGCAGTCTGGACCGGAAGCGAAATGATCGTCTGGAGCGGATTCGTCTCCGGCGTCGGCTATGTGAACACTGGCGGGAGATACAATCCCAGTACGGACAGTTGGACAGCCACCAGCACCACCAATGCGCCTGATGGTCGGTTCTATCATACGGCAGTCTGGACCGGCAGTGAAATGATTGTTTGGGGCGGATACCGAGGAGGGGACGATATCCCCTTGAATACCGGCGGGAGGTATAATCCCAGCACCAACAGTTGGACAGCTACCAGCCTCACCAACGCCCCTGATGCCCGAGCCATTCAGACCGCGATCTGGACCGGCAGCGAAATGATTGTGTGGGGCGGATTAGGCGGGAGCGACGCTTTGAACACCGGCGCGCGATACAATCCCAGCACGAATAGTTGGGTAGTTACCAGC
Organism: uncultured Verrucomicrobiae bacterium; assembly: GCA_963840305.1. Taxonomy (GTDB): domain Bacteria; phylum Verrucomicrobiota; class Verrucomicrobiia; order Chthoniobacterales; family UBA10450; genus Udaeobacter. The sequence goes on from CAWIYE010000009.1 coordinate 219,852, forward strand.
ACCACCAATGCGCCCGCTACTCGGTTCTATCATACGGCAGTCTGGACCGGCAGTGAAATGATCGTCTGGGGCGGTGATATTATTGGTTCTCCCCCTTTCAACACTGGCGGGAGATACAATCCCAGCACCAACAGTTGGACAGCTACCAGCCTCACCAACGCCCCTGATGCCCGAGCCCTTCAGACCGCGATCTGGACTGGCAGTCAAATGATTGTCTGGGGCGGATTTTTCTCTGACGGCGTGAACCAGTACTATTTTAACAGCGGCGGGAGATACAATCCCGGCGCTGACAGTTGGACAGCCACCAGCACGACCAACGCGCCCGAGCCCCGATACGCTCAAACGGCAGTGTGGACCGGCAGCCAAATGATTGTCTGGGGCGGAAACGGCAGCATCCACCCCGTTTTGAACACCGGAGGAAGATACAATCCCAGCACCGATAGTTGGACAGCCACCACCACCACTGACGCGCCCGCTGCGCGATGGTCGCCACACGGCAGTGTGGACCGACAGCCAAATGATCGTTTGGGGCGGAACCGACGACGAACACCGGCGGCAGATACTGCGCGCAGTCTGGTTCCTACACACACCGACGCCAACGCGCAACACCCACAGCTACGCGAACGCCAACAGCAACTCCCACATCGACACGCACACCTACGCCAACCCCGACGGCGACTCCACGCCAACGCCAACACCAACCGCTACGGCATGGTACGGCAACACCAACACCTATCAGCCACACCACGTAACAGCTACGCCTACAGCAACGCCAACACCTACACCAACGCCGACTCCATGCAGTGGGAGATGTTCACCCACGCCGAGGCCGCGCCCCAGTGTGAGTGTGCGACCAACTCCGCCACCTCGTTTAACACCGCCGCCTACTGCTTCACCGAGCGTCACCCCAGCGCCGCGGCCCACTCCGCCGCCTCGCCTCACGCCACCCCCGACGCCTACAGGCTCGCCACGGCCAACTCCGGCACCTCGACCGTAGGCGCGGCCGCAAAGAGAGGCGTTTGACACAAACGCCGCTACAACCTCAAAGCTCACGTCGTGGCAGTTGTCGGGCAGCGAGTCTTCAGTCTTTTTGCGTGGACGAGAATTTGCAATAGTCTTTCAGGTGCAACAACACGAAAGGAGTAACAGATCATGGCTACTTATGTCGGGCTGATTCAGTTTGCAGATCAAGGAATCCGCAACGTCAGGGACACAGTTAAGCGCGGCGATGCCGCGATAGCTGAGGCGGAGAAAATGGGTATGAAAATCGTGGAGGAATTCTGGACGATGGGCGCTTATGACGCTGTGGTGGTGTTTGAAGCGCCCGATGACGAGACGATGAGCGCGTTCATGCTTAAGATCGGCTCGCTGGGCAACGTCAAAAGTCAGACGCTTGCGCGCCTTTCGCCGGAACGAGATGGAAGCCATTCTCGCGAAGATTAAATAGCCGTTGGGGAGATTTTTGCGCCAAAAACACCCGTCCACGGTCCGCACACCGCGCGAACGGAAGAGTGACGCTGTAGCCTAGTAAAACCGATTGCAAGTTGGCTGCGGCGGAAACTGCATGTATTTTTTGACATGAAAATCACCGCCCGATGTTTGATTGCCGTCGTGATGCTGGCTGCCGCCAGCTTTGCGTTTGCCCATCCGTTCAAGAGCAGGATTATCACAACGTCGCCCTTGATGATCGCAGTCGATGATAATCAGAGTCTTAACATCAAAAATTTCTCCCAGGAAGGAGGAACTGATCGCGCCGTGCTTTCGGTCACCTTCACCGGAGATAATGGTGGAACGGCCAATGTTCTCGTCGCGACACGGACCGACTTGAGTACTGGAGCCAATTCGCAAAATTTTCCGGAGATTGGCAACAAGGTGACCATCGCGGGCCCGGCTCAAGTGACGGTCGCGCCGGTAGCCGGTGCGACGCTCTTCATCACCTTTAGAAAAGAATCCAACGACGGCGGCAACAGTGGTGGAGTCATTCTGTTCGCCAGCCCTACGCCTACTCCGATTTTCATATTTTCACCGACTCCCACACCGACGCCAACCCCCTAGAATGAGGGCGAAGCGATAGCTTTGTGCCTCACATCGGTCGAGACACGGTGATTCAGCAGTTTGGCCTCTGATCGTCTGGTCGCAGGCTTCTAATCCTAGTTCTGTGCCGGTGTCAGGCTGCCGACGCGTCAATAGCTTTCCATTCTTCCAGAGCTAGCTTGAGCTTGGCGGCGGCAACGTTGTCATCCAAATGCGCGAGGGACGATGTGCCCGGAATCGGTAACATGACGGGTGAGCGCTGCAGTAGCCACGCCAGCGCGACTTGATAAACGCTTACGCCGTGGGCCTTGGCAGCCGTATTCAGCGGGTTCTCAGGTTTCAAACCGTTCCCGCCCCCAATCGGGAACCACGGCAGGAACCCAAGATTCTCTTTCTCGCAATACTCAAGAACGTTTTCCGATTTACGGTCCTCGATGTTGTAACGGTTCTGCACGCTCACGATCGGAACGATCTTGCGCGCTCTCGCGATTTCTGCCGGATCGACGTTGGATAATCCGATGTGCCGGATCTTGCCGGCATCTTGCATTTGCTTGAGCGTGCCGACCGATTCTTCAATTGGAACTTTGGGATCGACGGTGTGCAATTGATACAAATCGATCCGCTCCAAGCGCAGCCGCTTCAAACTTCCTTCGACGGCTTGTTTGAGATGGTCGGGTCGGCAATTTGGCACCCACTGGCCGGGTCCCGGCCGTGTGAGACCGCCTTTTGTCGCGATAACAAGTCCGTTCGGATAAGGGTGGAGCGCTTCGGCTATGAGCAATTCGCTCGTGTCCGGCCCGTACGCATCGGCTGTATCGATCAAATCGACACCCAATTCGATTGCGCGCCTCAGAACCTTGAGTGCGTTCTCTCGATCTGGCGGCCAGCCCCAAATGCCGTCGCCGGTGATACGCATCGCACCAAACCCGAGCCGGTTCACTGTGAGGTCGCCGCCTAATTTAAAAGTTGTGTTCATAGCTATGTTTGGTGTGGTTGATAAGTCAGCTCCGAAGATTACATCGGATTTCCCAGCAAAAAGCGCGGCACCACTTGCCAGACTTATCCCAAGAAAGGTTCGCCGGGTAACGTTGCTCCGTTGAGCCGGTTCAGGAAATTCATTCGTCATCACGTGGAGTACGTTTATGGAAAGCGCCTTTAACGCGAGGAGATGATTCCTTTCGCTCATGCATTAGAACAAGGAATGCCTCTTCGAGATTTCTGCCGAACGTGGCGATACCTCCCTGGTGACCGGCCATGACGAAAATCTTTCTGCTTTGCGCATCGGTTGTCTCGAACAGACTCATGATTTCTCGCGCCATTTCTGGTGTGCCGTACTTGGCAGCCTCGGGAGTTTTTGGACCTCGATCAAGAAGCCTCAGCCAGAACTTTGAGTCATGGCAATGTATAACGGCACGCGCCGTTGCATCGGATTCGTAAATCGCGGCATGAGTCAGAGATTCCGAAGAAGGAATCGCGTATCCTTGGTATCGGAGCGAATTTCGTTCAAAATCATAGGCTATCACTTTCGCACAATCAGCGAGCGTCAGCTCGGACAAGCCGCCAGTTGCCGAGCCGGTGATGTAAAAATCCCTGGTTGCATCGTCTCTCACACTCAGGTTGCCGAAGCTGACGCCGTTTGAGGCTATGCCGATCAATTGCAACTCGCGAAGTTTCCGCCTGCATGCGTTGAGATCGGCAAGCCCGGCAAATGGCGCGATTTCTGAAGTCGCGCGCTCGTATGTGAACTTTACATATTCGCTCACGGCGCGTGCTCCGGGAAAAGCGAGTAAATGCTCTTCTCATTCGCCTGGCAGATTCCGCGCTCAGTAATGAGCCCGGTCACGAGATGCCTCGGCGTAACATCGAACCCAAGATTGGCAGCAGCACTTGCTTCGGGCGCAAGATGCACCTCGACGTGTCGCCCATCGAGCCAGCCGCCAATACGTTTTACTTCTTCCGCGCTGCGCTGCTCGATCGGAATTTCCTTTCTTCCATCGCGCATCTTCCAATCGATCGAGGACGAAGGCAGTGCGACATAGAAAGGGATGTCGTTGTCCTTTGCCGAAAGCGCCTTTAAATATGTCCCGATCTTGTTGGCAACGTCTCCGGTGTAAGTGGTACGATCGCTTCCGACAATCACCAGGTCGACTTCGCCATGTTGCATCAAATGGCCCGCGGCGCTGTCCGCGATTACCGTGTGTGGCACGCCGTGCTGACCCAGTTCCCAGGCCGTAAGCTTTGAGCCCTGATTTCTTGGTCGCGTCTCAGATACCCAAACATGTACGGGCAAGCCGCTATCGTGCGCGGCATAGATGGGCGCAGTGGCGGAGCCGTAATCAACAAAGGCGAGCCATCCTGCGTTGCAATGCGTGAGCACATTGACTCCGTCGCCCGCTTTCCTCTGAGCGATGTCTTGAATCAGCTTCAGGCCGTGTTGCCCGATTATCCGGCAATGCTCCACGTCTTCTTCAGCAATCGAATTGGCTGTGCGCAGAGCAAGAGCCACCTTTTCGTCCGCAGTTTTTCCATCGGCCATGCTCCTGAGCTGGCGCTCGATGGCCCAGGAAAGATTGACCGCCGTCGGTCGCGTCGCCAGGAGTTCCTCGGCTGCGCGGGCTATGCACTCATCGAATTCCGCGCCTGCGAGACGCGCGGCCGCTTCGATTGCCGCCAGATACATTCCAAACCCCGCGCTCACGCCAATCAATCCCGCTCCACGAACATGCATTTCGCGAATGGCCCTCGCCATTTGTTCGACGGTGCGGACCTTTTCGATCATGAACCGATACGGCAAAAATCGTTGATCGATCAGCTGCACGATGCCTTCGTCTGGCGTAACCCAAATCGTTCGAAAATGGCTCTCGCCGACCTTCATGAATTGCGATTGTGATCTGAGCTCCTAAACATCAATTCCCATCGGAACAGCGCCCGGAATTTCCTCCCAGCCACGGTGCTTCCAGAATTCCGCGCCGCGATGGTTATCGTCGGCCACCAAAATAATAACGCGTTGCATCCCAGCGCTGCGTAGGCCATCGAGGCATTCATTCAGCAGACGCTTACCAACCCCGCGCCCCTGGTAAGCGGGATCAACTGCCAAATGATAGATGTGTCCGCGACGTCCATCGTGGCCGCATAAAGCGACTCCAACTATCGCTGGTCCGTCGATCGCCACTCTGCTCAGACCTGAATTCCGCGCGAGAAATTCACCGACGCCTTTCCTGTCGTCACCCTCGGCGATCTCAATACCTTCGACACTCTGCCAGATTTGAAGCGCCGCATCATAATCGGTGATGAAAAATTCGCGCGTATCAATCTTGCCGTTCATGTTGTAGCCGGGAACTCTAGCACGATGCGTCGTTTTGGCTGAGGATTGCGCGAGCACGGTTGCGGATTCCTCAGAATTGTTCGACTAAACAATGTGAAGCAATTCAGCCTCATTCTTCTGACGATTCTCGCAGCCCTGACCTGCTGCCGGGCTAATTTAGGAGACGACAGCGACAAAGTTGATGACGCATACGGCAACCTGGTGCAGCGACGTTTGCGTGATGACGGAACGGTGAGCGTTCTTTACCATAAAGATCGCTACCTTTACCAGGTTACCTTCGCTGATGGCCGGAGCATTTCGGAAACGTATTTCAACATGAAGGGCACCGATCTAACTGAAAAGGAGATCGCGAGCTTTCTCAAGGCAAACGCTGCCCGCGCCACGTGGACGCCAGTCAACTCTGCGAAAAAACGGCGCTTCCAACGAAGCGACGGTAAAGCCGAGGCGACGTACGGAAAGGTGAATGGCCGGCCGGCGCTGACAGTGCGGGAAGTTGGTGGCAAAACGGGTCGCCCTGATTAGTGATTCGCGATCGACTGATTCAAGTCACGCGCCAAAAAAGCCTGGGGTCCGTATTGACAAACATGTTAGCATCTGCGGCGCAACCAAACACAACTATGCTACACATCATTTGGTACGTCATTGTCGGTTTCATTGTCGGTTTGATCGCACGGGCTATCATGCCGGGCATGCAACATATGGGCTTCATCATGACGACTCTGCTTGGCATCGCTGGGTCGATCATTGGCGGACTGATCGGACGCTTGTTTTCGAAACCAGCACCAGGCGCCGCGTTTCATCCGGCGGGCTTCATCCTGTCGATCATTGGCGCGATCATTCTGCTCTTTATTTGGGGAAAATTGGCGCCGGCCTAACGAAGCGAAGCCAGAGATTTCAGATTTAACTGTTGCGGCATGCGGTCGGAGAAAGACCGAACGCAGCCGAAGGGGGAATAGGCTTAAGGCCTGGTTCGCACCGGCGTTCTCCGGAGCATGAACGCCGCAACAACCCCTACAAGAAAGAAACTGACGATCTGGATGAGCATGTAGCTTCCCGTGTAAACCGAGGGAAAACCGTACCAATTCCAGTAGGAAACATTCGTCGTGATCGCCGCCAGGATTCCGGCAACGAGCACAAAACCGACCCGCCCGGCAAAACTCACAATGCGCGTTTGGGCCAAAAGGAACACCATCAGGATGGCTTCGAGCAGTTCGGTGCCGAATTCGATCCCGAGCCATTTGCCAATCGTGAACGGACGCCCGGGCGCGTGATACATGAAAATGCCGGAAGGGTTGGCCGCCATTTTTTCAGCCATGTGTTTCATCGCTTCGTTCTTCTCCTGTCGAGTTGCGTTTTTGCCAACGCCGGGTACGGGAAAAATATAAAGACCGGTTTGATCGCCCATATTGCTCTGCATTGCGCTGAGGACGGCTGATTCGTTTGGAATTTCGCGAATGCCAGCTTCGCCTAGAGGCAGCGCCATGTGCGCAATCGATGTCCAAATAAACATGACGATTCCACCAAGAATGCCCGCAAGAAGAATTTTCATTTGAAGATTATTTCGCTTACCGACAAACGCTTCGCAACATCTTGACAAACAGCGCTTGTTGCGATTGAATATCGCGCGTTACTTTCCCCTTCTCGCTAGTCATTCTCTTGGCGACGTGTTGTTCGGAAATTCGCAGGTTTCAATCAGTAATTGCACAGAATCCGCTCGTATGTCGGGACATAGTAAGTGGTCGAAGGTCAAGCGGTTTAAGGGCGCGATCGACGCGAAACGCGGCAAGATCTTCAGCAAATTAACCAAGGAAATCACCATCGCGGCGAAGGCAGGTGGTGGCGATCCGAGCGCCAACCCCCGTCTGCGCAGCGCGATCCAGGCGGCACGGGCGCAAAGCATGCCCAGCGACAACATTGAGCGCGCGATCAAACGCGGCACGGGCGAGGGCAGGGACGGCGAACAATTCGACGAGATTGTTTACGAGGGTTACGCGCCAGCCGGTGTGGCGATCATTGTTGAAACTGCGACCGATAACCGAAATCGCACGGGAGCAGAAATTCGCAGAATTTTCACCCAGAACAACGGGAACCTCGCATCGAGCGGGAGCGTTTCGTACATGTTTCACCGGAAAGGCCAAATCACCGTCCCGCGTTCGAGCATCGACGAGGACCGGCTATTAGAGATCGCTCTGGAGGCCGGCGCGGAGGAGTTGACAACCGAGGAGGATCAGTATGTTATTACCACTTCCCACGATCAGCTCTACGCCGTAGCTGAGGCGCTCAAAAAAGCAGGCGTCACCACCGATGGGCAAAAGTTTACGTTTATCCCAGATACTACAGTCGCGGTCAGTGACGAGACCGTGGCGCGGCAGGTGCTCCGCTTATGCGACGCGCTCGAAGAGGACGACGACGTGCAAAACGTCTATTCAAATCTAGATATTCCCGACGAATTGCTGGCTCCCGCAGGTGCGGGACCAGCCTGACCGAAAAAAGATTGCCGCTCAAATTTGTGAAAGCTGTCCGCCGCGGCGGACGAAGAAGGATCTTGCTTATGGACGAAAACAATAACGAAAAACAACCTGTGCCCGTGGAAGGCGCGGCTGACCCGGTTTTGCGGGAGCAACGTCAGCATCGCCCCCGTCGTCGTTTCCCACGGCGGCGCTATCGCAATCGCGGCGACCGCTTTGGTGGCGATCATTCCAATGAATCGCAAGGTCCAGAAGGAGATACCGGCGTGGAGACATTAGATCAATCCGCTTCAGGCGGACCCGCGGCAGCTCAGCCTGAGACTGAAAACGGCGAACAGGTTCAAGCTGAGCCCGAGTTTGGCGAAGGCATCATTGAGATTTCCGGCAAAGGCTTCGGGTTCCTGCGCGATTCGAAACGCAACTTTGTGCAGACGCCACAGGACATTTTCGTGACTCCTGAAATTGTCCGCCGCTTTGCGTTGCGCGACGGGATGTGGATTTACGGTGAAACCCGGCGCGGCAGCCGTGGCCCGCAATTGGTGAAGCTTCTCACGATCAATGGCGAAGAGCCGGCGAAATATCAAGGTCTCCGTCCATTTGAGGAGTTGACCACCATTAATCCGAACAAAAAAATCAAGCTCGAGACCGCGCCGGACCGTTACACGACGCGGATCATGGATTTGATGACCCCGCTGGGAATGGGCCAACGCGGTTTGATTGTTGCGCCACCGCGCACAGGCAAGACGACGCTGCTGCATCACATTGCCGAGGCTGTCGCCAAAAATCATCCGGAAATGATCTTGATTATCCTCCTCGTCGATGAACGTCCTGAGGAAGTGACAGATTTTCGCCGATCGCATCCAACAGCACAACTGATGGCGAGCTCGAATGACAGCGACATCAAGAGTCACACGCGCATTTCGCAACTGGCCATTGAGCGCGCCAAACGGTTGGTTGAAGCAGGCAAGCACGTCTTCATCCTCCTCGACTCTATCACGCGCACGGCACGCGCATTCAACAACGCATTGTCTGGAGGCGGCCGCACCATGAGCGGCGGCATCGATGCGCGCGCCATGGAGATCCCACGAAAGATCTTCGCTGCTGCGCGCAATACCGAGGAAGCCGGTTCACTCACGATTGTCGCGACCGCTCTGATTGAAACAGGCAGCCGCATGGACGAATTGATCTTTCAGGAATTTAAAGGCACCGGGAACATGGAAATGGTGCTCGACCGAAAAATCAGCGACCAGCGCATCTATCCGGCGATCGACATCTTTCTGTCCGGAACACGCCGCGAAGAGCTGCTGCTGCAACCGTGGGAATTGGAGAAAATCAATCTCATCCGGCGCGGCTTGGCCGGTCATAAACCTGAGGAAGCGATTCAGCGTCTGCTGATGTTCGTCAAAAAATTTCCGACGAACACCGAAATGCTCAAGGGCATTCCAGGCTAGGCACGTCTCCGAGGGACGCGGCTACAGACTTTTGTTCCTGATATGCTTCTCGTATAGCGCGTGAATCGCGTCGCGCGCATTTAGATAAACGCGATGAAACGCTTCGTAATCATCATAGCCAAGGCGAACCGAAACTTTTCGCTGTTCACCTGGGTCGTGGGGAAGCACTGAAACGGTTTTATTCTCGTAACGTCGCAATATGGATTCGCACCGACGGAGCAGGACGTAAGATTGTTTGAGTTTCGCTGCTTCGGCATCGGGCAGGAGTGCGCGCTCACGGAGTTGATCAACGGCGCGCTCCCAGTTCGGCTCCCAGATATTTTCGCGCATTTGCAGTGCCTGCACGAGAAATTCACCTTCGATTATGCCGCCAACTCCGGTTTTGAAATCGAGAAAATCCGATCCGCTGCCACGATCCCGGCGAATCCGCTCGAGCATATTGTCGATTTGCTCAAAGAGATCGGCTCGCTGGCTGGCTTTTCGCCAATAATGTTGCGCCATCTCGATGAATTGAGCGCCCAGCGGACCGGTGACCGGACGCGCGCGAGTCAGTGCGTGTATCTCCCAGAGCTGCGCACGGTTCTCATAATACGCCTGATAAGTTTCCAGGGGACAAACCAGCGGGCCTTTTTCACCTTCTGGGCGCAGCCTCGCATCGAGCGCCCAAATGTTTCCTTCGGAGGTCGATTGCGCCATGTTGACGACCAGATTTTGTGCGGCGCGAATCTCTTCGCCCGCCTTCGTCTCACTACTGTGCGCCCGGCCGACGAACAAAACATCGAGATCGGCACCATAGCTGAGCTCGTGTCCGCCGAATTTTCCGAGAGTAATCACGGTCAACTGCTTGCCCCCGAGGAGCCGGATCGTAAAGAGCAGGCACGCTTCCGCTAAATCAGAAAGCTCAAGCCCCAAATTCTTCGCGGTTGTCGGTCTGCCAGATGAAAGGACATCGCGCAGCATCACGCGCAAGATTTGCCGCTGCCGATACGTGCGGACGGGATCGAGGTGGAACGCGCTCGCACCCAGGGAATCGAGGCGCCGCAGGTGCTCCGCCATTGGTCTGGCCTCGGAGAAAGTGGAATCGCGCGTGATTTCTTCCAGCAGTTGCGGGCGCCGAATCAACAAGTCGCCGGCGAACCGGCTGGCATCGAAAGTTTTGACGACCAACTCAAGCAATTTCGGGTTCGCCACGAGCAATTCGAAAAGCAAACTGCGCAGGCCGTAAGCTTCCACGAAACGAACAAATTGATTGAGAGTTGCGTCCGGATCCGCTGTCTTTGCCAGCCAGTCCAGCAAAATCGGATGCAGCTTCCGGGATATTTGTCTGGTTCGCGGCGCGACGTGGAAACTCCCCGGGCCGCGTTCAAGATCTCCCAGAGCCTTCACTGCGCGCTTTTGGTCGTTGAAAATTTCCACGTTGATTTTGGTCGGGTCCGGAGGTGCTTCCGAGATGATCCGTTGAAAGATCGGACGGACGGAACCCATCCTCTCGTGCAGTGCTGCGGTGAAATCCTTGGTGGAGGAAAACCGCAGGCTGCGTGCAAGACGGCTCAAAGCTTCGCGTTCTTCTGGAACAGTGTGGGTCTGCTGTTCGGCCTCGATTTGCAGACGATGCTCGACACGACGCAGAAATCGATACGCGCCATCAAGAGCCAAGACTTCCTCGCGAGGGAGAAGATCCAATTCACGCAGTGCTCGCAATGCCTTGAGCATGCTCGGTTCCTGTAGAAACGGATGCCGCGCTCCGTGGGTGAGCTGCAGTGCCTGCACGATAAATTCGATTTCGCGAATGCCGCCGATGCCAAGCTTAACGTCACGATGCAGCTTGTCCCGTCCGACTACATCGCGTTCGATGCGGCGCTTGATGTTGGCCATCTCATCGACGAGATCCGGCGTCGCACTCTTCGGATAAATAAAAGGCTGGTGTTGCCGCAGGAATTCATACGCCAGCTCACGACCGCCAGCGATACCTCGCGCCTTGATTAACGCGAGGCGTTCCCACGTTTCGCCGAAGCCAGCATAATAATTTTCCATGCTCTCCAGCGACCGCGCGAGCGGGCCGGCCGAGCCTTCCGGACGCAGGCGCAGATCAACTCGAAAAAGTGACCCTGCTGGATGCGGAGTCGAAAATGTTCCAAGGATTTTTTTTCCCAGCCGGTTGAAGAACTCGTGATAGGAAATGTGCGGTGTGAGTTGGCCTTCCTCGCCGTAAAGAAAAAGAAGATCAACATCGGAACTGTGATTCAGCTCGCCGCCGCCGAGTTTGCCCAGTGCGAGAATGGAAAACTCCGCCGTGGGCGACCCGTGGCGTTGCCGCAGTTCGCTGTTCCAATGTTCAAATACCCTACGGATGCAAATCTCCGCGATTTGTGAAAGCTCGCCGGTTGTCTCTTCAAGCGGCGCGACATTTGCAAGCTCGCGAAGCGCAACGCGCGTCATCTCACGGCCTTTCCAGAAACGAAGCGCTGCGAAATCTTGCGTTGCCACAGAATCGCCCGCCAGAGCGTGTAGTTCGCTTAGCATTTCCGCGTATCCGCGGGCGGCGAGACACACTTCTTGTTGGAAGAGCCACAGGAGCGTCTCAGGATTCTGCGTCAATCTCGTCGCGCAAATGCTCGAGACTGCAAGAAGATGCAACAGGGCCGGTTCGCCTAGCGGGAATTCTTCGATGACACTGACAAGAGGCAACGCTTTTGTCGGCCATCGTGCGCTGAGCTGGATCAGAGTAGTCTCGACCTGCGAAGGGTTGAGCGATGCCACCACCTTTTCCCGAATCCAACGATTCCCGCCATCCATCGCGTAAAACATCACGCGATTTTTATAGAAAGACCAGTTAACGCGCTGTCCCGGATTAGGACGCTGGAAGCGGCGCCAGGATGCGAAGCGCTTTTTGCTGGATCAGGAATTCAACTGGACACTTGCCCGCCAGTTCGCCATCGAGCTCAAGCGGAACATCTTGCTCGCTTGTTATGCGCAGGCGGCGAGTTTGGAAATATTCAATTTCGGGAGCGCGAATCTCAGAGCTGAATATGACGTCCTGGAGATACTTGATGATCTCGAGGTAACCGAGTCGTTTGAAAACGACGACGTCAAACAAACCATCATCGATAATGGCTTGCTTGAAAAAGGGGAACGGCCCTCCATAAAGGCGCCCGTTGCCAATGAGCACAAACGATCCCTCGTCCAGAGGAGCATCCTCCGACTGGACAAAGAGCTTCGGTGGTTGCCGTGCCGCAATCTGTGCTGCTGAGATGAGATAGCTTAGCGGACCGAAACTGCGCTTTGACGCGAGACTGGTTTCCTTGACAACTTGTGCGTCGAGGCCGACGCCAGCCAGCTGGACAAAGCATTTTCCATTTGCGCTAGGTAGATCGATCACACGCGTATTCGCCCCTTCGATGATGTCCCAGCAGAGCGGGAGGTTATGCAGCGGCAGGCCAAGCTCCATCGCGAAAACGTTCACTGTGCCCATTGGAAGAAGACCCAACGCAGCATCACTGCCGGCCAGTCCGTTTGCCACTTGATTAACTGTCCCATCGCCGCCTGCTGCGACGACTCGCGCAAAGCCTTCCTCGACGGCGCGCCGGGCCAGCGCTTCCGCTTCGTCCGCATGCGATGTAACACGGATCGGGCAACCGCGGGCGATCGCTTCGACACGCTCCTGGCAAGCCCGAAGACTTTCGGGACTGCCTGCTGCCGGATTGAGAATGATAACTGTATCGGTCACAAGGGAAATTAACGGAGGGCTTTGATCTTTTCTTCAAACTCGGGCTGCGTAACGTCTCAGTGGGTGAAAAAATTGCGCCGGATCACGTTGACTGCTCTGGGGGCAGTGCTTGCACTCGGCGCGGTTCTCGTGATCGGCGTGAACTTGTATGTGCAATCTCAGGGCACACAAGCAAAGATTCAGCAGGAACTGAGCCGACGCGTCGGCGCGCCGCTGAAAATTCGTAGCATGAGCGTGACCCCCTGGGGCGGATTGGAGCTAAGCGGAATTACAATTGCACAGACTTCCTCAGTGGGTCCAAGGCACTTCCTCGAAGCAAAAACGTTTCGGCTGCGCGTGCGTTTCCTCTCGCTTTTTTCCAGACGGCTGGTGATCAAGGAAGTCTCGCTCATCAGCCCAACCGTGGTTTGGCCGCAAGACGCGGAAGGAAAATGGAAATTACCCAACTCACGGGAAGTGCCCCGCAGTGGCGGGGCGGTTTCTGCAAAACAGGTTGGCGTCCCCCAGCCGCAAGTAGAAGACGAATTTGTCAAAACGAACGTGGCTCCTGTGGTTACCGCTGCACCAGCTAATCCTCCCTCTGCGTCTCAGGTTGCGGTCAATACTAAATCGCCCGGAGAGGAACCGAGGCTGTTAGTGGCTCCGGAGGTTCGACGAGTAAGTATTAAGGATGGCAATTTCAGTTTTCTCAATCAAACCGGCGCACTGCTCGCGAGCTTTAAGGGCGTGGACTTTCGTACCAGCATCCGCAGCGCCGCGGCGCTTCACGGCGATACTGAGGTCGCAGGAATTTCGCTGCGGGACCGCTTTTTTCTGGAACAACTGCGTTCCCAGCTTCGCTACGAGCCCGACGTGCTGGAGCTTTCCAAGATTAGTGCGCGCGCCGGAACCGGTGAGGTCAACGGCTATTTTGCCATGCAACCGGAAGCGGAGAATTCTCCGTTCACCACGAGCGTGAAGTTTCATGATGTGCTGGCTGATCAGATTGTTGAAAATGCCGGCGGCCCGAAAGGAATGGTCAAGGGGAAGCTGGAAGGAAGTTTTCAGGCTTCCGGGAAAACTGCCGACCCGAATGCGCTCATTGGTAGCGGCGAAATTTTCCTGCGTGATGGGCGAATTCAACAATATAGCTTGCTCGTGTTGCTCGGACAGCTCCTGCAGATCGAAGAGCTAAAGGAACTTCACCTGGAGCAGGCTGAAGCAAAATATCATTTGAACCCGGGCTTGGTCACAGTCGATGAACTGATTTTACGTTCGCCAAATATTCGTCTTACTGCGTCCGGCACAGTTGCGTTCGATGGTAAGTTGAAACTCGATTCTCGGCTCGCGATTGACGAGAGAATTCGTGGCCAGCTTTTCAAGGCGATTCGCGAGAATTTTCAGCCCATCAGTGAACCGGGCTATTCTGCCATCGATTTTCAGGTTGTCGGCACGATTGATCGGCCCAGCACAAATTTGGTGGAGCAGCTGGTTGGTCGCGATCTGAGCAGTATGCTCAACAGCTTTTTTGGCGGAAAAAGGGACCGACCAAAAAAGAAAAAGAAACCGACCGAAGAGGCGATGCCCGCCTCACCGACGCCTTCTGCCGTGTCGGAAGAAGCGTTGCCGGAAGCCAGCTCAACACCAAGCCCGGTTGCGTCGCCATGAGAGTGATCGCCGGCAGCGCCGGCGGGATAAACCTGACTGTTCCCAAGCGCGGCGTGCGGCCGACAATGGACCGCGTCAAGGCCGCCATCTTTTCCAGCTTGGGCGGTTCGGTCGCCGACGCGCGAATCCTCGATCTTTTTGCTGGCAGTGGCGCTCTTGGAATTGAAGCGCTCAGCCGTGGTGCGTCGTCGGCTGTGTTTGTCGAGCAAGACCGGCAATCGACCGAGATCATCGAGCGCAATCTGGCCAAAGCAAAATTAAAGGGACGCGTCCGACAGCAGGACGTTTTCGATCTTCTTCGGCACGTCCCTGGCGCGAAAACCTTTCAAATCATTTTTGCCGATCCGCCCTATGAGAAGACAAAGGATGGCGAAAGCTATACTGAGAAGCTTGTGACAAACGAAGTGTTGCCACGGTTGCTGGACTCTAGCGGCGTTTTCGTTTTGGAGAAGCGACCAAATGAAATTCTGCCTGAAATGAAACTCTGGCGCGTCATCCGGGAAAAAACATATGGTGCCGCTGAGGTGCTGTTTCTCTCCGCAATCAAGTGATCCGTTTCATCTACAATTTGTTTTGGCCAATCGGGCTGCTGTTTTTCTTGCCGAGTTATTTAGTCAAGATGGTTCGTCGCGGCGGCTACCGCGAAAAATTCGGACAACGTCTGGGAATTTACGATCGCGAACTGCGCGCTCGCCTGTCGAAACAAAGATCGACATGGCTACACGCGGTGAGCGTAGGCGAAGTAAACATCGCGCTGAAATTGGGAAACGCCTTGCGCACGCTGGAACCGGACTTGCGCTGCGTTTTGACCACGACCACCACAACCGGATTCGCCCTGGCGTGCAAAAACGCGCCGCGATGGATTGAAGTGGTGTACACGCCGCTCGATTATTGGCCCATTATACGACGCGCGTTTTCTGTCATTCGGCCTGATCGTATCACTCTCATTGAGGCGGAGATTTGGCCCAACCTCGCTGCCGAAGCGCGCGCGCGTCGCATTCCACTTGCCCTCGCCAACGCGCGGTTGTCTTCGCATTCTGAGCGAAGATATCGGCAGTTACGATTTATTATTGCGCCCACCTTCCGGCTTCTGGATTTAGTTTGCATACCGGAAAAGGAAGATGCCGACCGCTGGGCGGCACTTGGTGTTTTGCGCGACCGAATCCGCGTGACGGGCAGCATCAAGTACGATCCTGACGTTCAGGCAGAAAGCCAAGCTGTAGCCGCGTCCCCGTGGGACGCCTGGTCGGTTGAGGCCCCACAGCATCCAGTGCTTTTTGGCGGTAGTACGCACCGCGGTGAAGAGGAAATCCTTGCCACGGTTTTTCTGCGCTTGCGTCAGCAATTTCCATCATTGCGGCTGTTCATCGCGCCGCGTCACGTCGAACGGTTGCAAGAGATACGCGCTGCGCTCGGTTCTTATCCGTTGGGCCTCGCGCTCGCGAGCGAGCTCACTGGCCGCGAATTCAATGATGTCGATTGTGTGCTCCTCGACACGACTGGTGAACTTCGACGCTGGTACAGTATCGCCACGGTTGTTTTTATGGGAAAAAGCCTCACTGCGCATGGCGGGCAGAATCCTGTGGAACCGATTCTAGCTGACAAACCGGTCGTGCTTGGTCCGCACATGGAAAACTTCGCGACCCTGGCGAAAACGCTTGTCTCGAAAGACGGCGCAATCCAGATCCACGATGTCAGTTCACTCGAACGCGCCCTCGCCGAGCTTTTGCGGGACAGCGAAGCGCGTGAGCGACTCGTCAAGAATGCGCATGAAGTTTTGAGCGCGCACGGAGGCGCAACCGCGCGCGCAGCCGCGCTGATTCACGAATTAAAGCCCCTGCAATAAGGGCACCTTTTTGGAGTGCGGCGATCCCGCGACTGCGGGACCGCTTTAAAAACGCGGACATCCGCCTCTGCCAAAGCTACGGCGTGACAGGTGTCCGCGCACTCCAAATTCAACTGGATTTGTCTTGCGTGAGAGAATAGCAATTCCGATATTGCCCGCGCTTGAATGACCCTATCGTCTAGAGGCCCAGGACATCGCCCTTTCACGGCGGTAACACGGGTTCGAATCCCGTTAGGGTCGCTTCCCTCGTAGAGCGAGGCGATGCCGCGCATTGCATAACAGTGTAGCATAACATGTCTGCCGATTTCAGTGGTGTTCGGCGTTGTGCGCTGAAGTCTCGCACGTAAGGTGCAAAGCGGGTGACGGGGGGGCGATTGCCCGCGGGGGCACGGACGGATCAAGCGTCACCTGCTCGCGGAGAAAACGCGGGGCAAAAAGAAGGTCCTTTGAACCGCCGTTGATTAACGGCCTTTAATCTTTTCGGACAAATTCGGACAGTCGGACTGCGTTATTCTGCGCAATTTCTGCAAAGTCGTCGCCTAACGATTTTCCCTATAAGATTCGTTATCGTGCAGACTTGCGCATGATTCGCGCAATGACGCGAAAGTGGGTTCGAATCCCGTCTCAACGACGCTTTAATGACTGCCCGAAGCATAACGGTTAAGCACCACAGGCACCCCATATTGAGGAGCGTCAGCGAATTCCCCACGACCTTGAGGTATCACTAGCAGCAGACCCGCTTACCGGAGGTCCGAGGAATCCATGGTTGCCTCAAGCCGTTTGCGGTTCGCGGTGAGATCAGGTACCCAGTTTCCGCCAGCGCGAGTTTGCTCTTCTTCCGCCATTGTCAGCCAACGCATCGCTTCCGTGTACTGGCCCTCTATCCAAGCGATAGCACCGAGTGCGTTCTGACTCCTGACCGTCATCTCTTCACGCGCTTCCCCGTATGGATGCCGCGCTGCGTCATTCAATGCCGACGTAAACTCACTACGTGCTGCCGCCAAGTCGCCGCGGTCGAACAAGATGAGACCGCGCCGGAAGTAGAGGCCCGGCAGGATCAGGTTGCCTCTGGTAATCAACGCCCGATCGAACGCAGCCCACGCCAGCGCGCGGAGATGGTCTTGAAACTGACCTTCAATTGGCCCTCCATGCTGTTGGCCTTCGTTCCATTCCGCAAGCAATGCAGGCAGTCGTGGATCGCCAGCCCAGATTCCTAAAGCCACGCGCTGTGCTTCTTGGCCGGAAAGTCGCGTAGCCCGACGCATCGTGCCCAAACTATCTGCGATATCCTGGTAATAGATGCCTAGGTTCCAATAGCTATAGGGATCCGACGACTTCTGCGCGGCGAGATACCAAACGGAGCGCGGATCATGCCATTCCCGCAGGTAAGTGAGTGTAGCCCAGGCCCATAACATTGCGATTATGCCAAGCACTGCGGCAGCCCCGATTAAACCTCTACGCCCAAAACGTTCGCCGCGGACGATTATTCCCCACGCCAGCAAAATCACCGCCGCGACTGAAGGAAAGAAGAGATATCGATCGGCTACAGGATGAAAAAGCGAGAGGGCCTGCGTCGGAATGAAAGCAAACAGAATCCAATAAATGAGCAGCATTACAAGGGGGGCGCGCCGTCGCAGTAGTAAGGGAAGGCCGAAAATCGCGAGCAACAAGATCGCAGCGCCAACTTGGATCGCAGCATTCGGCGGAGATTCAGGCGCGACCCGGAAAATAACGTAGCTACCAAACCCTGTGAGGAGCCAGACGCTCTGTATCAGTGCGGCAACGAGCACGTATGGTTCGGGGTGGCGCCCCGTTGGCGGCTGCGCCCCTGCGACAACCCATGCAGCGATTATCGCGAGAAATAGAAATGGCACTTTGTCCGGTAGCGAACGGGCTAGCGGACGTTTCTCCACAAAGAAATCGTGTGCCACAAACACTGCCGGAAAAGTCGCGACTGAAAGCTTTCCCGCCACCGCAAATAGGAACAGCGCAAGCGAAGAGATGTACCACCAGCGCGCGTTTGCTCCTCCTTGACGGTATCGAAGATATGTAAGGAACGAAGGTAGAGCGAAAGCTGCCGCAACCAGATCCTTGCGACTGGCAACCCACGCGATCGCCTCCACGTGTGCAGGATGCACAATGAATAGGAGAGACGCAGCGACTGAAACAATTCGATTTCCAGTTAGCGCCAACGCGACGAGAAAGACAAATCCGGCAACTATGCCGCCCCAGATGTTGCTCGAAAGATGAAAGACAAACGGACTCGCGCCCGCGAAGGCGTAATCGAGCATGTAGGAAAGCAGATGAAACGGCGAGTAGTTGGCAAAGTAAGGCGTAGTGAAAATGTGTTGCAGATTTTGCAGACTGAAGCTGCGAATCCACGGATTACTAACGACGTACTGCGGATCATCGAGACTAAGAAAGCCAACGCGAAGCATGCCGATATAGAGGAAGGCGCTTGCGATCGTCAAAGCCACAAAAGTCGCAGCGTTCGTCTGCCACGGTCCGGGCAGGAGTGGTCCAGCGATTCGGGCAGCAGTTCGCGCGGACCTTTTCTGTTTCGCAGCGCTGCGTTCCTGTTTGCGGCGCTGAGATCGTGGCAGGGATTTAGCCGCCGCGGCTTTCGTTTTTTGTTTGGTTGATTTCAAGCTTTCAGATTCAATTCTTCACAGTCGTTACATCGTTAAATACAATTCTCTGCTAGCCTGTCGTTGTCGGCAGCCCTGCCGACAACACCTTCGCACATGTGACTCTGAGGCGACGCTGTTATCCCGATCTCGGCAAGCTGCCGAAACCTGCAGGCTGGCAGCCTGCGCTCCCCAGATCCATCACATTCGTCACTAAAAAAAAGCGCTGGGAGGATTTATTCTCCCGGCGCTGATCTCTTTCTGGAGGGCGAATTGTCTCCGGCGTTACTTCACTGCGACAGCCAATTGGATACTGCCGTATTTGAGAACGATCACGAACGTGTGGATGTAACCCGCGTCCAGATTGCCATTGAACGCCAATAGACCATTCCACGCGCGCGTGAGGGTTGTCTGAACGTCTAAAAGGCGGACAAAGTCGGACAGTCGGAGTGCGTTTATTTGCGCGAATCCTGTAAAGTGCCGATTCTGTGCAAGTGCGGTTAACGCGCTGATTGGCGCGCAGTTCCGTCAAAATCGCGCGAGAACACGAAATGCGGTAATCGGGTTCGAATCCCGTTAGGGTCGCCATACCTCTTCGTAGATCTGAGGGACGAGGCGATCTTGCCTTTCATTACGCTTTGTTATTTTGGATTTCTATTTAATCGCGGAACCGTTTCGACTCAGCGCTTCTCGATAGGGATGAAACCGCGCACGTCGTGGCCAATGTAGATTTGTCGCGGGCGCGCGATCTTCTGCTCCGGATCCGTTATCATCTCCTGCCACTGGGCCAGCCAGCCGACCGTGCGCGGAATGGCAAACAGCACCGTGAACATCGCGGGATCGAAGCCCATCGCCTGGTAGATGATCCCCGAGTAGAAGTCCACGTTCGGGTAAAGCTTCCGTTTGATGAAGTATTCATCTTCCAGCGCGATCCGCTCCAGTTCCAAGGCAACGTCCAGGTTGGGATTTCTGCCGGTAACTTGAAAGACTTGGTCGGCCGCCCACTTAATTATCCGCGCGCGAGGATCGTAGTTCTTGTAAATCCGGTGGCCGAATCCCATTAGCTTGCCGTGACCTGCCTTAATCTGCTCAATGTAAGCTGGGATGCGGTCTTTGGATCCGATCTCGTCCAGCATCTTCAACACTTCTTCGTTCGCGCCGCCATGCAGTGGACCGGAGAGCGCGGCGGCAGCTGCGGCAGTGGCAACGAACGGGTCTGCCTGAGAGCTGCCCGCGGAGCGCATCACGTTGGCACTGCAGTTCTGCTCGTGATCCGCGTGGAGAATAAACAGAATGTCGAGCGCCCGAGCCAAAGCCGAATTCGCCTGGTACTTCTTCTCTACCATCTTCCACAGCATGTTCATGAAATTCTCGGTGTAGCTGAGATCGTTGTCCGGATAGACGTAAGGGAAGCCGAGGCTATGGCGGTAGCAGTAAGCGGCGATGGTCGGTACTTTGCCGATGAGACGATAGATTTGCAGCTTGCACACCTCTGGATCGAGCACATTTCTGGCATCCGGATAAATGGTGGAGAGCGCCGCCACAGTGCTGATGAACATGCCCATCGGATGGGCATCGTGATGAAAACCCTCCAGGAACTTCTTGGTGCTTTCGTGCAGCATCGTGTGGCAGGTGATCTTGTCGGTCCAGTCCTTCAGTTCCGCCTCAGTGGGCAGTTCGCCGAACAGAACCAGGTAGGCGACTTCGAGAAAGGAGCACTTCTCAGCGAGTTGCTCGATGGGATAGCCGCGATAGTGCAGAATACCCTTATCGCCATCAATGAATGTGATCGCGCTCTGGCATGACGCAGTGTTTAAGAACGCCGGATCGTAGCTCATCACTCCGAAATCCTCAGGGCCTGTCTTGATCTGGCGTAAATCCATGGCCCGAATGGCACCTTTAGAAAGGCGGAGGTCGTATGTACTCTTGGTGCGTTTATCGACTACGCTCAGCGCTTCGTTTTCCATGGATTTCCCTCGCAACTCTGAGGTTAGTTGTTGAACGCTACTCCGGCAACACTCCTTAAGGGGCCTGCGCGCATGTCCATCAGATTTATCCGGCAATCCTGCACGAGGTATCCTGGCGAGCGCCGATACTATAACGTGAACCTCGACGTTAGGCCATGAAACGAGCGCCTCGCGACAAGGCGCTTCCGATGTGGTCGCACTGGTTGATGTTGATTATCACCGGCGTGCTGTTTGGGCTGGTCGCTAGATTCGTCGATCTGAAGCCTGTGGTGGATGAGAATTTTTTCCTTTCAACCAATGGTCCCGGCATCCGCCAGACCAAAAAGATCGAGCGACGTTTTCCCTCGCAGCCGGAAGTGATTCTGACGGTGTCATCGCGCGATATTTCCTCGTCACGATATCTGGAGCGAATCCAGAAACTCACACAACGCGCCCACACAATTGGCGGGATGAACGCCGTCAAGAGCCTGACTGAAGGCCCGAAAAGTTTTGACGACGCGCTGAAAAGCCCGTTCTGGAGCCGGCTGCTCATCGCGCCCGACCGAAAGGCCAGCAACGTGATCATTTTCATGGAAGGGAAGCAGACTGAAAAACCGATCCAGCGTCTGCTGCAAATCGTTCACGAGATGGACGCGCGCGATTTTCACATTCACATCGCCGGGCCGCCGTATGTGGTGGAAATGCTCCGGCGCAGTCTGGCGCACGATTTTCACTACTTCAGTCTATCGGCGGTCGTTTTGTTTGACCTGACCATGGCCGCATTGTTCCGATCGGTCCGGCTGTTTGTAGGAATGCTTTGCACGTGTACGAGCGCCGTCTTGTTGACGCTGTTCTTGCAATCGCTGCTCGGCCACAAGATCGGAATCCTGACGGTCAATCTCGGCACGATCGTGTTCGTCATCGCGATGTCGCACCTGGTTTATATGACGTTCAACTGGCAAACGCTCGCCGACCGCGCGCACCGCATGAACAAGGAGTCGCCGAACCTCGCGGCGGATGCGTGGCGCCTGACCTTGCCGCCTTCGTTCTGGTCGATGGTCTGCGCGTCGTGGGCTTCGCCAGTTTGCTGATTGTGCAGGCCAAGCCGCTGCGCGAGCTGGGATTTGGTGGCGTGCTCGGCACAGTGGTGGCATTTGCTTGCGCCTATTTGATGTATCCGGCGTTCCTTCGCTGGGCTGTGCCGCGCAAAAGTAAAATCGTTGAGGCAGAACCTACACATGCATTTTGGTCGCGCCGCTTTGCCCTGCTCTCGTTAGGCGTGATTTTGCTCGGCGCGGGCTTGGGATTAGGCCTGTCCCGAGTGAACACCGACCCGAGTCTTCTTGATTATTTCAAGCCGGGCACAGAGCTGCGCGACGGCTTGAAGTACGTTGACCGCACCGGCGGCTCGAATCCGCTCACGCTGGTTGTGTCCTCATCAAACGGTAGTCTGCTGAACACCGACGCGGCTTACGAAAAAATGTGGAGGCTGCACGGCGCGCTGGAGCACGAGAAAGACGTCGGGACCGTGATTTCGTTGCCCACGCTTCTGGCCGAAGGCGACCGCGTGCCGTTTTCGTTCCTTATCAGCTACGAAAAAATGATGGAGATCATGGCACAACCAAAGTATGCGCGCGTCTCCAAGAGTTTTGTGACCGATGACCGGAAGGAAGCGGTGTTCATGCTGCGGATGATCGAGGCGCACCGGACGAAATATCGTGTCGATGTTGTGAATGATCTTCGTGCTGTCTGCCGCAAGTACGGTTTCAAGGCGGACCTCGTCGGCGGCATTTATTACTTGCAAGGGCGACTCGCGAAGCTGGTCGCTCAAAGCCTCGTGACCGGCTTGTTCTGGCTGAATCTATTGTTCATCGTCATCGCGTAGGTCGTCGCGCGATCCGTGCGCGGCGCAGCGGCGATGATTGCGAGCCTGACGCTGGTTCCGTTGTCGATGCTCGGCGGCATCGGCTGGTTCCATGTACCGGTGGACATTATTTCTGCACCAGCCACGAACGTCTGTATCGGTATTGCCATTGACTCGATGATTCATCTCGTCTTCGGCGTTCGCCGCGCGCAACGCGACGGTAAGAAAAGCTGGAACGCATGGGTATTCGGGCGCGAAGAACAATGGCGCGGGATTGTTTATTCGGACGTGATCATCGCCGCTGGTTTCGCCATTTTCGTGCTGTCAGATTTTCCGCCGACGCAACGGTTCGGTCTCGTGGTTTTAGCTGGATGCGTCATCGACATCCTGGCAAATCTATTCGTGTTGCCGCTGCTCGGCGGCGCTCAATTGAAAAAGCGTGATTGAGGATGCGGCTGTATGCAATACCTTGGGCGGCGATGGAGTCCGCGTTTTATCAATCGGAATCTGATCAGCCGCATCCGGGGCGGGCTTTGAGCAGACTATTTAATTTGATTTGCTCGCTGGAACACAGGCTAATCGAAGCGGGGTAGTTGATGCTGGTTTCATCGGCGGTTAACAGGCTCATCGACAGCTGACCCGAGCGTTCATGCAGTGCAGAACGAGCGGCGGAGAAAATAAGTCACGAGATTGCTGTAACTAGCGAAGACAAACAGCGTAAACACTGGACATCTGCTCTCTTGTCTATGTCGAGCGTCAAATAACGCCGATTTCACAGATTTTAGGCGCGTTGGCTTTGATCAGCGTGTACTCGCACACGTCGGTATGAAGTGACCGCTGTTTCCCCACTTCCAGGTTCGTGACCGACGCTTTGGACACCGAAATGGAAGCGACCGCGAAAGGCGCGCGGCGCAATCCCAAAACATCGCTCAAATGCACGTCGAAAGCTGCCAGCGCTGGCAAATCCGACAGATGCCGCTACGCTCTCGATGCTATTGCGAGGCAGCAGCAAGCGGCGCCGTGCTTCACTAAGCCGCGCATGTTCGACAAAATCAGCGGGAGTGCGGTGAAACACTCGCTTAAAGAGGCGGGCAAAATGCCGCTCACAAAGTCCGGTTCTTTCAGCCAGGACATTGACCGAAAGTTTCTCTCGCAAGTGTCCGGCGACCCAAGCAGGCAATTCGGCCAGTCGCTCCATAGGGCCCGACTGGTAATCAGATGGGTTAGCCAGGATCTCTTCGTCGCCAGGTGGCCGGAGATCCATTACCAGTTCGCGCGCGACAGACAGCGCGAGTTGTGCTCCGTAATCTTCCTCGATTAGAGCCAATGTCATCTCGATTCCAGCGCTGCCACCACCGCAGGTGTAAAAAGGGCCATCCCTTAAGAAGGAAGCGGTGTAATTGACATGCAATTTGGGAAAACGCTGAGAGACATCTTGCGCAATCCGCCAGTGCGTCGTCACACTACGATTATCCAGCAGCCTGGTCATCGCCACCGGATAGATGCCGCTGGATACACAAGCGATACGCCGGGTTGAACCGGCACGATCAGCAATCCAGTCTGACGCACATTTAACAGTTGCAGTATTCCGCAACCAAGCACCGCCTGGGATGATGATTGTATCGAACGCCGGAGCGCTTCGGGTCGTTTTTTGTGCTTTTAAGACAACGCCGGACTCGGAAAGGAAGGTCCTATTTGCGAGGCCTATTACCATTGCGTCGTAGGGCAACCCGCCGTTGCGCTCGGAATTGCGCCGTGCCGTCGCAAATGCCTCCAGCGGCCCTGCCAGATCGAGCGCTCTCACTCCGTCAAACCCAAGCACGCCAATGATTTTCGGGACCATTTTTCTTCAGTGAGCCTAAATCATCGGGGGAGATGCAATAGCGACTTGAATGGAACAATTTCGGACGTGTCCAAACTCATTCAGATTGACTAAAATACGGATTCAGTCATTAGTCAAAACCAATGAAATCAAATTCCTCAAGGGAAAATGTGGAGGAGCGGATTCTCGACGCCTGGGATCGTTTGCTTGCGCGCTACGGATATCGCAAAATGACCATGGACGATCTTGCGTCGGAAGTCGGCATTGGCAAAGGCACGATCTATTTATATTTCAGGGGTAAGGAAGATCTCGTTTATTCCCACATCGATCGTGTTATCCGGGAACTGATTGGACGTCTGGAGCGTATCCTCAGGAGTGGCCTGACACCTGCCGATAAGGTTCGCGAGATGACTGTGCTGCGAGTCATGTTCCGCTTCGACGCCGTTCAACATTTTCCTGAGAGCCTGAGCGAAATGTTTCGGGATCTTCGGGCTGCTATCCTGGAGCGCAGAGAACACTATTTCCGAGAGGAAGCTAGACTTTTCGCAGCCGCTTTAAAGGAAGGACAACGCGCTGGAATATTTCGAAAAACAGACTGCTCGGCTACTGCGAACGTGATTATCAACGCCACAAACTCGCTGCTGCCCTTCCATTTAAGCTCGCATGAATTGGGTAAGCGGCGCGACATTGAAAAGATGGCTACATTGATAACGGACTTGCTCTTGCAGGGCTTGCTTCAGCGTAGCCGGCAATAAAATCGCGAGAAACCCACGCCTGCCTTATTATCCGGAAATTCGTTCGTCGTGGAGCTTCGCCGAGCGACGCAAAGTTTAGGCTTACTAGTAAAATGAACGCTCGCGCACCTGGCAACCACAAGAAGGCTAGGTGCGTGGCTGGTATTGTTGCTTCTATGTCCTAACGGATACTCCTAAACGTGGATATTCTGGCTCATAGTGATGGTTCCAAAGCGAATTGGATTTGTTGGCTTTGAGGGCGTCACTGCATCACATCTTGTCGGTCCGGCGGATACTTTTGCGGCTGCAGCACTCGATGGCGGATATGGTAATCCGATTTCGTGTTATCAAATTTGCACGATCGGTTTGAGTCCGGAGCCGTTTCGAGCCGAGTCAGGCATGATTTTCAAGCCGGAAGAGACGCTGCAAACAGCGCCCGAGCTAGACACTATTGTCGTGCCAGGTGGTGAGGGTTTGCGCCAGAGCGCAATCAACGAAAGGATTTCTGATTGGATCCTTTCGCGCGCAAATCGATCGCGACGCATCGCCGCTATCGGTACTGGCATCTATTGTTTGGCTCAGACGGGATTACTCGATGCACGGGAAGTTGCGACTCACTGGCGACATGCAAGTGATGCGGCGCAGCCTTTCTCAAATCTGCGCATTGATGCAAAAAGACCGCTGGTTAAGGATGGTGTCTTTTATACTTCTTCGGGTCTTGAGGCAGCTATCGATCTTTCGCTCTCGTTGATCGAAGAGGATTATGGCCGGCATGTGGCGCTTGCCGCTGCTCAAAAAATCGGCATGCCTTCAATAAATGGGAATGGCCAACAAAAGGTTCCCAAGTCAGCCGTATTTGACAGCCAGCCAACTGATCGATTTGCGGAACTGATCCCTTGGATCATGCGAAATCTGCGTGAAGATCTTTCGGTTAATACCCTGGCGCGGAGAGCGTGCATGGCTCCCAGTCACTTTAATCGTGCCTTTAAAAGTGTGCTTGGCAGCACGCCGGCCGAGTTTGTGGAAACGCTGCGTCTTAATGAAGCGAAGCGTCGCCTTTCCATTCCTAAAAAAACTCTTGATACTGTTGCTGCATCCGTTGGCTTTGCGGATGCAGAGGCGTTTCGCCGCGCATTCGAGCGGCGGTTCGGCACCAAGCCGCGCAGGTGGCTTAGTAACTTTGATTCGAATTCTACGACGATACCCGCTAGCGGGAAGCATCGGAACGGAACGACCTTGGCTTTTAACAATCGATGAATAGCACTCCCGTTTCGATGTATCTGCATAAGGAGCCACTCGCCTGCCCACGGTGCGGTTCGACATGGCGTCTCAAAGGTGAGCTTTGTCTGGGGTGCCTACTCTCTCAAGGTTTCGACACACACCTGTCTGCCGGAGCCTCGGCACAGACAGGTGTGGACGCCGAGACCGAGAACATGGATCGGCAACAAAAGGCTGTTTGACGAACGGGTCACGGCAACGCAGCAGCAACGCGATCCCATCATTGCAATTCACACGATACGTCGTGAGCAGCCGCGACCGTCTTGAGCGGAGATTCGTTCAAATTTCCATCTCGCGGTAACAACAATCAGCTAAACCGCACGAGGTTCGCTAGAACGCACACACACCAGCGAACTATTGATAGCTGAAACTGTGCGTTGTTTGTCCTAACTCCAATAACGGCCACTGCATTATACCGGAAAACCTATGGAGAAACTATTGATTAAAAACCTGCTAAATAAGTTCGGATTCCTCCGCTTCGCCTTTATTACGACTGTCGGACTTCCTTTGATTATAGCATCAAACTCATTTGCCCAGGCCGCGGCTCAGGCGCCGCCACCCCCGCCGGCGCCGGGTGCTGCTGCGGCTCCGGCTCCTGCTGCGGAGGTTGAGCGTGTGATCGTGACCGGATCGTTGATTCCGACCGCGGAAGAGGTCGGGCCGAACCCGATATTCAGTATCAACCGCGACCTGATTAACAAATCAGGCGCAGGCACCACCACGGAACAGCTGCTCCAGAGGCAGCCAGTGATGAATGGGTCCAATATTCCGGTTAATAATAACGGAACAGCCCAGTCTGGTCCAACCGGTTCTGCCGCGATCGCGCTGCACGGTTTGGATCCTGGCGCCACACTGGTGCTGATTGACCGTCGCCGCGTTGCGCCGTTCCCTATACCGGCCAACTCCGCGTACGCTTTCGTTGATCTAACTTCGATTCCGATCACCGCGGTTCAGAGCATCGACATTCTGAAAGATGGCGCTTCGACCACTTACGGCGCGGACGCGGTTGCCGGCGTGGTGAACCTGAACCTGTATAAAGATTATCGTGGGGCACAGGTGACCATCCAGTATGGCGACTCGGCTACTGGCAACGCAACCGGTAACGGATCAGACGACGCCGAGTACAAAGGCGACATTCTCTTTGGCGTGGGCAACGACACTACCAGTATCACTGGCGACATCTTCTATTACAAGCATCACGACATGTTCAACCATGACCGGACGAACTCGCTTGTCCCGCCGTTCTTGAGCTCGAACTCGGAGCCGTGGAACCTTCAGTTGCAGACGGCGGCTGTCTTGCATCCGTTCGATGTGAATGGCAACCCCGAGCCAGCGCCGAACCTACCCCCTGGACTGCTAACGAGAACGGTCTTCTTCGGCACGTCGCCGGATGGTTCCAACGGATTCACACCGGCGGCCGATTATATCTACAGCGCTGGTCGTCCCAGGACTACCGGTGGCGTCCTTCCCGGCTTTAACTTCAACCAGTATTCGAGCTCGTGGCCGCGACAGGAGCGCTGGGGCGGTTATGCGGCTTTCGAGCGCAAAATCTGCGATGATCAGTTGCGGCTTTTTGGCGACTTCTATTATGTAGATGCCAAAACGCACGATGAACTTGCGCCAGACGCTACGGGCGATTTCGCCACGCCTGGTTCCCCGACGCGCTACATCCCGCCTAATCATCCCTTCCCGGATCCCAACAACCCGCCCTTTGGCGGGTTCACCCCTACGCAAGTTGGGATGCCTGCGGACGCGTTCAACCCGTTCAACCCGTTTGAGCAGATTATCTCTGGCGGCACGCGTGCGCGCTTACTCGATTTTGGCAACCGCATATTCGACAACGACAACGTCGCCGAGCGTTTCACCGTCGGTGTAAAAGGCGACAAGCTGTTTAACGGAACCTGGGGCTACGATGGCGCGTTCATGTACAGCCAGGTCGTGCAGTATGCGACGGCCATAGTTACTGATGGTGGGCGGGTCAACCGGATTTTGAACGGGGCCGACCCGCTGTTTGATCCCACCTCGAGTGAATATATCGGGCAGACGGTTCCGTACAATCCGTTTGCGGATGGGCGGAGCGTGGTGATCCCGAGCAATATTCCGCTGCTTGCGTATGCGTTGCAAAACAATCACGGCATCTCCACGTCCAAGCTTGCAACGCTGGACTTGAACATTTACACCACCGACCTGTTTGATTTGCCGGCAGGCGGCGTAGGCCTGGCCTTTGGCGGCTCGTTTAACCGTGAAACCTACAACATCGCAGTGGATGACCAGACCCGACTCGAAAACGATATACCGAACATTGCGGCCGGGCGCAAATCGTGGGGGATTTATGCGGAAACGCTCATTCCGATTTTCAGCCCGAAGTGGAACATACCCGGGTTTCACTCGCTGGAATTGTCGGCCGGTGTCCGGTACGACGAGTGGCTGAACAACGATACTAATGCGGCGGTGCCCAAGTTTGGGATTCGCTGGCAGCCCTTTGACGAGAGCCTGACTCTTCGCAGCACCTGGGGCGAAGGCTTCCTTGAGCCGTCCGAGGCACAGTTGTACGGACCTAAAAGATTCCTTCTAGCGCCAATCGGGGGTACTACATGTGCTCCTGTGGCGGTGTTTGGTCCTTGCGGGAGCTCTCAAAACCCATCCGTGGTGGTAACCAATCCGGAAGAAACCGTCGAGCAGCTTCCCAACAAAGACCTCCACCCGGAACATGATCGTACCTGGACTGCAGGCGTCGTTTATACGCCAAAGTGGATTCCCTCCAAATGGGGCAGTTTGACGTTGACGATTGATTTATGGGATGTCGAGCGCTCCGGGGTTGCGATGTTCTTCTCTCCTACCACAATCCTTCAACAGTACAACGCCGCCGGTTATCCGTTGAGCCTGGCTGTCATAGCGCCTAACAAGCCGAACCTGTTAACTGGCCCGGCGCTGCTCTTTGACCAACAAGGCAATCTCGCCGGTGTCTCAACCCCTTATACGAACGGCGGACGTGTCCGGGCGAACGGTGTTGACCTGGGTCTTCAATATCAGATCGACACGGGCTACGGCACATTCTCGCTCTTAAGCCGGTGGAGTTATCTGAACGAGATGGTGATCAACTACCCCGGCCAAAGGCCCTACCAAGTAGCCGGCCTCTCCAGTTCCGAGTGGTATATTGGCAGCTTTTTCGGGGACGCAACCAATCCCCAAGCCTGGCTGAAATGGAGAGGGGACACCACCATCGACTGGACTTGGCACAACTGGGACATGAACTGGACCTGGCATTTCCTAGATGGATACCATGAAGAGCTCCACGCCGTACAATTGGATGGTTTCTATAAGGAACACTTTGTGCATCCTACTAACTTTATAGATGCGCAGCTCTCCTACACGCTGATCTTCACGCCTCCGGTCGAAGCACCGCCGGTGCCTGGGTATTCCAAGGGCGGCAAGGAAGTGGTAGGCAAGGAGAAGGAAACGCCGCCGGTTCCTTATGTGATGCCTTGCTGGAAGACTATCCTCAACAACACCACTCTTACCGTAGGTGTAAGCGACATCTTCGATCAATCGCCCCCATACGCGCAAAGCGTCGACTTTGGTAACTCCATCGGCTACCCCGGTGGTCTCTATGATAACATCGGGCGGTTCTGGTACGTGAGGATGATCAAGAAGTTCTAGATTTCTCCTGACAGTTAGGTTAGTTAAGAGGCAGCGGTTTCACCGCTGCCTCTTTTGTTTTGTATCCCTCGCGCTGGATCAAGGGACGCAGGCTCGCTTCTAATGAAGGCTTGAAAATAATCGGTTCGCAGGGTTCGTTTATGCTAATAGTTTGTGACCGATGGAGGGGCTTTTTATCAATCGAAGGCTGACCAGCCGCATCCTGGGCGGGCGCGGGTGATCATCAAAGCGCATCCGGAAGTTCGCCAATTGATGGTGCGCAATCCATGGACTGGTTTGCTCGTGGTCTCCATCGTGATCCTGCAGACAGCGATTGCATTGTGGATGGGCACGCTGGGGTTCGTTTATTGGTGGCTCAGTCTGCTTATCGCTTTTTGCATCGACGCGTTCGCGAATCATGCCAATTACGTCATCATCCATGACGCGACGCATAACCTGATTTTCCGCAGCCCAAGCTGGAACAAAATGGTCGCCATCATCGCCGATCTTCCAAACCTCACGCAGGGTGCGATGGGTTTTCGCGTTTATCATTTGCAACATCACTCGCACCAGGGCGACTACCAATGGGACGCCGACTTGGCGAACCAGGACTTGCTTCAGTGTAGCCCGGAATAAAATCGCGAGAAACCCACGCCTGCCTTAGTATCCGGAAATTCGTTCGTGGTGGAGCTACGCCGCGCGACGCAACGTTTAGGTTTACTAAAATGAACGCTCGGGCACATGCCAAGCACAACAAGGCTGGGTGCCTGGCTGGTATTGTTCGTTCTATGTCCTAACGGATACTCCCAAGAGTGGGATATTCTCGCTCTTGTAAGTGATGGTTCCAAAGAGGGACAATTTTAGCTCCCCAAAAAACAATACTCAGAAAAACACACGTCAATCCATGAATATGAAAACAAAAATTCACCTTAAGAAAACTTGGCTGTCTCTACAGCTCGTACCGGCGCTGACCATGCTCGTAGCGCTGGCACTATCCATCCCAATGTCCGCACAAACGATTACCACCTTTGACGCGCCGGGCGCGGGTACGGGTACCTCGCAGGGCACCTACGCCCTCAATATCGCGCCATCTGGAACGATCATAGGCTTCACCCGTGACGCGAACAATGTGCGGCACGGCTTCATCCGGTCCGAGCATGGCAGTTTCATCATCTTCGACGCGCCGGGTGCAGGCACGGCCTCCCCGCAGGGGACACGGGCCTATTCCATAAACCCGGCCGGGGAAATTACGGGATTCTTCTTTGACTCAGTCACTGCGGCCCACGCCTACGTTCGCTCCAAGGACGGCGTGATTACCGTCTTCGATGCGCCTGGCGCGGGCACAGGCCCCGGACAAGGTACGTTTGTCTTCAGTCCTGAAATAATTAACGACGAGGGTGCGATCGCGGGACATTACGTTGATTCGGGCGGGGTGAGTCACGGTTTCCTGCGCGATAAACACGGCTTCGTCACCACATTCGACGCCCCGGGCGCGGGCACGGGAGCTGGCCAGGGTACGCTTAGCTACGGAATCAGCCCGCATGGGGAGATCACGGGATGGTATGTTGACAGCGCCAATGCGAATCACGGTTTCCTGCGTGATAGGAACGGCTTCATTACCACCTTCGATGTTCCGGGCTCCGGCACAGGCCCTGGTCAGGGCACGCAAGGTGGGGGTTTTACTCCCAGTGGAACCATCATGGGAAACTACCTCGACGCGGACAATCTGAGTCATGGTTTCCTCAGGGATAGGAATGGTGCCTTCACCACGTTCGATGCGCCGGACGCCGGTCACGTCCCGGGTTCGGACGACGGTACCTTCCCATTTGGAATCAACGCGAACGGCGCGATCACGGGATGGTATGTTGACGATGCAGATGTGAATCACGGCTTTGTGCGCGATAAGCACGGCGCCATCGTTGAGTTCGACGTTCCGGGCGCGGGCGCGGGCGTCTTCGTCTTCAGCATTGCTCCAAACGGAGCGGTGACGGGATATTTCTGGGACGCGAACTTCGTGGTTCACGGCTTCGTGCGAAACCCGTAAGCGCGGAACAGTGCTGTCAGCAGAGGCGCTTCGTCGACGCGGGAGCGAACAGATGAGCCTTGGCCAGGTTCATCTCGAGCTCTGAGATTAGAATTGCGCAACATCGTGAACTTCTCAAAGCGGATTCGAATTCTGTTAAGGTGGCAGTCCTTGCCGTATAAAAAGCGCGATTGAGGATGCGGCTGTGATGCAATACCTTGGACGGCGATGGAGTCCGCGTTTTACCAATCGGAATCTGATCAGCCGCATCCGGGGCGGGCGCGCGCGATCATCAAGGCGCATCCGGAAGTTCGCCAATTGATGGTGCGCAACCCATGGACTGCTTTTCTGGCGGTCTCGATCTTGATCCTGCAGACGGCAATCGCGTATGGAATGGGTACGCTTGGATTTGGTTACTGGTGGCTCAGTCTGCTTATTGCGTTTTGCGTCGGCGCGTTTGCCAACCATTCCAATTACGTCATCATTCACGACGCGACGCATAACCTGATTTTCCGTCGACCGGGCTGGAACAAAACAGTGGCTATCATCGCCGATCTTCCAAACCTCATGCCGGGTGCAATGGGTTTTCGCGTTTATCATTTGCAACATCACTCGCACCAGGGCGACTACGAATGGGACGCCGACTTGGCGAACCATTGGGAAGCGCGCCTGGTGGGCAACAAATGGTATCGCAAGGCGATTTGGCTGGCGCTCTTTCCGTTCTTCCAAGCGACACGGCCGCCGCGACTGAAGGCGATCACGATGTGGGATCGCTGGTTTTCAACGAATCTCGCTTGTGCAGTCGTGTACGACGTGGCGATCGTCTATTTCTGTGGCTGGGCCGGATTTCTGTATCTCGTATTCGCGTTTTTCTTTTCCATCGGACTGCACCCGGTGGGCGCGCGCTGGATCCAGGAGCATTACACCTATGATTTCGATCAGGAGACGTTCAGTTATTACGGGCCGATCAATCGCGTTGCGCTGAACATGGGCTATCACAATGAGCACCATGATCTCCCGTCGATTCCATGGAACAATTTGCCGAAGCTCCGCACCATGGCACCGGAGTTTTATCAGAATCTGAAATATCACTCGTCATGGAGCCGGCTGTTATTCCAGTTCGTTTTTGACAGGCGATACAGTCTCTATTCGCGGGTCGAACGAATGAAAGACGGTGGATCCGCTTCTCCAAAGCCGATGGATATGACAACGGATGAGCCTGGGAATCTTGATCTCAGTGGCCGGCCCATTAGTTTTTAGTTATGGCAGAGCAACTGGATCAAGAAAGGGCGCTCTCCTCGGCAGGCCGTAGCCCGGCGAAGGTGGCCACGCCGCCTCTCTTTGTCTCGAACAAGAACGAGACGGTTCGAATGTTCGAGAGCGATTTCATGGAATTCTTCTCGCGAGTGCACCCCGCGACTCCGCCGGTTCTATATCTGCCGGTAGTTGGCTGCATGCTTTACCTGGCGCTGTGGCGACAAAACTTATCTTTCCTGGTTGTCGCAGGATTTTTTCTGCTGGGTGTTTTGCTCTGGACATTGCTGGAATACCTCATCCACCGATACGTCTTTCATTACGAGCCCAAGACGCGGGTCGGGAAACGGCTGCATTACATCATTCACGGAGTGCATCACGATTATCCAAACGATGCACGAAGGCTCGTCATGCCGCCCAGTATCAGCGTGCCGCTTGCGTTTTTTTTCTATGGCGTGTTCTTGGCAGTCTTCGCGCGCTTTGCTTCGAGCGCGTTTGCCGGACTCGTCTTTGGTTACGTTTGTTACGATGTGCTTCATTACGCGACGCATCATTTCCCGATGAAACGGGGCGCGTGGCTCTGGCTGAAGCACTATCACCTTCGCCATCATTACAAGGACGATCACGTGGGATACGGCATCAGCTCGCCGCTTTGGGACTACGTCTTTCGGACCACGCGAAAGTAATCACACTGCGATTGTACAGGCAGGAGTATCCCTGAAAATCGAACAAACCTGCGCCTGTACTAAAGTCTTGTCCTGAAATCCGAACCCCGCTAGATTGGCTGCCCCGACACGGAACTCCGCGGTATGCAGATGCAGCGGACAACTTCGTAAGGAATCTAGTGAAGTACAAAATTGTCAGTTTTGCTGGGGAAGAGCGTTCCCGGAAAGGTGGGCGAACGTAAGGCAATGCACAGTTCGATGAACGACGACCTGACAAAATTTAGTCTGAGTAATTTCCTGGCGGGCGAAAGCAACGACCCGCTGCAAGCTCCGGCCAGCTTTACAGAGTGGGTGCGCCGTGGCGCATGGGCGGCTGAGTTATATGAGCCCGAGCTGCTTGCCAGTGCAGATGCACGCACAGTTATTAATTACGGCGGGAAACCGCGGCCGGTCATTAATCTCTGCTCTTACAATTATCTCGGCCTTGCCAATCACCCTGAAGTGCTGGCCGCCGCACATGAGGCGCTGAGGACGCACGGTATGGGGGCGTGCGGTTCACCGATGCTTTCAGGAATGACCGATCTGCATCGGGAACTTGAACGGCGCGTCGCAAAATTTCTCAAACGCGAGGACGCGATGCTTTTCAACAGCGGATTTGGCGGCGCGCTGGGCACGATCTCCGGGCTGCTTCGCAAAAGCGACGTGGCCCTTCTGGACAACCGCTCGCACCTTAGTCTTCGCGATGGCGCCGTCCTTTCTCGCTGCCGAACTGAGAAGTTCGAGCACAACAATCCAGCGTCGCTTGATGTGGCATTGACCCGTCAAAAAGCGCGGCGCCGGCTCGTGATTGTCGAAGGCATTTATTCCATGGACGGCGATTTTGGTAACCTGACGGAGTTAATTGCTGTCGCGGAATCTCATGGCGCCAGTGTTTTCATTGACGAAGCGCATTCCATGCTCGGCTGCGGCGAACACGGCCGAGGGGCAGCCGAGCACTTCGGCGTGGAAGATCGCGTTCCACTCGTTTATGGAACGTTCTCCAAAGCGTTCGGCGCGCTGGGCGGCTTTGTCGCGGGCTCGAAGGAGACACTGCAATATCTGCGTTTGTACGCGCATCCTTATGTTTACTCCTGTGCGCTGCCGCCAGTGGTGATCGCGGCCATTCTGAAGGCGCTCGAGCTCGGCACCAGTCAGCCGG
Source organism: uncultured Verrucomicrobiae bacterium (assembly GCA_963840305.1). Classification (GTDB taxonomy): domain Bacteria; phylum Verrucomicrobiota; class Verrucomicrobiia; order Chthoniobacterales; family UBA10450; genus Udaeobacter. Next base: position 255,400 of record CAWIYE010000009.1, read on the forward strand.
AACTGCGCGCGCAACTTTGGGAAAATGCGGATTACTTTCACGCGCAACTTCAAGGTCTCGGCCTCGACACAGGAGCCTCGACAACTTATGTAATGCCCATCGTCATCGGTGATCGCGAGCGCATGTATCGGCTGGGGCACGAACTTCGGCGGCGCGGGCTTTGGGTTGCTCCAGTGGATTATCCGGCTGTCCCGCAAAATCGAATCTGTTTCCGTGCCTGCGTGACCGCCAAGCATACGCGCGCTGACTTGGACGAAGCGTTGAACATTCTCGCCGACACACTCGTCCCGGCGGTGCTACAAAAGCAGAGCGCCTGATCCCTCGGTGGGTTGAGCTCGAAGACGGTGGACGTGACCTGATGCTGCAACACACAGAGACGCCATCGTCGCGCGTCGCAGCCAGCTACAAAGCGCGCGAGGTGGAGGGGACTTCTCGATCTGTATTTTTACAGGCCGATCGGGTTGCGGTTGGCCGAGTTTTTCGAGCAACTCAAGATGACGCCCGCCGCTGTGACATTGCTCGGCGGAATCTGCGGCGTCGTCGCGGGACACCTTTATTACTATCGAGATTTGCGCGTCAACATTGTGGGCATGTTGCTCCATGTCTGCGCAAATGCGCTCGACAATGCGGACGGTCAGCTCGCGCGCTTAACTCAGAGGGAAACCCGCAAGGGCCGCATTATTGACAGTGTGGTGGATCATTTGGTGTTCGCGAGCATTTACGTGCATTTGACTCTCCGATGTTTCTTCGAAGATCCCTCTCCAGCGATTTGGCTTCTTGCTCTTGCCGCGGGAATCAGTCACGCCTTGCAAGGAGCGGCGGCTGATTATTACCGAAGTACCTACCTTTACTTTGCAGCAACCGGAGCGCGCGCGGAATTGGACTCCTCATCTGGAGTCCGATCCGAGTATCAGACTTTCGGCTGGCATCAAAAACCGTGGGACAAACTTCTGCTTGCGCTGTATTTGAATTTCACTCGCCAACAGGAAATGCTGGCGCCTCATCTGAAAAAACTGCGGGATACAGCAGGCGATCTGTTCCATGGTCAGATCCCAGGCTGGTTACAAGCGCGTTATCGAAACCTGGCTGGTCCGATGCTGAAGTGGTGGGGGTTACTCATGACTAACACACGAATGCTGGTTTTGTTTGTGCTCCTGCTCATAGGCCAGCCGATTTATTTTTTCTGGTTCGAACTTATCCCCCTTAATTTGCTGTTCGTTTATTTGATTTTCCGTGAGGAAACCATGGCCGAATCGATGCAAGAAGTTGCTCTCAAATGGAGAGACTTGGCGTGAATCGGACCGGTGAACCAGCGTGATTCGTTAAACCGTTACAACGTTAAATAGGATCTGCGCTTCAACAGTTCAACGATCTAACGAGGCGAAGCCATTTGTGTCGGATATTGAAGTTTCAGAAGTAATCACGCGCCGGGAGCGCAGCGCGTTCATCAAATTTCCGTGGCAAATTTATTCTAATGATCCTGCGTGGGTGCCGCCGTTAATCATCGAACGGAAAGCGTTCCTCGATCGGAAGCGGCATCCGTTTTACCAACATGGCGACGCCGCATTGTTCCTGGCTCGGAAAAACGGCAAAATCGTCGGCCGAATCATGGCGAGCGATGATCCGAATTACAATTCGCTGCACCAATCGAACGTCGGCTGCTTTGGCCTGTTTGAATCCATCGACGATCACGATGTAGCTGCTGCGCTGTTTGAAGCTGCGGCGAGTTGGCTTCGCAGAAAAGGGCGGACTGAGATGATGGGGCCGATCGATTATTCAACCAATTACGTCTGCGGCCTGTTGATCGATGGATTCCAGTTTCCGCCCACCATATTGACCGCGCACAATCCGCCGTATTACCAGCAGTTGATTGAGAGCTGCGGATTCGCAAAAACAAAAGATTGGTACGCGTGGTGGTTTGCCGATCCGTCAAAAGCGGTGGCGCAATTGCGACGGCTCGCTATTCGCGTTCACAGGCATTGCCCTGTCACTTTTCGTCCCGCGAATCTCAAAAATCTGCGGGATGAAAGCAGACGGCTCCGTGAAATTTACAACCAGGCATGGGAAAAGAACTGGGGCTTTGTGCCATTCACAGAAGCGGAGATTGAATTTATGACCAAAGAACTGAAGCCGCTGCTCCTGCCGAAGTTTGCCTGGATCGCCGAGAACGGGAATGAGCCGGTCGGGTTCGCGCTGGGTGTGCCGGACATCAATGTGGTCCTGCGCGATCTCAACGGCCGGCTGACACGATTTGGGTTTGCCGATCGGTCTGATCAAATTGCTGTTCTACAAGAAGCGTATCCGAAAGGGTCGCCTTATCGCTCTCGGCGTAATTGAAAAATACCGCCGCGCCGGAATCGCCGAAATGCTGGTGCTGCGGGTGATCGAAGAAACAATGGTCAAACGCGGGATCACCGGCGAACTGAGCATGACGCTGGAAGACAATTTCATGATCAACCGTTTCCTCGAAGCGATCGGCGCGCACCGATACAAAACTTATCGCATATACAGCAGATCGATTCCGTAGCGCGAAGTTTTGACTCGCCCTGTGCGACCTGCAAAGTTAGAAGAGTATCAGATCAATCCTGAATTTTTAGAAGGATGTTGAGCTAATGAGCAAGCCCCAAGACGGTTTCGTTTCGCGGTTTTTGAATCGACCGATTTCGCGCCGCATCACGCCTGTTCTTCTCAAGCTCCCGATTCGCCCGAACGCATGCACGATAGCGATTTTTGTGCTGTCGGTGGTCGCAAGCGTGTTCCTGACGCGGGGCGACTACCTCAGCGTCGTCATTGGCGCGGCTGTTTTTCAGGTGTTCAGTATTCTCGATGGTTGCGACGGCGAGATTGCGCGCGCCAAAAATTTGGAATCAAAATTCGGGGAACGTCTGGACAACTTTTGCGATTTTCTGGCAAGCCTACTCTACGTTCTGGCGCTTGGGTGGGGACTCAATCATTGGAGTGAAGGGATCATTTGTGCTGCCCTGATTACTACCAACGAATGGCTTCTACGATATAGCCCCGGCGGAATGTGGGCAGATTCGTCTGCGTTAAATGAGTCCTTTTATGCAAGACACCACGGAATGATCGAGCATTCCGGTTTGATCGATCTCGGGGAACGCTTTGTGTGGTGGCTTTTCCAACTGACCAAACGAGACATGGCTCTCTTCGTTTTCTTCATCCTGGCGCTCGTCGGCCGCGCCCACTGGATTCTTAATCTTTGGACAATCGTTGCGGCAGCGAGCGTGGTTCTCAGCGCGATTGCCGCGATCAGGTTCGGCGTTGCCAATGGCGACGTCGTTGTGGACGAGCCTGACTATGATGTCGGCTCCTAGCCAGAAATAACGTCGGATCTTACTTGACTGAATGTAACGCGCGCCGGGTCATCTCTTCCTCGGCGTGTTCCAGCATTCGCGGGGTATCTACATCCTGCCACCAGCTCTTACCTATATCGATGGCCCGGACTTTATCGTCGCCGGCCATCAATCGGACTGCGTCGGCCAGGCTGCAATCGTTCTCGCTGTTGTCGGACTTCGCTCGGTCGAGATAATCGAAGATTTGTAGCGGGCAAACGAACAAACCGGTATCGATCGCGTCGTAATCCGGCAGATCTTTCCCGATCCCGGTAACCCTGTTTCCCCGCGTTTGGAGTTTCATCGCATCATGTAAATCGAAAATCGAATCGAGCTTTCGATCTACTGCGATATTGAGAACATCGGGATCAAAATTATCAAGCAATCGACCGACCACCGCTTCGTCGAAAAGATGATCACTCATCGTGAGGAGAAACGGTGCGCCGACTTTGCCGGCGGCGGCAAGAAGCGAGATGCCATTCTGTTTTCGCCAATCGCGATTTTCGACGAAGGAGACGTTCACGCCGGAAGGAATAAGCTGCTTGACCTGCGCAATCATGCGTTCGCTTTCATAGCCCACCACGAAATGAACGGTTTTGATTTTCGCGCACATCAAGGTTTCCAAAGTGTGCGAAATCAAGGGACGACCAAGCACCAGGACGAACGGTTTCAGAAAAGTCTTACTCGAGCCTCGCAGACGCGCCTGCCCGCCGGCTTGTCCGCCGTAGCCTTGGCGAAGGCGGGAGCCCTTGCCGGCCATCAAAATCACTGCTTCGGAGATGAGACTCATATCTGGGAGTGACGCGGTCGAGGAAGAGCAGGAGCAGGAGGAAGAGGAAGAGTCACAATTTGTAATATCTTTTCAGGCCCCAGAGGCGGACGCGCTGTGGAAGAAACCTGAAAATCATCGGCGCAATTTTGGATTCGAACATATCGCCCACCGTTATCCGCGGTGGCGGCTGCATTGTGTTGACCAACTTGAGAACCTGCCGCGCGACGAGGTCTGGGCCTGGCGCGTTTTTCATGGTGCGCTCGACAATTTCCCATGTTTTGGCGATCTTTGCGTCGTAATGATCGGCTTTCGCGCTCTGGGTCACGCTCTGGTTAAATTCCGTGGAAATATCGCCCGGTTGAAGATCGACAATCCGCACACCCGAATCGCCTAACTCAAGCTGGATCGACATGGTAAAGGATGCCAAGGCTGCTTTTGCGGCGTTGTAAGCCGCCATAAACGGCACTGGAAGCCGAGAAGCCAGCGAAGAGACGTTAATGATCAACCCTTCTCCGCGCGTCTGCATGTGATGAAGTGCGAGCTGCATCAATTGGATTTGACCAAAAACCAGAATTTGAAACTGGTTAGCAATCGTTTCCATGGAAAGCAACTCAGCAGGGCCAAAGTGGCCGGCTCCGGCGTTGTTGATCAAAACCTCGAAGTAACCAGCTTCGGCGAGCGCGGAGTTGAATGCCTCCTGGATCGAATCCCGATCGGTTAGGTCGAGACGAATCGGATGCAATCGTGGCGTTTTTGGGAGTCGCTCCAAATTGCGGGATGTGCCCCAGACTTCGTGACCCTCAGCGACGAATAGCTTTGCGATGGCCAGACCAATACCTGAACTCGCACCAGTGAGAAAAACTCTCTTCACGATTTCGACAATTTGTTTCGCGTCCCGGCGACACAGTACATGCGTTGCAACGGGATTGATTCCTATTTTAACTATCGTTTAGATGCAAGAGTTCCTGCGTCTTTGCCCCATGTTAAAGAACTCCTGCAACTTCGAGATGTCGACTTTGTCCAGATGTGGCCGCTAATTTCGTTTGTTCTTGTGATCCTGAGCGCGCTGGGTCTGAAGCGTCTGTTTCCTTTCATAAGAAATGTTAGGACGCGTCGGCAACAAGTCCGTTTCATCCGCGAAACGTTAGCGCGCGGGGAAAAATCAAACCATCGCCGGGTCATTGCTTCGCTCACAACGGTGCCGGCACGGATCGACAATCTCGCGCCGACGGTTCGCTCTCTTCTGAGGCAGACGCGGCCGCCGGATGAGATCGTGCTCACGATTCCAGAGTTTTCGATTCGGGAACAACGACCTTATGAAGTACCAGAATATGTTTCGCGTTTGCCGCGACTGCGCATTCTGCATTGTCGCAGGGATTGGGGACCAGCTGCAAAATTTATCCCCATCGTGCGAGAAGAGTTAGCGGCTGGCCGTGGAGATACCTTGGTCATGGTCGTGGACGATGATCGCGTTTATCCGCGGGATGCGCTGGAAACGTATCTTTACTACAGCAAGCAATTGCCCCAAGCGGCAATTTGCTTTCGCGGTGCCGCAATGCCGCGAAGTCTGGACTGGCGTGATGCCAAAATGATTCGTGGAAGCGAGGTTCGCCAACCGCAAGCCGCAGCGGTAATGACAGGATGTGGAAGTTACTTAATTCAACCGAGGTTCTTCGACGAATCACTTTGGGATTATTCCAGCGCTCCCAACGGAGCGTTTTACATGGATGACATCTGGATCAGTGGGTGGCTCAGTCGCAGGGGCGTGAAAAGATATGTTGTGCCAACGTCGGCCATGATGCGGAGCGTCTGGCGACAGCGGCGGACTTTATCGCTGCACGACGTTCCCAATGGGCGGCAATATAACAACAACGAGACAATCGCCTTCTTCCGCGATAGCTGGGACGTGTTCGCTTCGCGCTAACGCCCCTTATCTTTGCGATGAATATGATGCCGCCACCACTGAGCACCGAAAACTGCGAGGAAAACTGCAGCGCTTGTGACCTGACCGACAATTCCACTTAGAAATGCTCGGCAGATCAGAGCGGGAACAATCGCGATTCCTGCGGCGATCAGCGGAGAGCTGATGTCGCTCCACGAATCTCTCCAGTGAAATACCCATCGCAGAGTCGCGTAACGCAGGATCCCTTGGACAACATAAGGCAGGAGAATGCCCACTGCTGCGCCCAATGGTCCAAAGCGTGGAATCAACCAGAACAGCCCGGCAAACGCGACCACGCATGTGATCGACGAATGCAGAAGATTCAAATGCGGACGTTGCACCATGATAACTGTCTCGCCCAACGAAACAAAGGCATTGGTAGCACTGGCCAGAGCAACGATCCCCAGCCATCGGCCGCCTTGCCAAAATGCCGGGCCGTAAATGAGCAGAATGGTGCTGCCCGCGAGCGATAGAACCGCAACGAGCGGCAACAAAATCCAGAGCATCCACTGAGCGAGCCGCGCGTAAGTTGCCGACGCTATGTGGTGGTCGCCCGTAGCAGTCATACCGGCCACGACCGGCGCGAAAATCGGATTAAATGCCTGGTTTACCTTTCGCAGGCCGTTGGCGGTACCGATCACCGCACTGTAAACGCCAACGGTTGCAAGCGTGACACCGGGCGCGCGCCCAACAAAATAACCGAGTAGGAGCAGATCCAGCCGGGCGATGAACGCGTTGATCAGCTGATAAACGCTGATGGGCGCCGCGTACGCGATCAGAGACTTTGCTTCACCGAAAGGCGAGATGACAGACCCGTGCGCAGGGTCATGGCGGAATAACGACGAGGCCAGCACAAGTGCCGTAATTCCTGAGACTGCCGTTCCGAGGATCGCAGCGACCTCCGGCGAGGAAGCATTGAAGCCGACAGTAATCGCAAGCAAAAACGCCAGCGTCGTTGCAACGGGCTCGGCGATCCCACGAGAGTAAATGTCGTGCTGCATCACTTTCATTCCACGCGAGATGGCGGTGCAGATGCGATAAAGAGCCAGACCGGGCATAGCACAAAGAACCAGTGTGAGCGCGGAAACCATTTGCGGCTGCACGTGGAGCCGGCCATTTAAAAAACGGAGCGCCACAATCACAATGACAGCAGTGACAATGGACTGCGCAACCCCCAGCACTACGGCGATTCGAAACAGCGCTTTGCTTCGCGCCCGGTTCCCAACAGCTTCAGAGCGTGCGATGAACGTGGTGATTGCATTGTCGAGACCAAGAACCCCGATCTTGCTGATGATGTCAGTGGTGGACCAGGCAACGGAAAATATGCCAAGCGCCGCCGGCCCCAGCAGTCGGGCGACGAGAAATGTGAAGATGCCGCGGAAATTCGACGCCAACATCGCAATCGTGTTGAGGAAAGCACCGCGCTTTAGCTCCACTCCGGTTTCGTCTACTCGCGCCGGTGCGTCGACTACCGGCGGCGCAACATCGAGCGCAGCTTCCATCGCGCTTGCTGACTCCTTGCGAAGCCGGTCATTGCCTTGGGCGATTTCGACGTTATACATCGTGACAAAGAGCGGCTTGATTCATTTTTAGCCAGAAACATGCTCCAAGCAGCACACGCCTAAACTAACATTCGCGCTCATATCGGCTCGACGCTACAATCGACTGCTCGGACCGCCAAAATTTTTCAGACCGTAGAAACTAACCGTGAATTGCTAAGGCAGAGCCTTCGCGCGCGCGTTACGCGCTCAGGGCTTTGAGGCCAAAGTCGGAGAAGTTTTGCTGTTTTTAGTTGGAACATGGATCGGAAGCTCCTAACCGTCTCCATCCGGTATAAATTCAATCGCTTTGCAGCCTGCTGATCGTCGCCTAATCTGTTGTCGTGCAGAAATACGGCGAATACTGCATATTGCCCGCGTGAAGCGATGAAAATTCTAATCGTGGAAGACGAGCCGCGAGTCGGTCATTTTGTTGAGCGCGGCCTGGAGCAGGTGGCCTACGTCTCTACTTGGGTTCGCTCTTGCAAGGAAGCTAACGACACGCTGGCAAAAGGCCCGTTTGACGCGGTAATTCTTGATCTCAGTCTGCCGGATGGCGATGGCTTAGATCTGTTGCGCGAATGGCGCGCTACGGGTTTTGACCAGCCCGTGCTGATTTTGAGCGCGCGCGATGCTGTTCACGATCGGATCACCGGACTGAACTTGGGCGCGGACGACTACCTGGCAAAACCATTTAGCTTCGAGGAACTCCTCGCCCGCGTTCGCTCGCTCCTGCGTCGGCACGGCGGGAAGAAAGCCACGGTATTCAAGCATCGTGGTCTCAAGCTCGATCTGCTTTCACGAAGCGTGCAACGAAACGGTCAAACGATCGAGTTGACTGCGCGAGAGTTCGCGTTGCTCGAACTGTTCATGCAGAATCCTGGCCGGGTGCTCTCCCGAACGATGATCGCGGAAAAAGTTTGGGATTCCTATTTCGATGCTGACACTAACCTTCTTGACGTCTATATGCGCCGCCTGCGCATGAAACTGGAGACGCCTGCAGACAAACCTTGGTTCAAGACATTGCGCGGAGTTGGCTATCAGCTGATATGAAGTCACTCGGATCGCGTTTGACCTACTACTATGCGCTCGTTGTGATGTGCACGGTCATTTCGACAATGATCATTGGCTACTGGCTTCTGCGCGATGAGTTGATCCACGGAATCGATCTCCTGAACAACGCCGAGTTTCGCGAGATTCGCGACCGAGTTGAAGCTCAACACGCGCCGATTGTGGAAGGTGATTTTTTGCGACGAGTGGCCGAGCACGCGGAGATCGACGCGCAGCTTTATTTTTTTCAAGTACGGAGAAATGGCAAGGTGCTCTTTCGATCCCCCAACATGCGCACTGTTGTTTTAGAACCGAATCCGCGCGGCGAGACGAACTGGACCACCGCGACCTCGCGGCTCGGAGTCGTCCGAGTTGGGCAGTTCCCGGAGGGCGAGTTCAACGTTCAGATCGCAACGTCGTTGCGCAGCATTGAGCATTTCTCTAGCTATTATCTTAAGGCCGGCTTGCTTGTTTCAGGGGTTGCTGCGGCCCTGAGTATCTTTTTCGGTCACCGCTTGAGTCGCCTGGCGTTGGACCCCATTCAACGCATCCAGCGAACCGCTGAAGGAATCAACGCGGATAACCTGAGCGCGCGCATTCCTACGGACAGCGCCAACGATGAGATTACAGCCTTGGCGCGCCTGCTCAATCGAATGTTCGACCGTTTGGAAGTTTCCTTTAACCGGCTGTGGCGTTTTGCCGGCGATGCCTCGCACGAGTTGAAGACGCCACTTTCCGTAATGCGGCTTCAATCAGAAAAACTTCTCCTACAAGGAAACCTGCCTCCAAGTCAACAGGAGATAATTCAACAGCAACTCGAAAGCATCAATAGACTAAGCTCCGTGATTGAGAAGTTGCTCTTCCTTGCCAAGTCGGAAGTCCGTGGTATCCGCCCTAACCTTAAGTCACAGAACACGGCCGATTTCATTCAACATTTCTGCGAGGACGCGCAGATCCTCTGCGAAGATCAGAGCATCTCCCTTGAAGTCACGCGAAATGAGAGCTTACCAGGCATTTTTGATGCAACGTTGCTTCGCCAAGTCCTTTTGAATCTGCTGAGCAACGCGCTGCGCGTGACTCCGACCGGAGGCTCTATCACAATCGCATCATGGCGGGATGATGGGTGCTGGAAAGTGAAAATGGAGGATACTGGGCCCGGTTTACCGGCACCGGACTTGCAAAGAATCTTCGAACCTTTCATCCGGGTTCGTCTGGCTGGCGAGCATGTTTCACACGACGACGTGGGGACCGGTCTCGGCCTCGCTATTTGTCGCAGCGTGATCGAGATCCACGAGGGCAGCATTCGCGCTGAGAATCGCCAGCCGGGGCCGGGACTTCGCGTATCCTTCGAACTCCCAGTTATCGCAAAGCAGAAGCACGATACGGACGAGCTTGTACCAACGCCGTCTCTCCGGTGGGAAAAGGCCGAAAGCTCGACACACGGTGAGTCGGAAGAAATCGTTTGAGCTAGCGTCTCGACAACCAAGCTTTCGCAGCTCGCGCGTGCGCCAATGGACAGCACGCCTTTGGTGCGATGCGATATACAACAGCAGGCAACCGATTGCTCCAACCCTAATCAAGCCGAAACCTGCGAAATGGAGTTGCGAGCGACTTACGGCGGCATGGCTCGGGCACGCGACTGTTCTGGTCAACTTCTTCGGCGTCAACATCCTCATCGACCCGGTGCTTTTCCCACGTATTGGGATTCGATGGCCGGGGGTTACATTTGGACCAAAGCGCCTAACGGCGCCGGCCCTGGTGGCAAATGAGTTGCCCAAGATCGATCTTATCGTTCTTTCACATGCGCACTTCGATCACTTCGACTTGCGAACGCTTCATCAGTTTGATTCTTCCACCAAAGTAGTGACCGCGCCTTGCACAGAGGATCTGCTCCGTTGGTCACGACTGCGAGACGTGACTGAACTGCGCTGGGGAGAAAAAAAGTCAATTAGTACGCCTCCGAAAATATCGATATTGCAGCTTTTCCCGTAAAGCATTGGGGAGCGCGCATGCAACGTGACAGTTACCGCGGGTTCAACGGTTACATTTTCGAGAGATACGGACGCCGGATTGTTTTCAGCGGAGACACCGCCAGGACGGAAAGCTTTCTGGATTTGCGCAGCTACGGGCGTGTCGATTTAGCGATCATGTCGATTGGGTGTTACAACCCGTGGATCCGGACTTATTGCAATCCGGAACAAGCGGTGCAAATGGCCAATGATGCTAACGCGCAGTTCATCATGCCAGTACACCATCAAACTTTCCGACTGAGCTTCGAACCGTTCCGAGAACCGATCGAACGTTTCAAGTTGGCCCTGCACAAAACGCCAGAACGCTTTGCTCTCAGCGAAATCGGCGAGACGTTTGTCTTGCCGGTTTCGTAGTAGGCGGACTCGAATCACGAATCGAGCGGCTGCACTCGCCCACGCATCGTTTTCCGCACCGAGGGCAAACTGAAAAAAAATTCAGCGTCGTTTCAGCTTCCATTTAATGCCTGCGGTTAAAGGATGGTCATGCACATGTCGACAAACCTACCGTTATCGCAATTTCGCGACTGTGGAGACGAGACTGCGCTGAAAATTCTAGGCGGCAATGTTCGCCGGGAACGAGTGGCGCGTTCGATTAGTCAGCAGAAGCTCGCTCTGTTAACCGGTTTAAATGCCCGTACGATTTGCAAGATAGAGGCCGGCGAGCTCAACATTCGACGGGAGACCATCCAACGACTTCGGCAGGCGATCGGATGTTCCTTGTCTCGACTAGTTGAAGGAACTGGCAAGGGCAGCTGAACAGATAGGCTTATTCCGTTCTATCACTTTATCTTTTTTTCACCGCCCGACCTCCTGTGAGGGATCAGACAGTCCTTCAGCGTTATGCCAGGTTCTTGAGTTTCCCATGGCCGTTATCCGCCCAAGGGGCCAAACTGAAGGAAAATTCAGCATCACGTCAGCTTCCGTTTAACTGCCAAGGTTACGAGTTGGTCGTGCGCTTGCGACTGCCGGTTATGATCAGCCCTCGACTTGGTGCCACTGCGTTACTGTTAACTTGTCTCGCTGGTTCAGCTGTTCACGGAGAGACGTTGCGGCTCGACCCAAAGGGCAGTTCACTTAACCTTCACTGGCGAAGCATTCCTTCACAGTTTCCGCGGCGAGGCAAAAGAGTTCGAGGGCAATGCGGTAATCGAACGGGAGGCGGTCCCCCCGATTCAAAGGGCGACATTGCATTTCAAGATGGCCGCTTTGACCACCTTTCATGAACAGCGCGATCAGAACATGCGCACTTGGCTCAATATCAAGGCGTATCCCGAGGCCACATTTCAACTGGAGAGGGTCAAAGTTCTGTCAGGCGATTACAAGACAGCAAATCCTGCGCAGCCAGCGAAGTTCGCAGTATTCGGCACGCTCACTCTCAACGGCGTAAAACAGCCGCTCTCTGGTACTGCACAGGGTTGGCGAGAGAACGACCGGGTCATTGTTGCCGGCGAAACCACCGTGGACACTATGAAGCACGGGTTGCCGCAAATTAGAGAGATGGTTCTCACGGTTGGCCGGAACGTAAAAACCGCCTTCCGCTTCTCGTTTGTCCTGCCGAGTGATTACGCCATGGGTAAGCCGTAGACCGGATATTTCGATTTTGTTCTAGTCATCAAAACGTGGACGCCAAAAGTATTGGGATTGTCGGAGGAGGAATTGGTGGGGTTGCTGCGGCCGTAGCGCTTCATCGAATTGGCATTGATGTGTCGGTTTACGAAAGAGTGGAGCTGCTCCGCGAGGTAGGTGCAGGTATGATGCTTTGGCCGAATGCTACCCGGGTTTTGCAGGAGCTAGGCCTTCTCGAAGAAGTGCTAGCGCGTAGTGGGCGAAATACGCATTTTCTAGTTCGAACGAGCAGTGGCGAAATTCTAATGACCATTGCGCTGGGAAACTTTGAAGTTCCCGCTGTTTGCATGCGTCGGGCGGATCTTCTTTCAATCCTATTGACTGCTTTGCCGCAGGAGTGCCTCCGTTTGAGCTGCGAGCTGCAGAGATTAAGACAGCACAACGACAAGGTCCGACTCTATTTTAAGGATGGTCGCATGGAAGAGCATGACGCCGTCGTCGGAGCAGATGGGATTCGGTCTCGAGTCCGGTCTGAACTCTTTGGGATTTCGGATCCCATTTATCGAGGTTACACGGTGTGGCGGGGGCTAGCGCGATACGATGGCGCTGCGATTACGCCCGGGTGCAATAGCGAGTCTTGGGGAACAGGGAAACGTTTCGGAATTCTTAACACCGGCCATCGAAGATTCACATGGTACGCCACAGCGAATGTGCCTTCGGAGCATCTCGACGCGCATTGCGGACGAAAAAGGGAACTTCAAAAGTTGTTCGCTGGATGGCATGAGCCAATCGCAGATTTTCTCGAGACGACTGACGAAGGCGAAATTCTAAAGAACGGGGCGCGTGATTGTGCGCCTCTCCGGCGCTGGGGTATAGGAATGGTCACGTTACTTGGAGACGCTGCGCATCCCTGTACTCCGAATCTTGGCCAAGGAGGCTGTATGGCACTCGAAGATGCACTCGTTCTCGCCAAATGCGTCGAAAGAGAAGCTTCTCTTCAAGGCGCGCTTCGTCGTTATGAGTCACTGCGATTTAACAGGACAAGGCACATTCAGCAGCGATCGCTTTTGATGGGTCATATTGGACAATGGCAGAATGCGCTGTTCGTGACAGGGCGGCAGATGGTGACTCGCATGGTTCCAGCGAAGCTCATCGAACGCAACTTGAGAAGAGTCTACTCCTACCGGACTTAACCATGGCAAAGTTTACGGCGGTTTTCTTGTTCTTTGCTGCTTCAAGCGGGTTAGTCATAGCCGGTGATTCCGATCTCAAATCGGAGGAGGTCTATCAAGCATGGCTGCAAATGTATGATCTCAAGTTCGCTCAGGCGCATGAAATCCTGAAACGCTGGCGGGAAACGCATCCGCAAGATCCTCTCGGTCCAGCATCCGACGCCGGCGCGTATTTGTTTTCAGAGTTGACCCGGCTTGGAGTGCTCGAATCCCAGCTTTTCGTTGAGGACGAGCAATTCAAAAATCGTAGGACTTTCGATCCGGATCCCGCGATCAAGACTTCATTCGATCAATGTATTGCTGAAGCCGACCGCCTCGCCGATCTAGCGCTGCAACAATCGAGAGATGATGCGCGCTCGCTATTTGTTAAGACACTCACGCACGGCCTGCGCGCAGATTACGTCGCGCTGATCAGTGGGCAGGGCGTTCGCGCGTTGAGCTACACCAAGGCCGGCCGCGTTTACGCGGAACGGCTCATGCATGCTGACCCGGAAGCCTTCGACGCTTATCTCGGGCCGGGAGTTGAAAATTATCTGCTCAGCCTCAAGCCAATCGCGTTCCGTATTCTGCTGCGATTGACCGGCTCTGAGGTCGATCGCGAGAAAGGACTGCAGAATCTGCAGAGCACGGCGCTTCATGGCTATTATCTGGAGCCGTTCGCCAAGTTATTGCTCGCTGTCGCCGCCTTGCGCGACAATCAAAAGGACAAGGCGCGCGAAATTCTGTCGGAGTTGCACAATCGTTTCCCCGATAATCATCTCTATTCGCTCGAACTAAATCGCCTCACTTCGTCCACACAATGAGCACTGACACTATCATAGGGCGTTCGCCGCAATTCGATGTCGATCTTCGCCAAATCCGCAAGCACTACGATCGATTGTCAATCTTTTACCGGCTGTTGTGGGGCGAGCATCTGCATCACGGTTATTGGGAAAATGGCGAATCAATCGGGCGTGCACAAATCAAATTGATGGAAAAAATGGCTCAGACAGCGACAATTCCGCGCGGTGCAATCGTGCTGGACATTGGCTCCGGACTCGGCGGCTCGGCCTTTTGGTTGGCTGAAGCAGTACAATTGCCGTGTTACTGGATTGACAATCAGCCCGGTTCAAGCGCGAATGGCAACGAAGCGAGCGCGCGCGAAACGACTTGATGACCGCGTCCGATTTTTGGTCGGTGACGCGAATGTTTGGGCACCGCAGCCTGAGAGCGCGGACGCGATTTGGATCATGGAAAGCAGCGAGCATTTTCGTGATAAGCCAAACTTTTTCGAGCGCTGTGCTCTCGCGCTGAAACGCAGCGGAGTGCTTGCGGTCTGCGCCTGGTTGCGGGGAAAGGAATCAACCGCTCCTGATCAACGGAAATTAGTCGAGGCAATTGGTCGCGCGATGCTGAGCGCGAGCCTTGATACGCTTGATCAATACGTCGATTGGATGCGTCGCGCCGGGTTGAGTGTCCAAACAGCGGAGGACATCACCGCGAAAATCGCGCCTACTTGGGAACATTGCTCTCGCATGGCACAACGCTGGCCGATGCGGTGGCTCACCCCGTTCACCGATGCGCCAACGCGGCGGTTCTTGAAATCGTTTCCGCTGATGAGCGAAGCCTACGCCACCGGCGCGATGGCTTTCGGCCTGTTCGTCGCGCGCAAGGCCGCCTCGTAATCACAACCGACATCGCCAGCGCAGAATCGAATGAAACTCTCCAGGCCGCGCTCTCCAATTCTGAAACAGTGGTCGAAAGTATTGATGATGGCGCTGTGGAGGCGCACGCTGTTGCGAACGCCTGTTTCAGCTCATCGTGGGGTTTTAACTTTGCAACGGACCGATCGCTGGTTTGGTGCGCCGCTTTGTGCCTTCTTAACCCTTCTCAGAAGAATCTTTGAATCCGCGGGGCGGCGAGGCCCCAGTCAAGTTCAGCGCATTCTCTTCGTCAAGTTCGCGGAGCAAGGCTCAACCGTTCTCGCCGATCCGGCAATTCTGCGTGCGATCGAAATGGTTGGACGTGAAAACGTTTACTTCGTCGTATTCGAAGATAATCGCTTCATTCTCGACGCGATGGAAATTATTCCCGATGGAAATGTGATAACAATCGCGACGAAGAGTCTTTTCGGACTCGCGACTGGTGCGCTACGGGCGGTGCTGCAGGTACGGAAAATCGGCGTCGACGCGGTCGTTGATATGGAGTTTCTGACACGTTTCTCCGCGATATTGACGTTTATGACCGGCGCCAAATCACGCGTTGGCTTTCATACTTTTTTTGGCGACGGACCGTACCGTGGCGACTTAATGACGCATCGGCTTTCATACAATCCTCATCTCCATACAAGTCAGATGTTTGAAGCGATGGTTGAAGCGTTGACCCGCGATCCGGCGGTGCTCCCGACGTTCGACTTTACGCCCCCTGCAAACCGGCCACTTGCAAGATTTAGGCCCGCTCCGTCTGAAGTTGCTGAAATCAACACCCTGCTACAGCGCGAAAATCGTCGTATCGGTTCTGCGCCACTCATCCTGCTCAACCCGAACGCGAGCGACTTGCTGCCGCTAAGGCGTTGGCCGCCTCTGCGTTATGTCCAACTTGCGCGGCGGCTGCTTGAACATTACCCGGAGTTGTTTGTCGGATTTACCGGTGCGCCGAGCGAAGCCGTGCCCAATAACCAGCTTGCAGACAAGGTTGGTTCTGACCGCGTCATCCGGCTTGCCGGGAAAACGACCCTGCGGCAAGCGCTCGTCCTTTACACCCGTAGTGCGATTTTGGTTACGAATGACAGTGGCCCGGCTCATTTTGCGTCGATGACAACGATTCGTGTCGTCACGTTGTTCGGGCCGGAGACACCGGCACTATTTGCCGCGCGCTCGCCAAACGCAACCGCCTTGTGGGCGGGCATCGCGTGCAGTCCGTGCGTGAATGCGTACAACAACCGGCAATCGGTCTGCCACAACAATCTTTGCATGCAAGCAATCACAGTTGATGATGTTTTTAAAGAAGTTACGCGCATTTACGATTCTCTTAACAAGAGCACATCGGGAAATTAATCTGCGGAATGATGAGTGTGCCAACTCGTAGATCGCGCCAATTTCGCTTCGCCGCTCTTGGGATAATCCTCCTCACTATCGCGATTCGCCTTCCGTCTCTTTTGCATCCATTGCCGATTGATGATGAGGCGGGATATTCTGTAATAGCGAACGAAATCGTCGACGGAGGCCGTCCCTACATTGACGCGGTGGATCGCAAGCCGCCGCTGCTGTTCTGGACATATGCGGCGGCCTTCAAAGTCGCCGGAGAGTACAATTGGAAGGCGCTGCACATACTCTCGCTAATCTGGACCCTCGCTACGATGGCCGGGCTATATGTAATCGCAAAACAACTGTTCGATCGCGAAACGGGCCTGATCGCTGCGCTGTTCTACAGCGTGTTTCAACCTTGGGCGAGCTTTAAAAATCTGGCGTTCAACGGCGAGATGGTTATGAACCTGGCGATCGTCTGGGCGTGGGCTATCGGATTCAGACGGAGTTCATTGAAATGGCGACCAGAGCTGTTGGCGGCAGGCGCGCTCCTTTGCGCGGGCTTCCTGCTCAAGCAGCCGGCCGCGATAGCAGCAATCCCGCTCGGGATCTATTTGTTGCTTCCTAGTTATCGGATCAGCCGTGGATTGACGCGAACTCAATCTGTCGTCCACGCCGCCATTCTCACGACAGGATTTTTTGGATCTCTTGCTCTTTTCGCGGTCTTCCTCCAGGACGAAGGTATCTTCCGCGAGACGGTCTACTGGACGATCGTCAATAATACGATTCCGTACATCTTGTGGAAGAATGGGATTCTGATGACCCTAGCCTTCGTTGGGGCCTGCTTGCCGCTGCTGATCGGCGCGGCGACGACTACTCGAGTTGGTCGCGGTTTATGGGCGGGCAAGAACGGCGAGCAAACGGCGCTCCTCGGACTACTCGCCGCGTCCGCGATCGGCACGGCGGCGGGCGCGCGTTTTTACGAGCACTATTACATCCAACTAATTCCGCCCCTCAGCTTGCTTGCCGCGCCGTACTACGCGCAGCTTTGGACCGGACGGATGCAATCGCCTTACTGGTTGTTACGACCCGCTCTCACCTACGCCTGGTTGGCGGCTACCATTGTTGCCTTCTCTATCTCGCACTGGCTAGGGGCTGCACGACGCGTTCCGTTGGAGACCGGACGCTATTTGCTCGAGCATTCTGCTCCGAACGACAGGATTTTCGTCTGGGGCAATAAACCGAAAATTTATCTCGAAGCACGACGACGTCCTGCTTGTCGCTACATCCTATCGTTTCCACTCACGGGTTATATTTTCGGCGAACCGACCCCAGGTTTCGACACTCGCTACCGCATTGTGCCGGGGGCGTGGACAACGCTCGAGCAAGATTTTGAGAAGCATCCTCCAGCATACATTGTCGATCTTTCCTCTGAGCCCGGCGCACAATATCGAGTTCGAGACTTTCCGATTCTGGCCAAGCTTTTGGCGGAACGATACCAGCCGGTCGCGCGGACCGCTGAGGGTGTAATTTATCATCGCAACGATTATCGCGCCTTGGCGCACCATAGCCCGACAAGCAACCGGTAGGTGTGATCGAAAATGGATCTTCCTGCCGCTGTCTCTGCTTTACAACGCACCGATCGCTCGTTTTGTGCGCTCCCTTGTGTCATTCCAGTATGCGAATCTTGATTACAGGAGGCGCCGGTTTCATCGGCCGGCATATCTCCGAACACTTCCAAGGTCGAGCGGAGGTGCGTGTTCTTGATAACCTGCGCTCCGGTTTTCAGAGCAACCTGTCTGGTTTGGAATGCCAAGTCATCGTTGGCTCGATTCTCGATCGCGATCTCGTGAGAGAAGCCATGAAAGGCGTGGACCTTGTCTTTCATCTCGCAGCTATGGTCAGTGTGCAGGAATCCGTGCAGAAGCCGAATGAATGCGCCGAGATCAATACTCGGGGTACAGCGATTGTTTTGGAAGAGGCAGCACTGGCCCGGGTGAAAAAGCTGATCTTCAGCAGCTCGTCTGCAATTTACGGCGACAATCCAACCATTCCAAGAATTGAAAGCATGCCGGCCGATCCGAAAAGTCCGTATGCTACAAGTAAGTACGAAGGCGAACGGCATTGCCGCTCCTTCACGGATGAAGGGCGACTCGAGACTGTTTGCCTTCGTTATTTTAATGTCTTTGGTCCCTACCAAAATCCAAGGAGTGAATACACTGCGGCGGTTCCGGCCTTTATTGAGAAAGCAATCAGAAACGAGCGATTACGATTTTCGGAGACGGTCGGTGACTATGGTGCTGAGCGGCCAGGCGACGTGAAACATTCAGTCGCAAGCATGGACAAAACTCAGACGGCTGGCTTTAGGCCCGTTTGCGATTTAACCGAAGGATTGTGCGCGACGATCGACTTTCTCGGGAAAGACGCGGCGGGCATTGAGCAAGCCCGTCACTTATGACGCGATCTCAGAGCCGCTGGGTCAACGTGATCATCATCGCGATCGTCGTCATCCTGCGTTCGCCCACGCTCTTGCCGGAGATGTACAATAGCGATGAGGGCTATTACGGTACGATTGCAAACGACATTCTGGACGGCGGCGCGGTTTATCGCACGGCGGTCGATACGAAGCCTCCGGGCATGTATTATATTTACGCCGGCGTCTTCCAGGTGGCTGGAAGGAATAACCTCCTTGCGGTTCACCTCTTCGCCATATTTGTCGTCGTGGCCACCGCACTGGCGTTGCGACGAATCGGTGCGCGATTGGCGGACGAATGGGCAGGGGCGTGGAGTGGCATTGGCTACGTCGTGTTCGTGCATGCCTACCGGCCAGGTGACACACTGGGCGCAAACAGCGAGATTTTCGCCGCTCTTCCGATCGTTTTGAGTGTTCTTGCCTTCCTCCACAGGCAAAAAAAGGCGGCTTTGGGTTTGATGTTTCTCAGCGGCGCGCTGATCGGCGTGGCAACGTTGATCCGGCAGCATTCGGCCGTGACTTTGGGCGCACTGCTGGCGTGTCTCGCTTACGGCTGGCTTATTCCTCGCACCCACTCGTTCGCACGGATGTTGGCAGCGGGCAGCGCTGTCGTGATTGGATTCATTGCTGTGATTGCGGCACTGGCCTGGTGCTACCAGTTGCAGGGAAACCTGCATGACGCGTATCTGTGGGCATGGGCGTTTGCGATTCGCTACGTTGAGTCCGAAACAACTTTCAGTTACGTTCTGAAACGTCTCATTACCGTCCATCTCGCTGTGATTCTTCTCTCGGGTTTATTGTGGTATTTTGGCATCTGGCAGGTGGTTGAAACGCTGAGGTGTTTTTGGCGGAGGAGAGCTGTGTCCTCGGAGGCAATCCTGATTATTTTGTGGTTCGTCGTCACCTATCTTGCGATCTTTGTTGGATGGCGATTTCCGGGGCATTATCATCTGGCAGTGCTTCCGCCGTTGTCGATTCTCGCGGGCCAGGCGTTCTCGCGCTTTGTTGTGGAACAGAGACGGTCTCATCAGCTACGCTGGCGATGGATCCGAACAGGCATCATCGGCGCGGCCGCCTTGCCAGCGATAGGTTTTCTCATCGTGGCCTTTGTAGTGCGAACCCAGACGCTCGATTTTCTCCCGACGATTCAGCAGATCGTCAAGGAGACCAGACCGAACGATCGTATCTTTGTTTGGGGAAGTTCCCCACAACTCTACAGTTTCTCCGACCGGCGGATGGCGACGCGTTTCGTAAGCTGCTCACACTTGGTTGGCGCCTACGCCAGCCGGCCTCGTGAGGTGAGAGATAGAGCGGAGAGTGTGATCCCGGGAAGTTGGGAGATGTTTCAGGCAGACTGGCAAGCGCACCCCCCGGAGCTAATCATCGACATGTCAACGGTGGACCCGTTCTGGTTGGCTCATCCCATGACGCGATATCCCGTTCTGCGCGCCTATCTTTCCCAATATCGTGTGGAGGGCGTAATCAACGGCGAAACAATCTATCGTCGGCTTTAAGAGACAACTCCAAACAGCGTCCATGACGACAAAGAGACCAAGCATCTCGGTCATCTATCCCATGTTCAATGAAGAAGAGAACATAGAGCACGCCGTCCGTTTCGCGGAGGCCGTCGTGACGGACATGACTTCTGATTACGAGATCCTCATCGTCAATGACGCCAGCACGGACCGATCAGCGGAAATCGCGGAGGCGTTGGCCCGATCAAACCCTTGTGTGAAAATATTCCACCACGAACGGAATTTGAAACTGGGAGGCGCGCTTCGTACAGGCTTTAGCAAGGCGACGAAAGAGCTGGTCTTCTATTGTGACTCGGATTTGCCGGTCGATCTGACCGAGTTGAAACGGGCCGTGCACATCATGGACTTTACGAGGTCCGACATTATTTCGGCGTACAGGTTTGATCGCACCGCAGAAGGACCTATCCGCACCCTGTATTCGGTGGTTTACAATTTGCTTATCCGCTTCCTTTTTCCGTTGCGGGTAAAGGATATCAATTTCTCCTTCAAATTGTTCAAGCGTGAGGTCCTGGATAATATCGCGTTGGAGGCGGAGGGTTCCTTCATCGACGCGGAACTGCTAATCAAGGGCAAGTTACACGGATTTAAGATCGTACAATTCGGCGTGAATTATTTTCCTCGAAATCGCGGCACCTCCACACTGGCCAGTCCGGACGTGATCTTCAAGATCATTCGAGAACTGGTTGCATTCCGGATGAAGATGCGACACGAAATCCGAACGGCTCGGGCCTCCGCGCCTTGAAACAGCTGATTGTTAACGCCGATGACCTGGGACTGACAACCGGAGTCAACCGAGGGATCCTGCGGGCGTATCAAGATGGAATCGTAACGAGTGCCTCGTTGCTTGTGACGGGAAATGCATTCGAGGAGGCTGTCGCGCTGGCCCGGCAGAACCCGGGATTGGATGTTGGCCTGCATTTGGCGCTGGTGGAAGAGCGAGCCGCCCTGGGGCGTGAGGTGTTACCGACCTTGGTTGATGAAACGGGACAATTTCCCCGCACTAGTGGTGAATTTCTCAGACGCGCGTTTCTCGGACGCATCAGATGGGATGAGGTCGAGCGTGAGATCTCGGCGCAGATCGCGCGCTTTCAGGAGACGGGACTGCGACTTTCCCATCTTAATAGCCACCAACACCTCCACATGTTCCCGCCTGTCTTCCAAATCGTTAGCCGGCTCACCCGCGGGATGAATAATGTTTGGATTCGCAATCCTGTTGGCCCCTGGCAAAAACCGCCGGGTGTTCGAATGGGACGATCGGTACTGCGGCTTGGTTTGAATCTAGCCTGTCAGTGTGCGCGAGTTTTGCATGGCGCGCCTCCGCCGCAAATGCCGGATGGTATGTACGGATTCGAAGTTAGCGGGGGTTTAACTCGCTGTGCGCTCGAACAAATGCTTCGGAGAATTCCTGACGGGTTGTATGAATTGATTTGCCATCCCGGCGAAGATGATGCTGATACGCGGACCCGATACAGTCATTGGGGCTATCGGTGGGCTGAGGAATTGGAGGCTCTGACCGCGCCTGAAACGCGGGTGGTTCTAAACGAACAGGGAATCGTACTGACCTCGTTCGTCCGGGCGTTTGGACTTGGGAGCACGCCAGGCTCCTGATGGATTGCGTCACGAATAACTAGCCCTTAGACTGAATCTTCCGATCAACCCGCATGAAGCTCATCGACAAAATCGGCCGCGAATTTTCCGGCTATAATATTTTGGAATCGGGCAAGCGCCTCGTCGACCGCAAACCTCTGCAGTGCAGTCTTTACGTGACGGACCGCTGTAATCTCGATTGTGCTTATTGCACCGAGTACGACAACAGTCGGCCGCACCCGAGTCTCGACGATTTGAAAAAATGGATACGGAAAATTCGTGAGCTTGGCACCATGCGGATTGCCCTCGTTGGCGGCGAGCCGCTTGTGCACCCCAATATTGTCGAAATCGTTCGCTATTGTCGCGAACTTGGCTTTGCCACCAGCCTGACCACCAACGGTTTCCTCCTCACGCGTAAGCTCATCGCAGAACTGGAGGATGCCGGCTTGCAGGTCATGCAGATAAGCGTCGATCGGATGACACCGAGTCCAATTACAAAGAAGTCCTTCAAGACGATCTTACCGAAACTCGACTATTTTCGTGATTCAAAAATCAGTCTTCATATCACGGGAGTGATTTGCGCCGACACGTTGCCCGAAGCGCAAGCAGTGCTTGAGACCGGTTTGTCGCGTGGAATTCCGACGGAAGTTCGCCTGGTGCACGCGGACCCATTGAATCGGTTTCGGGTCGATCGCGGGCCGCGCGAGGAGCTCGAGCGTTTCATCGATTCGATGATCGAACGAAAACGCCGCGGCGAAAAGATTCACACCAGCGAGGCGATCCTTAACTATCAACGCAGTCTCCTCCGGGGCGAACACGTCGAGTGGACCTGCGTGGCGGGCTACAAATTATTCTTCGTCTCGGCGCAGGGAAAGTTCTGGATTTGCAGCATGGTGCACACGGACAAACACATCATGGACGTCACGCTGGATGATCTCTACGCAAACTACCGCAAAAAGTCGTGCCAGGACGGTTGCGGCGTTTACTGCGCCGTCAGTGCCTCTCTCCTCGTACAAAGACCGGTTCGTGTGCTCGGCGGGGAAATTCTCGCGCGCGCACGGCGTGTGCCTTCATTGTTAAGGCCTTCTTCGGGTCTGAGAATCAACGACACGACGGCCGCGCGGATAACAAATCCAGACGGAGCGCACGAGATGAACGGCAGCACAGATGGCGGCCCAACCGCAGATAACGGCGTAACTTTGCGGGAAGGCGTTTAACAAAAAACCACACGCCAAGATCCAAGCGTAAACGTTTCTGCGGGCCGCGATCAGCCGGAAAGCTCGGTCAAACGGCGTAAGGTCATCAAGCAGATAGCCTGTGGCCATTTTGGCCCGTCGTTTGACGAATTCATCCAGAAGGTGCGAGCCGATGAGCAAAGCGAGAAAAAGGAACGCGTTTGGAAGTTGGCTACTTCGCCACAAATCAAAGGCGATAGCTGCCCACCAGGAGTTCTCGATCAAATAATCGAGGTGGTGTTCCCATTTGCCGTGTTCCGTCGTTTCAATTTTGACGCGCGCCTGCTTTCCATCGAGTCCATCGACGAGACCAAATATAAGCGCAGCAATTATCCCGAGCCCGACGCGGCCGAGCGCAAAAGCCCCAGTCGCACCGGCTCCGATGATGAAACCTGCAATCGTAATTTGGTTTGGCGTAATTCGCGTTTTGCAAAGCAGTGAGATGATTCGGCT
The DNA here is from genome assembly GCA_963840305.1 of uncultured Verrucomicrobiae bacterium. GTDB lineage: Bacteria > Verrucomicrobiota > Verrucomicrobiia > Chthoniobacterales > UBA10450 > Udaeobacter. The sequence goes on from CAWIYE010000009.1 coordinate 279,168, forward strand.
TTCGATCGGCGCATGAAGATAAGCCGGCAAATCGAGCGTACCTTTTTGCGCGGAGTCAAGAATGACACGCTCAGCGATGCGACGGTCCTGCTCTAGCGACGGCGTAAAGCAGAGCGGCCGCACATGCCGGCGCATGTTGACGACGTAGTCATTCATCGTAGCCGCGTCGACGAGATCGATCTTGCGGTGGTCGATCTTGTTTTTGAGTTCCTCGAAAAACGGCGCCGTGGGGGCAAGCGCTGAGAAGAAATCTCTGTCCACCAAACTCGGACCGCATGGATTTCGGACTAAATCCCGCGCGAGTTCCGGTGGGTTTGAATCGATAAGGGCAGCCGATGAATTCTTCGCGCAAAGAGTAGCAAGCAAGCGCGGGTCACAGTAAACATTTGCCGGTATTATCAGAAAGCGTTCGGCCGGGGCTTGGTCCGAAAGGAGTTGGACGGTAATAGGTTTGATTGTACTCGAAACCAGATCGGCGCTTATTTGTTCGCGCGCCCATGAGCCTTTCCGTAACTCCGCTCCAATGATTTCCGGCGTCGCCGAAAGAATCAGTCGCACGCCGAAATCCAAGTCGCTGCAAAATGCGAAGCAAACGTTCAAGCAAATTGACACCGCATAGTTCGGTCAATGCCTCGGGGGCATCCGCGATTAAGATTGGCAGGATCTTCTTCATCGCTGGCGAGACTAACGGTGTCGTCGGGCAACACCAATTTTCAGCACTTGCTCAATCAATGCCTGACTCTTCGGTTGTTGAACGCACGCTGCTCAAAAAGTCTAGCTTCGCGTGCCGCGCGGCTGGCTGGCGCTGATGCGGCCGTCTTTCATTTCGTGGATCCAATCGCAGGCTTCGGCGATACCCGGGTTGTGCGTGGCTAGAAGTAGCGCTTTGCCGCCTTGTTGGACAAGATTTTGCAGCAGTTCAAAGGCGCGCTCTGAATTGGCGGTATCGAGATTGCCGGTAGGTTCGTCTGCGAGGATAATTTTCGGATCGTTAGCCAGCGCGCGCGCAATGGCCACGCGCTGTTGTTCGCCTCCTGAAAGGTGCCGACTCGGTCTACGCAGTTTGTCGCCTAACCCAACCGATTCCAGGAGGCCAGCAGCGCGCTGGCGCATCGCGTTATCGGAAAGTTGCCCAAGCTTGCGCATGGGGATCATCACATTTTCCTGCGCGGTAAAATCTTCCATCAGGAAATGGAACTGAAAAATGAAGCCGATGAACTTGTTCCGTTTATATGCCAGTTCGTCATCGCTTAGGTGTAGCACCGGCTCAGATTCAATCGCCACCTGGCCGGCATCTGGCAGATCGAGCAACCCCAGAACATAGAGCAATGAGCTTTTGCCGCAGCCGGACGGGCCGACGACCGCGTGGACGCTTCCAGTCTCGATTTCGAGCGACACACCGCGCAGCGCGTGCACACGTTCTTCCTCTTCGCCGAGGTAACGTTCAATGGCGTCGCAGCTGAGACAAATTTCCGAATTCATCTTGAACCGCGAATCGTGACAACCGGCGGTAACTCGGCAGCCCGTCGCGCAGGAACATAACTCGCGATGAACACAGCCAGAATCGCCAGCAACGTCGCGAAGGCGTAATGGCGCCAGTCCCATGTGACCAAGAAGTAATTTGTGTACAGCAACCCGCGGAGACGAATGGGAATGTGCGACACGCCCCATGTCATCAGCGCGCCCAATGCGCAGCCGATCATGGAGCCGGCCGCAGCGATCAACGCGCCCTGCCAAAGAAAGATCGCACTGACGTCGATGCGGCGATACCCCATCGAACGCAAAATGGCGATCTCCTTGATTTTCGCCAGCACCGACATCGTCAGCACATTGAAAATACCGAAACCGGCCAGCAGAATGATAAGCGAAACGGTAATCGCGACTGACATTCTCAGGGTGAGAAAAAGTTGCAGCGTGCTTTCCTCGCGTTCCTGCCAGCTCAAGGCATTGTGTTGGAAAAGCGTTTCAAACCGGCTGGCCAGCGCCGGCGCACGATCCCGGTCGCGCAGTTTGTAGATGATCATTGTGGCGCCGGAAGGTTGTTGCAGCAAGGCCTGTGCAACCTTGGCGTGCGAATAAACGCGAGTTGAATCAATCGGGCCAATGCCTGCGCGAGCGATCGCCGCAACGCTGAATCGCCAGTACTCGCCGTTAGGTGCGAGCAATTGCACCGTATCGCCGACGCCAGCCTGAAGCAGGTCCGCCAGGCGCGAACCGATAATGATCGAGCCGGTGTTATTTCGAAAGTCATCAAAGTTGCCGTCAATCAACTGGTGAAGAATATCGGTGGTTCTTGCGTGCAGAGCCGGATCGATGCCGTAAAGATCGACAGTCGCGTTCTCAAATCCCGCGCGCGCGCTGACCGTTCCGCGCAGGACTGGCGAACAGGAAACCACATCGGGGAATTGCCTGCTCACCCGCATGATTTCATTAGGGTTAGTGATGCCTTCAAAGTAGAGACGGCGGCCTGTGGGTTCCTTGGAGCCTTTAGCCGCGACCATGAGCGGTTCGTAGCGGGGCCGGAAACGCGATCTGACGACCAGCGCGCCGTTGGCTCCGATGTTCGACTCGATGAAATAGCGGGAGAAGCCCTGGGTCTGCGCCTGCGTACAAATAAAGATGGCGACGCCGAACACAACCCCGCTAAGGCTCAGAAGCAACGCCCGCTTGCGATGCGTCAAAAACCGCAGAGCAATATAAAGTGGCGGCGTCATGGCGCCTTCGGCGGAGGCGGTGAGCTGATCATGCGCTGGCGCACTGGCTGCCCGGAATGAAACTTGTCCTGGTCGGAAACGATCACGTGATCTCCGTTGGCCAAACCGCTGAGCACCTCAGAAAAATCCAGCGTGCGAAATCCCACGTTCACCGTGCGCGGCTGCACAATTCCGCCATTCACCGCCAATGCCTGATCGACGAGAAGCGCACGCGTGGGCACCAGAAGTGCGTTTTCGTGAACACCCGTGATAATATTCATTTCTCCCGTCATTCCGACCATCAGATTGTCGGGCGGATTTTCCATCTCCAACACAACTGTGTAGCGCTGAGTGGTTGGATCTGCGGCGGGTTGAACGGACGTGACGCGCGCCGTGAACGTGCGCGTGCGGTAGGCGTATAACTGCACTTTGGCCTTCATGTCCGGTTTCACTTCGCCGACATCTTCCTCGTTTACTTCGCCGCGCACGTAATTCCTGCGCGAAGAAACTGTGAAAAGCTCGTTGCCGTCTGAAACCAGTTCGCCATCGATTGTCTGCACATTAGTAAGAAGCCCGTCGATAGGCGAGCGGACTTCCGCACTCTTCATCTGGGCTTCGAGTTTTTTCGTTGTTTCCTCCAGCGAGTTGAGATTGCGATCTCGCTCAATCCGCTCTGTCTCCACGGCGCCGCGCAGCCGATTCGCTTCGCTTTTCGCCTTTTGATATTCGACTGCTGGCACGTTGCCCGAGCTGACGACCTTTTCGAGCCGCTGCAAATTGTCTTCAGCCGCTTTCAGCAGCTCCGAAGAGGGCAGGGGAAGCGCCGCGCGATCGACGGCGGCCTGTAAATCGGCGCGCGCTTGCTTCAATTGTCGAGCGGCCTCCTCGTCGGCGATCGTCGCCAGCAACTGACCTTTTTCCACGTTCTTGCCGATTGCGCCGCGACCGGCGGAGAAAGGTTCGGCCAGCTGGATGAAGCCGTCATTCTGCGCTCGAATGCGCACCACAAACGCCGGTTCGATTCGGACCGTCCCATAAACCGCCGCGATGGCCGTTCCCCGACGCACCGTAACCACTTCCGCCACCGGCATCAGAAAATAGTACGCCACCGCGAAAATCAGCACGATCGCTACAACGCTGCCCCAAAGAACCCCTTTTGATTCCGGCAATTTCAATTTTGGACGACTAGTGTCGTGTTCGGGACCCTTCTTTGCAATAACCTGGTGTCGCCCGGCTATGGCCGCTCCTTTATGGACTTTCGTAAGCACTGTTCCCAAGACACCGCCGCAGGAAAGTCCGTTCGATTAGTGAGGAAATTCCCGAGGGAATCGAAAATCGCGAGAGTCGCAGGTGGTGAACCGTTGAACGTTTTAAACCGTTGGCTTGCGAGCCGATGTAACGGTTCAACGCTTCAACGAATCACCCGTCTCCAACCGCGATGGAGCGGTGTCGTCCGAAAATTGAAAGTAACGTCCAGTTACCCGGTCCCATTCCGCGACTGCTAGATTGTGCTGGTAAGCAGCATCCAGCAGCCCGCTTCTAGTCTTTAAAAAGGCATTTTGAGTGACGCGATATTCCAAAGGCGAGACGAGACCGCTTGCGAGATTTTCCCCCACCGTTCGGGCGCTTTGATCTGCGGCGTCGGATGCCGCCGAGAGCGATCGTTCGCGAGCGTCGATCGCCTTGAGGTCGTTGGCGATCCGCGAGAGTTCGCGGCTGACATTGGCTTCGAGCTTCCTGCATGTGAGTTCGTTCACCTCGCGTGCTGCGCGCGCCTCCAATACTGCGCCGCCGACTTTGCCGTTATCGACTACCCGCCAGGTGTATGCTGCCTTTTCCTTAATTTCAGATCCGATAAAATCCTGGGTCTTGCTCGTTGAACCCTGGCGATGAATGCCTGTTACCGGGACGTACTCGCCGTTAATGGTTCCACCGACGGCGGGATAATAGTCGGCCGCGATGATCAGTTGATCTTCGTTGGCAGCACGTACGAATAAGCGTGCGAGTTTGAGATCGGCCCTTCGCTGTAACGCCGCCGCTGTTTCCGAATCGACATCGACGCGCATCGGCACAAACTGCAACTCGCCGTCGGGCTCCGGCAACGATGAGTTTGCCGGATCGATCGCCATCGCTTCCGCCAATTTCAATTGCGCTTGCCGATACGCGGCGTGCGCGCTCTCAATCTGTGGAACCAGCTCGGAGGCTTGGACAGTCGCCGTCGTGAATGCGCTGCGATCGGCCAATCCCGCTTTGTAACGATCCTGTTGAGTAGCAACATTCTGTTCCAGTTTTTGTCGTTGTTCTTCTCGAATTGACTCAAGCGACCGATTGTACAGCGCCGCGTAAAAGGCAAGCCGCACCGCGTGCAGCTGCTCCACCACGGCGACATTCAATTGTTGTTGCGCAATCAAAACTTCAACGTCGCCACGCCGGAGCGATGGCGGCACCGCCATGTTAAATAAAACTTGCTCGAGCGCCCCGCGCCCAACGCCGAATCCCTTTACTCCGCTCTCACCAGCCCGGTGACCAGCTTGAACACCGGCGGGCACGCCCACCTCGGCATGAGGCCAGACGATAGAATGAAAGACCAGCCGCTGTCCCGTTGCCTGCTCGAGGCCGGCCTTGGCCTCCTGAATCGCCGGATTCCTTTCCAGCGTCGTTTGGAAAACCGTCTGGAGGGATACGGCGTCGGCTGTGTGCGCGAAACAGAGTACGAAAACGGCCACGACGAGCTGAATAATTTGGGATGAGCGCTGTAGCCACTTTCCTGTGGGAAGCGCCGCGCTGATGTGTTCAACGTGCGCGCATTGCATCGCCCACAGGACGACGGCCATAGACCGCCTCCTCAGAAAAAGAAATCCCCGCTTCATCGCTGGCCTAATTTATCCGGCGGCTTCGCTATATCGGAAACTTGGGCCGCGTTACGTTTTTCTCTCTTTACATTTTTGAATTGTGATCCGAAATCGAGCGCTTCGGCTGAACTGCCACACGCGTGTGCCAGGCGAGCCAGAGCCACGTTGTGCAGGTAAATCGCGCTCAATCGAGTGGTACACGTCCGGGATACGTCGGAAGCCGCCTGCAAGATGTCGAGCTGTGTTCCCAAGCCGGCAGCGAAATTGCCTTTAGCCATCTCAAGAGCCTCGTCCGCCGTCTGAACGTTTTTTGTTTCGGTTTCGAGTACACGTTCGGCTTGTTGAATGTCAAAGAATGCGCTGCGCACTTCTGAGGCAACACTCCGCCGCACTGCCGCCAACGCTTCCACTGCTGCCGCGCGCCGCGCGCGCGTCGCTTGCATTCGCCCTTTAGTCGCGAATCCATCGAAGATGTTCCACGTTGCGTTTATCCCTACGACACCGCCGTAGTTAAATTCTTGGCCAACATCCGGATCGCGCTCACTGTAAACTTCATATCCGGAAAAAGCCCGGATATGTGGACGCGTCGCGCTCCGATCCAAAACGTACTGGCGGTCTTCGATTTCGATATCTTTCTGCCGGGCTTTTATCACGGGACGATTCACGTCAGCCCGCGCCAGGCAGTCGTTCAGGTCCGCGTGATTGGGTCGATATTGCAATTCGCCGGAAATCTCAAACGGCGGCGTCTGGGCTCCCGGGCGCACATCGGTGCCAAAAAGTTCCGCTAATCGCAGGTAGGAGTTTTGCAACTCAGTCTGTGCGTTGAAAAGTTCTGGCCGCTCGTTGGCCAGGGCCACCTCGGCCCGTTCAACGTTCAATTTGCTCACGATCCCGGCGCTTAATTGTTCCTGCTGGTTCTTGAGCTCTTCGTCTAGCACTTTGACGGAATCTTCGCGCACCCGGACCTTTGCCCGATTCAACAACAGTTCGTTGAAAGCGATTTGCACATCCATCGTCACGCGGCTGACAATCTCCTGGAGATCGTAATTTGCCTTGTCGATATTCAACTGCGCGATTGCCACCTGGCTGGTTACTGCTCCCCCGGTATAAAGGTTCTGCTCGAGCTTGAGGATTGCGTTGTAATCTTCCTGTCGAAGGTTCGTCTCGCTTTGAGTCTGTCGTTTATCGTACAGGCCGTTGGAGGTTAGCGAAGGGAGAAATCCAGAACGCGCTTCAATGAACCCTCCATGCGCTGCCAGCACCTTTTTGTGCGCAATCAAGATCTCCGGATTGTGCTCCTGTGCGACAGCCACCGCCTGCTCGACAGTATAAGCCGGTATCGCCAGCGCCGTCGGTGACGCGGGTAAAGCGGCAGCGATCAGCATGCTGGTGGCCGCGAACTTCAAGCGCATTTGGTCTATCTCCTTGGCAGGCCTTTCCTTGTCGCAGGAATGGCTCTGACTCTTGCCCTTATATCAGTTCTTGCAAGCCGGCGCGACTTCTGACACATTCCGCGCTTGTATTTGTAAAGATTTTCATGGCTAAGTGCAGACGGGACGCAGCCTGGGAAGCGGCCTAACTTGTGTCTTGCTTCGAACAATCTAATTCAGGTAGCTTTGCAGTTTTAACAATCAGAAATGAGAAAAATAAGAATCGCCATCGTCGGGGTTGGAAATTGCGCCAGCTCTCTTGTCCAGGGGATCAATTTTTATGACGGCTCCTCCGCCAACGGTACCGGCATCGGCTTGATGCACCGGCAGATCGGCGGCTATCGCCCGAGCGACATTGAGGTCGTGGCCGCTTTCGACATCGACCGGCGCAAAGTCGGCCTGGACGTGAGCAAAGCCATCTTTTCGCCGCCGAATTGCACCAAGGTTTTCTGCGAAAAGATCAAACTCACCGGCGCCATCGTGAAAATGGGCTGTGTTCTGGACGGCTATCGCTCCGCACATGCACGATCAGGATCCGCTCCGCACGTTCCTTCCACTGGAGAAAGAAACCACTCGCGAAGAGATCATCGACGAATTGAAAAACTCTTCCGCGGAACTGATGGTCAATTATCTGCCTGTCGGCTCCGAACAGGCCACCCGATTTTATGCCGGCTGCGCGCTCGAAGCCGGGCTTGGGCTTTGTCAACAATATCCCGGTCTTCATCGCGAGCGATCCGGCTTGGGCGAAACGTTTTGCCGATAAAAATCTGCCGCTTATCGGGGACGATATTAAAGCGCAGGTGGGCGCCACCATTGTGCATCGGGCATTGGTCGATCTCTTTCGCAAGCGCGGCGTGAAAGTTGTGCGCACTTATCAGTTAAACACCGGCGGCAACACCGATTTCCTCAACATGCTGAATCGCACCCGGCTGGCGTCGAAGAAAACTTCCAAGACGGAAGCGGTGCAGTCGGTGATGGGCGATCGTCTGGCCGACGAAAACATTCATATCGGCCCGAGCGATTACGTGCCGTGGCAGCTCGACAACAAGATCGCGTTCATTCGCGTCGAAGGCCGGCTCTTTGGCGATGTGCCGATGGAAATCGACGTGAAACTTTCAGTCGAAGATTCGCCGAACTCAGCCGGCGTAGCGATCGACGCGATCCGCTGCTGCAAGACTTGCGCTCGATCGCGGCATCGGCGGCGTGTTGCATTCCCCTTCGGCCTATTTTTCCAAGCATCCGCCCGTGCAAATGACCGACGACGAAGCGTACCGCTGCGTCGAGCAATTCATCCGCGGCGACCGGGAGAGCTAGTCAGCGCGAGCGTAACGGCACCTCTGAGCGCTTTTGGTTCGTGGTTTCGTTCTGCCGTCAAAGCCATCGGCCGCATCCGGCCGAATTTCATTTTCCAGTTGCGCGGGCGGAAGTTGTTCCAGCCGGCGCCATTCCATTTGCAGTTCCTCGGCAGAATAGAGCAGCAAGCGGCCAAGCGCAGTCGAGAACAAGCCGGCTTCCACTTCAAGGCCGGTAATCTCCGTGACCGCCTTCCAATAAGCTGCTAACTGTGGCCGGTAAGTTTCGCGAAAGATTTCGACGTCGCTTGGGGAAACATCGTTCGTTTTCCAATCAAGCAGAAGACACCTGCCAGCTTTGCGGTTAATCATGATCGAATCGATCAAGCCTTCGAGCACGCTGCGATCGTTTCTGCGCCACGAAAATGGAAATTCCGCGTGAAACAACGTTTCATCGCTCGCAAGAAAACGAGCGATCGTGGCGTCGCTGAACAAATTCCGGCGCGTGGCGTTCCAGTCTTTTACCGCGGCTTTCGCGTCGGGAGAAATCGGCAATTCCTTTTCGAATAACTTTTGCGCGGAATCGATTCCACCTTTCCAATCCAGACGTTGGAAAAATTTGTGCCACCAACGGCCGTAGAGGGTGGCCAGAGTATCGAGCCGCGAGCGCGTTCGCACCTCTGCCGGAACTTCCGGATCGAGAGCGCTTGGTGTGATCTTTCGCACGAATTCCGAAGCGCGTTTCGCAGCGCGCTTGAGTTCGTCGTTGGTTAACGGCTCGATTTCAGAGCCGTTTTTCTGTGACGCATGCTCTACGATCGACGAAGATTCAGGGACTTGCATCGATCGTGCTGGTGTGTTGATCGAATTCGCCTGAGTAAAAATCCTTGTCGCGAATCAGTCGTCGAAGTTGTGCTGTCTTCAGCAGTTTGCCCTCGCTACTGGAGAAGATTTCCTGATCGAGCACAACTACGAGCGTGTGGCGCGCGCGTGTTGTTGCGACATAGAGAAGGCGCTCAAGTTGCTGCTGTTCCGCGCGCTCGATCGCGTCTTTCAGATCCTTCGATTTGTCTTGGTTGGCGAACGCGATAATCAGTTCGCCATCCGCGGGCGATTTTACGAAATCCGGATAACGCGGCGACGGCGGCCGCAGATCGCGCGCGAGGAATGGCACGATCACCGCCTGCCATTCAGACCCTTTTGCCTTATAAGAAGTAATGAGTTGGATCGCGTTGTCGTCAGCGGAAAAACGGACGGCGCGTGACGATGCGAAATCGTTGCGTAACTGTTCGGCGAACCCGGGTAGGATCATTCCGTTCGCTTCTGCTTCCGCCGCTTGTACGATCAATGCATCCAGTTCGCGCGCAAGATCGCCAAACTCCGTCGCAGGCAATAGGAGCAAACGCTCGCGCAATTGCGTTTGCTCAATGATCAAAGTAACGGCGTCAAATAGCGCCAGACCTTCCGCGCGTTGACGAATTTCTGCCAGCGTATGCAAAACCGATGAAATTCTTCCGGTTGCCGACGCAATCTCGTCGATGCGAAATCTCGCCTTCTGCCCTTCGGAAAAGACGGCAAGATCGTGATCGGACGCACCGAAGATATCGCGCAGGACGCCGACGATTTCGTAGGCATTGAGCGGATCGGTCATGATCGTAAGAAGCGCGGTCAGCCACGCATAAGCCGGGCTGTCGCCTTTGACATCATTTTCAGATTGGATCGCCACTGGCAAACCGACGCGGCGTAACGCTGCGGCCGTCGTTTGCAGCCAGGCTTTGCGCGGACAAAGAATTGCCACCTCGCGCCACGAATCGGCCGAAAGTTTTTTCAGTCCCGCGTCCTTGATCCAACGTGCAAGATAGTCCGCTTCGATACGTGCCTTTTGGTAGTCCTTGAGCTTTTTTCCTGCCGGCAACAGTTCTTTCCCGAGCGGCACGCGAATGACTTTCCCTGGAAGAATGTTCGGCCGCGGTTGCAATTCGACGAAGCGCACCTGTCCGTTTTTGTTATTCAGAATCTCGCGGAAAGTTTCGTTCACGAAATCGAGCTGCTTCTGGTCCAGCCGAAATGTGACGGCGAATTCCAAGCTCTCACCATTCTTGTCGGCAACGAGGGCTTCATGAACTGCTCGGTAATAATTTAAGTCTGCCCGCTGCCAGTAAATCGATTGCTGAAAATCGCCGACCATGCAGAAGTGCCCTGGCCGTGGGCCTAAATGTCGATCTTGCAACCACAGGCTCTTCGCTTCGAGCGGGCGCGTTACTTCCAACAGCACCGAAAATTGGAGCGGCGCAGTGTCCTGTGCCTCGTCGAGGATGACACGAAAACTTTCTTCGCGAATTCTCTGACCGGCGACCGGATGTTGCAGCAACTCTTCCGCGAGCGCGATTTGATCGTCGTAAGTGACCAGCCCGCGATCGAGTCGAAAATTGAGATAATCACGCTGCACCTCTGCAGCGACGCACGTGGCAGCGGCGCAGATCCACTTTCGCAAAGGCGCAAATTTTTCTTGCCAGAGCTGAGTAAACTTGGCGTTTGGCGCCGTGAAACAAACCGGCCAGCGCAAATATTCCCAGTCGCCGCCGAAACGCTTTTCCCATTCGCGCAATTCCGCCTGCGATCTGGCGATATTGTCGTTACCCTTTCCCTTCGCCGATTGCGAGTAGATCTCAGCGAAATCGGACGGCGGACATGGCGTCAACCCTGGCACCTTCAAAACAGCCGAGCGCGCGCGTCGGGCCAGTTCCATGAGGTCGCGCGCCTGCACGAAACGCAGAAGCATGGCCCGATCCTTTTCGCCTAACGACCTGCCAATTCGAGTTTGGTTTTGCGCAAACTCCTGCCACAGGTCGTCGTCGTCTTCGACTAACTCGAGCGGCGCAGGCAAACCAAGATAATGACCGAAATCGGTCAGGAGTTTCATGCAGAACGAATGAATTGTGCCGAAGAAGGCACGGTTGAACGCCGTCTGCACTTCCTGTCCCAAATTTTCCTGGAGCAGAGCTTGTCGGGTGCGCTGTTGCATTTCGTCCGCCGCACGATTGGTGAAGGTGACGACGACCAGACGCGGCAAAATTTCCGCGGCGTTCGGCGAACGCGCGATCGACAAAATGCGTTCGATGATCCCAGTGGTTTTGCCGGAACCCGCCGATGCGACTACAGAAAAATTGCGGTCCAACTCCGTGGCAAAACGAACGCGTACATATTCGTCGCGCGGCTTTACCATGTTTCCCACTCCTCTTTCTCAAGGACGAGCGCGGGATGCGTCAGCGCCCATTTGTCTTCCAAAATGTCGTTGTCGATCGGCAACGTCGCGAGCGGGTACGGCGCGCTGTAACCGAATGCCGGACGGATTTCACCTTTCATTCCGAAAATTCCGGTGCGCTGCATTTCCGCGAGATCGGCAAAGACGTCAGTATGGGGTGCGAGATCGTCCACTGACAATTGTGGCGCTACGTTTTTGACCTTCAGCGAAATAATGCTCGCGCTCACTTCGGCAGCGCCGAGCTCGCGCATGGCTAGCGCGTAAAGACCAAGCTGCAAGCTTGTGCCTTTGACCAGATTGTCGTGCAGATCGGAGGTCTTCAGTTCCCTGTCCGAACCGGTTTTATAATCGACAATCCAAATCTTTTGTCCGGCGAAGCCAGCCGCGTCTTTTTGCGCGAGCACC
>CAWIYE010000010.1:0-67505 GCA_963840305.1 uncultured Verrucomicrobiae bacterium
TGCACCGCCAGGATGTCCGGCATCACACCAAGCAGAAGAACCGCCGCGGCAAGCAAGGAGACCACTGACTTTTGGAGAGCGTGATCAGTGACCAGTAATCGTTGATCAGTGTCAGCTTCGGCACGTTTGTCCACGAAAATAAACTTGAGAACCGTGAGGTAATAATAAAGCGAGATGAAACTGCCAACCAGCGCGAGCGCCACCAACCAGAGCAGACCGTGGTCCGGACTGGCGCGCAGCGCGGCGCTGAACAGGTAGAACTTCCCAAAAAATCCGGCCAGCGGCGGAATGCCCGCCAGAGAAAGCATGAAGATCGCCATGCAGCCAGCCAAGAGCGGCGAACGCGAACACAATCCCGAAAAGTGCGATAAATCGTCGCCGCCGGTTTCGCGTCGAACAAAGCCCACCACGCCGAATGCGCCGACGAGCGTGATGGCATAAGTGGTGGTGTAAAACAACGCCGCTGAAAAACCCTCGCGCCCGCCCGCGACGAGTCCGATCAATGTGTAACCACCGTGTGCGACCGCAGAATATGCGAGCAGCCTGCGCACGTTCGATTGCGCCAGCGCAACCAGATTGCCCAACAGGATCGAAAACGCTGCCAGCACCGCGAGCACGGGCGACCAGCCGGCCACCATGCCGTGCCATGCGGCGCTGCCGTGCATGGGCGCAAATCCGACCAGCACGATTTTCCCCAGCACCACGAACGACGCGACTTTTGACCCCGAAGCAATGAACGCGGCGCTCGGAACAGGCGCGCCCTGATACGCATCCGGCGCCCACAGGTGAAACGGCGCAGCGGCAACCTTAAACGAAAAGCCGACGAGCGTCATGACAATACCAACCGCGAGCAGTGGTTGCAGGGGCGTGGTTGCCAATCTTGCCGAGATCGCGACGAGACCGGTTGTTCCCGACATGCCGTAAATCAAGCTGATTCCAAAAAGTGTGAACGCGCTCGATGTGCTGCCGAACAGGAAGTATTTCAGTCCCGCTTCGGCCGAGCGGATATCGCTCTTGTCGAATGCAGCCATCACGTACAGCGACAGACCGAGCAGCTCCAGCCCAATGAAAATCATCAGCAACTCTTCGCTGCCAACGAGCAGCATGAGGCCGACCGTTGCCAGCAGAACAATCGCCAGATATTCGCCCCGGTGACGCAGAGACGTTTCCGATGTCGTTAAGAGGACTGTGAATAACGCGAGTGCGACGCAGATAATTTTGAACAGTGACGTCAGCGGCGTGATGACCAGCATTCCGCCAAAAAGCGCTGCGTTTCGCGGCAACATCAGCACAGCACCGATCGCGACGGCGAGACCGATTACGGCGACAAACGCGCAGACCGCGGCACTTCGAGTGTTCGACCTGCGACCGGCATTTCGAGTCGGTCGCGCCGTTGACACTGTTGCGCCCGCGGCCTCGCGTCCGGTCGTAAGCCCAATTGTGAGGACCACCAGCGCCGTGATAACGACGATTGCTTCCGGCGATGCAAGTTTGAGAAGCTCGAGGTAAGACATCGTGACTACGTTAACCTCCGGATTTTAGAAACCTCATTGTCTCGACGGCCGGCATGATCCGATCGAGCAACAGTTTCGGATAAACTCCTACCGCCAGCGTTGCGAACATCAGCAGGCACGCGCCGATTTTTTCCGCGGCTGTAATGCTCTGTTGCTCGTTCCAATCCGGGTCGAGCGCCATCCGGCCTTCCTCAATGCGGACGACGCCGGAACCCCCTTCGCCGAAGAACGATTGCTTTAACGCGCGCAGGGTAAATGCCGCGACGAGCACCATGCCAGCTCCAGTGATCCACACCGCGAGCGGATAAGCTTTCCACACGCCGATGAGAATTGTGATCTCGGCCGCGAATCCGCTGAAACCCGGAATGCCAATCGACGCGGCGGAAGCGATAACAAAAGTAAACGCCGCAAACGGCAGCGCCTGGCTCAGATTCATTCCGGCGAGCGCGTCAAGATCGCGCGTGTGTGTGCGGCGATAGACCATCCGCCCGGCAACAGCAAAGAGCAGGGCCGCGATCACGCCATGCGAAAACATTTGCAGCACCGCGCCGGAAACACCGAGCACATTCGCGGTGGCCAAGCCAAGCATCACGAAACCCATGTGGCTCACGCTGGAATAGCCGATTACAAATTTTAGATCACGCTGGCGAAGGGCAACCGCTGCGGCATAGACGATCCCGATAACCGCGAGGACAGCGATGCATTTGCTCCACATTTGAAATCCTTGCGGGAAAAGGTTCATCGCCACGCGGAGACCTGCATAAGCCCCGAGTTTCATCACGATCCCTGCGAGCAGCATCGACCCCGCAGTGGGCGCAGCGGCATGGCCCGTCGGTGCCCAGGTATGCAACGGCCAGATGCCAGCGAGCACTGCAAACCCAAGAAACAACACGGGAAACGCCCACCATTGCAGTTGCAGTGGAAATTGGAATTGCGCCAGCTGACTCAAATCCAATGAGCCGGCAGTCACGTAAGCGATCAGAATCCCGATGAAAACAAAGATGCCGCCGAAGAAGGAATACAACGTCAGCTTCATCGCACCGTATTCCTTGTTCTTGGATCCGAAGATGGCGATGAGGAAATATTTCGGCACGATCACCAGCTCATAGAAAGCGAAAAGCAAAAACAGATTGGCGCTGAGGAAAACGCCGTAGCAACCGGCTACCACCAGCAAAAGCCAGAAGAAAAATTCGTTCTGCCGATCTTCCACGTCCCATGAAAACAGCACCGTGCTCACCGCGGAGATCCCAGTGACCAGAACCATGGTGAGGCTAACGCCATCCAGCGCCAAATGGTACTCGATCCCGAGGGCGGAGACCCAAGGCACGCGTACGATCGTTGTGAAATGCGCAAGATCGCCAACGGGCGTGCAAATAAACGCGGCGAAGTCCAGGGTCAGACCTCCGATGGTAGTAAGCAGCGCGACCCAACGCGCTAAAATGCGCGGCAAAAACAGAAGCAGAAGCGCTCCCGCGAAGGTGATGTAAATCGTCCAGGCGATCATGCCGTCCTGCGTACCCGATAGCGCGGCGGCTTCTCGCGCACATGAAATCCGATTTCGCGTCGCGGCTTTTCCGGCGCAGCCATTAGCTGTCGGATGGCTTCTAAAATTGCGGCGATTTCTTCCTCGTGCTTTCCAACCGGCCTTTCGAGTTCTGAAAACTTCAAGGCCACCTCGCGATTTGTGTCGAGCATCTGGCGCAGCTTCACGAACGCGCGCATTATCGCGATGTTCACCTTGATTTCGCGCTCGCTGTCCAGCACGCTCGAAAGCATGGCGATATCTTGCTCCGTGAAAACGTAGGGCGAGATCGCCCGATGCTTTCCGGACCGGTCCCAACTTGACATTCGCAAGTCTGCGATTTTCAAGGTCACAAATTTGACCTTAAAAGCCGCGTTCCTGGTGCTTAAGTTGAAACATGAAATCGCGAGGGAAACCGATCGGCATTACGTTTAACAGCCTTATTTAGGCTTTCCCGTGGTAACATCATACAACACCGCAAGATCAGAATCGAGTAGGACTTTCTGTCCGCGAATCCAGCGAATCAATTGCACCAGACGCACAATGGGAGATGATCTCTTTGCTCATGCGCGGTGAATCTCAGCTAAACAGCCGCGCCATTTGGAGGACTGTTGTGTTGAAGATGTTGAAGATGAATTGCGGCGCGAGGCCGATCGCGAACATGAGCAATGTCACGGGAACCACTACGAGCTTCTCGCTTGCCACAAGATCGGGAAACGCGCTGCAACTTTCCGCCAGCGGCCCGCTGAAGAGAGATTGCATCACGCGCACAAAAACGATCGCCGTTACCAGAAGACCAATTACAGCAATGGCCGTAAACCAAGCGGTGATCGCGAATGCGCCTTTGAAGATTAGGAACTCGCCGATGAATCCGTTCAGTCCCGGCAGGCCCAGCGATGAGAACATGGCGACGCTCATCCAACCGCAAAGCAGCGGCGTCCGTTGCATGAGTCCACCAAAATCGCCGATCCCGCACACGCCGCGCCGTTCTTCAAGCAAACCGACGAAGTAGAAAAGGGCGGCCGCGGTAATGCCGTGATTAAAGATCTGCATGAACACGCCACTCAATGCCGCATGCGTGTCGATATTTGCAGCAATGGGTGAGGCGGCCAGCGCAAAAACAGCAAGCATGCAGTAGCCAAGATGATTGATCGACAAGTAAGCAATCATCCGTTTCAGATCGCGCTGTGCCCATGCAGCGAGCGGAGCGAATACGATCGAGCATACTGCCAACGCCAGCAGCCACGGGCCGATGATTTTAATTTCATTTGGAAAAAGCGGAAGCAACAAGCGCACGAAACCGTAGACGCCCATTTTTGAGAGCAGACCGGTCAACACCATCGACACGCCGGTCGGCGCGGTTTGATAAGCGTCGGGCAACCAGGTGTGAAACGGAAACAGCGGGACCTTTACCGCGAGCCCGATAAAGATTCCGGCAAACGCAAGCCAACCGAGCTTGCCGGTGAGCAGACCGGTTCTTCCGAGGGAGGCCAGCGCGGAAAAATCGAACGTCCCATTGGCAAAATAAATTCCCAGAAACGAGAGCAACATCGCTACGCTGCCAAGAAATGTGTAAAGGAAAAACTTGGTCGCGGCGCGATCCCGATTTTCGCCGCCCCAGATCTTGATCAGCAAAAACGCGGGGATCAGGCTCATCTCGTAGAACAAAAACCAGAGAACGAAATTTTGTGCCGTGAACGTGCCATAGAGTGCGGACTGCATTATCAGCATCGTCGCACAGAATCCGCGGCCGCCGCTTGGAGCAGGTCGGGCGAGAAATGCGAATGGAACGATGAGCGATGTGAGCAGGACGAGCAGCAAACTCAATCCATCAACGCCAACCAGATATTCAGCGTTGATCGCCGGAATCCATGCATAACGCTCAACGAATTGCAGGCCCGTCGCAGCTGCGTCAAACTTTTGCCACAATCCCAGCGCGCATGCCGCGGAGATAGTGTTGAAAATCAGAGCAATGACGCGGCAATTTCTTTGCGGCCAGATGAAGACTGCAAGCGCGCCAAGCAGCGGAATGAAAATGATTGCTGTAATTACGCCAACCATGCGTAGAGAAGAAGGAGTGCCAGCATGCCGATGGCGACCACGCCAAGGTAAATTTGAATTTGCCCCGAGTGTGCGGCGGACATCAGCCGGCCGAGGCCGCGAGCGCCAACGGTGGTCTCATCGACTCCGGCATTGATGCCGCGTTCATCCACGCCACTGGTGAACATTGCAAACACCTGCCCGATTGCGCCGAAGCCACGCACAAGTCCATCCCAGAAATAGCGATCCAACCAGTCGGACAGACGCGCAGCCATCCAACTGAACGCGATGACCGTGCGAGCATAAACTTCGTCGATCCACATTTTGTTTTTGAGAAAGCGAAACAACGCGGGCTGCGCGTATTCGAGCGGATCGATCTCAGCTGGGCGATCTCCATCTTGCATGCCCGCCTTGCGATACATCCAAAAGCCGACACCGATACCTGCACTGACGAGCGCGAGCGAGACAAAGAGCATCGGCTGAATCAAACGACCGATCTCAAAGTGTACGGGTTCGCCAGTCAGATACTCATGCAGCCATGGCCATGCAGGCGTGAGCACGACGCTCAATAAAATTGCGCCAAGCGCGAGCACGATCAGCGGCATCGTCATGACGCGCGGACTCTCATGCCCGTGCTTCGCGGCAGTGCGCGGGTCCCCGAAAAAGACGTAGATGATTTGCCGGGTCATGTAGAGCGCCGTGAGAACGACGCCAGCCAACATCAGGTAATACGGCGCGGGCGACTTCGGCCAATGCGCTGTGGCGTGAAGAATTTCTTCTTTCGTCCAGCCGCCAGAGAAAAAGAACGGGACGCCGCTGAGCGCCATCATCCCGATGGCGTAGGTCACAAACGTGGCCGGCATGAAGCGCCGCAGGCCGCCCATTTGGCGAATGTCTTGTTCGCCTTGACATCCGTGAATGACCGAGCCGGAGCCGAGGAATAGGAGCGCTTTGAAAAATCCATGCGCCAGCAAGTGCATGATGCCAGCTGCCACGCCGCCCACGCCCAGTGAGACCATCATCAAACCAAGTTGCGACACCGTCGAATAGGCGAGGATGCGTTTGATGTCGGCTTGGGCGATCGCGATGAGAGCAGCCATGAGCGCGGTAGTTACACCGATCCAGACAACAACGGTGAGAGAGGACGTCACGCCGTTGATCGCGCCTAACGAGAATAGCGGATACACGCGCGCGACCAAAAAAACGCCGGCGGCAACCATCGTGGCCGCGTGAATCAGCGCGCTCACCGGAGTCGGGCCTTCCATCGCATCCGGCAGCCACACGTGCAGCGGGAATTGCCCTGATTTTCCGACTGCGCCGAAGAAGATTAGCAACGCGATGAATGTGGCGCTGGCGCCGAGCATGGCCAGGCCAGCGCTTTCGAGACATCCTTTTCCGTCATCGTAAAAGAGGAGTGTGCCGCTGCGATTATAGAGCCAGAGCATGCCGAGAAAAAATCCCATGTCGCCGATGCGCGTGGTGATGAACGCTTTCTTTGCGGCAGCCGCCGCGCTGGGTCGATCGATCCAGAAGCCGATGAGCAGATACGACGCGAGGCCGACGAGTTCCCAAAAAATGAAGAGCAGAAGCAAACTATTCGCGATAACCACGCCGAGCATTGCGCCGGAGAAGAACGATAAATACGCGAAAAAGCGGACAAAATTTTTGTCCTCGGCCATATAGCCAACACTGAAGACAAAAATGCAAAGCCCAACCAGGGTGATCATCAACAACATCGCCGCGGCAAGCGGGTCGAGAACAAATCCAAGCCGGAGCGCGTTATCGCCGAAAGTGAACCAGGTGAAATTTTGAACCGCGCGAAAGCCGTTTGTTTGCAGCGTGGGCAGAAACGCAAGAACCGACAATGCGAGCGCGACGAGTTGTCCAGTGATTGCAAGTGCTGCGGCGCTTCTGCGCCGAGTGTTCGGCAAACTTAAAATGATCAGCGACGCCGCGAACGGCACGGCAGGGATCAGCCAGAGATGATTGATGATCCAGGGGCTCATTCGTTTGGAGACAGGAAACGCTCGACACCCACCGTCCAACGCCCAACTCCGACGGATCGCGAGCAGGCGTCCTCCTCACAGGATGTGATGAATTGAGCGTTGGGCATTGAGCGTTGAGCGTCCGGCGTTTGCTTCATCTGTGTTGCCTCATCCTTTGAGCTGATTGAGTTGATCGACATTGGTGGTGTGATAATGGCGATAAACGGCGATAACCATCGCCAGACCAACCGCGGCTTCGGCAGCGGAGATCGCGATGGAAAAGATTGCGAACATCACGCCGGTTGGTTGGTGCAGCTGCGGAGCGAAACGCCAGAATGCGATGAAATTCAAATTTGCTGCGGCTAACATTAACTCGATCCCGATGAGAATGAAAATCGCGTGGCGTCGACTGAGCGCGGCGAGGAGACCGATGGAAAACAATGCGGCGGAGACGATGAGGAAGGCTTGAAGCGTGGTCGTCATTGTAGTCCGGGCAGAAAGCGTCCAACGCCCAACCCCGAAAGCTTTCGGGGTCCAACGTCTAATTCAGAGTCTCTTCTGTATTCGGCATTGAGCGCCTGCTCGCGATTTATCGGAGTTGAGCGTTGAGCGTTGAGCGTTTGCTTCATCTTCTTCATTGTTTCTCCTCCATTACCAGAATGAGCGCGCCGATGAGAGCGGCGGTCAGCAGAAGCCCGACGCATTGCAACGGCCATACGTAACCGGTCATTAACGCTTCGCCGATTCTTTTGACGGTGAGCGTCCGAATGTGCGGGGCGACGATGGAGATTGATTGCGTCTTGAGAATCGACCACGTCAAACCACACAACACAGCGAGAGCAATGAGCACACCAGCCCAGTTAAAGCCGTGGTCTTTCCCCGCATCGTGCCGCGTTAGGAGAATCGTGAAGACGATCAACACCGCGACCGCACCGATGTAAATGAAGACCAGCACGAGGCCAACGAACTCCGCGCCGAGCAAAAAGAAAAATGCCGCGAGCCCGACCAAGGCCACCGCGAAACTCAGCGCAGCATGCATCAGGTTTTGCAGCGTCGCAGCTGCCAGAGCTGCAGTCAGCGTGAAGATCGCTATGATAACGAACGCCGCGCTGCTCATTCGGTGAACGGAAATTTTCCGCAGCCAAATTGTAGGGCAGGCGCATCGCCTGCCCCACACAACAATTCGGCAAGCGAACCGCTTGCCCTACAGTTCGCAGCGCAATTCAAAGAGAAACAAACACGCGTGGCCGTCATTTTCATTCTGCGAAGCGATAAACGCGCGGTGCAAATTTTCTTCGCGTGTCGAGCACGACCGATAGAGCGCTATAAACAATCACAATTACAAACAGCGACCATAGCCAGCCGCGCAGGCCGCGCCCGGCATAATGCCAGACGGCGGCCGCGATGACGCACGCGAAAGCCATCGGCAACATGAATTTCCAGGCGACGTTCATCATTTGATCGACGCGTGTGCGCGGCAAAGTCGCGCGGAGCCAAATGTAAACGAAAAGCAGCGCGCTTAACTTCAGGAAAAACCAGACGTACGAGGGAACAACTTCGAGAACGCGCACAGGCGCATGCCAACCGCCGAGGAATAAGGTCGCTGCAAGGCCGCTGACCGCGAACATCCCGAGGTATTCGGCCATGAAAAAGGTGGCGTATTTGAACCCGGAATATTCAGTCATGTGCCCGGCGACGATTTCCGACTCCCCTTCGGGCACATCGAACGGAGTGCGGTTCGATTCCACAAGACCGGAAACGAAAAAGAGAATGAACGCTGTAAAGCCCCACGGTGTGAAGACAAACCACCGTGGCACAATGCCAAAAGTGTAATCCGCTTGCGCGGTAACAATCCTGTCCGGCACAAGCGAGCCGACGACCATCACCACGGGGAGCACGGTGATAATGAGCGGCAACTCGTAGCTGAACATTTGCGCGATCGCGCGCATCGCACCGAGCATGGAAAATTTATTGTTACTGGCCCAGCCAGCCATGAAGACTACGAGTTCCGTTGCCGATCCCACGGCGAAAAAAAAGAGGATGCCACCGTCAATTCTGAACGGCGTCATGTTTCGCCCATACGGAATCACACCCAGGGTGAGGATCGCCACGGCGGCAAGGATGACTGGCGCGAGAAAATGGACGATCTTGTCCGCTCGCGCGGGCACGATGTCTTCCTTGATTAACATTTTGATGCCGTCGGCGATTGGCTGGAAAAGACCGAACGGCCCGACCCGATTCGGGCCGTAGCGATTTTGCATCCGCGCCAGAATTTTCCGCTCCAGTACCGAGATGAGCGCGAAAAGCGTGAGGAACACAGCGAGTAGCGTGAAAATATTGATCAGAATAGACGCTACCTGGATCAACCAGCCGGGCGAGCCCGCGAGCCATGAGAGCAACCAATGCTTGGCGTTGACGAAGACTTGGTCGATAGACTTGCTCATCCCGGATGAAGAAAACCGTTGATTGCCAGGTTAATCAAGACAGAACACTATGGCTTTGCCATGGAGGGCAACTCGTAACGGGGTCGCGCGGCAATATTTATCTTTCGCATAGAGTGGTTTTAGCTTTGCAGGGGGCTTTTGGTGCAGTACCTTTGGCGTCCGCCATGCGAACACCGCTGTTGTTGCTCGCCGCCATGTTTGCGAGCGCCGGTTTGATCCGGGGAGAAATCAAGACTCCGGAGAATGCCCCCATTGAAATCACTTCCACCGGGGAAACCACGTATGAAAATGGGCTGGCAACGGCGCGCGATAATGTGGCGATTCACGTTGGCAATACAGACATTTACGCCGATTGGGCACAATATAATTCCACCACGCACGACGTGGAGTTGAAAGGTCACGCGCGAATCTATCGTGATATCAGCCTTTACGTCACCGAACACGGTTTTTACAACACCGAAACAAAAAAGATCCGGGCGATCAATGGGCGGACTGAGTCGCAACCTTATTTTCTCAGGGGGCGAGATGTGACTTCAATTTCCGACAATGCTTATCTCATACGAAACGGTACCTTTACGACGGACGATACTGCGAGGCCCGATTTTCATCTTCACGCGCGAAAGATCCGCATTTACGAGAAGGACCGCGTGATCATGCAGTATGTGACCGCATATGTCGGGAAGGTGCCGGTTTTTTGGTGGCCTTATCTGTACGAATCGCTCAGTGAAACGTTTAGTTTTACGGTTTCGCCGGCGTATTTGAGTACATGGGGACCGTCGCTGCTAACTCAGGTCATCTTCCCGATTACGGATAATATCAAGGGACGCCTCCTACTCGATTACTTTGGCCGTCGCGGACCCGCTATCGGCTTCGATCCCATTATTGATTATGGGAAGGACGAGAACAGTCAGGCGAGGCTAAAAACCTTTTATATTGATGATCAAAACCCGGACATAAATCAGACGGCCGAGGTCCGGCAGAACGTTCCCGCCAGTCGATACCGGCTTAGCTTGGAAGATCGGACAAACTTCACTAATGACATTTACGCCATCGCTAACCTCACCAAGCTTAGCGATCCGTATGTGATGGAGGACTTTTATCAGGGCGAGTTCCGGGTCGATCCTGTCCCAGACAACGTGATCGCCGTGACCAAGACGAATCCTTTTTATACGATAACGGCCATCGAGCGTTATCAGGCAAATGACTTCTTCACGACAACAGAACGTCAGCCGGAAGTGGTGCTGGACATCAAACGGACTCCGCTCTTTGGCGGACCCATATTTTACGAAGGCGAAACTGGCTTTGCGAATTTGCGGCTACAATTCCCCGATGGCTCAGGTTTCAAGAATTATGGCACGGATCGTTTCGACACGTTCCATCAACTGACTTTCCCAAACACATATTTTGGATGGCTCTCAATCGTACCGCGAGTTGGGTATCGCGGCACCTATTACGGCAAGACTTGGGATCTTGGATCAACAGTATTCGTGCCGCCATCAGATCCGCTGGTACCCGACTTTATCCTTCCGCCGCCTACGAATGCCAACCCAATCAAGTTCGATGGAGACACTTTTCGAAGCGTCTTCGATACGGGAGCGGAGGCTTCGTTTAAAATTTCCCGTAAGTGGGAGGACGTGCAGAGCCGCGCTTTCGGATTAGACGGACTGATGCACGTGATCCAACCGTTTACCGACTTCTCCTACGTGAAGGAGGACGGACCTAATCCCCTCTCCATTTTGCAGTTCGATCGGTTTGAACCCTCTACGCAGCTGCGGGCGATTGATTTCCCGCAGTTTACGACCATCGACTCGATCGCTGATTGGACGGTGTGGCGGGTGGGCGTTCGCAATCGCCTGGAAACGCGGCGCGACGACTCAACGATGACATGGTTTGAACTCGATACGTACTTTGACGTGAACTTCTACAATCCTTACGACCGTACCAACTTCTCAAATCTCGTTAACAACATTCGGTTTACGCCGCTCCCGTGGGTTTCGTTTTCAGTCAACTCACAGGTGCCCGCTTTCTGCGAAGGGTTTTACGGAAGTCAATACGTTGGCGAACGTTCAGCCGCTATCCAATCTGCAATTGACTCTTGGGCATCGCTATTTGAATGACAATCCTTTCTTTGTTAACAGCAGCCTGTTTGTTGTTGGTGGATATTATCGAATCAACGATAACTGGGGTGTTGGCGCCCAGGAACAATATGAAGCCACCACAAGCACGCTGGAGGAACAACGCTATTCCATCTATAGAGACCTTTCGAGCTGGGTGGCGTCCTTCGGCGGTGTCATACGCGACAATAATGGCGTGAAGCAGTATGGCGTTCTGTTTACTATAACGCTGAAGGCATTCCCGAAGATTGGATGGGATTTGAACTTTGATCCTGGCTCCTCAGGGCAATGAACCAACGTGCGCGAATGATCTCGAGGCGGCAGGATGTTCCAGCCCACTTCTGCTGCGGCTGATTCGCCGGCAGGGTTCTCCAATCATGGATCTTGCGATCATCGGCTCTGGTTACGTTGGCCTGGTTACCGGCGCCTGTTTCGCCGACGTTGGCCATAACGTCATTTGCGTCGATAACGACGCAAAAAAGGTCAAACAACTGCAAGCCGGCGAGGTGCCGATTTATGAACCTGGGCTTGAAGAAATCATTCATCGGAATGTCTCGGCGCGCCGGCTGCGCTTCACCGGCAGTATTCAGGACGGAGTGGACCACGCACAAATCATCTTCATCGCCGTCCCTACCCCGCAGCAGCCGGATGGCGACGTCGATCTTAGTTTCCTGGAGAAAGTTGCGCGGGAAATCGCAGGCGTGTTGACCGATTATCGGGTGATCGTTGACAAGAGCACGGTGCCCGTGAAAACGGGCGAAAAGGTGGCGGAGTCAATCAAGAGATATAACCGCCACCGCGCGAAGTTTGATGTGGTCAGCAATCCTGAGTTCTTGCGCGAAGGCTGTGCTGTCCACGATCTGATGCATCCGGACCGGATTGTGATCGGAGCGCAAAGCGAACACGCCATCGATCTCATGAAGAAGGTCTATGAGCCGTTCATGGCGCCAATACTGGTGACTGATATCAACAGCGCCGAGCTCATCAAACATTGCGCAAACTCATTCCTGGCGCTGAAAATTTCATATATCAACGCGGTCTCGGCGATCTGCGAGGAGAGCGGGGCCGATGTCGAAAAGGTCGCCGACGGAATTGGAATGGATCATCGCATTGGCCGTGATTTCCTGAACGCCGGAATTGGATACGGCGGTTCCTGTTTCCCCAAGGATATCGCTGCGTTCATCACAATCAGCGAGCGGCTTGGCACTCCATTCAATCTGCTTAAGGAAGTGCAACGCATAAACAATGCTCAAAAAGAGCGTTTTCTGAAGACGATCCGAGAAACCCTATGGGTGCTCCGGGAAAAGCGGATTGCAGTCTGGGGCCTCACCTTCAAGCCAGATACAGACGACGTTCGTTCGTCCGTCGCAATCGAGCTTGTGACAACACTCCTGCGCGAAGGCGCGCATGTAGTTGCCTACGACCCGAAAGGAATGCAAAAGGCACGCGCCATCAAAGCGATCGCCGATGCAGAATTTGCTTCGTCGGCTCTCGAAGCAGTGAGCGATGCTGAAGCGCTAGTCATCGCCACAGAATGGAGTGAATTTGCCAACGTGGATCTCACGGTGGTGAAAGAAAAAATGAGGACACCGATCGTCTTTGACGGGCGAAACCTCCTTGACCCTGAAACGATGAGGCGACTGGGGTTTCATTACCATTCGATGGGACGCACCACCGCGGAGCCGCAGTAAAAGCAGGAAATATGGCGCCCCGTGAGATAAGGTCGCCTTGGCGTCGTAAATCGGGCAAAGCGGTTCTATCTCACGGGGCTCGCCAAATCGCGCTGATGGCTCTTCAACTGTGGCGGAAAGAGAAGCGCTTCTCCGATTCCATCATCTCGGGGCTTCTTGCGAAGGACGAGCTTACGCCTGCCGACCGCGCATTTGCGCTCGAGTTGTTTTACGGGGTCCTGCGCAATTTAACGTTGCTGGATTTTTGGATCGGTTGCCTGCGCGCTTCGCGGGTCGAGAGCGGTCTCCGCGATATTCTGCGACTCGGTTTGTATCAACTCTTGCTTCTCAAAACTCCTGAACACGCAGCAGTCCACGAAACGGTAGAGCTTACGCTGAAAAGGCAGCGAACCATCATCAACGCGATACTACGCGCTGCGACGCGTCAGCGGAGCGACTTGCTCACCCGAGCCGAGGCACAGCCATTGTTCGTTCGAACGTCGCACCCGCAATTGCTTGTCGAACGCTGGCAACGGCACTTCGGCGCAGAACACGCGGAAACGCTGTGTGAATGGAACAATCTTCCTGCGCCAGTTTATGCGCGCGTTAATTTGTTGAGAATCGAGCGAACAGAATTCCTCCAGACTTATCCCAAATCGCGCCCTATCGCTGACAACCCGAACTTCGTCGAAGTCAGTTCGTTACCCTCCGACGCTTTGGAACGGGGCCATTGTTACATTCAGGACCCGAGCACTACGATTGCCTGCCATTTGCTGGATCCAAAACCCGGAGAACGAATCCTCGATGCGTGCGCAGCGCCCGGCGGAAAAACCGGTTACGTCGCGCAACTGATGGAAAATGCCGGAACAATCGTGGCATGTGATCGCGATCCCGAGCGGCTGGAAATTTTGAAGAAGAACATGGCGCGTCTCGGCGTGAGTATTGTGCACATTCTGCGTCACGATTGGTCACGCGGTCACGTTCCGTCTGCAATCACATCGAGTGCGCCATTTGATGGTATCCTGCTTGACGCGCCGTGCACGAACACCGGAGTGATGCGCAGGCGCGTGGACCTCAGGTGGCGACTACGACGAACCGATTTCGATCGCATGCACCGGCGGCAGATCGAGATTGTTCGCGCGCTTATCCCGCTGCTAAAACCGAATGGCGCGCTTGTTTACAGCACGTGCAGTCTCGAGCCGGAAGAAAATGAAAAGGTCGTTCGCCGCATCCTCATAGAGACGCCGCCCTTGCGCTTGGAAGCGGAAAGAGATTCACTGCCGTTTCGCGACGGTTTCGACGGCGCTTACGCGGGAAGACTGACGCGAAGCGCATAAGGGATTCAACGCTCAACGCAACGTCCAATCTCAGACAGTTGGACGTTGGATGTTGAGCGTTGGACGTTGGACGTTTTCTTTGCAGTTCAGCTTCGGTTTGCATCTCGCGCATCGAATGGAATGATAAGCGCCTATGCACGACGCGCGCTTCGACAAACTCGCAAAACTCCTCGTGGAATACTCCGTTCGACTCAAGCGCAACGAGATGGTCCTCATTGAGGCGTTCGATATTCCTGAGGAAATGACCGTCGCGCTAATCCGTGCGGCGCGAAAAGCGGGTGGCGTCCCCTTTGCGCAGACTTATCAAACCCGCGTAAACCGCGCGCTCGCTATCGAGACCTCGGATCGACAGCTCAACCTGACGGCAAGCCACGAGCTGGCGCGCATGAAAAAAATGAACGCTTACATTGCCATGCGCGGCAGCCACAACATCACCGAACTAGCCGATGTGCCGCCGGAGAAGATGAAATTAATCGGCAAAAAAATGCGCGCAGTGCAGGATCAGCGAGTAAAAAAAACAAAGTGGGTAGTCTTGCGGTGGCCGACCCCCTCCATGGCGCAGCTTGCCGGGATGAGCACCGAGGCGTTTGAAGACTTCTATTTCGATGTCTGCACACTTGACTATCGCAAACTGCTACCCGGCATGAAGGCGCTGAAGCAATTGATGGAAAAAACTGACCGTGTCCAAATCAAGGGGCCCGACACGGATCTGCGTTTCAGTATCAAGGGAATTCCGGCTGTGATCTGCGGTGGCGACCGCAACATTCCCGATGGCGAAGTTTTCAGCTGCCCCGTGAAAGATTCCGTCGAAGGTCACGTCACATTTAATGCGCCAAGCATTTATCAGGGAATCGCTTTCGACGGCATCCGTCTCGAATTCAAGGACGGCAAAATTGTCGATGCGACGAGCAACGAGACAAAAAAACTGAACAAGATTCTCGATTCAGATCCGGGCGCGCGTTACATCGGCGAATTTTCACTCGGCTTTAATCCGCGGGTGCTCCAACCGATGCGCGACATCTTGTTCGACGAGAAAATCGCCGGCTCATTTCACTTCACCCCGGGACAAGCTTACGACGAAGCGGACAACGGCAACCGCAGCCAGGTCCACTGGGACATGGTCAACATCCAGCGGCCCGATTACGGCGGCGGCGAAATCTACTTCGATGGCAAACTGATTCGCAAGAACGGCGAGTTTCTCCCGAAACAACTGCGTTCGCTGAATCGGAAGTGATTCGGAAGTGATTGCGCGGATGCGCACGCGGTTGAGCTACAACGCGAAAACGAGGCGCAAACTTCTTGTAGAAATGTCAAATGTTTAGATTTGATCCCATTCTTTCCCCCCAAGGCTTGCGTTTGCATCCGCACCTTCGCTACGCTCGCAACCATGTACCCGCGGGTATTCTTTGACACCTATTGGCGTGGCTCGTTACGGAAAGAAGTTTTCGTCGCGATGTCATTCGCCCATGAATTCGACGGTATCTGGAACGATGCCATCCGCCCCGCTGTCGAAACGGATTTAGCTGACTCGGGTAGTTCTTATCGTGCCCACCGGGTCAATATCTCGAAGATTTCCGACAGCATTCATCGTGAGATTCTCGACGGAATTGCGCACGCCACATTGGTGTTCGCGGATATTTCCGTCATGGAAACAGGAGATTGGAAAGGGCAGCGAAATGGGAATGTCATGTTCGAGTTGGGAATCGCACAAACCGTGCGACCTGCGACCGACCTCGTCGTCGTTAGGTCAGATGGGGAGGAAATCAATTTCGACATCAATCACATCCGCATTCATCGGTATGATCGCGCGTATCCTGCCGCCGCACGCAAACTGTTCGCGGAATGCCTGCTTGAATCGTTGAAACAGCGGAACGCCGAAAAAAGTCTTCGAACCGAAATGTTGCGGGACCGTCTCGACGTCGAATCTATGAACCTCATGGTCAAATTCTGTCCAGACGGGAAAGATTTTAAGCCCTTCGGGATGGAAAATTGCAATGCCGATGAGCACCGTACGGCCGCTCGGCTCCTTGATCTTGGCGTGATCCGTTGTGTGACTCCCGACCAGCGAACGTATCGCTACGAATGGACCGACTTTGGCAAACATTGCTACTTGCACCCAAACCGAGAGTGATGATTAGCTGTAGCGGCGTCGATCTTCTCTTTTTCGGCT
Source organism: uncultured Verrucomicrobiae bacterium (assembly GCA_963840305.1). Lineage (GTDB taxonomy): Bacteria > Verrucomicrobiota > Verrucomicrobiia > Chthoniobacterales > UBA10450 > Udaeobacter. The sequence continues at coordinate 16,797 of CAWIYE010000010.1, forward strand.
TGCCAGACGAAACCGCCGGCTCTATCACTGCCTTCGTCATGCGCTCTCTTGTGGCGAGCCGTTCGCCCGAGGCCACACGGATTAGACGGAATAATTCCACCTTTAAATGCCGAATAATTCGGCCGAATTCTCGTTAACCTTTTGCGCCGCTCATGAAGAGCAAGTTTCTCAACAGCACATTGGCACTGGCATTTTTTTCAGCGCTCTTATACATGATCGGCTATGCCTACGATGTATCGCATCTCGGCCGCTTGCATCTACCTCTCACCGAGTACTTGCCGCCGACGTATTTGGAGGTTGCCCGTCCCTTCTACCTGGTGTTGTACAAGGCAAAAGCGGCTTGGCGAATTTTTGCCGCTGTCGCCGCTTTACTCGCGGTGGCTGGGATTCTTTCGGCGACTTGGCCTCCCTTTCAACGTAACCTCCATCGCCTTACCACGTTTCTACGGCGCATTCCGGGTGGCTTCTATTTACTCACAGCAGCAATAGGATATATCGCGTTGACTAACTGGGTCGTCAATTACGGGTGGACCACCGCACAACGCGAGATCGACATGATCGCCGTCAAACATTACCCCGACTGGACGATTACGCTCAAAGGAGAGCAGAGCATACGATGCCGCTTTGTTACCGCGTCAGACCATTCTTATGTAGTGATCTTTGACGACGGGTCCAATACCATCGTCCGAACCATCCCGAGAGACTCAGTCTCGAAGATTGAATATGATGAGAGCATCTATTGACGGCCTGGTAGCAGCAGCTGCAGCATGAGGCACGTATTACTTTTGATCATCTTCGTCGGGTTAGCCTTTGCGCGTTCATGACACAATGCGCCTAAAAACGATGAAGCCAACCCAGCACTTTGCTGTAAGCTTTGAATCGATACGCACGCCGATTTTCAAAGTGCTGGATTGCTTATCTCTGTCTCGTTAGGCCAAATATGATGTTGATCGATGACTTCGCGCGCTACAGCAAAGTGCTCCACCGGTTGACCGTCGATTTTGTTCGTGCTGTCCCGGACGACAAATGGGACTTTACGCCCGATCCGGCCGGAAAGTCTGATCGCGTGCCGGCACCGCACCGGATTGGCGACGGCTTCGCGCCATTTTGTAAACAACTGCGGCACGTCGTCTGTGTGCGCGGCGTCTACAATGCCGCGCTGGCGACGAGAAAAGTGGATTGGACGCGAAAGCACGATCACTACGTCGGCCCGCTGACTCGCGAGGCGCTCCTGGCCGCGCTTGAGGAGAAGCATCGACAATTGCTTGCCACACTGAAGACCGTCGACGTCGACGCGGCGATCGACTGGGATGGAACTCCTTTCACGTTTGCACTGTTTACATGGGAGTTCGTGCAACATGAGGCGATCCATCACGGTCAGTGGAGCATCTATGCATCCCTCGCCGGATTCGACACGCCGCTCAGCTGGCGCGCGTCATGGGGTTTGTGAAGCAGCCCGAGTCTATGAGCGAGCATACCCGTGATGTGCGCTGGCGCATTGCATACCATTGTCTTGTTAGGCGTTTTAAATAGTCCTTCAGAGGAGTGTTAAAAATGAGGAAGTACCATCATCTCGGAATTCCGACCAAGGAAAAAAGAGAGGGGGAAGTGCATCTGAAACACTTGAAAGTTTATGTGAGCGGTTACAAAGAAAGTCCCTACCACATCGAGTGGATGAGGTTCGAACCGGATGCGCCGTGTCCGGAACTCGTCAAGACCGTGCCGCATTTGGCCTTTGAGGTCGACGATCTTGCCCAGGAACTCAAGGGCAAGAAGGTGATCATCGCACCAAATAGTCCCAGCCCAGGCGTCACCGTCGCGTTCATCGAAGATCATGGGGCGCCGGTGGAGTTTTTACAGATCGACAAGACTCGGGCGAATTCTCGTTAGGCCTTCACATGGAAATCCGAGCAGGTTCGACGGCAGATGCAGAAGCAATTGCGGGCTTGATCGATAGCTTCCAGGGCGAACTCACGAACGATCCGTCTGGTGCGGGTGCTGAGGAGTATCTTGCTTCCGTGTCCGTACAGGCCGAGCGCGAGTACCTGGCCTCAGAACGCTACCGATACCTTCTGGCTTACTCGGATTCTCAACTTGCCGGGTTCATCGCCATCCGAGATGGCTCCCACCTTTTTCACCTTTTTGTCGAGCGCTCACATCAGCGCCAGGGCATCGCTCGGCGCTTATGGGAGCGAGCGCTGTGCGAGCTGTGCGCTCCTAACAGCGATGGCGCCTTTACAGTCAACTCAAGCCTTTCCGCCGTGCCGGTGTATCAAGCCTTCGGCTTTGTTCCAGCAGGATCGATACAGACTGCGCATGGCATTTCGTTTCTGCCCATGCGGCGTCCAGCATTGCTAGAGTGAGGCCTAACGAAATCGAAGAAGCTCCGCTCTGTGCACCGTTCACTATACCCTGGTTGGAGCCGTGTAAACGCCCCACCCGCCTTCGCTAAAGCTACGCCGCGCAAGCAGGGGTGTGGCTACAGGGAGATATGTAGCGGCGGTCTGTGACCGCCATTTTCGATTTCACCCAGCGCTCATAGAGCGCCGCTACAGTGCTTCTCAGGCGCGCTTCGGCCCGCCAAGAAGGTTTAGTTGCACCATGGCGATGTCGCCATGCTCGTTGAGCTCGAGATTGGCGATTTCAAACATGGGCGCGCCTTCGGCGGGATTCGGGCCCGCGCCGGGCAACTGAACAATGACCTGCTTGGAGTTGGAATTCAGGATGACGGATGCAATTTCCAGTGACGGCGAAAACTCAAGCGTGCTGATCTGGAACGGAATGGTGACGAACACAGAGGCGCGTCCCTGTGGTGACGGGGTGAGTTGCACCGGTGCGGTTTCAGAATTGGGGACTAGTTGCAATCCTGCTACCGCGATTGAGGGCATGCCAGTCAGAGTAGGTCTCTGTTGCTGGGATGGAACCACGCGAATGGTTCCTATCGCGCCGGCGACTGGCTGAATTTTTACGATCTCGAATGCGACCTGCAAATTCAGCGCGGACTGAGCGCGCTGCGGCGAAGGCAAACGCATCGTGACAAGCTTCGACAGGGGACGCACTTTCAAGACACCCATCTTAAAGCTCGGCGTCAGCTGCATGGCAGCGATCTCGAAAGAGAACGTAAGCTGCACGGATGTTTGCATCGTGGAATTAGGTGATTGTGGCCTAGCCACCGGCGGGGCCGGGGCTTTGTGTATTGGAGCGATTGGAGTTTGAGTTGTTTCTGGCATGGTTGCGGGTGTGGTTATTTGAGGAAATACAGGCTCAGTGGGAAAAGCACTTGGAAAATCATACACCGACTCGGTGATCGGTTCGACTGTAGGAAATTGACTCTCATTCGAGGGGATGGGTTGCTCTTGTGCGATCGGCTCAACTGCAAACTCCGACGGTTCTGCGGCGGGCCATGCAAATTGTGCGCCCGCAAACCCCTCTTGACTGGGCTCTTCCTCGGCAGGCAATACCGCTTCTTTCACATCTCCGAAAAATTCACTCGGTTCCTCCGTGTAGAATGTGGCTCCGTCTCCATCTCCGGAGATCTCACTCGGTTGTTGCGGAACGCTCGCAGAAACTTCGGCAAACTCGGTGGTCGCTGAAGCCGTGGCCATTTCAGCATGCTGCGGGACCGCTGGTTGCGGGATCTCCGGTGTTTGTTCGACTACATCTCCCACGGATGATTCGAAGTCCGGCTCGGCAACCGGCGTCAACTCGCGGTCAGGGTCGCGGCGCGCCGGGGCCTGGGGCGTCTTTGCTCTCCGTTCTTTGAATCGGTTAAAAGCGCCGCTCGGTTTGCGTCCAGGCACAGCACTGTGTCGCAACGGAGCTTGCCACGGCTTTAATTCCACCGAAACCTGACGAGGCCCCCCAACAACGCCGTTGGGTGGCACACTACTCGTCTGCGCTGGCGCGACGTTCGGCTTGAAGACGGCAGTCTCGCTGCGAGCGGTAGCCTGCGCCGGAGGCTCAAGCCGCATGTGGCGTGGGACGCTGAAGGCATGGCGGCGAACAAGAGGCACGATCACCCAAGCCAGTATGATTATGGCCGCCAATAGTAAGCCACCAACAATCGCCAGCCTTCGGTTCGCCATGCTTGTATTGGCGGTCGCCGGGACGGTCGTCGGGGGCACTGGCGCCACAGTGGATTTTTCCGGGGGACTTGTTTGGGCAGAGGCCTGCTGTTTGTTCTGTTCGTTAGATGAAGCAGAACCAGCCTGCGGTGTCTCGGCCGCGACAGCTTGCGTAGCAGTCGTGGATTCGACGCCAGTTTGTGCCGCAATCGTCGATTCGCTGCCAGCTGGGGACGATTCAGATGTCGCTTGTTGTGGCTGAGGGCTAGTTTCCGCAGTTGATTCGCTCGATGCCGAAGGCGGCTGTCCAGCTGTTGCATCAGCGCTGGCAATTTCCGTCCCCGCATTTGGCTCTTTCGCCACGGGAGCCAAGGCAAGCGTTTCTCCGCTCGATGCTTCGCCCGGTTTGTTTGCAGCTGCAGCGATAGGACTCGGCTCAACTGCCGGAGCGCCCTCCGTCTGGGGCGCAACAACATTTGTTGTGTCGAACGCCAGTGCAGGCGCGGACGAACCCTCAGGCCTTTGGATCCAACCGACGTCATAAAAAGCATCCGCGAAAACGCTGTTAAGCGCGGGCGAATAAATTTTGTTGGCCGAATTTGTCCAATCCTGCGCTTTCTCCGCGTTGTTGTGCTTGTACTCCCACGCTGCCTGGGCGTAATAAAGCGCCGGCGTATCTCCGGTGAATTGAAACTCCTCCATCATTGCGTGCGCGCGGCTCTCTTTGCCCTCGAGCAAAAGGGTCATGTAAACCTTGAATTTAATAAGCTCTGCCGCCTGATTTTTGTCGCCGCCCGGGATTTTATTATAAAGCGCCTCAAAACGCTCCTGCGCCTTTGCGTAGTCCTTCTTCTTAAAAGGGATTTGCGCGAGGTTGTATTGCGCTTCGCGCAGTTTCGGGTCCAGCCTGGCTGCTTTCTTAAATGCGGCTTCGGCCTGGTCAAATTGTTGCTGCGCCATCAGAATCTCGCCACGTAAATTCAGAATAGCTGGCTTATTCGGGTCCGCCTTGTCGGCTTCATCAATTAATTTAAGGGCTGTTGCAAGATCACCTTGCCGAAGGGCCTGTTGCGATTGCTCGAACTTTGAACGCGCAGCGGCTTTGGTCTTTTCCGAGCGCTCGGCGGCCGTCATCAGCGGCAATGATGGTCGCCCTTCGCCAGTCGGCTTTTCCAGCCACCCGACTTCATAAAGTGACTCTACGAAAAGTTTGTTCAGCTGCGGCGAATAATTCTTCTCGGCTGCGCTGATCCAATCTTTGGCTTCGCTTTGATTCTTGGCCTGGAGGGCGACGGCCGCCTTCACATAGTCAACAGCCGGCGTATCAGGCGACAGCTCCAGCTTGGCCAGCATCGAATCCACCATGTTGCCGTTGCCCTCCTGCAGATACGTCAGAAGAATTTTGTATTGAATCAGCTGTGAAGCTTCCTTTGCCAGATCGGGTCCACCACTGGCGAGCAGTTGCTCAAAGCGTTTCCTCGCCTCCGCCCAATCCTTTTTGAGAAACGGAATCTCCGCCAGGTTAAAGCGCGCATTCCAGAACTTCGGATCGATCCTGGCCGCATCCTGCAATGCAGTTTCCGCTTCATCGTATTTGCCCTGTCGCATCAGGATGACGCCGCGCAGATTTTTTGACGCGGCCAGATCAGGCTGGCGAGCATCGATGGCGTCGAGCTGCTTTAGCGCCTCGGAGAACTTCTTTGCGTCGAACGCGCGGTAAGCGGTGTTGTACATATCTTCCAGCTCCGCTTTTGTCGGCGCAACATTGTCCGCAGCAACTGCGATTGCTGCGAGTGAAGTAAGCACCAGCGCGACTACGGCCGCCATCCCCCAGAGTCTCATGCGGTAGCGATTGAAGCCCTATTCGGGGCATCTGACAAGTGGAAAGTTGCTCTTGCGAATCGATTTTTCAGCCGCCTTCGGAAAAAAGCGCCAGCCGCTTTGCTCGTCTCCTGCTGGCTCAATCATTGAGATTGGCCACGATCCGCAAACCTTCCAAAGTGAGGTGAGGACGAATCACGCCAATCTCTGGCAAGCGGCCGACGATCAGGCGTGCGTAGCCGCCTGTCGCTACGACGTAAACCTTTTTGCGCGGAAACTGCTCTGCTTTAATTCGTGCAAGGATTTCGCGAACCAGCCCACGATACCCGAACACGGCGCCGGACAGCATTGCCTCGATCGTCGATTTACCCACCGCGCTTCGCGGTTCTTTCAACGAAAGCCTGGGCAAGAGCGCTGTTCGTTGATAAAGAAAGTTGGTCATTGCTTCGAGTCCCGGCGCAATCACGCCGCCGATATACGTGCGCTGCTCGGAAACGATGTCGAAAGTTACCGCAGTGCCAAAATCCACCACGATCGCGGGAATTCCATGAAGCTCCGCAACGGCGGCAGCATTCGCGAGCCGGTCTGCGCCGATCGATCGCGGCTTGGGATAATCGATTTCCACACCCAGCTTCAGCTTCCAATCCAGCCAGATTACTTTCGCCTTTTTTCTTGCAGCGCTTGAGATCGCAGAGTTTTTTGCCGGCACCACCGACGAGACGACCACCTTCCGGACATTTCGTTGCCTGAGAAATCCAGCGACCACACCGCTCGAGAGCTGATTGGTGGCGATCCGCGTAGCAGCCGAGATGCGCCTCTTCGACGCAAATGCAAACTTTGCGTACGAATTACTGATATCGATCAACAAATAATCGAAGTTACGCGTCACGACCAAGATGCAGACATAGAACAGCAGGCGCAGTCAAGCATCCGTCGCATGTGACTCGTTCGTCGCATATGCGCTTGCGACGCTCTTGACAGCGCGTAGCCTCGATTTATGAGAAGATTGGTGCATCGCCCGCGTCGCTTGCGACGTTCTCCCGCTCTGCGAAATCTCGTCCGCGAGACGAAATTGAGCGTTCACGATTTCATTCTGCCCGCTGTTTGTCAGTGAAAAATTGGATCACCGCCGGCCGATCGCCAGTATGCCCGGGGTTTTTCAGTTGTCTGTGAAAGGAGATTGCCGATGAAGCGCGTGCCGCTCAGGACCTCGGGCTACAAGCTGTCCTGCTTTTCGGCATTCCGGAACAGAAAGACGAACAGGCCACCGGCGCGTACGCAGAAAATGGGGTTATTCAAAAAGCGCTGCGGGCGATCAAATCAAAATGCCCGGATCTGGTCACCATCACTGATGTCTGCCTGTGCGAATACATGAGCCATGGCCACTGCGGTGTCACTCGGATTGACGGAGATCATTTCCACGTCCTCAATGACGAAAGTGTCGAACTGTTGGTGAAAGACGTCGCTGTCTCACGCCGCCGCAGGCGCAGACATGGTGGCGCCGAGCGACATGATGGATGGACGCATTGGCGCGATTCGCGAGGCGCTCGATTCCGCAGGATTCGATCAAACGGGTATCATCAGTTACGCCGCAAAATTTGCGTCGGTGTTTTACGGGCCATTCCGCGACGCAGCCGAAAGCCCGCCGCAGTTTGGCGATCGTCGTTCTTACCAGATGGATATCGCCAACGCGAATGAAGCGTTGCGCGAGGTAGCGCTGGATGTCGATGAAGGCGCGGACATCGTGATGGTTAAACCTGCGTTGCCCTACCTCGATATCTTATGGCGCGTCCATGAGCGCTTTGGAAAACCCACTGCGGTTTACAATGTCAGCGGCGAGTACGCGATGGTCAAAGGCGCTGTCGAGAAAGGGCTCTTGGACGAGCGCGCCGCCGTGCTCGAAATTATGACTGCGCTCAAACGCGCCGGCGCGGACATTATTGTCACCTATTGGGCACGCGAACTCGCTAAATGGCTGCGGGAATAGAAACGCGCGAGGTGAAGCGCGTTTTGGAGTGCGCGGACATTTCCGCGCTTTCAAAAGCGGTCCCGCCGTCGCGGGGTCGCCGGAGTCCAAGTCTGCGCGCAGCGAAACGCAAACACATCTTCACCTGAAGCGTCTCGCGTTCCTATGGGCGCAGGCACAGGGATTTTCCGCATGCGCAATGGAAGTGAGTTTGCCAAAATGCCGGTATCGGGCCGACGTCGCCGGCGTATCGATCGCACCCAAAACAGATTGGATCGACAGCGGTCTTCGAATGCAAACAAGTGCTTTGCGATTTGCGGCGAGACAATTGCCAGAGCGATGTCTGCGCGCCAGCGTCTCGAAGCGATCTGCAAACGTCGCCGACTTCTTGAAATGCGCTTGCACGCACATTATCCGAGCTTGCGGAGTGCTGATTCGCTCTTCCCGGAATTTGACTCGCAGAGCTTCGTCGCGATCGGCCACCGCGGTTACGCGCGCCTGTTGCGCGAGCTGCGCGCACTTCAAAATCGTCTCTACGATTGCACCAAGTTCGACAAATTAATTCGCTACCGCTGTGCGAATTTGTTTTTCCTTGTTCTGCCCGAGGAGTTATTCCGCGATCCGGAAATCCCGGCCGGCTGGGGCGCGCTCGTGGAATCAAACGGGGCGCTCACACTCGCCCGTAAACCAGTCTGGCACGAAACTACAGAAGAGAATCGCATTCGCCTTTTGCACCGAATCGCCGTGGCTCGGGAACACGAGCTCAAAATCGAAAATTGGATGATCCCGGCGTCTTCCTGCAGCTGCTCTAAGCCGGCACGAGCAAATTGTGACCGGTCATTTCTTTTGGCTGCGGGAGCCCGAGCAGAAAAAGAAGCGTGGGCGCGACATCGGCGAGGATTCCGTCTTCGCAGCGGAATTTTGCTGCATCTTTGGCGACATAAATGAAGTGGACGAGATAGTTCGTGTGCGCGGTGTTCGGCGAACCGTCAGGGTTGCGCATCTGTTCGCAATTTCCGTGATCCGCGGTGACCAAGGCCTTGCCGTCGAGCTCGAGAAGTTTTGAAATGATGCGCGCGCAACATGCATCCACCGTCTCAACCGCTCTGATGCCGGCTTCGACGACACCGGTGTGGCCCACCATGTCGGGATTGGCGAAGTTGAGGATGATGAGATCGTAGTTCTCCATGCGCGCAAGCAGTTCATCGGTCACTTCGAAGGCGCTCATCTCCGGTTTCAGGTCGTAGGTAGCGACCTTTGGCGAGGGAATCAGTTTGCGGTCTTCGCCCGGGAAACGGTTTCTCGACTCCGCCGTTAAAAAAGTAAGTTACATGCGCGTATTTCTCCGTCTCGGCCATGCGCAGTTGCGATTTGCCAGCTGCGCTCACCACTTCGCCCAAAATATTTGGGAGCTCTTGCGGCGGAAAATGAAACGGCGAAGAAAAGCGGACATCGTATTGCGGTAAGGCTAACGAAATGAACTTGCGGCCAAACTTCGCGGTCGAAGCCATCGAAATCCTTCAGCAAAAACGCTTGCGACAATTGTCTCGCCCGATCAGCGCGGAAATTGAAAAACAAAACTGAGTCGCCATCACGCACGCGCTGCTCGTTGGCGTGGGAGAAAATCAACGGCGGCATGAATTCGTCTGTCTTGCCAGAGCGAGTATTGTTGATCTACAGCCGCCGATGGCGATGAATTGCAGATTTCACCGCGACCAAGAACGATTGCGTCCCACGCTTTTTTCGTGCGATCCCACCGCCGGTCGCGATCCATCGCGAAATAGCGGCCAACGACGGTAACGATCTTGGCGCCGCTCTTCTCAAGTTCCTTTTCGCACGTTTTCAAAAAGCCGGCCCCGCCGGTGGGAGAAGTGTCTCGCCCGTCCGTGAAAGCATGGACGAAAGATTTCTCCAACGCCTGCTTCACGCGCCGCGTTCGCCAGCGCGATCATGTGCGAATAATGGCTGTGCACACCGCCGTCGGAAACCAGCCCTAGCAAATGAAGTCGATGACCCCGCGCAGCCGCAAAGGTTTCCTGCAATACTCTGGTTACGCGTTAGTTCACCCTCCTCGATCGCTTTGTTAATTCGCGTCAGGTCTTGATAAACGATTCTACCCGCTCCCAGGTTCAGGTGGCCAACTTCCGAGTTGCCCATTTGTCCCTCTGGCAGACCGACGTCAACGCCGCTGGCGCTTAATTTGGAGCATGGATAATCCCGATAGAGTTTGTCGTGAAATGGAGTAGTCGCGAGCAGGGTGGCGTCTCCATTCTCCTTGCGCTTGTCTCGGCCCGCCCGGATTGATGCCCCAGCCGTCGCGAATGATGAGCATCACCGGGCCAGCCATACATCGCGCACTTTGCCGATGAATGAGAAGATCGACAAGCGGTTTCAAGCGCGTGGTTCGCTGCGGATGTCGACAATCGCGAAGCACGCGCGCACTAGGACGCATACGGCATTCTCGGCAAATGAAATGGCGCAACCAGTTGCTGGCGCTTTTTTGTCTCCTTGTCTTTGCCGGGCTGGGCGTTCTCTATTTTCAACACTGGGTCTTTCGGAAGCCGTTCGGAATTATCTTGTTTATCGGCGAAGGACTCGCGCCGGATCGACTGGCGCCGACGCGCGCTTACGCGGGGGGCGCAGGCACACGCCTGAGCCTGGATTCGATGCCTTACATGGCTTTGGTGACGAATTACTCGAAAGATTTCGCGGCCCCAGATCAGGCGGCTGCCGCCACAGCAATTGCCACAGGCACGAGGGTGCCTAATGGCACGATCGCGATAAATGGCGATAAGAAACCAATACCGAGCATTATTGAGTTAGCTCGCGAATATGGACGAGCCACTGGCCTCGTGACGGACACAAAATTGACCGATCCGACAAGCGCCGCTTTTTATGCGCATCCGGTCGATCCGAACGATACCGAGAAGATTGCGGCTGAGTTCGTCGATGGGGGAAAGATCGACATCGCGATGGGAGGTGGCGCGTCGCAATTTCTTCCCACTGCAAAGGGCGGCGAGAGACAGGACAGACGCGATCTTTTGCTCGAGCTCCGCGGTAACGGTTTTGATATCGTTCGTACCCGAGCCGAGTTAGAGGCGATCCCGGCGTGGCGGCGGCCGAAGCTTTTTGGCGCTTTCAACAATGCGGAGCTTGCGTTCGCAAATCAGGTCGAAGAACGCGGTCAGCAACCGAATCTTTCGGACATGGTGCGGCGAGCGATCCAACTGCTGCAATATAACGCCGGCGGATATCTGCTCGTGGTTGACGCTGGTCTCATGCGGAAAGCGGCCCAGGAAAACAATGGCGAGAGGACGCTCGCGCAAACGCTTGAATTGGATCGTGCAGTCGCCGTCGCGCGACGTTATGCCGGAGCAAAAATCGACGATCATTGTGTGCGGCGATGTCGCAATCGGTGGCATGAATTTGAATGGTTTCCCATTTCGACAGGACAGCGGTATCGCGTTGCTCGGGCTTAATTCTGCGGGCCAGCCCTGGATTACGTGGGCGACCGGGTCCGCACGGCACAAGGTCTTACGGGGCAGCGAACATTCCGAATAACAAGTCCGCCACGCCGGATCCGTCCTTTGCCGGACAGAATGAACAACCGGCAGAAAATCTGGAACCGGCGGCACTGTACACAAAATCGGCGCTACCCACGGTGGACGACGTTGTTGTGTTTGGTAGCGGTCCCGGGACGGACGTGCTGCAAGGGGTAGTCGATAGCACAGTAGTTTTTAAGGTACTTCGCGGTGAGCTCTGAGAGTTCCGTACTATTAAAGATCGAAAGCGGCGCAGCAGCGCCGCACTCCACGACACAAAGCGGATGATGTATGTCGAAATGACGGCCACGTTTTGAAGCGCGGCAGCGCTCTGCCGCTTTTGTCAGCCGATACAATTGCTCATTCCAATATTGATTTTCTCGCCGAATTAAGAGACACTTGCCGCTCAGACCAATGCAGCTCCTCAGCGCATTCTCACGTCCGCAGACTGTTCCCGGCTGTGCCAGTCACAGCGCCGAAAAAAACTCTTTGGATTCTCAATAGTTGGCGCGACCTGATTCTGTACGTCGGCACGCCGCTTTTTCTGCTGCCAATGTTTCTGTTAGCGCAGGCGCGCTGGAGCGCACAAGACATTTACCTTTTCGTCGCTGCTTTTGGCGCAGTGGGCCATCATCTGCCGGGAATGATCCGCGCGTACGGCGATCGCGCGTTGTTCAGACGTTTTCGCTGGCGCTTTATTTTCGCGCCGATTTTTTTGCTCTCGGTTTGCGTCGCTTTTTACTGGTGGGACCTCAAGGGGATCATTCTGATCGTTTTCTTCTGGGGTGTCTGGCATGGGATGATGCAGACCTACGGTTTCTGTCGAATCTACGACGCGAAGACAGGTTCCTTCGCTGCGCTAACGCGCCGGCTCGACTTCGCGACCTGTGCCACTTGGTTCGCGGCAGCAGTGCTCCTTTCGCCGCAACGCATGGCTGACACGCTTGGAAATGTATTACGCCAGCGGCGGACCTTTCATTCCGCCGTGGCTCCTGCACAATGCGCAACAAGTCGTCTTGGCCGTTGCTATCACCGTCGCCGTTTTGTTCCTGTTCAATTTTTCCCGGATGTGGGCGGAAGGGAAACGTCCCAATCCGGTAAAGCTGGCGCTTGCTGGCAACGACGATTGCTTTCTGGTGGTACTGCAATAACGGCGTCACCAACGTTCTGGCAGGCATCGCGTTGTTCGAGGTCTATCACGATGTGCAGTACCTCTCGCTGGTCTGGATTTACAATCGCAGCCGCGTGGAAAAGGACAGTTCCATCGGCGGTTTTATGCGCTTTGTTTTTCGAAGAAGCGGTTCGCTAGTCGGATTGTACGTCGGGCTGTTTTTGCCTACGGTTCGCTGGGCTATTTCAATGCCCATCTTGAGATCGAGACCGTTAAGCGCGTGCTCACCGGCGTCGTGGCGGCATCAGGTCTTCTGCATTTTTATTACGACGGGTTTATCTGGAAGGTGCGCGACCGATCCACGCGCGAGAACCTCGGTCTCGCCGCTGGAAATGTTGCCGCCCCGCTCACGTGAACTCCTGCCCGGTTGGGCGTTGCACGGGTTAAAATGGGTTGGCGTCTTCGTGATCCCGCTCGGCGCGCTCTGGATTGGCCAGTCGCGGAACAAAACGCCTGAAGTGGATCAAACGGCGCGGATCGCCGCGGATTTGCCCGACAGCGCGCGCGCCCATTGGAAGTACGGCTGTTCGCTTTGCATAAAGCCGACCGCCTCGACGAGGCAATGGAACAGTACCGGATTACATTGCGCCTCAATTCCAAGGAGAAGGAACCGCATTTCGGCCTTGGCCAGGTTCTCGCGGCGCAATCACGTTTAACTGAAGCCCGCAGCGAACTGGAGGAGGGTTTGCGCAGTCAGCCGCGCGATGGCGAATATCATTCCGAATATGCAGTCGTTCTGGAACGACTTGGCAGAAAGACGAAGCCAGCGCTGAGCACGCTGTCGCCATTCGGCTTGGCACCGAAGTCCGGGCCGGAATGCATTACGAGTTACGCGATGTTCCTTTTCCGAGACGGCAAGCTCGATCAGGCCATTCCAGAATTTGAGGCGGCGTTAAAATACAACCCGAACCATCCCGAAGCGCATTATCATCTCGGCAGAGCGCTCTATGTGAAAGGCGACTATGAAGGCGCGAAGGCGCATTACTTGGAGACCGCTCGCCTCGACCCCAAGGCGCCAGTCCACAGCGGTCTCGGTGCCGCGTATTTCCGGCTGGGACAAACTTCAGAGGCAATCACTCGAGTTCAAAGAAGCGCTGCGTTTAAACCCGGATGATCCAGAAGCAGCAGAAAATCTTCGTTTCGCCCTGAGCATGCAGGGCGATTCGACGCCACGCTAGACTTCTATGCCTGGGGGCATGACTTCAGCGCTGGACACTTATGGACGACGGCGCTGGGGTCCTCACCCCGGCATTCACCGCGCTTGGAATCACGTCCTTAGCGGCCCCTGAAGCTAACTGAAGGCTCGTTGCCCAAGGCCTGCTGCACCGTTCCGCCGCGGGTCCAGTTGATCTGACGCCGATCGTGTTCGGACAACGGACTCTGCGTCAGTGTCCCGATCGGGCTGATTTTCACCTTTTGCGGGATCCTGGAACCCGTTACCCAAACGTACGCGTATCCCCGCTCGCCCCCATTTTGCGTCACCTGCACCTGGTTATTTTGTGACCCCGCGAACACACTTGTCGCCATGCTCGACACCAGTAACAACACCGTCGCTGACTTCATCACGCTTGATATTTTCATAATTTGAAGACCTCTCGTTTTAAACTTTCACTTCATTTAACCCCGAACACAAGGTCGAGTTTCGAAGAAGACCATCTCGTGCACGCATTAACGCGAAGGACGGGCATGCAGGACCGTGGCTACAATCCGCAACCGCGGAACTCATTTACGTGATTCGCGCCTACCCAGCCGGAGGTCGCCACAGCGACCTCCGGCGGGTAATCCGGGAACCATCTGCCATTTCGAACTAAATTTGACGAATTCTATTGTGCGCTGAAGCTTCTCGCGCTCGTCTCGTTTTCATGAAACGCTGTCTGCCTTTTATCATTGTTGGTGCGGCCGCATTCACCGCGCTTGCCAGCAGCACGCTGCTCAGCCAGACAATGCAGCCGCATCGCCTGACGATTTCCGCAGATGAAGCGGTTTCAGCTAGATCTCCGACTGAATCCGTTCACGTTCGTGGGAACCCAAACGCTTTGGTTACGTTAGAAGAATTCGGCGATTTCGAGTGCCCGTCCTGTAAGAATCTCGCCACGTTTCTCGACCAGATGGTAAAAGAGTATCATCCGCGGGTGCGATTGATCTTTCGCAATTTTCCGCTCGCGATGCATCAACACGCACGCGAGGCCGCTCTGGCGGCCGAAGCGGCCGGTCTGCAAGGCCGCTACTGGGAGATGCACGACACGTTATACCGGGAACAACCCGTTTGGAGTAGCGCTTCCGACGCGGGAGTGCTTTTTGATACCTATGCGGAAACGCTTGGACTCGATATGCATCAGTTTAGAAAAGACGTGAAGAGCGATAAGGTCAGGGAGCGCCTCGAGTCCGATCAAGCCCGCGCCAAATCGCTGCGAGTCGAAACCGCCCCGACGCTCTTTGTCGATAAACGCGAAATGGGAATGAATGATCGCACCCCTGAGGGAGTGCGCAGACTGGTCGATGAAGCGGTGAAAGCAAAAACATCAACATTGGAGAAGAAATGACTGCGCGGCGATTTCACATCCCCCTTTACGCGACCCCAAACCTGTCTGGCTCCATGCGGCTTTGCACGTAGGCGCCCAGGAAGCTATTCGAGAACATGTGTTGTAGCCAAGGGGCGGATACGCAGGGAACCTGAGATGTGGCCGCACGCGTATCGACGATTTTGTCTTCGACAACCAAATCTTTCCCCAAGTGCTTTGCCTCAATTATCCGGTCGCAAGTTATGGCTTCGGTAGATTCACCACAAGCTAAGTCATCCATACGCCGCCAGGTTTTGGGCGTTTGTTTTTTCCTGGTCGTCATTACCTGGCTGGTGTTTGGCCAGACCGTCCGTTACGACTTCGTCAACTACGATGATAACGAGTACGTTTATGCAAATCCGGCGATCACGAGCGGATTGACGCCGCACGGGATAATCTATGCATTTAGTGGCGGGCACACCAAAAACTGGCATCCGCTGACGACTCTATCGCACATGCTGGACTGCCAGCTGTGGGGCGTCCACGCCGGAGGTCATCACTTTACAAATGTCGTCCTCCACACCATCGCTGTCGTCTTGTTGTTTCTCGTGCTAAAACAAATGACCGGCGCGATCTGGCAGAGCGCATTCGTCGCCGCACTTTTCGCGATCCACCCGCTTCGAGTCGAATCGGTGGCCTGGATTTCGGAGCGCAAAGATGTGTTGAGCGCCATTTTCTTCATGCTCACGCTTGCCGCTTACTTCCACTATGCGAGGTCTCCATCCCTCGGTCGCTATGTGACGATGTCGATCATGTTCGCGCTCGGTCTCATGTCCAAGTCGATGCTAGTGACGGTCCCTTTCATCCTATTGTTGCTCGATTATTGGCCCCTCCAGCGTTTTAGCGGGCGGTCGTCAATCAAGCGATTGGTTCTTGAAAAGATTCCTCTGTTAGCTCTCTCGGCTGCTGGAGGGGTTGTCACGCTTTGGGTACAGCAATCCAGCGTGGCACGCACCGAGCAATTGCCTGTGGTTTGGCGAATCGGTAATGGGCTTGTGTCGTGCGTGATTTATGTGAAGCAGATGATTTGGCCTGTCGGTCTAGCAGTTTTTTATCCTCACCCCGGAGATCAACTTCCGGTTTGGGAAGTTGGCGTGGCTATTGTGCTGCTCGGCATGGCGAGCGCAGGAGCCATCGCACTGCGACATAAACGGCCCTACCTCGTCACAGGTTGGTTTTGGTACCTAATCATGCTCCTGCCGGTAATTGGATTGATTCAGGTGGGCTCACAGGCGCACGCCGATCGATACACGTATTTGCCCCAGATCGGTCTCTACTTGTTTTTAGCTTGGGCAATTGCGGATGCGTTAACCTCGCGGCTTCAGCGCAGAATTGTAGCAGCGACGGCTTCCGTCGCCATTATTGCATTGGCCTGGTGCGCTCACGTCCAGGCTTCCTACTGGCGCAATGGTGAGTCGCTCTGGGGACACGCCCTCGCCGTGACCTCGGGCAATTTTATGGCGCATGACGGGCTTGGCGAATGCCTGGGTAACCGCGGCCGCCTGGATGAGGCGATCGATCAATTTCAGATGGCACTCAGCATAGCTCCCGGTTATCGCGAAATAGAGACCAACCTCATGCTTGCTCTGGTCAAGAAAGGACGCACGGACGAAGCGATCACCCATTTACAAGCGCTTCTTAAGGAAGATCCCAGTAACGCCCAGTTGCACTACAACTTGGGAAACGCGCTGCGGAAAAAAAACGATTCGCGGGGCGCCATCGCAGCGTACGAAAAAGCATTGGCGATCCAGGGGCGCTATCCCGCTGCACACTATAACCTGGGAATCGCGCTCGATCAGAATGGCCAGATAGAGGAAGCCATCGATCACTATCAGGAAGCCGTAAAAGAGCAGCCCAACTACCCGGAGGCAAATTACTCACTGGGGAATGACTTGCTGCGCAAAGGCCGCGTTGAGGACGCCATCGCGGCCTACGAACAAACGCTGAAAAACCGCTCAAGGTATCCAGAGGTAGAGAACAACATCGGTCTCGCGCTTGTGCAAAAGGGCCGCCCCAGTGAAGCCATTGCGCATTGGCAAAACGCGCTGGCCCTCCAACCGGATTCGGTTGATCCTTTGAACAATCTTGCCTGGGTACTCGCAACTTTTCCCGAGAGCTGGATCCGGAACAGGAAGCAGGCGTTGGCGTTAGCTGAACGCGCGAATCAATTATCCGGCGGCAACAACCCCGCGATCTTACGGACTTTGGCCGCTGCGTATGCGGAGAATGGTCGATTTACCGAAGCGCGAGTAACCGCCGAAAGAGGACTCCAGTTGGCTAACACACATGAGGACCCCGACCTGGCCAATATCCTTGAAGGTGATCTTGCTCGTTATCGAATCAACACGCCTGTTCGTACCGCCACCCAGCCGGGGCCGGACAGTTCCTCTCCGTAGAGAGCTTGCGCAGCGCTCACAAATTAGGGCTGTGCGCCGAGCGGAGATGTTCTCCGCTGCAGTCACATATTTGCTCGCCTGCGGTTCATGCGGGTTCCAAATCCGCTGGGGGCACAGATGAAGGATCTATGTTCCAATCAGCGCGTGCGTCTTCTCATCACATATTCGGCCAGGAAATCGGTAACGCTGGCACATGGATGCGTAGACAACGTGCTCATGGCATCGGGTTCTGGCCGACCGGATTTGCAATGATGCCAATGCCACTCGCCCTTGCGGTGCAGAAGAGGCTCGTGCACGTTTCGCCCCGTGCGCGCTGCTATCGTCTCAATTGTTCTTTTTCTGTCGGGCAGCAGCGCGCTACTTTTTGAGACTCTTTGGCTGAGGTTAAGCGGTCTCGCCATCGGCAACTCGATCTGGGCGGCGGCTTTGATCCTTTCGAGTTTCATGGCCGGCCTGGCGCTGGGAAGCGCGATCGCCGCTTCAATGACACTGCGCCGGGCGAGGCCGCTGCGGGTTTACGCCGGATTAGAGATCGCGGTAGCGGTGTGCGGTTGCACACTAGTGTTTGGCATTCCGTTGCTTGGAGAATGGCTGCGTCCGATTTTCCAAGCGCTCTGGGCACACCAGCCGTTGCTCAACGCACTGCGCTTCTCAATCTCATTCTTGATTCTGCTTGTGCCGACGACCGCGATGGGCTTGACGCTTCCAGTTTTGCTGGAAGATCCACTGCTGCAACGATACGAATTCGCCCGTACCATCGGGCTGCTTTACGGATTTAATACGCTAGGCGCAGTTGCCGGCGCCCTGGCCGGCGAAACCTATCTCGTCGGCGCATTTGGACTTTTCGGCACCGGCTTGACCGCCGCTGCCATGAGCGGCGCAGCCGCCATCATCGCCTGGATCTTTTCCACTGTGAGACCAGAATCAGCCGATCAAATTTCGCGGCGGCAGTTAATCCAATTGCCGTTCGCAAACGCGCCATGGAATCTGCTTTTCGTCAGCATGATAGCGGGCGCAACTCTCCTAGCGCTGGAAGTGATCTGGCTTCGCTTTTTGCGTTTGTACGTCACATCCACCGCCACGGCATTCGCTGTCATGCTCGCAGTGGTGCTGGCCGGAATCGGTCTCGGCGGGATCAGCTTCAGCATGATTCCGCGGCCCCGCGCCTGCGCAACATCGCCGTCCCGCAGTTACGGAATTCGAATTCTCTTGCTCCTCGCCGCGATCAGTACGCTGCTCTCTTACATATTTTTTCCGGTACCGGCCCTTCCGCCTAACAAGCCTGCATTGACAAGCGACTTTTTGCAGCAGATCGGGCAATTGTCAGTGGCATTGATGTTTCCCGTCGCTTTCCTTTCTGGCGCTCTGCTCCCCGCAATTAGCACCTGCGTTCAATCCCACGTGAGCGGCCGCATGCACAGCGCTGGGCTCACCATTTTGTTCAATACCATCGGCGCAGCCATTGGGCCGCTGCTCGCCGGTTTCGTGTTCCTGCCACGGTTTGGCTTCCAGACTAGCCTGATCCTTTCCGCAGCCGCCTACGCCGCGCTGGCCCTGCTGATCGCCCAGAAATCAATCTGGGGTAGGGACGCCGTGCTGTCCCGAAATTTTCCGGGGGTCGGCCCGGAGCGCCGACCCTACCAACGGATTTACCGGATCGCTATGTTTGTGCTCAGCGCGGCGTTCGTCGTGATCTTGTTGGTCTTTCCTTATCATCGCGACGAAATCCATTTCGCCAATGCCCGACACCCATATTTGGCCGACGGCTCCGTGCTCGTAAAAAAAATCGAAGGGACCGCTGACACATTTCAACTGCTGCGTCGCGATCTTTACGGCGAACCTTACTACTACCGATTAGTCACGAACGCCTATTCGATGTCAGGCACGCACCCACGCAGCCAACGTTACATGCGTTTATTTGCTTATCTGCCGTTGGCGCTCCGGCCGGAAAGCGCAAATGCCTTGCTCATTGGCTACGGCGTAGGCGTAACCGCAGATGCGCTCACGCGCGATTCGCACCTAAAGCATCTCGACATTGTCGACATCTCCAGGGAAATTCTCAGTCTGGCAGGTTCTTACTCCGCACGCGGTTACACTAATCCGCTGCGCGATCCTCGCGTCGAAACTTTTGTGCAGGATGGCCGCTTTTTTCTTCAAGCTTGTCCCAAACACTACGACATCATCACCGGCGAACCGCCACCGTTAAAGATTGCCGGCACGGTCAATCTTTACACCGAGCAATTCTTTTCCTTGATGAAAAGCCGGCTGAAAGACGGCGGCATCGTCAGCTTTTGGCTCCCGCTTTATCAGCTCAGAATTGACGAGACCAAAGCGGTCTTGCGCGCTTTTCACAATGTCTTTCCGAACGCGTCGGTCTGGGCCACGAGCGATATGGAGTGGATCATGATCGGAATCAAGCCGCCGCTCCCGAAACCGAATCCAGCAACCGCGAAGCTCGCGGGGAGACTCTGGAGCGATCAAGACACCGGCACCGACATGGTCCGAATAGGCGTGGAGGTGCCCGAGCAGATGTCCGCTTTGTTTGTCATGGATGGCGACGAAATCGAGCGACTAACTCAAGGAGTGAAGCCGTTGACCGACTTCTTTCCCAAGCGTCTCAGCGACGCGAAGCCGGATTTAGTTGCCGCTGCTCAGTTTGGTTACAGTTACTTTGAAGCTGCGGGCGCCCTGCGCCGTTTCAGTTCCTCTCATTTCATTCAAGAGATCTGGCCGAACGAATGGAAAAGAAACCTCGAACGGCTTTTCATCGCCCGGGAAGATCTCTACCGCAAGGAGGTTTCAGGTGCCAACTGGCTGGCTGCGCTCGATCTCTACCTGCGCTATTCGCCGTTGCGCACGCCTGTGCTGGCAGCGGAGGACACAGACGAATTCCGCCTCGCGCTTGCGGAAAAGTTTGCTGGCCAGTCCCCCGCCTCCATCCCGATTGACGCGTTGCGCGACCTCACCGCCGGCGCGCTCGCGCGGCGCGATATCGCCGGCGCCATTCAACTTTTAGAACAGGAAAAAGAGCGCGGCTTCGTGAATATCAACGATGTGTTCCTCCTGATTTACCTTTATTGCTTGCATGGGAACGTCGATCAAGCTGAGGCGCTTGCTGCCGCCGAAGCGTCGTCGATCGAAAAGGATTCCTTCGTGAAATGGCTCTGGGGCGATTTGCAGGCCGAATTTGGCTTTCGTCCTCCGAGCTGAGCAAATCCCAAAGACATGACCGTCGCCACTGTCGCCTTTCTCCACTTCCGGTGTGGCGCGAATATCAAAATGTTCAAGACGCTTCTTCTTCGGTTCTTCCTTCTGGACGTTTGGCTTGTCTTCGCTCCAGAAATCCCGGACCTAGCACTCAACAGTGCTCTTCTAAGTTCTTTGGGGCAGATGCGACGAAGAGCACATATTTTGGGCGTATCTGGCACATTCTGAATGATGCATAATCCGGCTTGAGGCGGGTTACAAACCGGCTGGAGGACGCACAGACCTGAAGGTCTCTGTTCCGCACAATGCAGCGCGATGTTCGTACAGCAAAAGAGGCAGCCCCGAATCGGGACTGCCTCCTTGTGAAGCTACACTCTTGGGAGTGCTTAGAACTTCTTGACCATCCTCAAGTACCAGAACCGCCCGATATTATCATAGAGACCACCGGGGTAACCGATGGAGTTACTAGAGTCGATGCTTCGCGCGTATGGAGGCGATTGATCGAAGATGTCGCTCACACCAACAGTCATAGTGGTGTTGTTGAGGATAGTCTTCCAGCAAGGCATCACATAAGGAACCGGCGGCGTTTCCTTCTCCTTGCCTACCACTTCCTTGCCGCCCTTGGAATACCCAGGCACCGGCGCCGCTTCCACCGGAGGCGTGAAGATCAGGGTGTAGGAGAGCTGCGCATCTATATAGTTAGTAGGATGCACGAAGTGGTTCTTATAGAAACCATCCAACTGTACGGCGAAGAACTCTTCATTGTATCCATCCAGGAAATGCCAGGTCCAGTTCATGTCCCAGTTGTGCCAGCTCCAGTCGATAGTGGTGTCCCCTCTCCATTTCAGCCAGGCCTGGGGATTGGTTGCATCCCCGAAGAAGCTGCCAACATACCACTCGGAACTGGACCTGCCGGCCATATTGTACGGCCTTTGGCCGGGGTAGTTGATCACGAACTCGTTCAGATAACTCCACCGGCTTAAGAGCGAGAATGTGCCGTAGCCGGTGTCGATTTGGTACTGAAGACCGAGGTCAACACCGTTCGCCCGGACACGTCCGCCGTTCGTATAAGGGCTTGAGACCCCGGCGAGATTGCCGAATTGGTCAAACAGCATCGACGGTGGGCTGAGCAGATTCGGGTTGTTAGGCGATATGACAGCCAGGCTCGTCGGAAAACCGGCGGCGTTGTACGATTGAAGGATTGTGGTAGGAGAGAAGAACATCGCAACCCCAGTGCGCTCGACATCCCATAAATCAAGCGTCAACGTCAAAGTTCCCCACTTGGCCGGAATCCACTTGGGCGTATAAACGAAGCCTGCAGTCCAGGTACGATCATGTTCCGGGTGGAGTTGTTTGTTGGGAAGCTGCTCGACGGTTAATTCCGGCTGGGTTACGTTCTGGACCGGGTTGCCACCGCTCCCGCAAGGACCAAACACCGCCACAGGAGCACATGTAGTACCCCCGATTGGCGCCAGAAGGAATCTTTTAGGTCCATACAACTGCACCTCGGAGGGCTCAAGGAAGCCTTCACCCCAGGTGCTGCGAAGAGTAAGCTGTTCGTCAAACGGCTGCCACCGAAGCCCGAACTTGGGCACCGCCGCATTGGTATCGTTGTTCAGCCACTCGTCGTACCGGACACCGGCCGAAAATTCCAGCGAGTGAAACCCGGGTATGTTCCACTTCGGGCTGAAAATCGGAATGAGCGTTTCCGCGTAAATCCCCCACGATTTGCGCCCGGCCGCAATGTTCGGAATACCGTTCTCGATGCGGGTCTGGTCGTCCACTGCGATGTTGTAGCTTTCACGCTGAAACGACCCTCCGAAAGCGAGACCTACGCCGCCTGCGGGCAAATCAAACAGGTCGGTGGTGTAAATGTTCATGTCCAGCGTTGCAAGCTTGGACGTGGCGATGCCGTGGTTGTTCTGCGTCGCATACGCAAGCAGCGGAACATTGCTCGGGATCACCACGCTCCGTCCATCGCCAAACGGATTGTACGGAATCGTCTGCCCGATATATTGACTCGAGGTGGGATCAAACAGCGGGTCGGCCCCGTTCAAAATCCGGTTGATCCGCCCACCATCAGTAACTATGGCCGTCGAATACTGCGTGACTTGGCTGTACATGAACGCGCCATCGTAGCCCCAGGTTCCGTTAAACAGCTTGTCGCCTTTCACACCGACGGTGAAACGCTCGGCGACGTTGTCGTTGTCGAATATCCGGTTGCCAAAATCGAGTAAGCGCGCCCGCGTGCCGCCTGAGATGACCTGCTCAAACGGGTTGAACGGGTTGAAGGCACCGGGAGGCTCTCCAACTTGCGAAGGTAGCGGGCCGCCAAAGGGCGGTACCTCCTGACCAGTGATAGGATCGACCGGGAACGGATGATTGGGCGGGATGTAGCGCGTCGGGGAACCAGGCGTGATGAAACTGCCCGTAGCGTCTGACGCAAGTTCATCGTGCGTTTTGGCGTCCACATAATAGAAGTCGCCAAAAAGCCGCAACTGATCGTCGCAGATTTTGTGCTCGAACGCCGCATAACCGCCCCAGCGCTCCTGTTGCGGCCACGAGCTCGAATACAGGTTGAAGTTAAAACCAAGGGGGCCAGCACCTGGGACGACCAGTGCTGTAGATATAATCGCTCGCCGGTGAGAATCCGTTGGAACCATCCGGCGACGTGCCGAAGAACGAGCGTCGCCAGGGGGTAGATTCGTAGGCGCTGGCTCAGGGTTGCCATTCACATCGAACGGATGCTGGACGGCCAAACGTTTGCAACTGAAGGTTCCACGGCTCCGCGTTCGAGCTCAAGAACGGCGGGGTAAGCGAGTTCGTGCCGGTCATGGTTGAACATCGCATGATGCTTGTAATAGAAGATGTCGCCGGTGATACTGGTAGTGTCGTTGCCCACTCCAAAGAGAATGTCGCCTCTGTACTCGGCGTCGTCTGATCCGTTACCGGTTGCGTTGCCAGTAGCCGAGTCGCCATACTGGACCGTCACCTGCGCGCCACGATAATCTTTATACAGGTTAAGGTTCACCACGCCCGCAACCGCGTCCGCGCCGTAAGTGGTCGAAGCGCCATCTTTCAGAATGTCGATGCTCTGAACCGCGGTGATGGGAACCGAAGTTAGATCAACGAAAGCGTACCCGGAGTTGGCCGCTCCCGGGAACGGCGCAACGCGGCGACGGTCAATCAGCACCAATGTGGCGCCAGGATCCAAACCGTGCAGCGCGATCGCGGCAGTACCGGTTGGACCAGACTGGCCTGTTCCGTTATTATTAACTGGAACATTGGACCCATTCATTACCGGCTGCCTTTGGAGCAGCTGTTCCGTGGTGGTGCCTGAGCCTGATTTGTTAATCAGGTCGCGGTTGATACTGAATATCGGGTTCGGCACCGACCTCTTCCGCGGTCGGAATCAACGACCCGGTCACGATCACACGCTCAACCTCCGCAGCGGGAGCACCCCCAGCAGCAGCAGAAGTGCCCGGCGGCAGCGCGGACGTTTGAGCAAATGCGTTTGATGCTACAATGAATGGAAATCCGACGCTCGCCACGAGTGCGATGCGCACGAATCCGAGTTTATTTAGCACGTTTTTAATCATTAGTTTCTCCATTGGTTTGGTTAGGTCTAAGGTGGCGTTTATTAAACTTCTTGAGGCCTGACAAGCTTTTTTTTCAATTTTTTTTGAACGCTTAAACAAGCCTTTTTGTCCGCCAGCGTCTCGTTTAAATCAAGGACGAGGAGGGTGGCAAGCTTTTTTTTAGATTTTTTTCAATTTTTTTTGAGCAGGCGAAGGCACCTATCGTGAGGCGATTTTAGTGCTCAACCACGAATCCCTTTCAATGAAGGTGAACCGCAGATGATTAAGTGCATGTCATCCCGAGCGAAGCGAGTGACGTCACAAAAACATGCTGGCTTTCAAAAAGCGTAGCAGGTGATTCGCGTGATGGCTTGCGCAAATGCGAGATCCTTCGCCGGCGTTCGGGACTCAGGATGACAATCGCGTGGCGATTGTCATTTTTTCTTGAAGACTTCCACAGCCTCCCACGCTTCGTCGGGTGGAGCTTGTTCATATTCGAGCGCGCGATCGAGATACATCTTGGCCAGCAGATCATCCGGATAGAATTCGAGAAAGCGCGAGAACAGGATTTTGGCCTGGATAAAATCGCGTGCCCGGAATTTGTCGAACCCTTCTTCGTAAGACTCGAGCCATTTCAGGAGTTGCGGATCGACCTTATCATCTCGAGCCCCGATAAGGGTGAAAACGTCCACGGGTTTGGTCTTTCCTTTCACCTGCACCCGGGCAATTGAGCGCAGATGAAATTCGTCCCGCAACAATTCAGCAGCGCTCGCGCCAACCAAAATATCGACGCCATAAACCCGCGTAAGACCTTCGAGCCGCGATGCCAAGTTAACCGAGTCGCCAATAACTGTGGGGTCCATTCGCTCCTGCGAGCCAATATTGCCAACAATCACTTCGCCTTGATTGATACCGATCCCCATGCCTAGTCCCATGCGCCCTTGGTCACGCCATTTTTGATTGAGCTCCTTCAGTTCCCGCCGCATCCCCAACGCCGCGCGTGCAGAATTCTTGGCGTCCTGCGCCGTGCCAAAACTGCGTACATTCCCCCACACCGCCATGATCGCGTCACCAATGAATTTATCGAGTGTACCGCCATTACTGAAAACGACGGAAGTCATCTGGGTAAGATACTCATTGAGTTGCGCGACTAACGCTTCGGGATCGGCCTTCTCCGACAAAGTGGTGAACCCGACCAAATCCGAGAATAGGATCGTCACAGGCACGCGCGCACCGCGCAGCGTGCTGTAGTAGCTGTCCGGATTTTCCAGGACTTCCTTGACCAGATTTTTCGAGACATAGCGCTCAAGCGTGCGCCGGGTACGCACTTTCTCGAGCCGCTCCAAGGCGTATTCGAAGCCGAGTGAAAACGATCCACTGAGCAGGAGAGCGGCCAGCACGGGCACTGTGAGCAGCAACAGCCCGGTCTTATCGTAAAACAATCGGGCCATTCCGAGATATGTGGCAATGATTACAATGAGCGTCCCAACGCAGAGCAACGGCTTGCGCAGGAACGAGACGAGCGACCACGCAATGAGCCCTGCCGCCGCCACGAGCGCCAGCTCAACTTTCTCCGGCGTCGGACGCAGAAATTCATGGCCCATCGCAGCAGCCATTGTTTGTAAATGAACCACCGGACCCAATGTGGCTGGACTCATCGGTGTATCGACGACGTCGTGCATCACCTGCGCAGACGGTCCCACCATCACTATCTTGTCCTTAAAAAACGCGCCATCGGCATAATTCGCATGCCATAGTTTCGGATCGAAAACCTCGTAGAGCGAGCGCGCTTCGAACGCGTCCGGCTCGGTGAAACGGATCATGTGACCACGAGAATCATGCGGCACATCGTTTCCGCGGCCGATTTTGACCAGAGCGCGCGAGGCAAGAGATTCATAAACTTCTTCGCTCGGGTACGGCGGCAAACCCGCGAGCTGGCGGTCCGTCACCTGATAAATCGCAGCGCGAGTTTTTCCGTCAATCGTATCAGGCCAGAAATTCACGTATCCGACCCGGTCATCCAGCAGTTGCGGCGGCGGAATTAGCGCATTGTTTGGCGTAACCTCCTGCGCGCCATGTTCCATATCGAAATTCGCGCCGAGGACGACTTTGTCGTGGTAACGATCGAGTGCGGCGTGAAATTCTGGATCGCCATCGTTCGGCGGATTAAAAAGCAAATCAAAGACCACCAGGCGCGCACCCGCCCCAAACAGCCGATCAAGCAAGAGCGCCCAGACTTCCCGGGACCACGGGAACGGCTGCGCGGTCATCAGTTGGAATGCCCGATTGCCGGCGATTTCTTCAGGCGTCAGCGGTGGCAATTGCAATGTGCTTTGATCGAGTCCCAGGAAAACGAAATCTCGAGGCGCCGCCGTTTTTCGACCTTCCTGCCGAAGCAAATCCTCGAAGCCTTGTTCGGCGCGCCACGGCGCCGAAAGAAACGGCGTCGCCGGGAAGAAATGGCCGAGAAAAATCAATCCGGTCCAAAAAAAACAAATCACCCCCAGGACCGACAATCGATGGCGACCAAGCCACTGCATGGCCCGATTATACCAGAATCACGCGGAATGACAGGTGATTCGTGAGAAGTGAGACGTGAGAGGTGAAGGGTACTCGCAGAATTTGCTTCTCACTTCTCACTATCTCAGTCAACGTGCCTGACGATTTTCCCCTCCTCTGCCCGCCCTATAATTTGCTTCTTCGTCATTGGTCATTCGTTGGATTTCCATTTGTCTTTTATTCCGATGCGCCTACCTTCCTCGCTCTCGATCTGCGCACCTGCCCAGCTACTTCAACTAATTCGATCAAAGGACAGGTAGGCGCAGGCCGACAACGACGATCACTTGAAGAGGCCACTGAGTTGGTCGAAGTAGCTGGGCGAATCGGCGAGCGAGGTCGCACAGATCGACAAATGGAACAACAGCTCGCTGAACGAGGAGCCTCGAAGCGATTCGAGGCAGAATAATCATGCCAAGAGCCACCAACGCCCCCGCAAGCCGGGCACGCCGGAAACGAATCTTAAAAAAAACCAAGGGCTATCGCGGACGCCGTTCAAAACTTTTTCGATACGCTAAAGACGCGATGATGAAAGCCCAGTATTGGGCTTATCGCGACCGCAAAACGCGCAAACGCACATTTCGTTATCTCTGGATTCAACGGCTCAATGCCGCTGCACGTGCGAATGGAATGACCTACAGCCGTTTTGCGGAAGGACTCAAAGCCGCCGGCATTGGCTTGGACCGTAAGATTCTCGCTGATCTGGCCGTCACAGACGAAGCCACGTTCAAATCGATTGTCGATCAGGCGAAGCACGCGCTGGAAGACAAATCGAAGTCGAAGAAGAAAGCGGCGTGACGTGACCGTTGAAAAGTTGAAAAGTTGAATGGTTGAATGGGGAAAGAGCTTCTCCTTTTTAACTTTTTAACTCGTGTAACTTTTTAACTTTGCCATGACTCACCCGCTCGAACAACTGCGCGACGACGCGCTGCGCGAAATCAGATCCGCGCCTGACGAACAGGCGCTCGAGGCCGCGCGCATAAAGTTTCTCGGAAAAAGCGGCAGCATCTCCGCATGGGGCGAGCAGATGAGAACACTCGCCAAAGACGAAAAGCCGATCATTGGAAAATTGCTCAATGACGTTCGCAATGCTGTCACCGTGGCGCTCGAATCGCGCGCGGCAACTTTTCGTTCACAAATGGAATCCGAGGGGCTCGGCAAAATCGATGTCTCTCTGCCGGGAAGCCCGCATGAAATCGGCGCACTGCATCCGCTCACGCAGATGTGGGAACGCTCAATCGAAATTTTCCGGCGCATGGGATTCGCGCTCGCCGACGGGCCGGACATTGAAGACGAATGGCACTGCTTCGACGCGCTCAACACCCCGCCGGAACATCCGGCCCGTAACGAGCAGGACACATTTTATTTACCCGACGGTCGTCTGCTGCGCACGCACACTTCCACTGTGCAAATCCGAACGATGCAGACCGCGCCGCCGCCGATTCGCGTGATTGCTCCCGGCGCGGCGTATCGGCGCGACGAACTCGACGCCACCCACAGCCCGCAGTTCCATCAGATCGAAGGACTCTACGTGGACGAGAACGTCAGCGTCGCCGACCTGAAAGGCGCCTTGGAATTTTTCTTCCGCGAGCTTCTCGGCCCCGATACGGCGGTGCAATTCCGTCCGCACTTTTTCCCATTCACTGAGCCGAGTCTGGAGATCTACGTGAAATCCAAGGCGCTCAAAGGCGGCGAAAGATGGATTGAAGTCGCTGGTTCCGGCATCGTACATCCCGCTGTTTTTGAAGCGGTCAACAAAGCGCGTCGTGATAACGCTTACGATCCCGAAAAGTGGACTGGCTACGCCTTCGGCCTGGGCATGGACCGTCTGGCAATGATTTTGTTCGATATCCCTGACATTCGCCTGTTCGCACAAAACGATTTGCGGTTTCTCCGCCAGTTCGCATGAACCCACTTTGTCATTCCGAGCAGAGTCGAGGAATCTCTGGATGCTGTTGTCCAAAGATGTCTCGACTTCGCTCGACATGACACTAGGAGCAAAATGAAATTTTCCGTCAATTGGCTGCGCGAATTTGTCGATCTTCCAAAAGATCCGGAAGAGATCGCAGAAGTATTGACCCGTGCCGGCGTCGAAATCGAAAACATTGAAGCTCGCGGCGTGAACGTCGACCAAGTGATCGTTTCGCAGATCACCGCGTCATCGCGTCACCCGAATGCGGACCGCCTGACCGTCTGCGAAGTCGATGATGCCAGTGGAACGAAACGCCAAATTGTTTGCGGGGCGACCAATTACAAAGTTGGCGACAAAGTCCCGCTCGCGCTGCCGGGCGCGAAGTTGCCGAACGGAAGTGAAATCCGAAAAAGCAAACTGCGCGGTGTCGAATCGGAAGGAATGCTTTGCAGTCCAATCGAGCTCGGTTTAGGCGAAGACGCCTCGGGCCTTTTGATTTTGTCGCCGGATGCAAAAGTCGGGACGCCGATCTCCGATCTCTTTCCGAGCGACACGATCTTCGATGTCGAGATCACGTCAAACCGCGGCGACTTGCTGAGCCATTTTGGATTGGCGCGTGAGATCGCGGCGCTCACCGGAAAAAAAGTTGTAGGGCATTTCTGCGAACCCCGAACGCATTCGGGGCTGACACAAACGCCCCACAATTCAAAGGGCGTTAAAATCTCAGCGCTCCGTGAATGTCCATTTTTCTCAGCGCGCAAGATCGACAACGTGAACGTCGGCGTGAGCCCGCAATGGTTGCGCGCGAAAATTGAAAGCGTCGGCATCCGTTCGATCAACAACGTCGTGGACATCTCCAATTTCGTGATGCTCGAGCTCGGCCAGCCTACGCACGCATTCGACGCAGACAAATTGAAAGGCCCGATCAACGTGCGGCTCGCTCGCGACGTCGAAAAATTTCTCGCGTTGGATGGAAAGACTTATTCGCTCACGCCGGACAACTGCGTCGTTGCCGACCAGGAACGCGCGGTCGGAATCGGCGGAGTGATGGGCGGCGAAGAAACCGGAGTAACGGACTCGACGAAAAACATTTTGCTGGAAGCTGCTTACTTTTTGCCGGCGAGCGTTCGACGCGCTGCACGTGAATTGAATCTGCCGAGTGACGCAAGTTATCGGTTCGAGCGCGGTGTTGATCCGGAAATGGTGCTCCGCGCCTCGCAGCGCGCGACTGAATTGATTCGCGAGATCGCCGGCGGAACTCCGGCTAAGGAAATTAACGTCGCCGGCAAACTTCCGGCAAATCCGCCGGACGTTTCATTGAGCTACGAAAAATGCGATCGCGTAGTCGGGATTACGATCAAACCCAAAACCGTTGACGAGATTCTAAGTGGTTTTGGTTTGCGGAAAATGAGCGCGGCCAAAACGGCGAAATGGAAGATTCCAAGTTATCGCCGCGATTTGCAGCGCGATGTCGATATTATCGAAGAAGTCGTTCGCGCTTACGGCGCCAACAAAATTCCGGGAACGGATCGAAGCCGTTTCACGCCAGCTAGCATCGCCGACCGCGCGCATGATTTGGAATCGGCGTGGCGGCAACGCCTCGCAGCAGTCGGCCTCGATGAAGTTCGGACGTCCAAATTGCTGGCGCGCGAACGATTCGCATTCAGCGAGACCGCAATCGAATTACGGAACCCACTCAGCGAAGATCACGTCGCGCTGCGTCCGAGCATCCTCGTAGGATTGTTGGGAGTACTCGATTACAACATTCGCGCCGGCGCAGAACGTGTCGCCATTTTCGAAGTCGGGCGCACGTTCATCCCGCCATCCGGCAAAGAAGAACGGCATCTTGGAATTTTGCTCTGGGGAAATGTTGCAAGCGCGCCGAACTGGCGATCCTCCAAACGCCGCAGCCTGGATTTGTTCGATCTCAAAAGCGCGTTGGAGTGCGTCGTTCCGAACCTGTCGTTTCGCCCGGGGAAATTTCCTGATCTCGCGCTTCCGGTGGATGTTTTCTCCGGCGACAGAATGATCGGATTTGGGGGACAACTTTTGGCCGCAAAATCTAATGCGCCCGGTCCGGTGTTCGTTGCCGAGGTGCACGCCGACCTTCTTTTAATGCCCGACAAACTGGCGAGAAAGTTTCATGAGATCGAGAAATTTCCCGCCGTTACTCGCGATATCGCGATGATTGTGCCGGAAGAAACTTCCCATCAAAAGATTTTGCGCGCGATCGAAGAACCGCGTGAACCCCTCTTGGAAAGCGTTGAGCTCTTCGATTTGTTTAGCGGCGGCGAAATCGGCACGACACGGAAGTCGCTCGCATATCGATTGACATATCGAGACCGAAGTCGCACACTGACCAGCGAGGAGGTGAACGCGGCGCACGCGAAAATTCGCGAGCGATTGCGGCGCGACCTCGGCGCGGAATTGCGCGAATAGTTCTTTGAGATGGAGAGCCGCTCGTTGAGGGTTGGGCAGGAAACCAGTGCTTTCCGTTCAACTCTCAGCCAGCGGCTTTCGAATCCCGGACTCCGAATGCTTTCGCGAGCAGGCGTTTTCGGGATGGAAACATTTGCCCTGCGATGTTCGCGATTAAGGTGACGTCCCCGAACCGATAGTTGACGAAACATGGAGGCTTGGTTGGCGCGGAAAATGACAGGCCTTGATTGGAAGTCAGATTCCGCGGCAACGGTCATCCACCCTTTCCCAAAAAGGGAACGGGAGAATGCACCTGAACGGCACCGGCGGGGTAAAATTTCAAAAACCCGGGCCGAATTTTTCGGTCCGGGTTTTGTTTTCAACGCACAACGCCGAACACCCAACATCCAATTCTTCAACTCGGAAGGATTTAGTTGAGCGTTGACCGTTGAGCATTGAACGTTGGGCGTTTTGAAAGCGCTTCTAGCCCTCGAAGACGGCCGATATTTCGAGGGTGAATCATTTGGTGCAACCGGTACGCGCGTCGGTGAAATTTGTTTCAACACCGCCATGACCGGTTATCAGGAGGTGCTGACCGATCCTTCGTATTGCGGACAGATCGTGGCGATGACCTATCCGTTGATCGGAAATTACGGAATCAATTCGCTCGACCAGGAAAGCCGCTCACCGCATGTGCGCGGATTCATCATTGAAGAATTAACCGAAGTGCCCAGCAACTGGCGCTCCGAAATGTCACTCGACGAATATTTGCGAGAATGGAACATCCCCGGCGCAAAAGGGATCGACACGCGCGCGCTCACCCGGCATTTGCGCACCCGCGGCGCAATGAAGGCCTGTCTGACAACCGAAGAGATTTCTCCTAAAGAAGCGACGCAGAGGGCGATCGCTGGCGAGGGCGTGATCGGGATGGATTACGTGCGCGAGGTTTCAACGAAAAAAATTTATCGCTGGGACCCGGAGGATAAGCTCAGCGCGCCATGGCCAATCCGGCAGCCACAGAACATACCCAGCAAATCGGAGCTTCCGCCGATCCGATTTCGAATTGCCGCGTATGACTATGGAATCAAGGAAAACATTCTGCGCTTGCTGCGCCAGAAAGGTTTCCAAGTGACTGTTGTGCCGGCGACAACAACCGCAGACGAAGTGCTCACTCTTGATCCGGACGGGATTTTTCTCTCCAATGGCCCGGGTGACCCTGCCGCGCTCCCTTATACGCACAAAACCGTGCACGATTTGATGGGCAAAAGGCCGATCTTCGGGATCTGCCTGGGTCATCAGATTCTCGGCTTCGCGTTCGGCGGATCAACGTTTAAGTTGAAGTTCGGCCATCGCGGCGCCAACCAGCCGGTAAAGGATTTGCGCACGGGTAAAGTGGCTATCACTGCCCAGAATCACGGATTCGCCGTAGATGCGGAGTCGCTACCGTCTGATGTGGAACTAACGCACATCAATTTGAATGACGGCACAGTCGAAGGAATGCGGCACAAGGAATTGCCGATCTTCAGCGTGCAGTATCATCCGGAAGCCGCCCCCGGCCCACACGATGCAACGTACTTCTTCGACCAGTTTGCCGATTTGATCGAGAAGGGCGCGTGAGGCAGACAATCGTGTCTGCCAGTCTTGGACGTTCATCAACTCGCAGACAGGATTGTCTGCTTCACAACATTGACCAACGGGACGAGCAGCCGACATTTATTTCATGTTTAACTCAACAAACAATAAACCTACAGTCTTGAAAGTTGCAGTGACTGCAACGTTCATCGCGGCACTGGCGTTCTCGCCGCTGGCGATCGCGCAGGAGCACGAGCACGGCGAAGAGGCGGCTGCTTCGAAAGAAGTCACGGGTGAAGTGATCGATATGATGTGCTACGTCGACCATAACGCCGTGGGTGAGAAACACGGGCAATCCTGCGGGGCCAAATGCATCAGGAGCGGTGGCCCGGTTGGCATCGTTAGTGAGGGGAAAGCGTATCTGGTTGTCGGCGAACACAAGCCCATTAACGATCAACTTGCCGATTTGTGTGGCAAAAACGTCACCCTGAAAGGCAAGCTGGCAGAACGCGGCGGCATCGCAATGATCGAGAACGCCGAAATCGTTAAGAAATAGTTGTAGCCGCGTCTCTAATGAGACGCGTTTTACGCGCGCTTACAAACTCAGCGACTCGCTTCGCACAGCGAAGCGGCTACAAGATGCTGTGCGGCTTTACTACTTGTAATATGGCCGCAGCGATGGCAGGAGCTTGCCGACGCGCAGCGCCGTTTCAATTTCCAAGTCGGAAATGGCTGCATCAGCGAGTTTGCGAATCTCGCCTGCCTCAAGCGCGGCGATGGGCAATCCATCACGGAACAAAATGCGATTGGCCGTGAGTGCGGCAATTCGCGGTCCGGGCGTCAGTATGCCTTGCAAATTTAGCGGGTCGGCAGCGCTTAGCGTGATCAGTTCGCCCTTTGGCGGCGCCTTGCGGATGGAACGCAATAAGCCAATGGCTTCTGGCAATGCGAACTGTTCGCCGCTGATTCCGCCAACAAAATAACCGCCGCGGATTTCGCCCCGTGCTTCCCATCTGCGATAAATTCGCCCCAGTTCGTACCAAGTGATCGGGAAACTCTCGCGCTCGAGCAAACGGCGAAACACAATGCCGTAACGGCGCAACAGCACGCGCGCAAATTTTTCGATGGCAGTCTCCCGCGAGAAGCTTTCTGCGCCATTCTTGCTCGAGGGTTGCGATGTAAGTTGTGCTTTGAGCAGCGACCAGCGCCCTGCGAACTCTATGCTGGCCAGATTCGTCTTGCGTCGACGTTTGCCGACGTTCCGGCCGAACGTCGGCCGCTTGTTCGATGGAACCAGAAGCGCGCGCAATCCATCGAAGCTGTCTGAAGTCACCAGACCTAGCGCGGCCAGTTGCGACAACGCTTCTTCAACTTGCGATGGTAGCAAACCGCTCTGCCTAACGAGTTCGCTGAAAAACAGCGCGCCACCGCTTTGCAGCGCGTCCAAGACAGCCTGACTTGTGACGGAAAGCTCGACTGCACAATCTTTCCCAGCCAGGATCAGCCAGTCCTGAAGATTCTGCCGCTGGTAAAGTGCAATTGGGCTCGTTCGCAACGGCGCCGAGGCGCGTGCATTTGGATTTTGCGGAGCACTCAAGCGTCCCCATCCAACGCGACCGGAAAAACAAAGACGATCGAGCCATTCCGGATCATAGTCGACAACGCGCGCGGCAAGCACCGCCGATTCCCAGGCCGCCAAGGGCAACTCGCAGCCGTCGAGTTGTTCCAGCACCGATTGCAAGCCTTCGGCACCCTCGACGCGACGTTCGGAATCGACGCGCTGCCATGCGAAAAGGAATCGATAAAAATCCTGCGACGAAACCGGCTGAATTTCCGCTCGCAAGCGGTCGATGGTAAGTCGATGAATTCGCGCCAGCAGCCGACGATCGCACCATTCCTGTTGCGCGGCGTCCGGACGAAATTTGCCACGCAAAATAAAACCTTCCGCTTCGAGGCCCAGCAATCCCGCATCAATTTCTGAACGCGATAACTCCAAGAGGTCGGCGAGCTCATCGGCAGTAACCGGGCCGCAAACTTCCATTCGTCCGCGAACCAGTTCGCGAATTGCCTCTGTGCGCTCCCACGTCTTTGCAAGCAAGAAGTCAGGCAGGATTACTTCGGGCTCGACGACTGCGTCGGGATAAATTGCGCCAATCATCGGGAGACGCTCCCCAGCGATGCAGAACATCTTGGTCGCGCCAGCGTCTTGGAGTGCGGCGTTTGAATCCTGCACGCGAACAAGCAGACGCGTGGCCCGGTTTTCAGCTGCAAGCGTTGACAGGAAATGTTCCGCTCTGTCGCCATCCGAGGTTCGTTGCACTTCATCCGAGGTCATCACTCCGAGCAACATGAGCGCATCGTGCAGTTCGTCCGCGTTCGTCGCTTCGGGCCATGCTTCGCGTTGCACCTTCTCGATTGCCGCCGCATCGAGAATTCCCAGACCATCGTTGCCGTTGCGCTCGGAAGCGCGCCGGGTGTACACCGCCTGCGTGCGACGTTCCTCCAAAGGCGCGTTGTCGAGAAACGCATAGGGCCGCGCATTCAAAATCTCAGACGCGAGCGGCGAAGGTTCGGGTAAATCGCGCGCGATGCAACGGATCTCGCCACGTTCGATCTTGCGCAATAATTCTTCCAATCCGTCGATGTCCATCGCTTCCGTTAGGCAATCGTCGATTGTTTGTTTCACCAGTGGATGATTAGGAATTTCGCGGTCGCCAACGATATGCTCGAGGCAGGCAAGTTGATCCGGGAAAACTGCCGCTAAAAGATTTTCCGATTCCATGCGCTGCAATGGCGCCGCGAGTTTTGCTCCGCCACGAAACCGAGGCACGGCAAGCGAGCGAGTCGCGTTCCAGCGCCAGCGAATAGTGAACATCGGCGCATCGAGGAGAGCTTGAACCAGCAGGTCGCGAACCGTTTTGGAATTCAGATAACGAAAAACTTCTTCCAACGGAAACGAATGCTGCGTGCCGAGCGAAATCACAATGGCGTCGTCCGTCGCCGCTGCTTGCAGCTCAAAATTAAACGAACGACAAAAACGTTTCCGCAATGCCAAACCCCACGCGCGATTGATTCGGCTGCCGAACGGCGTGTGCAAAACAAGTTGCATCCCGCCCGACTCATCGAAGAAACGCTCCATCACCAGGGTTTGCTGCGACGGAATTGCGCCTAACGAGCGATTTGTGTCTGCGAAATAAACGGCGAGTTGTTCCGCAGCGCTTTGCGGCAACTGCAATTCTTTAGCGAGCCAATCCTCGATCTTATAGGGAAAGCTGTCAGCTTCCCCTACAGACAGGTGCTTTTCGATTTCCATTCGCAGATCAGACACAGCCTGTGACAACTCCGCTGTGCGGGCTGGGGCTTCGCCCAACCAAAATGGAATTCCCGGTGGCTGACCTTTCGCATCCTCAACGCGAACGACTCCGGAGTTGATGCGCAAGATTCGCCACGAAGCATTTCCCAGTTGGAAAATGTCGCCCGCCAAACTTTCGACAGCGAAATCTTCATTCACTGTCCCGACGAAAGTTTCCGATGGCTCAAGGATCACACGGTAATCCGCATTGTCAGGAATCGCGCCGCCGGACGTCAGTGCAGTCAATCTCGCACCGCGACGGCCGCGAATTCGATGATTCACCGCATCGTGATGAATCAACGCCGCACGTCGGCCACGTTTTGTGCTGAACCCTTCGGCAAGCATCTTCACAACGCCGTCGAATTCATCGCGGGTGAGATTTCGGTAGGGCCAGGCCGAGCAGACAAGCTCGAAGAATTCATCTTCATCCCAGTCTTCACTGGAAACCGCGGCGACAATTTGTTGCGCCAGAACATCCAGCGGTTTTTCCGGTATGCTGAGCCGATCCAGTTCACCGCGATGCACGCAACGGAGTAACGCCGCGCATTCCACCAGCTCATCACGGCTCAAGGGAAAAATGCGGCCTTTCGGCATGCCACCGCGCTTGTGCTCAGCGCGACCGACGCGCTGCAGCAGTGTTGCGATGGAACGCGTGCTGCCGAGTTGGCAGACAAGATCCACAGAACCAATATCTATGCCAAGCTCGAGCGAAGCTGTGGCAACCAGCGCTCTCAATTCACCGCGCTTCAATCTATCTTCCGCATCGAGACGCAGTTTCGCAGAAAGACTTCCGTGGTGCGATGTCACTACGTCGGCGCCGAGCAGTTCGCTCAAATGATGCGTCACGCGCTCCGCCATTCGTCGCGTGTTGACGAAAACAAGCGTCGTTCGATGGACCTGAATTAACTCAGCGAGCCGATGATAAATTTCCTCCCAAACTTCATTCGAAATCACCGCCTCCAGCGGAAATTTCGGGAGTTCGATCGCCAGATCCATTTCGCGGCGATGACCGATATTGATGATTTCGCAGTCGGGATCTCCGCGCTCGTGCAATGCACGAGCACCGACAAGAAAGCGCGCCACTTCTTCGATCGGTTTCTGCGTCGCAGATAGACCGATTCGCTGGAGAGGATTCTTCGCCAGCGCGGCGAGCCGTTCGACGCTAAGAGCGAGGTGCGCGCCGCGACGATCGTCCACCACCGCGTGAATCTCGTCGAGGATGAGCGTTCGCGTCGTGCTCAGCATCTGACGGCCCGAGTCCGAAGTCAGAAGCAGATACAACGACTCTGGCGTTGTAACGAGAATGTGCGGAGGTTTTTTGATCAGCGCCTGTCGTTGAGCAGCGGTCGTATCGCCGGTGCGAACTTCAGCGCGCACATCGATGTCGCGGCAATTTTTCTCGCCCAATAACGTGCGAATACCAGCGAGTGGCTCCTGGAGATTTTTGCGAATGTCGTTGCTCAACGCTTTTAGCGGCGAGACGTAAACGACTTGCGTTTCGTCAGGCAATTCGCCCTCGACGCCTTCGCGGAAAAGCGCATCCAGCGAAGCGAGAAACGCCGCCAGAGTTTTGCCCGAACCCGTCGGCGCAGAAATTAGCACGTGCCGTCCCGATTGGATTGCCGGCCAGCCGCGCACCTGCGGCTCCGTCGGCGAGCCGAACGTTTGCTCGAACCAGCGGGCGACTGCGGGATGAAATTGGAACGATTGCATGGATGAGAAAAGAAAAATCTAATCGACCGTAAAGGAAATAAAAGAGAAGCCAGATCTTCGCATACGGCGGCTGTGGGTAGCACACGCGTCACGCGTGTCTGGCGAGCGCGTCCCGCGATCGCGAACTTTTCCTGCGCGCCACGTTCCGGTCTGCAATCTACATCCAAAGTAAAGATTGTTTCGGCGCCACGCCGAAACCAACACGCGGGACGCGGGCGCTACCCAGAGGTTCGCGTTCTCAGCGAGATCACTTCGCGCAACATGCGCAGACTGTCTTTGAAAAAGCTGACTTTGCTTCCTTCAGCGTGATTCCATCGGACCGGAATTTCCCGAATACGCAATCCGGCGCGATGCGCGAGAAAAAGCAGTTCGACATCGAACGCAAAGCCGTTGATCTGCGCTGACTCCAGGATCGGCCGGCAAACATCGAGACGAAAGGCCTTGAACCCGCATTGAGTGTCCCAAAACGGAAGGCCGGTGGCGACGCGCACAAGGAGATTGAAAACGCGGCCCCCTTGTTCTCGCCGCCAAGGTTGATGAACCCCGATCAGACTGCGATCCAGCGCGCGAGAACCAAATGCGATATCGACCTTGCCGTTTGCGATCGGTTCGATGAGTTTCGGCGTCTCTTCGATTGGCGTGGAAAGGTCCGCGTCAGAAAAAAGCCCGATCGGTTCTCGGGCAGCGAGCAATCCAGTGCGGACCGCAGAGCCCTTCCCGCGGTTTGGAAAGTTTTGCAGCAAACGCGTCGCGATCCTTGTCTCCGATAAAATTTCGCGCGCGATCGTCCCGGTTGCATCGGTTGATCCATCATTCACTACGATTAATTCGCTCTCGGGCGCGTTGGCGGCGAGATACTCGATCGTAACGCGGAGCGTTTCGCTCACGCGCCCTGCTTCATTGAAGCAGGGAATAACGATCGAGAAGGCGGGCAGCTTCATTTTGTCATTCCGAGCGAAGTCGAGGAATCTCTAATTTTAACAGCGAGAGATGTCTCGACTTCGCTCGACATGACAATCTCTACCGGTAGATCTCCACGACAAACTTGCCGTTCGGATCGACATAGCCGCGATACATGCCGTTTGTATTAAATGACAAAGCGATCTCGCCATTTTTATCGATGGCGATCAATCCGCCGGTGCCACCGAGCTTTTTGACTGCGTCCAGGGCCATCTGCGCCGCTTCCTGCAATTTCATTCCACGATATTCGATCAGCGCTGAAACCTCGTGAGCCGCGGCGACCCGAATAAAATATTCGCCGTCACCGGTGCAGGACACCGCGCAAGTTTGATTATTTGCGTAGGTGCCAGCACCGATGACCGGCGTGTCGCCGATTCGCCCGGGCAGCTTATTCGTCGTCCCGCCAGTCGAAGTCGCCGCCGCCAGATTACCGGCCTTATCCAACGCGACAGCGCCGACCGTGCCGTGGCGATCTTGATCGGAGATCAAGAATTGCTTTCCCCCGGTGCCGCCGCGCTCTTCCGCTTTTTTAATTTTCTGCAACGCGTCCCAGCGTTCCTGCGTAAAAAAATATTTTGGATCCACAAGCTCGACCCCGTTTTCTTTCGCGAACGCTTCCGCGCCCGCGCAATCGAGCATGACGTGCGGCGATTTTTCCATCACCAGCCGGGCCAGACCGATTGGATTTTTCACGTGTTTCACACTGGCGACCGCGCCGGCGTTGAGCGTTTTCCCTTCCATGATTGAAGCGTCCATCTCATTTGTGCCAGCGCTTGTGAAAACGGAGCCTTTGCCGGCATTAAAATGCGGATCGTCTTCGAGCACGCGTACGGCGGCTTCCGTGGCGTCGAGACTTGACCCGCCGCGCTTCAAAATTTCGTAACCAGCTGTCAGAGCGCGTTCCAATCCGGCGCGATATTCGCGCTCTTTCTCCGGCGTCATCTTGCTGCGCTCAATAGTTCCCGCCCCGCCGTGGATCACGAGTCCAATTCTTTTTGCTTTCAT
This sequence comes from uncultured Verrucomicrobiae bacterium, assembly GCA_963840305.1. Lineage (GTDB taxonomy): Bacteria > Verrucomicrobiota > Verrucomicrobiia > Chthoniobacterales > UBA10450 > Udaeobacter. The sequence goes on from CAWIYE010000010.1 coordinate 56,591, forward strand.
GTTTGGCTGATTCTCTTGGGCAAGCGCCTGCGCCCCGGCACTAAATATCGCGATCAAAAAGAAGCAATTCAGTATGCGAAAGAATTTCACGTAGTGCGGGCTGGGTTAGCAAAAATGACCGTCGGTTCTATTGATAGCGGCATCATACAGTGGCCGTCCACTAGATGAAAGCGACGCGGAAACGCGCTGCCCACTCCCAAAGCCAGGTCTTCGCCCTGCTGAACTTTGCTCTTTTCCCCATCGACAAGTAAGGCCACGTTTCCCGGCCATGACAGACGCTAATCCACCCGTTTTGATTGCCCAGGGAATCGGCCACTTGGCACGCACTTTCTTACGCGAAGTAGGCAGCGTGTTCTGGTTCATCGTGAACACGTTCGAAGAAACGTTCGAACGCAATCAAGCCCTTCTCGATCGCGGGCCATTGATTGCGCGCTTTTCCGCCTTTTTGAAGATCGGCCGCTGTGAATCCGGTCGGCGCAAGATCCTCGGCGTAGATGATCATCAATTCCCTACGCTTTTGTTCGTTCAATAAATGGACCAGGCGCACCAACATCACCCCACTGAAAGTTTATACGCCCTTCGCTACGGCGAATTTTCGAGCGGAGCGGCCGATCCACTTCCTGTAGAGCTATCACGGACTAAATGTCGATCCAGTGGTTGCGCTTCGCTCGGAGTAGCGGGATGGCTCCGCCCCTGAAGATACAATGTCGGGGTTGGCAAGTTCAGTCGGGCAGGATGCCCGACTTGGCGGGCGAGATCTCCACCCTACCCGGGACTTCCAATCGGAGTCGTTTCCTGGTAATTTGTCGATATGTTTTTCAGAACCTTCATCTTACTTTTTGCTTTGCCCATCGTCGCGCAGGCAGATGTGGATTTTTCGAACTATGATGTGCCCCTCTACACGCAGATCGTAGATCGTATCAAAGCCAAAGTCTCGGCCCGCCTTGGTGAGGGCAGTAACACGCGCGAGCGGTATTTCATCATTCCTTTTGCTTACCAAGACCGCGGGAATCACCCGGAATTTTCGCACTCGTTTATCTCTGTCATCCGAGTTCTTGCGGATAATAAGCAGCCCAAGCTGACGCCGGGTCTCAAACTACGAAGATATAGGAATCGGGAATTTGAAGCGTTTACCATCAGCTGGCTGCCTCACGATTTCCTGAGCAATCCCCATCTGTGCGTCTTTGACGGCGCGGGCAGCCGCATTATTCCAGAGAGGAATAACTGTCCCGTATCGACCGGCCGAAACTTTACGCTCGCAGAAACGATCAAGCTTGCCGTGGATGCAAAGAATGCGGTGGCCATGTGGGGACCTTATGAGATCAAAAAAGCGGGGTTTGATCTCGCAGTGAAGCGCAAACGCTTGCTCGACGGAGGAACCATTAAATATCGCGCCGACGACCGTCTTTATCGAAAAGACAAAGTCGCTATCAGTTGCTTTCATGCCATGGCCGGTTTGGACGAGCTTTTCCCCAACGGCGGACTTTTCGGGACGGGATTTATGATGTGGGGCTTCAATGGAACGGCCAGAGTGCTGATCGAATACACTGAGAAGGCGCGTAACAAAGGCTTACTTCTTGAGCCGGTGGATGTAAAAAGGGACCGCTACGGCTTTGTCTATGCGCCCACACGAAACGGTGATGTACCTTATGATCCGGTGAGAAACGCGTCCGCTTATCAACGATAACGCTGAGTCAGAGATCTCGCTTGGCGTCCGATTTGGCGAACGTCTTACTTGTTAGGGATCCGCGCCGGTCACCGTCCGTTGCGCGCCGCGACCACCGACCATGCTTTTTGGCAGTCGTGCTTGCAAAAGGCGCGCAGACATCCAGCGTTGCGCGCATGAAACAATGCGGCCGCATTGGCTTTAAATGGTTACCGGTTGCGCTGGCTTCGCTCGTCCTGTGCAGCGGATGCTCGTTCGTGCCTCGTCCCAGCAAGCTCTCCGGCAATCGTGCTTTCATTGACTACTGGCCACCGGATCCAAACAGCAAGGACCTAAGGCTCGCAGTTAAGGATAACATCGACATGAAGGGCGTAATTACGACCGCCGGTTCGGAGATCTTTTCCGCAACCCACAAGCCCGCGGAAAAGGACGCCCCGTGTCTGGCGATCGCGCGCCAGCGTAAGGTGCAGATCGTCGGCAAAACCAATCTGAGCGAATTCGCCGTCTCGCCGTCCGGCATGAATGAATATTTCGGGACGGCCGTGAATCCGTTGAAGCGACGCCTGATTCCGGGCGGATCCTCGTCTGGAAATGCCGTCGCGTTGGCATCTGGAATGGCGGACGTGGCTTTCGGCACGGACACGGCCGGCTCTGATTCGTGTCCCTGCCGCCTGTTGCGGTATCGTCGGCTTGAAGACGACGTTCGGTTTGATTCCGATCAAAGGTGTTTATCCGGTTGAACCGAAGCATCTCGACACCGTGGGCCCAATGGGTAGAGACATCGATCACACCGTTCAGGGGATGGAACTTCTTCAGGATGGCTTTGGCGGCGAAGTACGCCTCGGCCAAGGCAGCAAAGCCTACTGCGCGAAGCATCCGGGTCGGACGTCTCAAGCTGAAAGGCACCGATCCAAAGATCGATCAGGCCATTGACGACGCGCTCGCCAAAGCGGGATTCCAAGTGGTCGAGCTGGACGAAAGGCTGAGCGAACAATTCGAGCAGGCGAAGAAGGACGGTAATATCGTTGCTTCAGCGGGTGCGTGGATCAGCGACGGGCGATTTCAGATCGCTGTGACCGCTCGAACACAGTCTGTCATTCGACTCGGCCAGATAAACTATACCACGAGTTACCGTGGCGCATTGGCCAGGCGAGGTGCGTGGCAGACGACGCTACGTAAAGTTTTCGAGAAGGTGGACTTCATCGCGTTACCGACACTTCAAAAAATGCCGCCGGACCTTCCACTACTCAACTTGAGAATAGGAATTCTTGAAGCGGAGATGCTTCAGTTGCAAAACACGGCGGCGGTGAATTTCGCGGGCAACCCCGCGCTGGCCCTGCCAGTGCCGGTGCGTGGCGAGAAGGCGCCGGTTACGAGCCTTCAATTGATCGGCCCGCGCTTGGCTGAGGCGGATCTGCTCAATGCGGGCAGGCTGGTCGAAGACGCGGTAAAAAAATAGTTAGGGCTGCGCGATTTGCGAAAGGCCCGCCGGGGTAAAATCGGCGTCGGTAAAGTTCACATCCTGATCGATGCGCGCACCGTTAAACTGCGTTACGCTATTTTTTCGCGACCCGTGCACGGTAAGACTGGCCGGAATCGGATTGTGTCGTTCATCGCGTGCGACGCGCGTGACATCGATCCGGCGGACAAGTTCGCCGGAGGCTGAATATTTCTCGATCCGCATGGGCACGAAACGCTGAGGATCAATCCAGCTGCGCACTTTGGCGTAAATGGTAAAGGAGGAGCCATCCGGCTTCGATTCGAGGATCTGACAGTTCACGTTGTTGATCGCCTCCGAACCGACGATCGCCTGTTTTTTCCAGGCGAAGAAATTCTCCACTGCATCCTGGTAGGAGAGGTCGCTATCAAACAATCCGTCGCCCATTTGGGAAGGCTTGATCTCCCGAACCGGCTGCGAAGGCTTGATGATCGAGCCCTTCGGGCTGCTTCCAGCTTGATGCAGAATGACCGCCTCGCCCTTATGTTCGTTAGGCCAAAGCACTTGATAAACAATATCGGTGGCGGATTTCGTCCGGCGCTCTTTGAGCTGAAGTTGCAGCACCCGCCTTGCGCCGCCCGCTGCCTGCACTTCGAGCTTGGTTCGGATGAGTGCACTTCCTTCTCGCATGGCATTCATGCGATCGGCCAGCTCTGTGGCTGACAATGGACCTGCAGCCGGATCGGCAGCGTGCAGGGTGACAATCCCAAGTGCGGCAGCCCCGATGACAAGAGTGGAGAAACGCTTTGCTGGTGACGATGTTTTCACAAAACAGGTTCGCATGAGACAATGGAACTGCGCGGCTCTCATCCGGCTTGCAACGCGAGGCTCGGCGCAAGCCGCGAACTACGCCAGGCGGGATAAACGCCGCTGATAACTCCAACCGCGACCGCAATGACGACAGAAAGCCCGAGAAGCGAAATGCTGAGGTCAGGCTTCAATAGTCCGCGGATCGCCGGTGTTTTGTCCAGTAGCTGAACGCCGATCGCGCCAATCGCCACGCCAACCAAGCCGCCGAAGAGTCCCAGCAACGCGGATTCGTAAAGGATCATTCGAACGATTCGACCACGTGTCCAACCAATGGCGAGCAACACGGAGATTTCATAGGTCCGCTCGAAAACGGTCATCAGCATTGTGTTCATCACTCCAAGGACTCCGACGAGAATAGCGAGCAGAGACGTACCCCAGCTCATGGCTTTGATGATGCGAAATCCCTCACTGTGACTCAGATGCTGGCTCACGGTCACGGCCCGAACCTCCGGAACCTGTTGCTCGATCTGACGGATGATTTCTTGAATCTGTTGCTCGGTCGTCGACGGCGTGACTCGAATATCGATCGCGTTGATCTGATTGGGCGAGCCAATGATTTCCTGCAAGAGAGGCAAAGCAAGAATGACCGATCCATCCTCGACAATCGCGCCGCCCTTTACGATTCCCACGACTTTCAGCTCTTTGGTTTCGATCTGGATTGGATCACCAACTTTTTTCTTCAGAACATCTGCCGCGGTCTGCCCAAGGACGACCGCTTCCTCCTTGTTGTCCCGAGGCATGCGCCCGGAAACAAGCTCGAGGTGGTCCCATGCAAAACATCCCCACTCCTGCGCTGACAGAATCATCAAATCCGAATCCTCAACACTGGTCACCTGGACCAGAAGAGTGCAGGTCGCGGCAATGCGCGGAAGGTTAGCGATGCGATCGCGAACGGACGCATCAAACGGCTTGGGCGTAAGCGATCCGCTCTTATTACTGACGACGATGTCAGTTCCCCGCGCCTTCAATCCGAGCTGCCAACCCTTTTCAAAACCGCGCGACATCCCGACAAGCGCCACCACGGCAGCGATGCCGATGGAGATTCCAGCCAGAGTCAATCCGGTGCGCAAAGGACGGCGTCGAAGACCGCCCAGGACAACAGAAAAGAAAGTCATGGTTTCTAGTCCGAGACAATTCGACCGTCCAACATTCGAAGGACTCTTTTCGCACGCTGGGCGATCGTTGCATCGTGAGTGACGAGCACCATGGTGCGCCCGCGCTCTTGCTGCAGCCGGACCAGGAGCTCGAGGACAGAATGAGCGTTTTCGCTGTCGAGATTTCCGGTGGGTTCATCCGCAAGCAGCAGCGATGGCTCGTTAGCCAGGCTCCGCGCGATCGCGACGCGCTGTCGTTCGCCGCCGGAAAGCTTGGACGGGAAATGCTCGAGGCGATGCTCGAGGCCAACCAGCTTTAACAATTCGACGGCGCGCGCGCGTCGCTCAGAAACGGAGCGATCGGTCTCGAACATGGGCATCTGCACGTTCTCAGCCGCGGTGAAAGTCGGCAGGAGACAGAAGGCTTGGAAAATAAATCCGACCTCGCGAGCACGGTAGCGAGCGGGGTTAGGATGGTCTGGCAGCGATTCTCCGCGGTAAAGAAGGGTTCCGGCCGTCGGTCGATCCAGTGCCCCAAGTAATTGCAGCAAGGTCGATTTACCGCATCCACTCGGTCCAGTAATGGCAACGAACTCGCCTTCTTCAATGGAAAAATCGATGCCGCGCAGTGCTTTCACCTGCCCTTCGTCGAAGTCGCGAGTGAGTGCCTTTGCCTCGAGAAGGGAGGCGGCGCTGGAAGATCTGGTCTCTCTCAAGGAAATTTTGTTCACTCCTGAGAAGCGCGGTCAACCGATCGATCAAATCGTCCGCCACTGCGGCCCAACGCGTGGATCGGTCAGGCAGCGCATCAGTTCAACCAAGGCGTAACGATAGCCTGGATACGGTGTCCGCTCGCCCGGTTTTTTCGGCTGCAGTTTTTCCACGTGCTGGGGCAAAACGGAGTGCGGCAGGCCGGCACGTTGATGATGAACTCCATGAAACGGTTCGTGAAGTAGCGTGAAAGCAACCAGCCGTCCCAGCCAGCTCTTCGCGACGATGCTGCGAGTCGAGCTATTTACAGTGTCGCCCGTCATCCCGACGTGCTCGATGTACTTGCGCCAGTTCTGTAAATTAGCCGCCAAAACCGCCGGCGCGAGATACATCCAAATGAAATATCTCCAGAGACCGAATGCTGCGATCACCCAGAGGATTAGAGTCCACGTCACGACTGTCAGCGCCAATTCCGCCCAAATGCGGCGGCGCACGCGTTTGCTTCGGACCGGAGAAGGAGAATGAAAGAAGGCTCGCAGGAAAAGAAATGGCCCATAAAACAATCCGAGGTTCAGCTCGGCTAATGCGGCCAAACATCTCGTCCAACGTGGCATGGTCGTTTGAGAGAGTGGCCAGAACTCATAGTCTCGCTCCGTCGCGAGATAAGCATGATGCGTTTGATGGACAACCCGATAGAGGCTGAAACTCATCAGACTCAACGTGCCGATCACCAGCCCATCAAACTCATTGAAGGCGCGATTTTTCCGGAGAAGCCCGTGAGCCGCCTCATGCAGGCCGATGAGAGCGCCGTGCATCAAATGGCTGGCAACAAGAACGAGCGGCACCGCCAGCCAAATCAATCCGCGATGCACCGTTATAGCGAGCATCACCTCAGTGAAAACTAAACCGAAAACGAGGAACTGAAATGCACTCCGCAATACCCAGTGTGGTTCATGCATCTTGCTGAGATCTTCGTCGATGGCGGCATTCATTGAGGTCGGTTCAGTACTTCAGAGATTCGGTTGTCCGGCGAGCGGCAGATGCCCGCCAGAACTCGCTGAAATATGCCATCGAGACTTTCAATGTCACGTCGGGAAAACAAATTCTCGCGAAAAAGCCAGGCGACTTCCAGACCGTCGCCGGTTTCAGTGATTTCGCATCCGAGCTGGAAACGTGCGGTTCCGGTCGAACGCATGCTCAGGCGTGCGGAAAGATTAGGCAGCGAAACCTCCGGCATGGGATGGTTCTGCAAAGCAAAGCGAACCTCGAAAACTGGATTATATCTCGCTTCCGATTCCTGGCCGAGACCGCGCACCAACTCGACGAAAGGGATGGCGTTGGCAAACGAGTTAATCGTTTGCTGATGACCCGCTCGTAAATGATCGGCGGCAATGCGCGAGCGATCGATCTGCCCGCGCAGCGGTACAATGCCCGCGTAGTATCCCATAGTTTCACGCGCGGTTTGCCTGGTGCGATTGGCAACCGGTGTTCCCACCACGAGATCATCGAATCCGCTCCATTCGGAGAACGCAATTTGGAAAGCCCCAAACAGCGCGCTGAAGAATGTGATAGTAGTTTGGCGGGCCAGTTCGCGCGTTTCGTTAGTCAGATTCGCTGGAATCGCGGAAAGCCATCGCTTGGGCGGCCCCGGCGTGATTGGCAAACTCCACATCCGAAGTGAACCGGCTAACTGGGTCCTCCAAAACTCGACGCGCTGCTCCACCACCACCGGTTGCCAGAAAGCGCGCTCAGTTGCGCCCCACGCCGTGTAGGTTTGCGGCACGGGCAGCAACGCCTCGGGCGATCCCATCACGACCTCGATGTAAGCAGCGAAAAGGTCCTGAACTAATACCCCCAGACTCCAGCCGTCGGCAATGGCGTGATGAATCGCGAAAACCAACATGTGGTCGTTGGCCGCCCGACGCAAGTCGGCCGCGCGGTAGAGCGGCCCTTGCACGAAGTCGAATGGCGCGCGGAAAATCTCTGCCGCTAATTCTTCAATCGCTTCCGGTTGCGTATCATTGGGCGCAACTTCGCGAAATTCAAAATTGATCCCGCAACTCTTGCGGATCATCTGGAGTGGACGCTCTTTGCCAGGAAGGATCGAGAGACGCAAAACCTCCTGGCGATCGACCACTCGCTGGATCGCAGCGCGACACTCCCGCTCAGTCAGGAGTCCGTGCACGTTGATGAGACAGCAGATGTGATTCGCGTTGTCCTCCGCCGGCACCGGCGAGACTTCCCAAAGTTCTCGTTGTGGGAAAGTCAGCGGATGAAGCTGCGCTTCACCGCGATCGAGCCATTGTTTGAAACGAGCGCGTTGATCAGCCGGCATCGCGGTTACACCTGAGCCGGCGCTTAACGCTTGGCTTCTTCGATCGCTTTGTTCTCTTCGGATTCGGCCTCGTGTCCGAGCAGACGTTCGATTTCTTCGTGGGAAATCGCATCAAGGTCGACTGCACTAGTTGCTTCGGTTTGCGCCAGCACTGGCGTGGATTCCGCGACGGGTGCCGCACCACCGAGGTGACCTGCGATTAACGACGCGATTTGACCGATGGTCCGAGCTCGCATCAGACTCGTTGGAGGTAGAGCAACGCCGACCGCGGCTTCAAGCGAGGTCTCGATTTCGACACCCATCAACGAATCCAGTCCAAGATCCGTGAGCGGCTGATCATCACGGAGGCTGTCAGCCTTTACTCGCAAAACGGAACCAACGGCTTCCCTTACGGCCTGGCAGATAACAGCCTGTTTTTCAGCCGGTGAAGCTGCGTCGATCCGGCTTCGCCAGTTATTCGTTGAACCAACTGACTCCTCATTTTCAAGCGCGGTGAAAATGCGCTCCAGAAAGGGATTTTCCTGCATGCCTCGAAAGAATTGACGCCATTTTCTCCAATCAACCCGAATTGAAATCGCTTGGGCACTTCCCGCACGAAGGAACGATTCAAGCAGCGCCGTCGCTTCACCGGGAGAAATTGCAATTGTTCCCTGCCGGGCAAGGAAATCCGCGACACGCTCGTTGCGCGCGACAAAGCCTTCGCCGCCGAGTACGCCCCAATTCACGCTAAGCGCAGGAAGGCCAAGCGCCTGACGATGGTGCGCCAGGCTGTCGAGAAAGGCGTTCGCGGCACTGTAATTTCCCTGAGCGGGATTACCAAAAATGCTTGAGACAGAAGAGAACATCACAAAGCAATCCAGTTTCATTTCGAGGGTTGCCTGGTGGAGTAGCCATGCGCCATCCGCCTTTGGTCCGAGGACGGTTCGCATGCGTTCGGGTGTGAGCGCCGCGAGCGGGGCGTCGTCGATTACCATCGCAAGATGAAAGAGACCGCGCAGCGGTTGCGCACCAGACTTGATCTCTGCAAAAAGCCGCCGCACATCATCGGGTGCGCCGACATCCGCAGACACGACGCGCACTTCTACACCGCGCTTCTGCAGGTCCTCAACAAATTTGGTAGCCTCCGGACTGGAAGCGCCGCTCCGGCTCGCGAGCACAAGATGGCGCGCGCCGCACTCAGTCAGCCACCGAGCCAGCACTTTGCCGTATCCGCCGAAAGCGCCGGTAATGAGATAACAACCGTCCGGCTTCACCTCGAACCCCGGGCCGGGAAGCTCGCCGCGCCGCGGAACAAAAGGAGTCGGGAACGCGACGACAACTTTGCCGATATGTTTTCCGCTCGACATGAGACGAAACGCGGAATCGATGCGCGACGCGGGAAACGCTCGATACGGCAGCGGCCGCAACGCGCCCTTTTCCACCAATTCGGAAATCTGCTCCAGTATCTCGCGCGTTAGCTCTTCGTTGCGGTGGAAAATCGCGTCCATGGCGACGACGTGGAGCGAGGCGTTGTTGCGGAGTGGTCGCAACGGAATGCGCGAGTTTTGATAAATGTCGCGCTTACCGATTTCGATAAAGCGGCCGAACTCGGCGAGACAGGAGAGACCCATCGGGATCGCTTCGGCGGCGAGCGCGTTCAGAACCACGTCCACTCCTTTGCTGTCAGTCAGCTTCATCACTGCCTCAGCAAAATCTCCGCGTCGTGAGTCGATCACGTGTTTCACACCGAGCGTTTTGAGAAGAGCACGTTTGCTCGGGGTACCGGCACTGGCGATGACATCGGCGCCGAGATGCAACACGATCTGGATCGCCGCCATTCCAACTCCACCCGCCCCTGCGTGCACGAGGACGCGCTCGCCCTTGCGCAATCGCGCGACGTTTTGCAGTGCATGCCACGCGGTCATGAAAACGACCGGCAAGGTCGCAGCCGCTTCAAATGTCAAACCTGCTGGAATTCGTCGAACGTCCGCCGCGCGTACGATGGCGTGCGTTGCGATCCCGAAAACGGCGAGACCAAACACACGGTCCCCGGGAGCGAGCTGCGTTACACCCGACCCAATTTCTTTAACGATGCCGCCAATTTCGTCGCCAAAAATGCGCGCGTCGGGAGCATCGCCCGGATAAAGTGCCAGTGCCTTGAGCACATCGCGGAAATTCATTCCCGCTGCTTTCACTTCGATCAACACCTGGCCCGGACCGCACGGCGGCAGTTCAAACGGAGAGAAGCGGAGCGTGTCGAGACGACCGCGCTCGCGTGATTCCAAACGTAACGGCAAAGCTGAATCGAGCCACTGCTCGCGCACGGGCCGGCCGCGATCGAGTCGGCGCACATAGCGCGCTTCTCCTCGCAACGCAATTTCGCGTTCATCGTCCTTGCAAATGATTTCGCTCCACAGTAATTCCGCATCGGCCTCCGAAGAGAGATCGATCGCGCGCCAGCGCAGATTGGAATGTTCGTTCAAAATGACGCGAATTAGTCCAATGCTCGGCGCTTGCGCCACGGCAGTCGGTTGCAGATCGTCGCCGGCCGGCTGCGCGTTGCGCGTTACCAAATCGAGACACTGCTTCGCAGCCGGCTGAGCAGCTTCGAGTGTTTGTGTAAGATGGAGCAATGCGTCCAGGTTCTCAGCACCGTCTTTTTCTGCATCGAGAGTCCACAGATAAACGATGCGTTGCGGTGAAGAGCATTTACGAATGAGCGTTTGCCAGTCCTCGAGCGTTCCGGGGCGCAGCGTAAACGTATTGTTGCTATCGTGCTCGAACTTTCCCCCTCGCCTAACGACCTGACATCGGGCCCCGTG
>CAWIYE010000011.1:0-40255 GCA_963840305.1 uncultured Verrucomicrobiae bacterium
CTTTGTACATCCTGCTGAATTCCTTTTGGCCGTCCGTCGGCTGAGTAAGCGCATCCCGCAGCATGAATTCACTGTCGCGATCTGACAATCCGCCAAGAACCGCCACATGTTCATCGACCGATTCGAGGCCTCCTATCTCTTTTCCCGTCATTTTCGCATGGTCTACGAAATAATTGTCCAAGCCGTGCGAGGCGGAACTCTTGCTGTAGCTGGCCGGCGCAGCCAGGTGCTGTGCGATCCACCACGGCTTGTAACGGAGTTCGCTGTCGAAACCTGCAACTGGTTCGTGCTTTCCCCGGTCAGGCTCGGCTTTAACAGTCAAAATATTTTTGCGCAACCAAGTCAGAAGTTGTGGATCAATCTTCGAGCGGATGTCGGTTCCCAGCGGATATTTTGCGGCAGCTTCAAATTTCCTTTCGAATTCGGCGCCATGGTTCGGATCGAATTCGAAAACGAAGCGCTTGCTGTTTCTTAGTGCGACTTCGTACGGCGCGGGGAGCGGATAATCACTTTTACTGAGCGCGTGAATTGAACCCACCAAGTAAAATGGCGCTTTGGTATTGGTCACGCGCCAAACGCAGGACTTTTGAAATTTTTTTCCGTGGGGAGCTGCGTCCGCAGATAGCGGCGTTAAACTCAGGGCAAGCAATGTGATTAAAGCGCCGGCACTGACTCGAAAGAGCAAAAACATTTCCGGTTTTTAGCAAAAAAAACTCGAAAGTCAATTGTCATTTCGAATCCACAAGGAACGACGGCTTGAGCAGCCGTCGAGATTCAAATGACGGCTGGGAAGCCGTCACTCCTTGAGATTGAAGCGCTTTTCGATAGCATAGTGCAAGCATGCTCCTCCTGGTGAAGCGTTGTTTAGATCTCGTGTTTGTCTGCGCTTGCTTCGCCCTATCGCAAACGACCACATTAGCTGGCGGCGATTGGGAGATCATTAAAGTAGGCGGTCGCGATTATCTGACCGTTGAAAATATTTCAAAGTTTTACGGATTGCCCGCGGGCGTCGTGGCACGGGGTGAGAAGATGCGATTCGATACCGTCAAAAATCCGCTCGAATTTGTCGCCGGTAGCCGCGAGGCGATGATTAACGGCGCGCGTAGCTGGTTGTGCTTTCCGTCGATCGAGCAGGACGGAAAATATCTGGTCTCACGCACTGATGTGGCCAAAACAATCGAGCCGCTGGTTCGTCCGCATCGGGTTTCAAACGCTGGTAACATCCAAACGGTCGTTTTGGATCCGGGACACGGCGGCTACGATAAAGGGCAGGTCAGCCGTTACGGAAACGAAAAAGATTTTGCGCTCGACGTGGCGCGCAAGCTGCGCCCGCTTTTGCAGGCCAAAGGTCTGCGCGTGATCATGACCCGCGAGGGCGATTATTTTGTTCCGTTGGAAGTGCGCGCAAAGATCGCCAACGCCGCGCACAATTCGATTTTCGTCAGCATTCATTTCAATGCGACCAGCGACAACCCAGACGCCACCGGTTTTGAAATTTTCTCATTCACTCCGCGCGGCGCGCCGTCCACATCCGATGCTGCGCTGACTTCAACCTCATACAGCATGCAACCCGGCAGCGGGGTCGATGCGCAAAGCATGGCGTTGTCGGCTTGCGTTTATCATTCCCTCCTCGGTCATATCCCCGAGTACGACCGCGGAATTAAACGCGCGCGGTTTGCCGTTCTGCGTCTAACGAAAGTGCCCGCCGTGCTGATTGAAGGCGGTTTCCTCACCGACCGAGGTGAAGCCAAATTGATCGCGAACAAAGATTGGCGCGCAAAGCTTGCCGGTGCAATCGGTGTCGGGATCGAGAGCTATCGGGCATTGGGCGTTAACAAGCAGCCGCCAATGCTCGTCGCAGATTATCGCAAGCAAACTAAATCGGCGTCGATTGACCCGATTATTCAGGATGGACAACCGAAGGAAGTCGACTCGAGTTTAATGGACTTGGTCGGCAAGTCTAAGTTTGTTGCGCCGGAGCAGACGTCACCTGCTTCACGGAAATCATCGCTCGAGTCCGCTCCAATCGTTCCGTGAAGTGTTGGCTGTAGCGGCGGTCTGTGACCGCCGTTGCAGGGCTGCCATGGTACGGATCGCCTAGATTGACCTTGACGCTCCGATTGAATACGGCAGATGATCCGTGCTCAATCTCAACGAAAGGACACAATGAAAAAATATATCAGCTACACAATGATTGCATTGCTTGCGACTGCTGCCGTTTCAACCGCCGCCACAAACGACGACATGATGCAAGAAAAAGAGAAAGCCGCCTGGCAGGCGTTTAAGGACAAAAAGGCCGACGATTTTAAGAAGGTCGTGTCCGCCAAGCTTATGGGAGTCTATGTTGAAGGCGTCTCCGATATGCAAAAGGAACTCGCGGACATGCAGAAGTGGGACATGAAATCATTCGCGATCAGCGATTACAAAGTCACGTCCGCCGGCCCGGATACGTGCGTCACGACGTACACGGTCAAAGTGGAAGGAACCTATGACGGCAAAGACCAATCCGGAACTTTCAATGCCGGTTCTGTCTGGAAGAAACACAAGGGAGAATGGCAGGCGATCTTTCACACTAACGTGAAACAGGCACCCGCCGGGGGATAGATCTTCGTCAAAAGTTGGTGCGGCCAACTGGACTAACCGTTTGCGGCAGCAAGCGCTTCAACTTTTCAACGATTTACGTTTCAACGTGGCGGAGCGAAGCGCGACCGTTGACTTCGCTCGTGCTAGTCTTATTCTGACCGAGAAAGAAATGCGGGGGAGCCGCAAAGGCTGAGACGTCATTCAGACGAACCCCTTGAACCTGATGCGGGTAATGCCGCCGAAGGGAGCGAGGGTCCGATGCCGGACTGGCGATTCAGCCATGCGGTTCCGCGCCTGGCTAAATTTTTGTTAACCACGAATGGACACAAATCGACACGAAGCTGTAACCGGGGGCGGTGACCCCGGCAACGGGAGAGATCCTGCAGAGACCGCGATCAACGATCGCGGCTACAACCTGCCGAATTCGAAAAAAATTTATGTGTCGGGTAAAATTCATCCCGACATCCGCGTGCCGTTCCGCGAAATCTCGCTTGCGCCGACGAAATCGTTGAACGGCGAAATCGAAGTGAACGAGTCGATGCGGGTGTACGACACGAGCGGGCCTTGGGGCGATCCGGCTTTTCATGGCGATGTCATGCAAGGCCTACCGCCGTTGCGCGCAAAATGGATCCGCGGCCGAGGCGAAGTGGAAGAAATCGACGGACGCGCTGTTTTACCGGCGGACGATGGTTACTTGTCAGAACTTCATCGAGCGGGTGCGAACGGTCGCGACGGAAATTCCAAATCCCAAACCCCAAATTCCAAAGAAGCTCCAAGCTTCAATCTTCAAAATCCAAATTTCGCGCGCCACAAACTTCTGCGTGCAAAGTCCGGCGCGGTAACGCAACTCGCTTACGCGCGACGCGGCATCATCACGCCGGAAATGGAATTCATCGCGATTCGCGAGAATCTCGGACGCGAAGCTGTAGCGGCGGTCTGTGATCGCCGGAACGGCGAGGATCGGCGCTCACAGAGCGCCGCTACAGAAAAAATCGCCCGCAACGACCTGCGTTTCCGTCATGCTGGCTCTGAACCAATTGGCAATTGGCAATCGGCGATTGGCAATCCCATCACACCCGAATTCGTCCGCTCCGAGGTCGCCCGCGGTCGCGCCATTGTCCCTGCGAACATCAATCACCCGGAATCCGAGCCGATGATCATCGGCCGCAATTTCCTGGTGAAAATCAACGCCAACATCGGCAACAGCGCCGTTGCGTCGTCGATCGAGGAAGAAGTCGAGAAGATGCGTTGGGCGACCAAATGGGGCGCCGACACCGTGATGGACCTCAGCACCGGCAAAAACATTCACGCCACACGCGAGTGGATCATTCGCAACAGTCCAGTGCCCATCGGCACCGTGCCGATTTATCAGGCGCTGGAAAAAGTTGGCGGTCGCGCCGAGGAACTGACCTGGGAAATTTATCGCGACACGCTCATCGAACAGGCTGAGCAAGGTGTGGATTACTTCACTGTCCACGCTGGCGTCCTTTTACGTTTCATCCCTTTAACTGCTAAACGTGCGACCGGGATTGTTTCCCGGGGAGGAAGCATCATGGCCAAATGGTGCCTCGCGCATCATCAGGAAAGTTTTCTCTATACGCATTGGGACGAAATCTGCGAGATCATGGCCGCGTACGACGTTAGCTTTTCCATCGGCGACGGTCTGAGGCCGGGCAGTATTGCTGACGCAAATGATGAGGCCCAATTCGCAGAGTTGTACACTCAGGGCGAGCTCACCAAGCGCGCATGGACGCAACACGTACAGGTGATGAACGAAGGCCCGGGCCACATCCCCATGCATCTGATCAAGGAGAACATGGAGAAACAACTCGAGTGGTGCGACGAAGCGCCGTTCTACACGCTCGGTCCGCTCACCACCGACATCGCGCCCGGCTACGATCACATCACCAGCGCGATCGGCGCCGCGATGATCGGCTGGTACGGCTGCGCCATGCTTTGTTACGTCACGCCGAAAGAACATCTCGGTTTGCCTAACAAGAAAGACGTCAAAGACGGCGTCATCGCCTACAAGATCGCCGCGCATGCGGCCGATCTGGCTAAGGGCCATCCCGGCGCGCAATATCGCGACAACGCCATCAGCAAAGCGCGCTTCGAGTTCAGATGGGAAGACCAGTTCAACTTGTCGTTAGACCCGGAAACGGCTCGTGAATTTCACGACGAGACATTGCCCGCAGAAGGAGCAAAGACCGCTCACTTCTGTTCCATGTGCGGCCCGCATTTCTGCAGCATGCGGATCACCGAAGATGTTCGAAAGTACGCTGCCGGGCGCGGATTGACGGATGCAGAAGCAATCGAAGAGGGATTAAAACAGAAGGCAACGGAGTTCACGAAGAGCGGTTCGGAAGTTTACGCAAAGGCGTAAGCTGTAGCGTCCGCTGTCTCAGCGAGAAAATTAGAAATCTTTCACCGCTCGCGTTCGCCAAGCCAGGGGGCCGGCAAGCGATTGATCAGTTATTTCTTCGCTGGGATCTCGTCGTACATGTAGCGGAAGATCTTCCACGAACCGTCCACTTCCTTCTTCCACACAAGCAGATTCTTGCCGCGGAAATGGATCTGCTTCCCGTTCCTCGTCACGTCACCTTCGAAAACCGAGGTCGCAATCGCGATGTCGCCCACCGAATGGAAGCTATTCCAATTGAGGTTCAGCGTGAACGGCACAAAGTCCGGGTTGGCGAAAAGTTTCTTGTAATACTCGCCGATGGCGGCCCTGCCGAGCACCGGCTCCTCGGACTTGGGCAAGAGGACCGCGTTCTCGTCGTAAAGACTCGTCATTGCGGCGACGTCTTTCTTGTTCGCGGCGGCGAGCCACTCCTTGTAGCGATCTTCCACGATGGCCTTGATCTTGGCTTCTTCGTTGTCGCTTGCCCGCACCGGCACGGAGAGAAGCAACATGAATGTGAGCAAGAATAGTTTGCGCATGGGAGAAATTAGACAGGATTACGCTCCCGCTAGTTCATCCAATATGTTCTCTGATTTTTAGATTGCCGCATGGCGGCAGGATTGGCCCGATTTCTACGAGCCCCAAAATACTCACTCGGCAACAGCATCGACCAGTCAGACGTTTACCGCGCCGCGGCGGATGAGCTTCCGCCGAAGAATTCAAAGAGATGAACGTTCCCGATCTTAACCACCGAGATCACAGAGTCCGAACCAAAAATTCTTCGTGTGCTCCGTCTCCTTCGTGGTAAGACATGAGGTGATTATTTCGTGAGCACGCGACGAATCAGATCGATAATGAGATCGCCTCGAATGATTCCGAGGAGAACGGACCGTTCAACGGCGCGGAGCTGAGCGAATCTGTTCTTGGGCGCGATTGGAACTCGGAGGATACCGCATGGTCAAACCTGTAGCCGGCGAAATTGTTGTCATTCCGTTCCCGGGCACCGATAGCGGAAAGCGCCGGCCAGCTTTGGTGATTGCCGATCTTCCCGGCGCGGATTTAATTCTCTGCCAGATCACAAGCCGCGCGCACTCCGATGCTTTCGCTATTCCACTGGACAAAAGCGATTGTGAGCGCGGCGGAATCGGTCAGCCATGCTTCATTCGTCCGCAACGACTTTTCAGCGTCGAACAACACGTCATCCTTCACTCGGTCGGAAAAGTAACCGCCGAGAAATTCGACGAAGTATTCAAGCGAGTGCGCAGGCTGTTTGTTGACTGATCACATGAAGCGACGCCCTAACGTCGCAGGCGCGGCTTGACATTACCGGGCGCGTCGAGCGACAAAAGAAACGCCGGATGAAATCTTTCAAGCGTCGTTTCTCCGCCGTCGAGGGAACGGCCGTGTTGTTTTTCATTCAGATCTTCTCGACGCTCGGCTTCGCTGTCCTCTACTCAACCCTGGTACTCTACGCGACGAAGCATCTGCATCTCGGCGTAAAGGTGGCCACCACGTTGATGGGTGTGTTCGGTGCGTTCAACTACGGACTGCATCTCTTCGGCGGTTACCTGGGCGGCCGCTTCCTTTCGAATCGCAATCTGTTTGTGGGCGGCATGGCGCTGCAAGTGTTCGGTTGCGCCTGCATCGCCACCGGCACGCTCGCGCTGTTCTACGTCGGCCTCGCCCTCTTCCTTACGGGCAGCGGACTCAACGTCACCTGTATCAACATGATGCTCACGCAGCGCTTCACCCCGGAAGACCCGCGCCGCGAAGGCGCTTTCCTCTGGAACTACGCGGGTATGAACGTCGGTTTCTTCGTCGGGTTCAGCGTCGCCGGCCATTTCCAAGCCACCGAGAGCTACTCGAGCCTGTTCATCTTCGCGACGCTCGGCAACTTCGTCGCGATCATTCTCGCTTTTTTTAACTGGAAGACGCTGACCGACCGCAATACGCCGCTGCTCGACAAAACGCCGAAGCAGTTCCGGCTGCGCCAGCTCGCGGGCATCGGCATTCTCATTGGCCTCGTCCCTGTCGTATGGTTCATGCTCCAACGCCCCGGCGGAACCGAGACGATCATCAAGGGAATCTGCGGCGCGGTCGCGCTCATGCTGATCTATCTCACCGTCCGCCATCAGGATCGCCGCGAGCAGCGCAACATGACGGCCTACCTGATTCTGACCGTCGGCTCGCTGATGTTCTGGTCGCTCTACCAAATGGCGCCGAACGGTCTGATGCTGTTCGCGGTCAACAACGTCAACCTTGGTCAGGGTCCAGTGACGATTCAGCCGCAGTGGATTCAGAACATTAACACCGTTTGCATCGTGCTCGGCGGGCCGGTGTTCGCGGCGCTCTTCACCCGCATGCGTGCGCGTGGGTGGAGAATCGACATACCGAAGCAGTTTGCGGCGTCGTTGCTCTTGATGGCTTCAGCTTTTTTTATTCTCACGCTTGGGATCAAGCTGGCCGGCGCGGACGGGAAGAGCGCGTTCATCTGGCTGTTCCTGAATTACGTGCTGCAGAGCATTGGTGAGCTTCTCATTATGCCGGTCGGATACGCGATGATCGGCAAACTCGCGCCGAAGCAGTATCAAGGCGTGATGATGGGTGCCTGGATGCTCGTGACTGGCCTCGCGTCGCTCTTTGCAGGCGACTTTTCGGGAATGATCCCCAACCCGACCGGCACCACAGCAGCCGCCACGAATGCCGGTTACGCGAAGCTCTTCGCGGAGCTTGGCGCCGGCAGCCTCGCGGTCGGCATTGCGCTCGTAGTGCTGATTCCATTCCTGCGCAAGTTGATCACCGACAAAGCCGAGGCGCCTGTCGAGGAAACCCCGGCCACAGTCGTTCCCGTCGTTTAAAAACGTTTTGCTGTAACCCCGAAAGCATTCGGGGCTGTCTCAGCGGAATTCCGGGGTGCGAAGGCGGGAGCCATCGCGAACTTTTTGAGATCTCACCGCAGAGGTCGCAGAGACAATCAAAATTGTATGCAACGCCCGTTGCCGCTTCTGTGTTCTCTGTGTCCTCGGTGGTGAAAATCTGACTGCCTTCGCGACGGCAAGCTTGACAGCGCGCGTGCAAATTGCGCAGCCTTTTGGCATGGAGATCCGTTTCAAATCTAGAGCGATGCTTCTCCGATTGGCGGCAGGCATTTTCCTTGCCTGCCCTCTGGCGGCGAAAGCGCAAGAGCTCACTCTCGCTACGCCAGCGACCGAAAAGCAGCCGCCACAGCTGCTGCTCGCGAAGGTCTGGGACCCGTCCATTGATCCGACCGGCTGGTGGATGAGTGAGAAATACGATGGGCTCCGAGGTTACTGGGATGGACGGAAGTTATGGACTCGGCAAGGCAATCTCATTCATGCACCTGATTATTTCCTCGCGGAGTTGCCGCGCGACATCGCGTTGGATGGAGAGCTATGGGTCGGCTACGGAAAGTTCGAAGAGACCGCTAGCATTGTGCGTTCAGAGACGCCGGATGATCGCTGGAAACGCGTACACTTTATGGTGTTCGATGCTCCGCAGGCTAAAGGCGCGTTCGAAGAGCGAATGCAATTCTTGCGCGCCACTTTGCCCGAAGGGAACCAGTTCGTCAGAGTCGTAGCGCAAGAACGTTGCCAGGGTGTTGCTCATCTCCTGACTGAGCGCGATCGGGTCGTTAAGCTAGGTGGTGAGGGGCTCATGTTGCGCCAACCGCAATCGGCATACGAACCGGGGCGCTCAGCTACGTTACTGAAGGTCAAGCCTTATGATGATGCAGAAGCGACCGTCATCGCGCACGAACCGGGGACAGGGAAATACGCTGGCAAGGTGGGTGCCCTCCGCGTGCGCACGGATGACGGCAGGGAATTCTCCATCGGGAGCGGCTTCACCGACGCGCAACGGGAATCACCGCCGGCCGTGGGGACGGTCATCACCTACCGGTTCGAGGGATTGACTGCCAAAGGCCTGCCGCGGTTCCCTTCTTTTTCGCGGATTCGCCGCGATTGAAGTAACGCGTGGCAGTCGCCGCGGCGAGCTGCTTTGAAAGCCTGGCCGTCGCTGAGTTTACCCGCCATGGCCGGGCGTGGCTTTACAACGGCGGCCCTCGCCGAAACAAACTTTTTTGGTTAACATTGATGACAGATGGCCGAAGAACGCTCAGGTATCCCGCTCGCCGATGTTTTGGGGGCCGCGAACGAGCTTGTCTCCGCCGGGCTGATTAAAGACTACGCGCTCGGTGGCGCGCTCGCCGCGATCTATTACACCGAACCGTTCACGACGTATGACGCCGATATCATTTTTATCGCAAGCGACAAGACGTTGAACGCAGGAATGCCTGCGATCTATTCGCATTTGCAGGCGAAAGGGTGGCAAGTGGAGCGCGAACATCTGCTCATTAAAGATTTCCCGGTTCAATTTCTTGCCGCCTCTTGGTTAACGGAAGAAGCCGTGCGCGAAGCGAACCCCATCCAATTCGAAGGTGTACCTGCAAAAGTCTTTCGTCCTGAATACATCATTGCCATTGCGGCGAGCGTCGGCCGGCACAAAGACTTCGCGCGCATTGAGCAATTGATGTCGCAAGCAAAGATCGACAACGCTCTGCTGGACGACATTCTGCACCGGTATAACTTGAAGCTGCCGGAGAAATGAAATCCGAATTCCGACAACAACTGTCGCGACTGTCTTTCGAAGAAAAAATTAAGAAAGTCAGCGAGCTGATTCGGCTATCGCGCAACGTGAAGCATCAGCTGCGCGGTTCGTTGAAGGGCAGCAAGGCGATGGACGTGTTCAACTCCCAGCGCAAACACGAGCGAGGATTGTAGGCGCTCGTCGTGCTGATTCCGCAAATTTTGGGGAGCGCGCGCTTCTCGTCCCGCGCCTGCGGGAGCGATGGTGTCCCTCGCCACACCGAAGCGTTGCGAAGGCGGGTCGCCATCGCGAACTTTCTGCAGCGATCTTTCACCGCACACATTAAAGAGGTCGCAGAAACAACACCAACGATCCATTGAAGGTGCCGCTGCCGAGTTTAGAATTGGCGTTTCACAGAAACGCCCTACAACGTTCGTGTTCATTTGTGTCGATTCGTGGTTAGAATTGTTTTTGTTTTCTATGAATATCGAATCGCTCCATATCGGTATGAAGGTGCGCCATGCGCAATACGGCGTCGGGATGGTGAAATCGCTGACCGGGCAAACCGCCGAGATCGCGTTTGACGACGCACAGCGGACAATTGCGCCGGCGTCCAGCGATCTCCAACCGGCGGAACCGACCGCTACGTTAAGCGAGTTACAAATACCGCTTGCGAAACTGATCCGCGATACTGCTCACGCTGTGGTCGAGGCTCTTGGGCTGGAACAACAGGACGCGCTCGTAGAAGGTCTGGCGACTCGATGGCAGAAGGGGACGCTGATCATGCAGCCTGCGGATAGTTCGCTTCAGCCGAAAGAAGTCCCGCTCGAAACATTCTTCCACAAAATCGTCATGATTCGGAATAATCTGCGAGTTCTCGAGCAGAAGGTGAACGCGAGCGACAAACTGAGCGAAGCGGACAAGGTCGATCTGCAACAGTATATCACGCGCTGTTACGGCTCGCTCACCACGTTCAACATCCTGTTCAAGAACAAGGACGACCAGTTCCGAACCAGCGCAGGCGACAGGCTGAACGGCTGAGTGAGCTAAAGCGAATGAATCAGCTTGCGCCGCGGACTTAAGCTATACGTGATTCCCGTATAGCATCTCAAGATGGCTTTTGGGACCCTTCCCAGTCACATTCGGCATCAAAGGTTGGCAGCTGGTGCATTTCCACGAAGACTGCGAGCTTGGCGCGAGCGGAATAATCTTTCGCAAAGCGAGGCGGCTTTGAAATTACAGATCTCGAAACGAACACTGCAAGAGTGGGAACAAGGTCGAGCTGCGCCACGCGGCTTTGCGCGAACCGCAATGGAAAAAGCCATTCATGTGTAGCGCGTGTAGAGGGGGTTTTGGTATGGAAATTGTTGCTATACGTGAGTCACGTATAGCATCCACAATGGGAAGGTTACGATGCCTGCGCGCTCTGCTGAGGAAGATGCGATCCGATCATACAAATTCTTGCCATCGCATTCGATGGCAATGGCGCGAATTTTAGTGCGACGCCTGGATCTTGCTAATCTGTCAGATCGGTAATACCGTAGCGATGATGAAGACGATCTCGCTGAAATTACCCGCGCCGTTGGCGAACTGGCTGGCCAGGCGCGCCAATGAACTTGGACGTTCACGCTCCGATCTTGTCCGCCAGGCGCTCGAGGAGCAGCGTCAGGGCAAGAACGGCAGCGGCGGAAAAGTCTTGCGCCGAGTTAATGGCGGAGTTTGGCGGCTTCTTTCGAGGGCCGCGCGATTTATCCACGAACCCGAAATACATGCGCGATTTCGGCAAGTGAGACAGACTTTGATCGATAGCGGGCCGTTAGTCGCTTTTTATTCCACGCGTGACCAGCATCATGCCTGGGCCTTTGCGCAATTAGACGCGCTGCGGCCTCCGCTGTTGACGTGTGAACCCGTTCTGACCGAAGCCTGTTTTCTTCTGCAGCACGGAGCTGGCCGTCCGGCTACGATCATGCGAGCTGTCCGGGAAGGGGTGATCCAAATTGCTTTTGATATCGAGACAGAAGCCGCGTCATTGGAAGTTTTGATGGAACGCTACTCCGATGTGCCGATGTCGTTAGCGGACGCCTGCCTGGTGAGACTGAGTGAACTTCATTCCGATTGCCGTGTGCTCACTCTCGACTCTCATTTCACCCGTTACCGGAGGCACGGCCGCCAGGTGATTCCGTTGCTCATGCCATAAAATGCTTTTGGCGAAGTTGGATGTCCGCAGAATTGGAAACAAACAATTTCTGGAGCCCGGACGCGCTTCAAATATGGGTGGCTGCGCTTTCGATGACGATTCCGCATTCCGAGGAGCACGCGCGGCTCGCATGTTGGTGATGGCGTCCTCGCCATCATGGACTTTTCTTCTTAAGATAGAGAATCGATGCCTGCGCCGACCATCTACGTTATTGCCGGTTGCAATTCCGAAGTTTTCGCGAGCAGGCGGCGCGGGCAAAACGACCTTCGCAAAAGAATTTCTACCGCACGAGGTAAAGAGTCTTCGTTTCTACAACGCCGATGAGGTCACGCGTGGTCTTTCGCCCTTTGATCCGAAAGCTTTCGGGGCTGAAGTTTCTTGGTCGTTCGTGCGTGAGCTGCCACCGAAGAATTCAAAGAAATAAAGACCTTTTCACCAAAGCTGCAACGGATGCGAAGCAACGGCCAGGCCTTCAAATCGCAGAGATCACGAAGTTAAGTCAAAGATCACTTCGTGTTCTCTGTCCTTCGTGGTTAAAATTCGTTTCGATCGTTTGCCATTACATCGCCGAAAACAGTGTTTGCTCAAACTCCGTTCCCGGCCAGAATTCATCAGCGTCATCGTGATGAAAAGAGCTTCTTCAAACAATCGCGCAGCACTTAAAAGGCGGATTGCTTCCCGGAAACGCTTGCTTCGCGTCGCCTTTAGCATCCTCTTCACAACTGCACTCGCCGTTCAGGTCAAAGCGGCCTCCCAGAAGGGGTCCGAACCCGAGTCGAAGGCTACGCCTACGCCCACTGCAACCCCCAATTTTAAGCCCGAATCCGCCAACACCACAGGCAGCGTGACTGTCGAAGGCAGCCCGATCGAGTATCAGGCCGTGGCCGGCACTCTCGTCGTCCATCCCAAAGGCTGGGATGACGCGGCCTCGACTGGGGACCGGGAAAGCAAGGAGAACGAGGAGAACGAGGAGAGCGAACAGGAGCCTAAGGAGCATAAGAATCCGACGGCTGAAGCCTCGATGTTCTACGTGGCTTATAACAAACAGCATGCGGAACCGGACAAACGGCCCGTCACATTCCTGTTCAACGGCGGACCCGGCTCTTCGACCGTCTGGCTGCACATGGGCGCCTTTGGACCTCGGCGGGTGATCACGGCCGACAACTCGCATACCGCCGCTGCGCCCTATCAAGTTGTTAATAACGACTACAGCCTGCTGGATGCGAGTGATCTGGTATTCGTGGACGCTCCCGGCACCGGCTTCAGCCGCATCGCCGGTAAAAACAAGGAAAAAGAGTTTTACGGCGTGGACCCGGACGCGCACGCGTTCGCGGAATTCGTCGTGGCGTATCTCACCAAGTATGGACGCTGGAACTCGCCGAAGTATCTCTTCGGTGAAAGCTACGGAACGCCGCGCTCCGCCGTGCTGGTGAACCTGCTCGAACACGAGTACCACGTCGACTTGAACGGCGTGATCATGCTTTCGCAGATCTTGAGCTTCGACTTGAGCGTGGATCGACCGGAAGGCAATCCCGGAATCGAACTGCCCTACATCCTGGCACTGCCAACCTATGCGGCCACCGCGTGGTACCATCATAAGTTGCCCGGCCCGAATCCTCCCGCCGCGCTCGAACCTCTTGTCAAGGAAGTGGAGGAGTTCGCCACCCATGACTATGCGCACGCGCTGGCGGAAGGAGCGATTCTGCCGAAACCCGAACGCCAGGCCATCGCCGAAAAACTGCACACCTATACCGGCCTTCCCGTCAGCTATATTCTCAAGGCGAACTTGCGCATCGACGGCGGCGAGTTTGAAAAGAATCTCCAGGACGATACCGACACCACCACCGGCCGGCTCGACACGCGCTTTTCGGGCCCCACCATGGACCCGCTGAGCAAGGAGGCCGACTACGATCCGCAAGCCGCCGCCATCAGCTCCGCCTATGTCTCCGCTTTCAACGACTACGTCAGAAGGTCTTTGCACTATGGGCAGGACAAAACTTATCGGCCCAGTCTGCCGTTGTGGAAGACTTGGAATTTCCAGCACCAGCCGCCGGGGGCGACCCGGCCGCTGCAGCAGTCGACCAACACCATTCCGGATTTGGCCACCGCCATGAAATACAATCCGGACCTCAGAATTCTTCTAGCGGGAGGTTACTTCGATCTGGCCACACCGTTTTACGAAGGTTGGTACGAAATGCACCAACTGCCCATTCCGGACGGGCTCCAGGACCACATTGAATATCACTACTATCAGTCGGGTCACATGGTGTACGCCCATCAGGAATCGCTCAAAGCCCTCCACGATGACGCGGCCGCGTTCATCCACTCGACCGATCACCTCGGCAAATAATCTCCCGGCGATCAGCCGCGCTTGGCGCGGTAGTGACGCCACGCGGCCTTGTGCGAACCGCAATCGAAAAAGCCATTCGTGCCTAGCGCGCCCACACGAGTTCGTCGGCGGATGATGCTATACGTGAATCACGTATAGCACCCAGTAGTACGAGGCGTTCGTGCCAGTTCCTGTAGCCGCCGATACTGCTCGCGCTGTTGTCGAAGCGCTCAAATGCCGATCGGCGACGCGATGATCGGCTAGCTCGCGCCAAAACAGTTCCAACTCGCCGCTTCGTCCAGCTTCGGCATTTGCTAATCTCCCATGCGTCCGTGATCGCCGCGCCTTGTCGAGCCACAATGGGCGCTCTCGACGATCTGCGACTCGAGTCATGGCGCTTTGTTCGTTTGCCATTACATCGCCGGACTTCTCTGCTGAAACTTTTACAGAAGGAAGCGAAGGCAAAGAAGAAGCTGCAGAGTTGTAATTTGTTTGATAATACCTTTGTTTCCTTCGTTGCCTTTTGTGAAGATTCCCGCAGCCTGCAATCGAAGAACAATCAGTCAATACGCTTTATGCCCAGTCTAATCAGAAAACTGTTCCATAAATCGGAAGCGCCGAAAGACGGCCTCACCCAGCCCCAGCGTGAGGCGATAGTCGACTTGCTAAACTATTGCATGTACGCCGACAATTTGGTCTTCCTCGCGGAGGACAGGTTGATCGCCGATACGGTCGCGAAGTTCAATTGGGACCCGAAAGTACCGTTCGATCAGTTCGATGCGAGATCGGTTAGTAACGCACGGAACGCGAGCGAAAGTCAGGTGTACAGAGATCAATTCCTGGCTTCGATAAAGGACAGGCTTGATACCGCTGCAGTGAAGGGACAAGCATTGGAGCTGTGCCAGGAGCTCTTTCTCGCCGATGGCGCGCAGTCTTACGAAGAAGACGACGCACTTCAAAATCTGAAGGAGCTGCTCGAATAGAAGTGGTTATTCCGGCCGTTGAAGCCGGTCTTCAGCGCGCGATGCTGGTAGCTGTAGCCACCGGCCTGTGGCCGGTACTCCGCCGTTATGCAGCCTGCGGACAATCAGTTTACCCAAAGCCTGCTCGCCGTGGCGAGTGGCGGGCTTCAGTCGAAAGAAGTTTACCCGTCCTGGTCAGAGCCTGCGCGCCGTGGCGGGCGGCGACCGTGGCGGGCTCGAGACATTCCTCCACAAAATAAGTTGCTATACGTGAGTCACGTATAGCATGGCGGTAGCTGGGGTAGTGAGTTCTCGCTCCGAGCAGCATACGCGCTTCGCGTGTCGCGCTCGGTGCCCTCGCCGAACGCCCTCTCGTCTCGGTAACGCGCTGCCTGCCCGCCTGTGTGCGGGCGTCTCCGCGTGCTGGCGATGGTGTCGCGGGTCGCGAAGTTCAATTGGGACCCGAAAGTACCGTTCGATCAATTCGATGCGAGATCGGTTAGTAACGCACGGAACGCGAGCGAAAGTCAGGTGTACAGAGATCAATTCCTGGCTTCGATAAAGGACAGGCTTGATACCGCTGCAGTGAAGGGACAAGCATTGGACCTGTGCCAGGAGCTCTTTCTCGCCGATGGCGCGCAGTCTTACGAAGAAGACGACGCACTTCAAAATCTGAAGGAGCTGCTCGCATAGAAGTGGTTATTCCGGCCGTTGAAGCCGGTCTTCAGCGCGCGATGCTGGTAGCTGTAGCCACCGGCGTGTGGCCGGTACTCCGCCGTTATGCGGCCTGCTGACAATCAGTTTACCCGCCGTGGCGGGCTCACCACGTTCAACATCCTGTTCAAAAACAAGGAGGACCAGTTCCGAACCAGCGCCCAGGCCAGCGCAGTGAGCGCGCCGAATGCCTGAATCAGCTGAGCAAAGCTAATGCTCGGCGCGATTCAGAAAAAGATTTTCGCCTGGCGCACAGGCTCCTGGGGTGAATGTGGAAAGTGAAGACGCGACCCCATTCTTGCACATCTCGCCGTGGCGAGTGGCGGGCTTCAGTCGAAAGAAGTTTACCCGTCCTGGTCAGAGCCTGCGCGCCGTGGCGGGTCTCGAGACATTCCTCCACAAAATAAGTTGCTATACGTGAGTCACGTATAGCATGGCGGTAGCTGGGGTAGTGAGTTTTCGCTCCGGGGAGCATACGCGCCTCGTCCGCCACAGGACGGATTCGCGGTGGCGAACGTGTCGCGCTCGACGCCCTCTCGTCTGAGTAATGCGCGCGTCTCCGCATGCTGGCGACCGCGTCGCAACCCGATCGCGAAGTTCAATTGGGACCCGAAAGTACCGTTCGATCAATTTGATGCGAGATCGGTTAGTAACGCACGGAACGCGAGTGAAAGTCAGGTGTACAGAGATCAATTCCTGGCTTCGATAAAGGACAGGCTTGATACCGCCGCAGTGAAGGGACAAGCATTGGACCTGTGCCAGGAGCTCTTTCTCGCTGATGGCGCGCAGTCTTACGAAGAAGACGACGCACTTCAAAATCTGAAGACGCTGCTCGAATAGTTCCGGGGAGCGCGCGCGTCTCGCGTGCTGGCGATGGTGTCCCTTGCCAGCGCGAACTTTTGGTATCGACAATCAATTCTCGCGGCGAAAATCTTGACGAATGGGCGAGATTACTCGTCGTGGATACCGTATCGAGTGGTTCGTTGGCGATCACGGTCCGAGGCACGTGCATGTTTACGATGCAAAGGAACGATTGCTCGGGCGACTTGATGTCGAGCGAATGCGCGGAATCGAAGGCTGGATGCCGAGCAGGAAATTGATTAAAGTCATTGAAGAACTAAAGAGAGAAGGTCGACTGTGAAAACCGTCAGCACTGTCAAAAAACCATTTGGGAAGGCAAAGGACTCGCCGGTCAAACACGCGCGGTATCTCGACTGGGAAGATGCGTTCGACGTGGAGTTCGACGACGGCCTCTCGTTCCTTGAACCGCACAACGCGATCAAGAAAGCGAACAAGATTTCTCCTGGCGCGGTCCCCGTGCGTGTGAGTGTCCCAAAGAAGTTCCGATCGCACTTCAAAGTCGATTACGACACTGGCGAAACTGCCAAAGTCTCTTGGTCATTCGTGCGTGAATTACCACCCAAGAATTCGAGAAAATAAAATGTCTGCGGAAAGCTGTGGAAGTTTTTCGCTCTGAAGTTTACCCGTCCTGGTCAGAGCCTGCGCGCCGTGGTGGACTCGAGACATCTCCTCCACAAAATAAGTTGCTATACGTGAGTCACGTATAGCATGGCGGCAGCTGGGGTAGTGGAGTTCTCGCTCCGGGGAGCATACGTGCCTCGTCCGCCACAGGACGGATTCGCCGAGGCGAACGTGTCGCGCTCGGTGCCCTCGCCGAACGCCCTCTCGTCTCGGTAACGCGCTGCCTGCCCGCCTGTGTGCGGGCGTCTCCGCATGCTGGCGATGGTGTCGCGGGTCGCGAAGTTCAATTGGGACCCGAAAATACCGTTCGATCAATTCGATGCGAGATCAGTTAGTAACGCACGCAACGCGAGAGAAAGTCAGGTATACAGAGATCAATTCCTGGCTTCGATAAAGGACAGGCTTGATACCGCTGCAGTGAAGGGACAAGCATTGGAGCTGTGCCAGGAGCTCTTTCTCGCCGATGGCGCGCAGTCTTACGAAGAAGACGACGCACTTCAAAATCTGAAGGAGCTGCTCGAATAGAAGTGGTTATTCCGGCCGCTGAAGCCGGTCTTCAGCGCGCGATGCTGGTAGCTGTAGCCACCGGCGTGTGGCCGTACTCCGCCGTTATGCAGCCTGCGGACAATCAGTTTACCCAAAGCCTGCTCGCCGTGGCGAGTGGCGGGCTTCAGTCGAAAGAAGTTTACCCGTCCTGGTCAGAGCCTGCGCGCCGTGGGGCGCGGCGACCGTGGCGGGCTCGAGACATTCCTCCACAAAATAAGTTGCTATACGTGAGTCACGTATAGCATGGCGGCAGCTCGGGGTAGTGAGTTCTCGCTCCGGGGGAGCATACGCGCCTCATCCGCCGCGGGACGGATTGAGGAGCGTGGTAGCGGTCGAGCGCGGCGGGAGATGCCGAGATACAAATCAGACTTCAAACATCAGGTACGGATCGCTGACCACGTTCAACATCCTGTTCAAAAACAAGGACGACCAGTTCCGAACCAGCGCCCAGGCCAGCGCAGTGAGCGCGCCGAATGCCTGAATCAGCTGAGCAAAGCTAATGCTCGGCGCGATTCAGAAAAAGATTTTCGCCTGGCGCACAGGCTCCTGGGGTGAATGTGGAAAGTGAAGACGCGACCCCATTCTTGCTCCACTTTTGCGGTTAACGCCGTGCAAATCTATACGGAGCTGCGCTCTCCTAGTCTGGACTGGGCGAGAAGGATCGTTCGGGAATGCCAGGGGCAGTAGGGGTCAGATTAGGGTTGCATTGATTTGACGGACAGTGGGCTAAGGGTCAAAACCCAAAGAGAGCCCGCCTGAAGACAAAACAGCGGTTAGAGCGATTTCGGCCACAGCCAACGAACGAAGTTAAGAATTAAGAAGTAAGAAGTAAGAATGGAGCGAGCGGGACGAGCGACATAGAAGGTAAAACTGCGAGGGTAGCAGCGAGTGAGTGCGGGGAGCGAGCGAGTTTCAATTAGGAAACAACAGCGCGAAGACGAAAAGGCTCGGTTTCCACCGAATCCGAGTCACCGCCTGCCCTAGACCGACGAAAAGACTCGCGGCCTCCCGCCGTAAAGTTCGCGCGCTGCGAACCGTTAGAGCGATTTCGGCAGCGTAAAGCTTCGCCACGCGGCTTGGCGGGCGTTGATCACTTCAATGCAAATGGCGGCGGCTTCATTTGATCGACGCCACTGACATCCAGTTTTCTCGTATCGCCGTGGTCGAGGAACTCCACGATCAGTCGATCCATGCAATCGACATGGATTACCCCGAACGGGCCATGTGCGGCCTCAGGAATGATGACGTGGCGGCTGTTCGGAAGATAGCGCGCGACTTCCTCGCCGCGTTGCGGCGGCGTTATTGGATCCAAATTGCCGGAGAAGATCAGCGCCGGTACGTCTGATCGGACCGGCTCGAGATAATCAGCCGGTATCTCGCCGCGCGGCCACATGCTGCAGGCGCGAGTCTGCTGAAAGACGCGGTAGTTATCGAATGGATTGTCGGCATCCATTTTTTCGGCTTCGGCCTGATCAATGAAGGGAACGTCCTCGGCACACGTCACGCATAGATACATTCCATCAGCGATGATGTCCGCCGGTGACGGCCGTGTAGCCAGACGCAGGAACGGTTGGAAATCGCCGGCTGCGGCGCGGTGAACAATGAGCGGGACCTGATTCGATTGGTCGCGAGAGTAAAGAAAGTTGCGGATCTTCTCGGCGAAAACGTCGCGGCGAATTTCGACCGTAGCCGGCTGACTTGTTTCTTTTGACGATTTAACAACCGGTTGCGTGGGTGCTCGTGGTAAATACGCGATCACTTTTTTCCAATCCTCGCGAGTTTGCGGGAACGATTCATGACATTTGGCGTCATGTTCGCATTCATCCAGCAGCAAATTCATCGCCCGGCCGGCCGCCTGCGCATGGTACATCGGCATTCGTAAATATGTTGGCGCGACTCCGACCAGAGTAATCGTCCGAACATGTTCCGGATGTTGTCGCAAATAAACCAGCACGGCGCGTGTGCCGTATGACAGACCAAACAGATTGATCCGCTCGTATCCGAGCCATGTTCGGGCATCGTCCAGATCATCCAGGGAGGGGAAAATGGGGCCGAGGAGGGGAAAATGGGGCCGCGTCTTCACTTTACACATATTGAATTAGGAACTTCTGATTAGTCAGAAGTTACAATTGAGAAATTGAAACTCGCTCACCTCCCGATTCGCTCGCTCCAACGGCTTCAACTCACCGAGGGTCAACGAAGTAAAAATTAAGAGGGAAGAAGAGGATTGCAGAAGTTCACAGAAGTGACGAGTGACCGCGTAAAGCTGCGCCACGCGGCTATTCGGCAGTGATGAGTGACGAGATCGGAGGCGACACGGATGCCGCCGCAGGGAACATCAACTCCGATAAATCGCGAGCAGGTGCCTGCGTCGAACGTGAGAAGAACAAGGTGCGGAATGCGCCTGACAGACGATAGTAGCGTTGCTTTATGTCATTCCGCGCACTCAATCTTTCGCCGCAAATTTTGCAGGCGGTTCGGGATTCGGGTTACACCGAGCCGACTCCAATTCAGATTGCGGCCATCCCACCCATTCTAGCGGGACACGATGTGATCGGGATTGCGCAGACGGGCACGGGAAAGACAGCGGCTTTCGTTCTGCCGATTCTAATGAAGCTCGCAGAATCGGTCCGGCCGGACGCGCGGCCCGCGCGCGCTCGTGGTCGCGCCGACTCGTGAGCTGGTGGTGCAGATCGAGGAGAACGTTCGCGCTTACGCGAAACACGTTCCGTTGCGCATGGCCACGGTTTTCGGCGGCGTGAGCGAACGTCCGCAGATCGAGGCGTTGCGTTCCGGTGTCGATCTTGTCGTAGCCACACCGGGGCGGTTGATCGATCTGATGGACCAACGAGTAGCCAACCTTTCCGGCGTCGAGTTTCTCGTGCTCGACGAGGCCGATCGAATGTTGGACATGGGTTTTCTTCCGCCGATTCGCCGGATCGTGAAAGCATTGCCGCAAAAACGGCAGACACTCATGTTCTCCGCTTCGCTTTCGCGCGAAATCGAGCAATTAACCCACCAGTTCCAACAGTCGCCCAAGATTGTGCAGATTGGCCGGCGCGCGAACCCGGTCGAAGCGATCACGCAATTAGCCTATGAGGTTCTTCCGCACTTGAAGTCCGCGCTGTTGCTACACTTGTTAGGCGATCCAAAATTCGACACGGTCCTCGTTTTCACCCGGACCAAGCGCGGCGCTGACAAGATCGCTCGCCGTCTGGAAAGCAGCGGAATCAAAACGGGAACCATCCATTCCAATCGCTCGCAGAACCAGCGGCTCCGTGCGTTGAAGGATTTCAAATCGGGCGCCGTCCGTGTCCTCGTCGCCACCGACATCGCCGCGCGCGGCATCGATGTGGATGGGATCTCGCATGTGGTGAATTACGATTTCCCGATGCACTCAGAAGATTATGTCCATCGCATCGGACGCACCGGCCGCGCACACGCCATCGGTGATGCGATCAGCTTTATTACGCCGGAAGATCAGGGGCCGTTGCGTTCGCTCGAGCGTTTTATCGGCCGCGGGATCGTACGGAAAAAGGCGGAAGGTTTCGATTACAATCAGGCTGCGCCGCCACGCGACGAGCGGGGCCGGGGGGCGCGAGTCCCGCAGCGAAAGATCGAGCCGCGGCTACCAGGAAATTCTTCGCGTGGAAGCGGCGATGCCCCGCACGGCCATATCGGGTGGCGTTTTCGGAATGCTTCATCGAACAACCGTCCGCGGCGCAGATCTTATCGAAGGCACCGTTGATTGGCGCTGTCGCGGACGTGACCCAAGAAGAAAGTAAGAAGGAAGAAGTAGGAATTAAGAAGTGAACTGGAAGTGACGAGTGACCGCGTAAAGCTGCGCCACGCGGCCTAATCGGCAGTGACGAGCGACGATCGCAGCGACACGCCTGCCGCTGAAGAAGGAATAACGTCTCAAAAGCGTGGCTGGTCATCCCAACAGGGCGGTGTGTAGCCACCCGACCAGCAGGAAGACGATTGCAAATCCGCCACCTACCAACCAGCGAAGGTCGGGGACGATCGTGCCGCTCGAAACCGGCGACAAGTCAAGCTCCACGGCTATGAACTTGTAAGCGGCAACCCGTGCATAGGTGGGGTGGGAAATCAGTTTCAAGAACGTGCGCCGGCTGGGATAGCGCACGACAGTCATATTGCCCCAGGTTCTCTCCGGCTGCATGTTGATCAGGTTGTTGGCTTGGAGAGCTCCGATGAACGTTGGATAGGACGCGTGACTCAACCACAGCCATATGAGGCTCTTTTCATAGTGTGCGTTGGCCTGTTCGGGCGTTCCCTTAAACTCCGGCGCGCCGGGAAACGTCTGCAGCTGGGGGAAGAAATGGATGAGGTTGAACATGTAGACCGGCTTGCCGTCGTCAGCCTCGGCCCATGGGCGGAGACGGGCAGTGAACGCCTGAACTCCCTTCTCAGGCAGCGGTAGTTTTTCGATCATCGCCAGGTATTGATCGATCTCTGCTTGAGTGAGCTTGCCCGCTCCTTGAGAATGCCAGGCCCAGAAAGCCACGTACAAGATCACGAACGCGGCGGCAAGAATGAGCTCAAACCACATTTTCGTTTCCCTTCTTGAATTTGTGCCGCTCTGCCGAGGCCAATCATGCTGTAAAACCAGCGACTCATCAAACTGAAACGCAGTGACAAGTGACAAGTGACGAGATCGCAGGCGACACGGATGCCGCCGCAGGAAACATCAAACGTCCAACGCCGAACGTGCAACGCCCAATGTCGAAGGCAGCTCAGAGCTTTGGCTCGCGTCGCGCGGAATGCCAGAAGCGGAGAACCTCAACGCTCTGCTTCACTGCATTCACACGATAGAAAATTTTGAACGGCGGGACCGTTAACTTACGAACATCGGCAATGTGCCGGTATGGGCTGCCTTTGTGCGGCGTTTGCGCCAGACTCAATGCCGCGTCGAGCAAATGATTGCCAAGCGTGTATGCTGCCTCCGGGTTACGCTCCCGCTAGTGCATCCGATAATGTACCCGGTTTGTAGATTGCCGCAGGGCGGCGGGATCGTCTTGAGCGATATAGGATACGATCTCGGCAAGATCGTCTATTGCCGGGTCGGCGATTTCGACTCGGAAATCCATTTTGGAATGAGCGCGCGAACCTCGTCGATTGATTTGCTTTCTTCCGGATGAGCGTTGGCATAAGCGATCGCTTCGTGCAACGCGGCCTGCAAAAAAGGATCATCGTCATCATCTGCGAGACGGGAATCGACACCGAGCTTGAGGATACGCAATTCATCGGGCGTCAGTTTGTCCATCGCGGTGAGGATCTCCTGCACGGTGCTCATGATCGAAGATTACAGAATAAATGGTCGCGAAGCAATTTGTCGATCAGGCGCTCGGCACAACCGCCTCTACCTTATCACCCGATCAAATTGCCCGGTGATTTCGCGGTAATCGCGCAGTTGGATTTCCACGTCCGATCCGCGACACCAACGTTGCGCGTAACGGAATTGCTCCTGTGAAATTGTTATCCCGACTACGTGGCAACGGTAGTGGCCGGCGGCATAACGAGCCAAGCCGCCACAGCCGCAGCCGATGTCCAGCAGGCGCAAGCTGGATCGCAGACGCAGCCTTTCGCAAATCCAATCCAACTTCCGCAGTTGCGCCGAGGCGAGATCGTCGCCCTCGTCAAACAGCGCACACGAATATTGCATGTTCGGATCGAGCATTGCTTCGAAGAAATCGTTGCTCAGATCGTAATGCACCCGGCCTACTTTTCGGGCGCGCCGTAAAGTTTGCTGATTCGCGAGAACCGCGGTGAGCAATGCCCAGACATTGGGAAGTCGAAATGCGAAACGCTTCTCGAGTCCGGCACGAATGGCGCGGCAACACATCTTATCGAGCGCGTCGCAGTCCCACCAGCCCTCCATGTAGGATTCTCCGAAACCGAGCGTCCCGGAAGCAAGGACTCGATTAAAGAAACGCTGGTCATGCACCTGTATGTCCCAGGGGCGATCGCCGTTGATGCGAACATCCGCGAACGCGAAAAGATTGGTCACCACATCTTGTGCTCTGGACATATGATTTGATCGGTTGCGGGAACGCTTCGTCTCCGTGTGAAGAATCGCGCCCGCTGCGGCGATTAGTTTTATCGAGAGAAAGAGGGAAATAAAGAATCATTAGGTAATCGCAGTTGCGGCTGTATGGTCAGGCTAATAGCGCAGCGTCAATCGATCGCGCAGGTGTGCGGCCCCTTCTCTCTGCACACAAAACAGCATGATGAATGCTATCGCTGCTCATAAACATGAACTTGAGCGATTACTCGAGAACTTGTCGGGCGACGCTGCCGTCTCGGGGACAGGTTTCGTGACGTTCCTGGATGCTTATATCACGCGGCTCGATACAAATTGCTCAGACACCAACGTCCGCGTCAATCCGCAGCCGACGCAAATAAACGGAGAATTAACATATGGAACCGACATTGACTCAGAACTGTGCGCTCTACTACGCGCAACATAAAACTTCAAAAGGCCGTGCGGCGCTTTTCAAGAAGTTTCGCGCTGCGGCCCGCAAGCGGAGGCCGGATGTTCGGCGGCAGCTGACCTTCGGCGAGTTATTCATTGCACCACGACGTCATCAGGACAACGGACGCTGAGCCGCTTCATTGATTGCCATCATGGATCCCCTGACTTTCGCAAGTTCACAAAACGAAGAGAGCGATTTTGCCGCAGCGCGAAGTTGGGAAAACGAAGGGGGAAATCCGGGGCAACTTCAACAGTTACCGTGTGATGATCGGAAGGAAGACGCCACAACCGATCCGGCGCAAGGCACGCCGAAGGCATTCTGCTACGAGGTTAACGCCACATGCACCTAATCCAATTCCGCGAAATGATGCGAGATGCTGAAGTCGCGTATGCAATTCATCCCATTGTGCGCAAGTACCTGTTAACTGTGGAAGACACGACCAAAGCCCTACTCGCATGCGGCGTGCCGCGGGCTGCCAATGTAGCTCGAATTACGAATGCTTGGATATGACCGCCGCTAATTTAATAGAGCGCAATAATCTCGCTAAAGGAGAGAGCGCTTCGGCTGTCGAAGCTGCAATCCCCGTTGATAACCCGGTGTCGAAAAATAATTGATGCCAACGAAACGCTCAAAAAGAAGCGGCCCGATCCGCAACACCCGTGGACGGGGCGCGACGGTCCGATCCTCTGATCAGGAAGTGATGCGACATCTGTCGCGTTCTCAGATTTTCAAAGATTACGAACGGGCTTTTAGCGAAGCAGTGGGTTTGCCGCTTAATATTCGAGCACACAATTCATGGTCGCCTGCACACCATGGCAAAACGGATGACGATTCATTCGCCGCGATTCTGGCTCGCTTCAACCAGGCCCGCGCCGCATGTCTAAGGGCCCAAAGCGATGCATCCCAGGAACTGGCCTCGACGACGCGCACCGTCACTTGGTTTGCGGGACTCTCAGAAAGTGCAGTGCCAGTGTATGTAGGTGACCACATTCTCGGCTTTCTCGAGACCGGTGAAGTAATGCTCAAGAATCCGACGAAGAAACACTTCGCGAGCATTACTCGGCAGCTCCGCGCGTGGGGCTACAGGACGGATTGGAAGCAACTTGAGCGGGCCTATTTTCGGTCGTGCGTTTTATCGCCTGTCCGGTATCGCGCGATGTTGCGGCTGCTGAGTCTTTTTGCGCAACACCTTTCGATCTTGTCGAATCAACTGGCAGTACGGCGCGAAAACGGTGAGTCCACAAATATGACGCGAGCGCGAAGATTTATCGAGGACCATCAGGCGGAGCCTCTGTCGCTGGGGCGGATCGCCCAAGTGGCTAATATCAGCAGGCATTACTTCTGCAAGATGTTCAAGAAAGCGACTGGGATAAATTTCACCGACTACCTTTCGAGAGTTCGAGTGGAGAAATCGAAGACGCTTTTGCTCAATCCCAATTCGCGAATTAGCGAAGCTGCCTTCGCATGCGGATTTCAATCCATGACGAACTTCAATCGCGCGTTTAAGCGAATTGTCGGTCGTTCTCCCACGCAATTTCGCGAATCACTCCCGAAGCTGCGACGCTCGATGTAGGGCGATTTCAGGTCTTAATCAGCGGCGGCGGGATATCTTCCGTTATACCGGTGTCAACGCCGCGCCTCAGTTTGCTGTGGCGCACACTATAGGCGAAATAAATCGAGAGCCCGATCGCAAGCCAGATAAAGAAGCGGCCCCAGGTCTCGAGCGGCAAGCTTAGCATCAGCGCGAAGCAGAAGACCACGCCGAGAAGCGGAAAGACCGGCACGAAGGGAACACGAAACGGACGCGGACGTTCTCGATTCGTTCGGCGCAGCACGATTACGCCGAGGCAAACGAGCACGAAGGCAAAAAGCGTGCCGATGTTCGTAAGATCAGCAAGCGACCCGATATCTGTAAACATCGCGACGCCCCCGACGGCGACTCCAGTCCAGATGGTTGTGATGTGCGGCGTGCGAAACCGGGGGTGAATTTTTGCGAAATATTGCGGCAGCAGCCCGTCGCGTGCCATGGCCATGAAAATGCGTGGCTGGGCGAGTTGGAAAACGAGCAACACTGAAGTAATACCAGCGAGCGCGCCCGCACTGATGAGCGCCGTGGCCCAGGGCCGGTCGGCAAATGCGGTCGCGACTGCCGCAGGATCGCCGAGATAAGTGGTATACTTTCGCATCCCGGTGATAACTCCCGCCATTAAAACGTAGAGCACTGTGCAAATAATCAGGCTGGCGATGATTCCGATCGGCATGTCGCGCTGAGGATTTTTTGTTTCCTCCGCAGTCGTTGAGACGGCGTCGAATCCAATGAAGGCGAAAAATACGATTGCCGCCCCGCTCATCACGCCGCCCATCCCGGTCGGCATAAACGGATGCCAATTGGTCGGGTGAACCAGGAATGCGCCAAACGCAATCACAAACATGACGACGGCGATCTTGATGATGACAATGGTCGTGTTCGTCCGCGCGCTCTCACGAATTCCGTAGACCAGAAGCGCCGTCACTGCCGCGACAATGAGAAGCGCCGGAAGATTCAGTGCGATTGCGTGGCCGGCAATGGTTGGAAGCGTAGTCGACGAATAGTTTGCGAGCGCGTCGCCGCCCTGCGCGATAATGCCCGTCGCTGTTGTGTGATCGCTCACCAGCCAAAGCGGAAATTTCAGATTGAAGAGACTGCCGCACAGTCTAACGAAATAGCCGGACCAGCCGACCGCGACCGCCATATTGCCAACTGCGTATTCGAGAATCAGGTCCCAGCCGATAATCCACGCGATGATCTCACCCAGCGTCGCATACGAATACGTGTAGGCCGAGCCCGAGACCGGAATCATTGCGGCGAGTTCGGCGTAACAAAGCGCTGCGAATCCGCACGCGATCCCGGCCACCACAAATGAAAGCATAACAGCCGGTCCTGCGCCCGGCCGCCCAAAAACCAAAGGCGCATGCGTTGTCCACGACTGAACGAAATTCAACACCGGCGTTTTCCAAATTGACCCGACTGCGTGTGCTTGTTCTCCTGCCGCTGCCGTTCCCGCCAGCGCGAAGATTCCAGTCCCAATAATCGCGCCAATGCCGATGCAGGTAAGATCGAACGCCGAGAGAGCACGCTTTAGCTGGCGCTCGGGCGCCGCCGCCTCGGCCATCAGGTGCTCCGGGCTTTTCGTCCTGAAAAGATTAAGGGCCATTGCTTCTTACTGGTTAGAAATTCGATTCAAACATTGGATGCGGCAGAGCGGTAGTGGATCAGTTTCAGGTCTTTCTTTTCGAAAGCTCTGCCGGGAAGCATCTAACAAACTGATAGCCGCAAATACCGTTCGAAGCCGATTGCGAGGACGCACGGCCTACTGATACTACCGGGGCGAAAACGGATTCGCTCAGAGCCGTCTGCCTTGAAGGAGCTGAATAACGAGCACAATAACGGCAATCACGAGCAGAAGATGAATCAGAGCGCCGCCAAAGTGGCCGATAAAGCCCAGAAGCCAGAGCACGATTAGTATTACAATTATAGTCCAGAGCATATAGATGTTTCTTTCGGTTAGGTTAAACTTTCGTCGGCCCATTTATCCAACTTTGTATTCACTTGCCAAGATTTTTCAGCACGTTCAAGTCGATCGTCGTTCCCGCCTCGAGCTTCCGAACCGATCGTTGGCTGATACTGAGAGCAAAGCGCGTCAGAATGCTTTATCTTCCGCGACCTGAGCGAGAATGGCGTTGAGCCGAGTGGCGCGTCTTAGACTGCTTGATTCCCGTTGCTTTTTGGAAAAACCTAAACGCCGTTTGAGCGAAGTCGCGTTCTTCTCTCCTCGCCTGATTTTTCGATTTGCGCTTTGATTTTCGCACGACCAAATCCTGCCACAGTTCGGTTCAACGGATGCTCCGGCCGACGTGCTCGACGATCTGCACGTACGCTTTCAGAGCAGCCGACGGATTGTTGTCCTTCCACGCGACACAGCCTTCCGTCTTGACGGTTGGATTCAGTGGCCGGAACACAACCGAAGACATTTTCCTGGCCTCGAAGAACTTGAGCTGCGCTGCGCGGGCAACGTGCCGCGCATTTGCTAGAAGCCGCACTGTAGGCGACGGATGACATGCCATGCGAGCGATGAAGAATGCCTCGACCGCCGCGCTTGTAGGGATCTGGATGATTTTGCTGACGGCGTTCGTCGTCACGATTCTTTACGTCGGACGCCAACTGCTTATTCCGCTCGCGCTCGCGGCGATGCTGACCTTCCTGCTTGCACCGCTGGTCGGCTACATTGAACGCTGGATCGGACGTGTCGCGGCTGTTCTGATCGTCGTGGCGATGCTCTTCAGCATCGCCGGCGGAGCGGGTTGGTTGTTAACGCGTCAAGTGATCGACCTCGCGGCGAAGCTTCCCGATTACCAGACGAACATCGACAACAGATTGCACGCGATCCGACTTCCCACCGGCGGTGCGTTTGGTCGCTTTTCGCACAGCGTTTCCGAGCTGCAAAAGCAATCACCGGACTCCTTGGAGCCGCCGGCGAATGCGACCGGTCCGGTGCCGGAAACAAAAGCCACTACGGAGGCGCGCTCTCGCAACGTGCCTCCGGGTCAACAGCCAATGCCGGTTCGGATCGTCGAATCGCAAAGCCGTCTTCCGGGAATCTTGCAAGCCGCCGCCACCGGATTGCTCGGACCGCTTGGGACGGCCGGCCTCGTTTTTGTCCTCGTCATCTTCATGCTATTGAAGCGCGAAGACCTGCGCGGCCGAATCATTCGCCTCATCGGGCAAGGCCGGATCAGCGCGACCACGCGGGCTATGGACGACGCCGGGAGCCGCGTCGCCCGTTACCTTACAATGCAGCTTCTGGTGAACGTGAGTTTTGGCTCGTGCATTGCGATCGGACTCTACTTTATCGGCGTACCGAACGCTGCGCTCTGGGGCGCGTTCGCGGCGATCATGCGATTCGTGCCGTACGTCGGAGTGTGGATCGCGGCCGCGGTTCCTGTGCTGATTTCGTTTGCAGTTTCCACGAGCTGGCTCAGTCCGCTTCTGACGCTCGGTCTTTTCGTCGTGCTCGAATTGATTAACTTCAACGCGCTCGAGCCGTGGCTCTACGGATCCCGCACCGGCGTCTCGTCCATCGCGCTGATCATCGCGGCGGTTTTCTGGACGTGGCTTTGGGGACCAATCGGTCTCGTCCTCGCGATCCCGCTGACCGTGTGCGTTGCCGTGATGGGCCGGCACGTGCCGAAGTTGCAATTCTTGAGCGTGCTTCTCAGTGAAGAGCGGGCACTCGCTCCGCACGAGGAATGTTATCACCGACTGCTCGCGTTCGGTTTGGATGAAGCAAACGACCTCGCGGAATCGTACGTGAAATCAAATTCACTCGCTTCTCTTTACGATTCTGTTCTGATCCCGGCGGTCACACTCGCGGAAATGGATGCGCAACGCGACGAACTCGGCCCCGAACAGCGTTCCGCGATTCATCGTCACATCCACGATCTGATCGAAGATCTCGGCTCGGCCCCGCCATCGAAGTCGCAGTTGGAAGCGGACAAGGAGGTCGCCGAACGGACTCCTTTCCCTCTCTCCGGTCCCACGTGTCGCGTGCTTTGCGTGCCGGCTCGCGCCTACCGTGATGAACTCGCGGGGGCGATGCTCGTGCAGTTGCTTCGACAACAAGATTTCGATGCCGAGAACGCCTCCGCGGCGCTCAGCAGCACCGAGCTCGTCGAGATGGCGGCGAAGTCGGACCCCGAGGCGATTTGCATCTCGGTTGTCGCACCATCCACCCTGATCCATGCGCGCTATCTCAGCGCGAAACTTCGCGCGCAATTGCCACACGCGAAGATCGTGGTCGGAATTTGGGGCGCGACCGAAAACATGGCGGGCGCGGGAGAACGGCTGCGGTCTTCGGGTGCGGACGAAGTGGTGGTGTCCCTCGCCGAAGCAGTGGTGCAGCTCGCGAAGTTTTCCGTTTCGCTTGCCGATGAGATGATCCCCGGCGCGATCCCGGACAACGAGGAAAACCGTCTCGAAGAGCTGGCTCGTTTGCATCTGGCGAATGGCACGCGTGAAGAAGTTTTCGACCGCATCACGAAAAAACTGGCGCGCATTTTTGAGGTGCCGATTGCGCTTATCACGTTCATCGATCGCGATCACCAGTGGTTTAAATCGCAAGTCGGGCTGCCCGAAGAAATCGCCGAAGCGCAGCAGACGTCGCGCGAGCTTTCGGTGTGCGGCCATGTGGTCGCGAACGACGAATTACTCGTGGTCGAAGACCTTTCTCGCGACCGAAGATTTGCAAATAACCCCTTATTAAAAGAGCGCGGCCTGCGCTTTTACGCGGGCGTTCCGCTCCGCAGTAACAACCTTCCGATTGGCTCGCTCTGCATCCTCGATATCAAGCCACGCCGAATGACCGAACGCGAAAAACGCCTGCTGGAAGTCATCGGCGAAGATGTGATGGAGGAAATTAAACGCCGCGATAGTGTCGGTCCGCCGAGCGTGCTGGTAGCCTAAGCGGTGATCACACACACGCTGGCCCCAATCAGTCGCGACAAATCAATGCCGAGCGAACGATCCATCTACATCGCGCACTTTACAGACGACCGAGCAAATACAGGATCAAAAGGATTACGAGAATGGTTACAATTATGCCGTGCGACCGGTAGCCGAATCCATAACCGCCTGTCGGGAAAGCTCCTACTAACAACAGAATTACAACGATAAGAATAATTAAACCCATGCGGTGATTTCTACTTTTACCCGCGCACTTTCACAAGTCCCGAAGTTACTTCGTGTGATGTTCCTTTAATTTTTGTGGCATTGTATGTTTTGCTTCTTTTTTCGGGTGTAATTGAGTTGACGCGTGAGCGATTTCTCCTGAGTCAGGCTCCGACATTTTCGAATACGCACGAAACAAAAAATCCTTCACGCCGTTCAGGATGACTCGACAAGAGAAAAAGAAGATTGCCGATCCAAAAATCGTCACAGATGCGGTTCACATCGCGGAGGAGGCGGGATTACGCTACGTGAGCCACGATCAGCCCGGGTACACGCGCAAAGCCACGGGCGACGACTTCGAGTATTTCGACACCGAGGGCAAACCGATTCACGACGAGCAGCGGTTACTGCGAATAAAGCGTCTCGCGATTCCGCCCGCTTACACGGATGTGTGGATTTGTCCGTCAGCCAACGGACACATTCAGGCAACGGGACGCGATGCGCGCGGCCGCAAGCAGTACCGGTATCATGAGCGTTGGCGGGCCGCGCGCGACGAAAACAAGTATGACCGGATGGTGCTTTTTGGCGAGGCCTTGCCCAGGATTCGCAAACGTGTGGAAGCAGATCTTGCTTTGCCCGGCCTTCGACAAAACAAAGTGCTCGCCACCGTTATCCAGTTATTGCAACGAACATTTATTCGCGTCGGCAATGAAGAGTACGCGCGCGACAACAAATCGTTTGGCCTGACGACGATGAAGGGCCGGCATGTGGATGTAGACGGTTCGAAATTGCGTT
Source organism: uncultured Verrucomicrobiae bacterium (assembly GCA_963840305.1). Classification (GTDB taxonomy): domain Bacteria; phylum Verrucomicrobiota; class Verrucomicrobiia; order Chthoniobacterales; family UBA10450; genus Udaeobacter. Next base: position 31,812 of record CAWIYE010000011.1, read on the forward strand.
TTCGTTTTCAAGGAAAAAGCGGAATCAAACATGACGTCGACATACAAGATCGACGGATCGCAAAAATCGTTGCCAAAGTGCAAGATTTGCCGGGACAGAATCTGTTTCAATATCTGGATGATGACGGCGAAGCGCGGGACATTACTTCGCAGGACGTGAATGATTACCTCCGCGAGATCACGGGAGAAGATTTCACGGCCAAAGATATTCGGACTTGGGCGGGAACGGTTCTGGCCGCGATTGCTCTGAATGCGGCGGGTGCGTTTGAAACAAAGAAACAAGCCAAAGCGAACATCAAAAATGCAATCGGCGCGGTCGCAAAAATACTTGGGAACACGCCGGCAATTTGTCAAAAGTGTTACATTGATCCGGTTGTGCTCGAAAGTTATCTCGACGGAGATATCATCGAAGGTTTGAAACGCAAAACCGACGAAGCGCTTGAGAGCGAGGCAGTCGATCTCCGCGCCAGCGAAGTGGCGGTCCTGAAGTTTTTGCAGGCGAAGCTGGCTAAAAAAGCCGCGTGATAGTTGATACGTGCGAAGCGATTAAGGAGATTGGTCAGCGTATCCGCAACCGTTCAATGATAATAGGTGAAACGGGCAGTCGCGATAACGGTCGTTTGATGAGACGAGGCGAGTGTTGTTTCGCCTGTAGTTGGTAACGTTGCCGCTCAGAAGCGGGTCGAAACCACTGACGGTCACCGAAAGCCTGTTCCTCCACGTACACAAGATTAGGGTCGCCTCTGGCAATAAGCGGTGAGCGCGATACACCGAGATGGCTTTAAGTAACTCCAGAAAGGTAAAATATGAGTACATCTATAACAAAACCTAACCCAGCTGAAGACGCGAATCTCGCCGCCCGCCCAGTCAAGGACATTATTGTGCCCGCGAAGACCGTTCTGGGCGAGGTTTCTGTACAGACGGCTTTAGATGAAATGCAGGCTCGGGGAATCGATTCGGCGCTAGTAACCAATCAACGCGGGCAATTATTAGGTACCGTGTCGAGCAACGAAATGAACCGAAAGGTGAGTGGTTTGGGGCACGACCCAAAGACAGAACTGGTAGAAGCACAAGTGGAAACAAACATTGACTATTGCTTCGAAGATCAGACGGTTGCGGAGGCTGAGCAAATTATGTGCGACGCAAAGGTCGCCGAAGTTCCTGTAGTAACGCGCGAAAAATTGCTGGTGGGAACAACAAATCTTGAAGCGATCGCACAGGATAAACGACGGAGAAGACCCTAGAACCTCCGGTAAGAGGCTCCGGTTTTCGACTTCCTACACGCGGAAAGATTGGAGACGATTATGAAACGGCTCATCACAACCATTGCACTTGCTCTGCTGCTAGTGCCCGCGACCTTCGCGGGCGAGCAGTCATTGCTGGCGCGTGTTACGGTTTACTGGGCCAGCGGCGCTGCTGGTTCCAACCATCATCAATGCGCGACCGGCCGGCGACTACAAACCGGAGATTGCTCGGTCGATACACGGCAAATTCCTTATGGCAGTAGACTGATTTTTCCCGATGGCACTACTTCGGCGGCAGTTGACAGCGGCCCCGCGGTGAGAAATCGCAAAGCGGCGCGAATTTCAGGGCGCACCGTTTATGAGCGAAACGCAATAGTGATTGATCGGTTTTTTGAAACGAAGCGAGAGGCGCTTTCCTGGGCGAGCCGAAATCCGCTCTTCATGACCGTGCGGGTTGTCCAGCCGAATTGACGCACGCTGGCACAGTTACCAGAACAACCTCCGCTCGACTCGCCTGCCCAGCCTGCCTTTTGATTGGTCCGGCGAGATTAAAAGACACCCGAGCAAGCTACTAAGACCTAGCGATTCACGGCGAACATTGTAGGAAGGCCTCTAAGAAATTGAGCACGAAAGGATCACGTTCTTTTTCGCGATGCTTAGATCAATTGGGGCCCGTGCCCTAACGCCTCCCATACCTAGGAAGTATGACGCCTTCCCTACGAAGTATTGGCTAGATAGGGACGGGAGGCGTAATTCCAAAGTCGAACCAACCAGGAGGCATAAAATTATGAGATTATTTTTTGTATTGCTTTGCTGCTTAGCGATCCCATTGGTCGCCAGCGCAGCAAATCAGGATAACAACAAGAAGAAAACGCAGACGACGCAAGGTCAGCAAACGCAGAAGCAAACAGGGAAGCAGGGCAACAGGGCAGGCACTACAACGTGAACAACGCTTCGCAACTAAACAACCCTTCGCACTTGAAAAGCCAAGGTCAGCATCGCGGGTTGAACGCTCAGAACAATAACGTGCCGGCCGTGCAGTCAAACCCCAAGGGGAAGGTAGCGACTAAGTACCATGGCGTGAACAACGCTTCGCAACTAAACAACCCTTCGCACTTGAAAGGCCAAGGTCAGCATCACGGGTTGAACGCTCAGAACAACAACCTGCCAGCCGCGCAGTCAAACACCAGGGGGAAGGTGGCGACTAAGCACCATGGCGCGAACACGGTTTCGCAACTAAACAAGCCTTCGCACTTGAAAGGCCAAGGTCAGCATCACGGGTTGAACGCTCAGAACAACAACCTGCCAGCGGTGCAGTCAAACTCCAAGGGGAAGCTGGAAGCGAAACACTTTAACCTTGCGAATTCGCCTAATTCGAAGATCGAGAGCATGAAGTTCCAACAGAACTATCACATTCAGGGCAGTAAGAACTGGAAGGGCCAGAATTACGCCGTTTTCCAGAACTACAGGGGCGAATGGCACGATCAAGGCTGGTGGCACAACCACTACAACCGCATTGTTCTGATCAACGGTGGCTGGTATTTTTGGAATGCGGGCTATTGGTTTCCGGCGTGGGGTTACAATCCGGCTGTCGCCTATTACCCATATAATGGCCCTATTTACGCCTACAACAATCTGCCGCCCAATCAGGTGATCGCAAATGTTCAGTCCACGCTGCAAGCGCAGGGTTATTACCAAGGCCAGGCAGACGGCTTGCTCGGACCGGAGACCCGCGCGGCCCTGGCTAACTATCAACAAGCCCACGGTCTCTACACGACCGAGGCGATTGATAAGCCAACGCTCGAATCGTTGGGAATGTCGTAAGCGAGACAACCGCCAAATCGAGTCGCAGCTGATCTTGTTCGCGTTAACTGGACAAGAAGCGATGGCGGAAGAAGTGTCGGAGTGTCGTGAACCGGAAGGAAGCGCTCGCGTTTGTTGAACGTCACGGAGTCGTCCTCCAAGCCGCTCGTGGCCCTCTTCCAAATCTCGCAGAGTGGATTGTCGGCGGTCGCATCCGGGGCAGCTGGTGGGGCCATCCGAAAGGAAAAGAGATCTTCCGCGCTACGAAGGCGATTTGCGAGAGTCCCAACGTCCTCGTCTGCAAGCTGGTTGAGGGCAAGATTGCGTACGTGCATCGCCGTCTGTGGCCAGCATTGGTCAAGCTCGCCTCGCGATTCCGCGAGGAACAGCTCGCCAAAGTATGGGACGAGCACACTGCCAGTGGGAAACACCAGTCGAGGCGAGAGCGTTTTCCAATTTGGATGCCGTTTGAGGTCATGAAGGAGGCCAAGGCTCTCTCTGTCGCGGAGGCGGAGAGCGTTCTCTCGCCGTGGTTATCACTGGTTGGGAGGCAGGAGCTCGTGCGGCTCAGATGGAGACTGAATCGTGTAGAATATTTCACCACATGCACCGTATAGCGTTCCGCCAGATAGTTCGCGACGCAGAAATCGCCTATGCGATCTCTCCAGTCGTACGCAGACACCGTCTCACCGCGGAAGAGACCGAAAAATTCTTGGTCGAACTGCGTATTTCTCGCGCCGCAAACGTCGCCGGAATCACGGATCGTTTGGTCGTTAACTGCTCACAAAAGGCGAGCTCCGAACTCGCAGCCCAGAGCTGATGGGGAGAATCGCGCCTTTGGGCAACGCATCCCTGTGAACCCGGTTTGTTCCCTGAATTCCATATACGAAATCGCGAACTGCTTTGAACTTCATCGCATGACAAAAATGGACTAAACCTTAGACTCGTTCTGTACTCCCGTTTTGACCAACGCAAGGACCGAAAAAATGCGAGCGAACGCGGAATCGTTTAAGAGGTGGTTGCTTGCCGATCGGGAGCAAGTCGAGATGCCGGGACTTTATCAGAAGAAAGGCCGCGTATCCGAAGAACAGTCCTGGTACAAAGTGATGTGCCTAACGGGAGTGGACTATTTCTCGACTCTCGGTTATCAGCCTGGCATTGCCGCTTTGGCCGCAGGTGCGTTGTCACCTTGCGCAACGCTCATTCTTGTTTTGTTAACGCTTTTTGGGGCACTGCCAATTTATCAACGCGTTGCTCGAGAGAGTCCCCACGGTGAAGGGTCCATCTCAATGCTTGAACACCTGCTTCCCTGGTGGGAGGGCAAGCTCTTCGTCCTGGCACTTCTGGGCTTCCTGGCTACCGATTTCATCATCACGATTACGCTTTCGGCCGCTGACGCTACGGCGCACCTAATCGAAAACCCGTTTGCTCCGACCTTTTTTCATAATCAGGCGGTGCCGATTACTCTAGTCCTGGTGGCGCTTCTGGGAGCGGTTTTCTTGAAGGGCTTCAAAGAAGCGATCGGGATCGCAGTGGGCTTAGTTGTCCTTTATCTTACGCTTAACGCAGTGGTTATTGCGGCCGGGATCGGGCAAATAGCAACTCATCCTCACCTCTTCATTGAGTGGAAGCGGGCGCTCTTCACTGCCCACGGCAGTCCTTTAGCGATGCTTGGAATTTCGTTGTTGCTGTTCCCCAAGCTGGCTCTTGGACTCTCTGGATTTGAGACCGGAGTCGCAATGATGCCTTTGGTGAAAGGCGAACCCGAAGACGACGAGAGTCGCCCATTAGGAAAGATTCGTAACACGCGCCACCTGCTTTTTACCGCGGCCGTTATTATGAGTGTTTTCCTTATTACCAGTGCCTTTGTCACAACGTTACTAATTCCGGCGAGCGACTTTCGTTCGGCCGGTCCGAACGGCGAGTTGGCGGGTCCTGCTAACGGGCGTGCACTAGCTTACCTGGCGCACCGCTTTCTGGGAAACGGCTTTGGAACCCTCTACGACATTTCAACCATAGCGATTCTCTGGTTTGCGGGGGCCTCGGCCATGGCGGGGTTGCTAAATATTGTCCCCCGGTACCTACCCCGATACGGGATGGCGCCTGAGTGGACTCGGGCCGCACGCCCTCTCGTACTGATCTACACAGCGATAGCCTTCGCCGTAACAATTCTTTTCAAAGCAGGAGTAGACGCGCAAGGCGGCGCTTACGCGACCGGCGTCTTAGTGGTTATAACCTCAGCGGCCGTGGCAGTAACTTTAGCAGTCTGGCGCACGCGATCCGCCGCCGCGGCGGCAGCTTTTTGCCTGATTGCGGTCGTGTTCGCTTACACCACGATAGTGAACATCATCGAGCGACCCGACGGCGTAAAGATCGCTGCGTTTTTTATCGGCGCGATAGTGATCGTTTCCCTTGTGTCTCGCGTCTGGCGGACAACCGAGCTCCGAACCGGCGAGATTACTCTCGATGCTGCGGCGGAGCGCTTCATAGATCAGGCCGCACACGGAAAAGCTTTGCGTATCATCGCCAATCAGCCGCGACACTGCCACGACACAGAATATTCTCAACGGGAACGAGAACAACGGGAAGACAATGGGATTCCACCAGAAGATCGTGTGTTATTTTTGGAGATCTACGTTCCTGATGGGAGTGAGTTTTCGGCAGACCTGCACGTGTGCGGTGTCGAAGTAGGATCCCATCAAGTGCTGCGCGCGGAAAGCGCGGCTGTGGCAAACGGGATAGCCGCATTGCTGTTATATCTGCGCGATCGAACCGGGCACGTGCCACATGCTTACTTCAATTGGACCGAAGGCAACCCTGTATTGTATATGATTCGCTACGTTCTCAGTGGTTACGGGGATGTCGCGCCAATAACCCGCGAGGTGCTTCGTCAGGCAGAGCACAACCCCGCGCGCCGGCCACGCATCCATGCCTTATAAGATGAGGGCGCTGGACGTTAAATTTTTGAGGTGGAACAATTCGTTTCTCTAGCGATCCAAAATCATGCTACTCAGGAATCGCTTGTCCGATCATTTTTTCGAGCGCCCGGATCAGCGCGATAATCAGGCCGACCGTTGCCAACTCAAGAAATTTTGTTTATCGGTCTGAACCAAGACCATGTTTTTCGACAATTTACCGCTGGAAATTACGTGCTCTTTAAATGTGGCAAGCAGATCAATGAGACCGTCAACTGGCTCAAGGCTGAGAGTCGGAAATGTCCCTTTTGCGGGACACTCATCGACACGACAGAGTTTCGACGTGGAATTGATGAGGCTACAATTCGGTACTCATGAAATGCTCAAGAACCTTCAGGAGAGTCTGAAGAGCATCAAGATAAGAATTAAGCTCTAATCGCCATAGTCGAGCGGCACCAACGCCAGCTGATTTCATACGACATGTAGAATTAGAAGTTTGCTGGGGAAGCTTTTTTTGCTGGATCCTCTCGGAGTTTCCGCTTCAAATCCTCCGATTCGAGAAGCTCTTCGCCCTTAACAGGCTCTGAATCTGTCGCTTTCTCGACTTGCTCTAATGCCTCTTTATTGGGGTCGCGCTATGAAGACGGTCGCGACGTGTTGTCATCCGTGATGCGTTTTTTCGAGTCGCCGAGTTTGCGTTTTAGATCCTCAGATTTTAGAAGATCCTTGTCTTTGACCTGCTCGGATTCGGTCGCTTTTTCCACTTGCTCCAAGGCTTTTGCGTTAGGGTCGCACTCAGGCATAATTACTGTATTCATTTTATTTTGTCTTTCTGGATTGAGCTAAAGCCATGTTGGTACATCGCGCTAACCGCTTATTGTCAGAGTCGACCCTAATCTTGTGTATGTTGAGCGACCAGGCCTCGTCGAAGACGAACGCGCGGCGACTTCACCGGAATTGGAGTATTCCAGAGCCGATCGTAATTTCCGATCAGAACGGCTATTCACCGCTTTCGGAATTTAGGCGCGAACTGCATTCAAGACAGACTTGCACCGTTGAGGTGAGTTGTTGCTGCGCGGGATGCAGAGCATATTGGCAAAAGTCTATGAAGGATTCTGTCGTCAGAGGATGCCTGCTGCAGCTTCTCTATGAACGTCGAAGCGAAGGTTCCATTCCGTTCGGCCAAGGTGAGCAAGCGGTCCTGCCGCCAGGAGGCATAAATCACCGCGACTGGCTGCGCGCCTTGGCCCAGCTTTCAGAGTATCACCTCATCGACTGGACCGCACTGTCGAGGATCAGAGCGGGATGGGCCGACGTCCGGCTTTGCTAAGATAAACGACTTCGGAGTCAAAGTGCTCGAAGGTGGTGTTGCGCCCCCGATTTCGATCTCTATCGATAAGAGCCGGCGAACCACCGTCCCCCCGGCGGCAAACGCCGACCGCGCCGAGTACTCCGTACAGCAGCAGCAAGTGATTGATGGAGGCACTGGAGAAGGTGATCACTGCGATCAATCAAGCCGATGTGTCGGAGCAGGAGAAAAATGAAGCGAAAACTTTGTTGCGAAGACTGCTGGGTAGCAAAGCAGGGGTTAGCGTATTGGGCCCTGGCGCGCAATCTCTCGCCGCGAAGTATTTCACTGGAATAAAGCAGACAGCGGGCGTCAAAGATTCGTTGGCTTCGTTCTGAGTCTGGCATTCGCAAGACAAGAAACGGTGAGTCTTTCGTAGTAAAATACGCCCAGACCGTACCATCGACGAGGTAAATTACAGAGTCCTTCGGACGAGGGGAAAATAGAAAGATTAACGTTATGAGAAATTAACCCCGACCCTTACACAAAGCGGACTGCTGGCCGTGTTGCTGCAACGCCAGCGCTACAAAAGAAGCCGGTCGGCGTGGCGTCGTGCACAACGCAAGCACATGCGCGCCGCCCTTTGGATACCCTCGCCTGGCCGTGGCGGGCGCTTGCGGTACCCATGCGCCTGTACACCATTCGCGTCGAGCACTTGGTCGGATACCTCTCGCGCCGACTCAAACCCTTTCAACCGAGGCCCATTGCCATCTCTCATCCAATCCACACGTACACCGAACTCCAGCAACAGATTCACGACGATCTGCGGATCCAACATCCCGAATGGGTCAACCCAAATGGCGAATCCCCCAGGTGTGATTCTTACGACGCGCGCCTGACTGAAATGCTCGACCCTTTGACGCGGCGGAGATCCAGCGAGTTTATCGTTCCTGCTGATGGCGCATTGGAACCGGTAGTAACTGGAAGCTGAGAAGTATGGAATATCTTTTAAAGCTAGTTGAGCTAGTTGAGGTATTATTGTTCTGTCTGGTGATCACCTGCTTAGGGGCTTGGGCTTACGTGTCTGCTCGAAGTAAATGACCGGCGACACATCTACCTTGGTGATTCAGTTCGTTTTTTAACTTGCGATCATTCTTGCTCCGTGGCGACCCGAGCGGGAATGGCGTTGAGCCGA
>CAWIYE010000012.1:0-220353 GCA_963840305.1 uncultured Verrucomicrobiae bacterium
CAACGCGGGCAATTATTAAGTACCGTGTCGAGCAACGAAATGAACCGAAAGGTGAGTGGTTTCGGGCACGACCCAAAGACAGACGGAGAACAGAAGTGGAAACAAACATTGACTATTGCTTCGAAGATCAGACGGTTGCGGAGGCTGAGCAAAATCAATGTGCGACGCAAAGGTCGCCGAAGTTCCTGTAGTAACGCGCGAAAAATTGCTGGTGGGAACAACAAATCTTGAAGCGATCGCACAGGATAAACGACGGAGAAGACCCGATAATTCTCGGGTAAGAGGCTCCGGTTTTCTATTTTTCCTACGCGGAAAGATTGGAGACGATTATCAAACGGCTGATCACAACCATTCCCAGTTCCGTCTTGCCGCCAGTGCCGGCGATCCTTCGCGGGTGATAGTCGATCGCCGGCGTGTTACGGTTTACTGGGCCAGCGGCGCTGCTGGTTTCCAACCATCATCAATGCGCGACCGGCCGGCGACTACAAACCGGAGATTGCTCGGTCGAGTACACGGCAAATTCCTTATGGCAGTAGACTGATTTTTCCCGATGGCACTACTTCGGCGGCAGTTGACAGGCTAGCTCGTGGTGAGAAGTCGCAAAGCGGCGCGAATTTCAGGGTGTACTGTCTATGAGCGAAACGCAATAGTGATTGATCGGTTTTTTGAAACCAAGCGAGAGGCGCTTTCCTGGGCGAGCCGAAATCCGCTCTTCATGACCGTGCGGGTTGTCCAGCCGAATTGACGCACGCTGGCACAGTTACCAGAGAACAACTTCTTCTGTGCGACTCGCCTGCCCAGCCTGCCTTTTGATTGGTCCGGCGAAATTAAAGACACCAGCAAGCGACTAGACCTAAGCGATTCACGGCGAACATTGTAGGAAGGGCTGTAAGAAATTGAGCACGAAAAGGATCACGTTCTTTTTCGCGATGCTTAGATCAATTGGGGCCCGTGCCGCAACGCCTCCCATACCTAGGAAGTATGACGCCTTCCCTACGAAGTATTGGCTAGATAGGGACGGAGGCGTAATTCCAAAAGTCGAACCAACCAGGAGGCATAAAATTATGAGATTATTTTTTATCGCTTTGCTGCTCTATCTCATTAGTTGCTAGCGCAGCAAATCAGGATAACAACAAGAAGAAAACGCAGACGACGCAAGGTCAGCAAACGCAGAAGAAAAGGGAAGCAGGACCATCAGCAACGTGAACAACGCTTCGCAACTAAACAACCCTTCGCACTTGAAAGGCCAAGGTCAGCATCACGGGTTGAACGCTCAGAACAACAACCTGCCGGCCGTGCAGTCAAACACCAGGGGGAAGGTGGCGACTAAGCACCATGGCGCGAACACGGTTTCGCAACTAAACAACCCTTCGCACTTGAAAGGCCAAGGTCAGCATCACGGGTTGAACGCTCAGAACAACAACCTGCCAGCGGTGCAGTCAAACTCCAAGGGGAAGCTGGAAGCGAAACACTGTAACCTTGCGAATTCGCCTACGAAGATCGAGAGCATGAAGTTCGAACAGAACTATCACATTCAGGGCAGTAAGAACTGGAAGGGCCAGAATTACGCCGTTTTCCAGAACTACAGGGGCGAATGGCACGATCAAGGCTGGTGGCACAACCACTACAACCGCATTGTTCTGATCAACGGTGGCTGGTATTTTTGGAATGCGGGCTATTGGTTTCCGGCGTGGGGTTACAATCCGGCTGTCGCCTATTACCCATATAATGGCCCTATTTACGCCTACAACAATCTGCCGCCCAATCAGGTGATCGCAAATGTTCAGTCCACGCTGCAAGCGCAGGGTTATTACCAAGGCCAGGCAGACGGCTTGCTCGGACCGGAGACCCGCGCGGCCCTGGCTAACTATCAACAGGCCCACGGTCTCTACACGACCGAGGCGATTGATAAGCCAACGCTCGAATCGTTGGGAATGTCGTAAGCGAGACAACCGCCAAATCGGAGGCGATTATGATTATATGAAAATGAACATTGTCATTCCCCGTGAAGCCAGGCTCGCGCGCGAAAGCAGTGCCTGGCTATGATGTGCGCGCGCTGGATGAGGGCGGGCAGGTTATGTAATACAAAAAATTCGGTCACGAAACCGAAGTAATGGGCGCAAGTTTCCGCAACGTCGGTCAGATCCTCGAGCTCGCCGGCTGCGATCTGCTTACGATCAATCCCGAATTGATGAAACAACTTCCGAATCGCACGAGCCGGTCGAGCGAAAACTTACCCCCGAAAAAGCAAAAAGCGCAGACGTGAAACGGCTCGAGCTGGATGAGAAGAAATTCCGCTACCTCGTGAACGTTTTGCGACACTCTCTGTCGCAGAGCCGGAGAGCATTCTCTCGGCGTGGTTATCACTGGTTGGGAGGCAGGAGCTCGTGCGGCTCAGATGGAAGCTGAATCGTGTAGAATATCTCACCACGTGCACCGTATAGTGTTCTGCCAGATAGTCCGCGACGCAGAAATCGCCTATGCGATCTCTCCAGTCGCACGCAGACACCGTCTCAGCGCGGAAGAGACCGAGAAATTCTTGCTCGAACTGCGTATTCCTCGCGCCGCAAACGTCGCCGGAATCACGGATCGTTTGGTCGTTAACTGCTCACAAAAGGCGAGCTCCGAACTCGCAGCCCAGAGCTGATGGGGAGAATCGCGCCTTTGGGCAACGCATCCCTGTGAACCCGGTTTGTTCCCTGAATTCCATATACGAAATTGCGAACTGCTTTGAACTTCATCGCATGACAAAAATGGACTAAACCTTAGACTCGTTCTGTACTCCCGTTTTGACCAACGCAAGGACCGAAAAAATGCGAGCGAACGCGGAATCGTTTAAGAGGTGGTTGCTTGCCGATCGGGAGCAAGTCGAGATGCCGGGACTTTATCAGAAGAAAGGCCGCGTATCCGAAGAACAGTCCTGGTACAAAGTGATGTGCCTAACGGGAGTGGACTATTTCTCGACTCTCGGTTATCAGCCTGGCATTGCCGCTTTGGCCGCAGGTGCGTTGTCACCTTGCGCAACGCTCATTCTTGTTTTGTTAACGCTTTTTGGGGCACTGCCAATTTATCAACGCGTTGCTCGAGAGAGTCCCCACGGTGAAGGGTCCATCTCAATGCTTGAACACCTGCTTCCCTGGTGGGAGGGCAAGCTTTTCGTCCTGGCACTTCTGGGCTTTCTGGCTACGGATTTCATCATCACGATTACGCTTTCGGCCGCTGACGCTACGGCGCACCTAATCGAAAACCCGTTTGCTCCGACCTTTTTTCATAATCAGGCCGTGCCAATTACTCTAGTCCTGGTGGCGCTTCTGGGATCGGTTTTCTTGAAGGGCTTCAAAGAAGCGATCGGGATCGCAGTGGGCTTAGTTGTCCTTTATCTTATGCTTAACGCAGTGGTTATTGCGGCCGGGATCGGGCAAATAGTAACTCGTCCTCACCTCTTCATTGAGTGGAAGCGGGCGCTCTTCACTGCCCACGGCAGTCCTTTAGCGATGCTTGGAATTTCGTTGTTGCTGTTCCCCAAGCTGGCTCTTGGACTCTCTGGATTTGAGACCGGAGTCGCAATGATGCCTTTGGTGAAAGGCGAACCCGAAGACGACGAGAGTCGCCCATTAGGAAAGATTCGTAACACGCGCCACCTGCTTTTTACCGCGGCCGTTATTATGAGTGTTTTCCTTATTACCAGTGCCTTTGTCACAACGTTACTAATTCCGGCGAGCGACTTTCGTTCGGCCGGTCCGAACGGCGAGTTGGCGGGTCCTGCTAACGGGCGTGCACTAGCTTACCTGGCGCACCGCTTTCTGGGAAACGGCTTTGGAACCCTCTACGACATTTCAACCATAGCGATTCTCTGGTTTGCGGGGGCCTCGGCCATGGCGGGGTTGCTAAATATTGTCCCCCGGTACCTACCCCGATACGGGATGGCGCCTGAGTGGACTCGGGCCGCACGCCCTCTGGTACTGATCTACACAGCGATAGCCTTCGCCGTAACAATTCTTTTCAAAGCAGGAGTAGACGCGCAAGGCGGCGCTTACGCGACCGGCGTCTTAGTGGTTATAACCTCAGCGGCCGTGGCAGTAACTTTAGCAGTCTGGCGCACGCGATCCGCCGCCGCGGCGGCAGCTTTTTGCCTGATTGCGGTCGTGTTCGCTTACACCACGATAGTGAACATCATCGAGCGACCCGACGGCGTAAAGATCGCTGCGTTTTTTATCGGCGCGATAGTGATCGTTTCCCTTGTGTCTCGCGTCTGGCGGACAACCGAGCTCCGAACCGGCGAGATTACTCTCGATGCTGCGGCCGAGCGCTTCATAGATCACGCCGCACGCGGAAAAGCTTTGCGTATCATCGCCAATCAGCCGCGACACTGCCACGACACAGAATATTCTCAACGGGAACGAGAACAACGGGAAGACAATGGGATTCCACCAGAAGATCGTGTGTTATTTTTGGAGATCTACGTTCCTGATGGGAGTGAGTTTTCGGCAGACCTGCACGTGTGCGGTGTGGAAGTCGGATCCCATCAAGTGCTGCGCGCGGAAAGCGCGGCTGTGGCAAACGGGATAGCCGCATTGCTGTTATATCTGCGCGATCGAACCGGGCACGTGCCACATGCTTACTTCAATTGGACCGAAGGCAACCCTGTATTGTATATGATTCGCTACGTTCTCAGTGGTTACGGGGATGTCGCGCCAATAACCCGCGAGGTGCTTCGTCAGGCAGAGCACAACCCCGCGCGCCGGCCACGCATCCATGCCTTATAAGATGAGGGCGCTGGACGTTAAATTTTTGAGGTGGAACAATTCGTTTCTCTAGCGATCCAAGATCACGCTACTCAGGAATCGCTTGTCCGATCATTTTTTCGAGCGCCCGGATCAGCGCGATAATCAGGCCGACCGTTGCCAACTCAAGAAATTTTGTTTATCGGTCTGAACCAAGACCATGTTTTTCGACAATTTACCGCTGGAAATTACGTGCTCTTTAAATGTGGCAAGCAGATCAATGAGACCGTCAACTGGCTCAAGGCTGAGAGTCGGAAATGTCCCTTTTGCGGGACACTCATCGACACGACAGAGTTTCGACGTGGAATTGATGAGGCTACAATTCGTACTCATGAAATGCTCAAGAACCTTCAGGAGAGTCTGAAGAGCATCAAGATAAGAATTAAGCTCTAATCGCCATAGTCGAGCGGCACCAACGCCAGCTGATTTCATACGACATGTAGAATTAGAAGTTTGCTGGGGAAGCTTTTTTTGCTGGATCCTCTCGGAGTTTCCGCTTCAAATCCTCCGATTCGAGAAGCTCTTCGCCCTTAACAGGCTCTGAATCTGTCGCTTTCTCGACTTGCTCTAATGCCTCTTTATTGGGGTCGCGCTATGAAGACGGTCGCGACGTGTTGTCATCCGTGATGCGTTTTTTCGAGTCGCCGAGTTTGCGTTTTAGATCCTCAGATTTTAGAAGATCCTTGTCTTTGACCTGCTCGGATTCGGTCGCTTTTTCCACTTGCTCCAAGGCTTTTGCGTTAGGGTCGCACTCAGGCATAATTACTGTATTCATTTTATTTTGTCTTTCTGGATTGAGCTAAAGCCATGTTGGTACATCGCGCTAACCGCTTATTGTCAGAGTCGACCCTAATCTTGTGTATGTTGAGCGACCAGGCCTCGTCGAAGACGAACGCGCGGCGACTTCACCGGAATTGGAGTATTCCAGAGCCGATCGTAATTTCCGATCAGAACGGCTATTCACCGCTTTCGGAATTTAGGCGCGAACTGCATTTCCAAGTACAGACTTGCACCGTTGAGGTGAGTTGTTGCTGCGCGGGATGCAGAGCATATTGGCAAAAGTCTATGAAGGATTCTGTCGTCAGAGGATGCCTGCTGCAGCTTCTCTATGAACGTCGAAGCGAAGGTTCCATTCCGTTCGGCCAAGGTGAGCAAGCGGTCCTGCCGCCAGGAGGCATAAATCACCGCGACTGGCTGCGCGCCTTGGCCCAGCTTTCAGAGTATCACCTCATCGACTGGACCCCTGTTGAGGATCAGAGCGGGATGGGCCTGATGTCCGGCTTTGCTAAGATAAACGACTTCGGAGTCAAAGTGCTCGAAGGTGGTGTCGCGCCCCCGATTTCGATCTCTATCGATAAGAGCCGGCGAACCACCGTCCCCCGGCGGCAAACGCCGACCGCGCCGAGTACTCCGCAGCAGCAGCAAGTGATTATGGAGGCACTGGAGAAGGTGATCACTGCGATCAATCAAGCCGATGTGTCGGAGCAGGAGAAAAATGAAGCGAAAACTTTGTTGCGAAGACTGCTGGGTAGCAAAGCAGGGGTTAGCGTATTGGGCCCTGGCGCGCAATCTCTCGCCGCGAAGTATTTCACGGAATAAAGCAGACAGCGGGCGTCAAAGATTCGTTGGCTTCGTTCTGAGTCTGGGATTCGCAAGACAAGAAACGGTGAGTCTTTCGGAAAATACGCCCAGACCGTACTCACCGACGAGGTAAATTACAGAGTCCTTCGGACGAGGAAAAATAGAAAGATTACGTTATGAGAAAATTAACCCCGACCCTTACACAAAGCGGACTGCTGGCCGTGTTGCTGCAACGCCAGCGCTACAAAAGAAGCCAGTCGGCCTGGCGTCGTGCACAACGCAAGCACATGCGCGCCGCCCTTTGGAGTACCCTCGCCTGGCCGTGGCGGGCGCTTACGGCACCCATGCCCGTACACCATTCGCGTCGAGCACTTGGTCGGATACCTCTCGCGCCGATCTTAAATCTTTTACCGAGGCCGATTGCCATCTCTCATCCAATCCACACGTACACCGAACTCCAGCAACAGATTCACGACGATCTGCGGATCCAACATCCCGAATGGGTCAACCCAAATGGCGAATCCCCCAGGTGTGATTCTTACGACGCGCGCCTGACTGAAATGCTCGACCCTTTGACGCGGCGGAGATCCAGCGAGTTTATCGTTCCTGCTGATGGCGCATTGGAACCGGTAGTAACTGGAAGCTGAGAAGTATGGAATATCTTTTAAAGCTAGTTGAGCTAGTTGAGGTATTATTGTTCTGTCTGGTGATCACCTGCTTAGGGGCTTGGGCTTACGTGTCTGCTCGAAGTAAATGACCGGCGACACATCTACCTTGGTGATTCAGTTCGTTTTTTAGCTTGCTATTATTCTCGCTCCGTGGCGACCCGAGCGGGAATGGCGTTGAGCCGAGCGGCGCACCTTAGACTATTCAATTCCCGTTGCTTTTTGGAAAGGCGTAAACGTCTCCTCGCCTGATTTTTCGATTTGCGATTTAATTTTCGCACGACTAAATCCTGCCACAGTTCGGTTCAACGGATGCTCCGGCCAACGTGCTCGACGATTTCCACGTAGGCTTTCAAAGGAGCGGACGGATTTTCGCCTTTCCATGCGACGCAAGCCTCCGTCGCCACGGCCGGCATGATTGGGCGAAACACGACATTTTTGTGGGGGAGTTTTTTTAGCTGCTCGGGGACGAGGGCGACACCCAATCCGGCGGAGATGGCGTGGATCATCGTTCGTTCAAGATCGACATCCTGCAAAACCTTCGGCGTAAAACCCGCGCGGTGACAGGTCTTGGTTAGCCACTCGTGGTAGTAGGGATAGCTAGCTTCTGACATTCCGATGAAAAACATGGGCGCTAGAGCTTTTAGCGCGACCGTCGTTTTGCCCGCCAGCGGATTGTCTTTGGGCAAAGCGGCGACGGTTTTGTAGGACGCAATGGTTCGGAATTCCAACCCGCGCCGCGCAATCGGCTCGTGTAATCCAACGAAACCAAGATCGAGCTTGCCATCTTCGAGCGCGCGAAATTGATCGCCGCACGACATATCGAAGAGGTTAACCGAAACAGTGGGAAACAATTGATGGAACGAAGCGAGAGTCCTCGGCAGCAAATCGTAAAAGAGATTGCTGACGTACCCGATATTGAGCGCGCGAGCCTCGCCGCTGTGCAATCGCCGGACGGACTCGACTGTTTCGGCTGCCAGAGCAAGAAGGCGTTTGGCATCGGCGAGAAACGAGCGGCCCTGCTCTGTCAACGTGACCAGTTGCTTTGTGCGATTGAGAAGCCGGACGCCAAGCTCTTGTTCCAGATCCTTAATCTGTCGCGAGAGCGAAGGCTGCGCGGTGTGCAGCTTTTCGGCGGCTTTTGTGAAGCTCAGCGCTTCCGCAACGCTGACGAAGTAGCGCAGATGACGAAGTTCCATCGGGGCAAGATACTTATCGTAAACCGACTCGGCACGTTAATGCAAAAGAAAGAATTGCGAATTATGACAGACCGCTCAGCCACAGGCAGACGGGCCATACCTAAAAAGTATGACGTGCTACCAACAAGATATTGGCCGGGCAATGCGCGAAGGCGTAACCCCACTTTGCTTCGCCATTATGAATCGGGACGCTTCAGCTGTTTGGAAAGGAAACCTTCACGAGGGCGAAGGGACTTTAACAACCGAAAGCGGCGTTCTTGCGCAAACGCAATATTCTTTCCGGACACGATTCGCGGAAGGCCGGGGCACTAATCCAGACGAACTGATCGCCGCTTCGCTAGGTGGATGTTTTTCGATGGCCCTCTCTAATGAGCTTGGTCTTTGCGGTTTTCACCCGCAGCGCATTGAAACCATCGCAACCGCAACCCTGGAAGATTTAGCCGCGGGCTGGACGGTCACGCACATCCAGCTCGACGTCCATGCGAACGTTCCGGATGCCTCTCAAGCGGGTTTCATCGATGCGGCGATCGCGGCAAAAACAAACTGTCCCATCTCCCGCCTGCTTAAAACAAATATCTCAATGACCGCGAGACTTGACCGATGACATCAAATGCGTCGATTAACCAAGGGAAGCTAATGCCGGCCACCGTCAGAGGAAACTCGACGCGAAGGAACCGCGCTCTTCACAAACGAAAGAAGCCCTATCAGCAGCGCGCGGTGGCATAACCCGGCGGAACGAATATGGAACCAACTATCACACAAAATGGCGCTCTGTTCGCCCTGCAACACAGACCGGCGAAAGGAAATTATCGCCAGCACCGTAACCAACAGCTCGCAACCCCTAATAAAACGATCTCGACTTTACGAACGTCTGTCGGCGAATTTGTCTTTCGCCAAACTCCGGTCGGCTGTCATCTTGACCTCGTCGTCGGCAATGCTCGTTGGGCACTCGGATTATATGGGACGAATGAAGCGGCTGTCCGCGCGCTGAAAAACGGCAGGACCGGCTTCCGCACGTGGGATGCGTTGGAACGCAAGACCGCTGCCACTCAAATCGGTACGCTGAACCGCTGGAACAAAGGTGAGCAGACGGCATGAACGAAACTTCCTTTATCGCCGACGCAGGGAACTTCACGTTTCCCGATAAAGCGAACGTGCCGCCGGAGCGCCTGTTTTTCCGGTTGCCATTCGATCGCATCAATTGGTTAACCAGTTCCTTTCTCATTGGCACGCTGGCTCTCACATTGACCGCCGTCCCGCTCTATCTCTGGTTCTTCGGGCTTGATTGGTTTCAGGTCGTACTCTTCTTTGCGATGCTTGCCGCCTGCGGATTTAGCGTCACGTTAGGTTATCATCGGCTTTTCTCGCACATTACATTCCAGGCAAGCTGGCCGATCCGGCTCTTCACACTTATTTTTGGCGCCGGGGCGTTTGAAAATTCGGTTTTAATGTGGGCGAGCGAACATCGGCGCCATCATAAACATGTGGATCATGACGATGATCCGTACTGCATTTCGAAAGGCTTTTTCTACGCGCACATCGGATGGCTGCTTTTCAAGCTGGATAACGATCAGCCGTACGACAACGTAGCCGACCTGCAGAAAGACAAGCTCGTCTGCTGGCAAGATCGATACGTCCAGTGGATCGCGGTCCTGGTTAGTTTCGGCATCCCGGCCATTCTGGGCTTTCTGTGGAATGGATGGCAGGGAGCACTCGGCGCTTTCTTGATCGCGGGGGTTGCGCGAATCGTTGTGCTGCAGCACTGCACATTTCTGATTAACAGCGCGTGTCACACAATCGGACGACAGCCCTATTCAACCAGGTGCAGCGCGCGCGACTCCTTCTTGCTCGCCCTTTTCACCATGGGCGAAGGCTATCACAACTACCACCACGAATTTCAGCATGACTACCGTAACGGAGTGAAGCCATGGCAATTCGACCCGACCAAGTGGCTCATCTGGACGCTGTCGAAACTAAGACTTATTCGAAATCTGCGTCGCGTTCCGGCAGATAAGATTGAGTCCGCGCAACGAGAAACCCGAAACGCGAGTTGCTGATGTGCGGACGGTTGACAGCATATCCCTCCTTTACGGAAGGATAAACGCCTTTCCTGACGGCCCTGTGATCGCCTTAGGAGTCGATACGATGGCACGCGCTGCGGCATTTTTGGGCCGGTGCTTGCAAATTTAACTATCTGGTCGCATGGCCGGATAGATCAAACCGGTTTTCAGAAGGATAAAGTTATGTTGCGAAGCCTTAGACCGGCGCGCTTCTTTTACGCCAACTATGAAACTTTTGATTTTTGTATTTCATTCTGCCTGCTTAGTTGGGATATGGACGCCCTGCTGATTAAACGTAAGTGTTTCGTTATTCCTGATTGGTTGTGAACGCGGCCCAGGGGATAGATAAAGCATCTAATGAATCATCCCAGGTGCGATACTGTGCACTCCAACAGCTTCGCGGCATCTTAAGTGGGAAAGACTTTGCTTCTTTTTTTTGGGCATTAACACAGCAAATCTTAAAGCGTCCTAAGCGCATCTCTTCTTCCTTCAGCCATTCTTGAACTGTCATAGTCATTTTTATTTGACGTATTAAAAGCGATCTTGGTGCAATTGCCGGCGGGCCGACTTGTTTTTACCAACAGCGGGCTTCAAACGGATTCTATTTCGGGCCAGTCCCGGAACACCACCGTGCAAGTCTGGACAGTTGGAGAAGGATCTGGGATTAGAAGCGAGTTCCGCCAGACAGGCTGCGCGGCTAATAATTTTCGAGATCATGAGGTCTTTCTTCCTCGGTTCAAAAGGAACAGGCGACTAAGTTAGCCGCCTTACACCGGGGCAAACGCGCGGACCGTTCCGCACGCTCACCGTCAGTGTTAGAGCATTACACCACTTTAACTTGCGTAGCTTTTGATCTTGCTACCGGCGTCGTCGGCAGGTGCACTTTCAGCACGCCGTCGCGGAACTCCGCCGTTACCTTCGTGCTATCGGCATCCTCAGGCAGCGTGAAGCTGCGTCGGAAAGTGCCAAAGGATCGCTCGATGCGATGGAATTTCTTTTTCTGATCTTCCTTCTGGCATTTGCGTTCTCCGGAAACGCTAAGAATGCCGTCTTCGACTGTTACCCTAACGTCATCCTTTTTCATTTCAGGCAGGTCAGCTTTAAGGAGATACCCTTGATCATCCTCACTGATATCAACCTCCGGTGACCAATCTGCGACCGCCAGGCTGTGGATCTCGCCACTGCCCATTCTGTTGGGAAAGCCGCCCAAGAAGAACCGTTGTAAGCGATTTTGCGCTTCGTCCATCTCTCTAAGCGGATTCCATGTTGTTACTTTATTCAATGTAGTCATTTTATTTACCTTTCTGGATTGAGCTAAAGCCTTGTCGGTACGTCGCGCTAACCGCTTATTGTCAGAGTCGACCCGAATCTTCCGTACGTTGAGGAACAGACTCCCGTGGAAAGCAACGCCCGGCGACTTCCCAGTTTGCGAAGTATTCCAGAGCCTCACGCATTTTTCTACGGTCGTTTTCTACGGCCTGAGAATTTTTGGCTGCAAAACTGCGCGATTTTGCGCAACGCGCTGCGAATGGGATTGGTCGCGATTACTAGCATCTGCGACGCTGTGCAATAGACTGAAGGCACGCGCAAAGACTTATTCTTCAATTAGTCGTCTGGAAACGCGGGCACGATATGAAATGCGTGGACGATAAATACCATTAGCTAATCGGCAGTCGCAGCCGTATGTTGGCTTCCTCAACAATCGCAGCGTCAATCGATCGCGCAGGTGTGCGGCCCCTTCTCTCTGCACACAAAACAGCATGATGAATGCTATCGCTGCTCATAAACATGAGCTTGAGCGATTGCTCGAGGACTTGTCTGGCGACATCGGATTCTCGAAAATACATTTCTTAGCGTTAGTGGATGCTTATATCACGCGTCTCGATACAAATTGCTCAGACACCAGCGCCCGCGTTGATCCGTCGCCAGCGCGAATAAACGGAGAATTAAATATGGAACCAACATTGACTCAGAACTGTGCGCTTTACTACGCGCAACATGGACATCCAAAACGTCGTGCTGCGCTTTTTCGGGAGTTTCGCGCCGCCGCCCGCAAGCGAGCGTTACTCAGCGGCAGCCCATACGCGACGAACTTTTCAGGCGTTTACCGGTACCACCGAGACGACGGCCGGTGAACCTTTTGGCAAGCTCCCGAATCCGCGGGCACCGTTGACGGAAATCGGCAACGCGGAAAAGCACTGTGAAATGATCGCTTGTGTTTCCTCTGATCCAGGCGATAGTGCGCGCTTATTGGATTACTCTGTTTACTTCACTGCGCGGTAGATCGTCAGGTGAGCGTCGCTCATTGGTGGTTTGAAACCCGATTCCCGGGAACGGCTCTGTAGGTCGGTAGTTTTTCCAAAATTCAAAACACAATGAAACTGTACGTAGGTAATCTCTCTTTTGAGAGCACCGAGAACGATCTTCAGGATCTGTTCGAACAACATGGCACCGTCAATGAAGTCCATCTGATGATGGACCGGTTCACGGGGAAGTCGCGCGGGTTCGCGTTCGTCACAATGAATGACAGCGCGCAAGCCAACGCCGCGATGAGCGCGCTCAACGGCCACGAACTTAATGGCCGCACACTGACGGTAAATGAAGCGCGTCCGCGCGAAGAACGTCCGCGTCCTTATGGCGGCGGCGGCGGCGGCGGCGGTCGGCGCTCGTTCGCGAATAATCGCCGGTAAAACTCAATAGTAGATAGTTGATAGCTGATCGTTGAGAGCGGTGGAATTCCATCCGAAATCAGCGATTAGCAATCAGAGATTAGAAGTGAACATTGATGGATTCTGAAAAGGCGCTAGAGCTGGAGGGCACGATCATGCACGTGCTGCCCGGAACGATGTTTCGGGTCGCGCTCGCGAACGATCATCTCGTTCTTGCCCATATTTCGGGCAAAATGCGCAAACGTTTTATTCGCCTGACGGTGGGCGATCGCGTGAGGATGCAGATGTCGCCCTACGATACTGCCAAAGCGCGGATTGTTTACCGGCTCTAGAATGACGTGAAGATAAAACTAGACAGGATTTGCCCGATTTCTACGAGACCCGAAAACCTTAAGTTAATCGGATTCAATCCTGTTAATCCTGTCTGAAAACACCAAATGGCAAGACGCTTTTATTTTGAACCGCCGCAACGGCGAACGAAACCGAAGACCGGCGCCGATTTGAAAAGCTTGCTCGTGCGTTGTCCCTCGACCTCGAAACTCACGGATACCGGTCGCACGATTGAACAGAAACGCTGGCCGGCCGCAAAAATGAAGCCGCAAAAAGTTACCTGCGCGCACTGCGGCGCTGTCCATAGCTGGACCAAGGCAGACGTTGTGTTGGGAAGACCGGTTGCTTAGGCGATTCTGATGCTAAGGACTGGCAGACGACATTCCTCCCCGTGATTTTCCGTATCCCGATCGATCGCATTAATTGGACGACCAGCGGGTTCTTGATCGGCACGTTTGTTTTAACGCTGACCGCGGTCCCCCTTTATCTTTGGTATTTCGGGGTCGATTGGTTTCATGTCGCGATCTTCGCAGTGTTACTGGCTGCGACCGGTTTCAGCATCACACTCGGTTATCACCGGCTATTTTCGCATGCGACTTTTCGCGCGCGGTTGCCCCTGCGCTTGTTCACTCTCATTTTCGGCGCCGCGGCGTTTGAGAATTCTGTTCTCATGTGGGCCAGCGAACACCGCCGCCATCATAAACACGTCGATCACGACGAAGATCCGTACGACATCACCAAAGGTTTTTTCCACGCCCACATTGGCTGGCTGTTGTTCAAGCTTTTGCCACAACCGCCCTTCGATAATGTCGCCGATCTAAAGAAAGATCCGCTGGTCATGTGGCAGCACCGGCATATTCATTCGCTCGCTGTCGTGACCGGTTTCGTCCTGCCAACACTGGCCGGGTTTGTGTGGGACGGCTGGACCGGCGCGCTCGGCGGTTTTCTAATTGGTGGCGTCGCAAGAGTCGTTGTGCTTCAACACGGGACGTTCCTGATCAATTCGGCCTGTCACACCATTGGCCGTCAGCCGTACTCGACCCGGTGCAGCGCGCGCGACTCGTTTTTTATGGCGCTATTTACTTTCGGCGAAGGCTATCACAATTATCATCACGAGTTTCAGCACGATTATCGTAACGGAGTGAAGCCGTGGCAGTGGGACCCGACGAAATGGTTGATTTGGAGTTTCTCCAAGATCGGACTGACCAGCGGGCTGCGCCGCGCGCCCGGGCGGAATCGATTTCGTCGAGCGAAGCGAAAGTGCGAAGAATAGTGACGAGCGATCGGTAGCGAGCGACCCGCCTCCGTCCCGCAGTCGCGGGACTACGGCTCGAAAAGACCGCGCGACAGCTGGTTGAGAGCGTAAAGGCTCCGTTGAAGCCACGCACCTTTACGGAGTTGAGAGAAGCAGATTTGCTTGGGCCCGATGAATGTGCATGGCCAAGTAGAGAAACGGGAAGTGGGAAAGTCCTTTATTTTTTCGTTACCTCCGCGTCATTAAACCCATGATTAAGTTTCTTTTCGGTGTTGTCGTTGGAATCGGGCTGGTTGTGCTGGCCAGCTATCTTTTTGTGACGCGCGGCGGAATTTTCATGGGAACTGACACCAAACCGTTGCCGTTGGAGCGAACCATCGCGGGCGCGGCCATTACCGCGTCGATTGGCAAGAGTGCGGACGATCCATCGCCGTTACCGGCGGATGAGACCAATCTTCTGGCAGGCGCCAAAATATATATGCAAACGTGTGCAGGGTGTCACGGAAAGCTGGACCAGACGTCGAGCGCCGCGAAGGGGTTCTATCCGAAGCCGCCGCACCTGCTTCCCCCAGACACGGGCGTAACCGACGATCCGGTGGGGACGACTCACTGGGTGGTGAAAAACGGGATCCGTTTCAGCGCCATGCCGGCGTTCAACCAGAAACTGAGCGACTCGGAAATTTGGCAAGTCAGTCTTTTGCTGCGGAACGCCGACAAATTACCGAATTCGGTTCAGGATTCGCTGCATCAACCGCAGCAGCAGTAAGACGCGCAAATTTTTTAGCTCGGGAGCTGGAATCGTCGGAATTGGGGTCAGAGCCTCTATCAGACCATGAGAAAATTCAGGTTTGCATCTCCGCAAACGGATTGACATTCTGATTTCTACGGCGACCGAATAATCGGATGCACCGCGTCGTCGTGGGTGACCGCGCGACGAGGCAGCTGGTCTGGTTTCTGTCGTTACTGGACTCATGAACGCGTTTAACATTGCTATTTACGTCAGTTTATTCTGCGCGATCGCGATGATCCTCGGCGGAATTTGGCTCTTGGCTAAGGGGGCGATCAAACTCTCCGAAGCGGGTAAGAACGAGGGAGGACTGAGCGTCGAACTCTTCAATAAAATTAAACTGAACACCGGTTATCCGGCACTCGCATTTTTCATTATTGGGCTGTTTTTCATCGCACTGGCCATCTGGTTTTCGAAACCGGCGGACGTACTGTCGCTGAACATCGATGGCAAATTGAATATCGATGGGGACCCGAGTGAGCTGGTGACCGTCAAAGTTGTACCGAGTAGCGAAAGCGGGATCACCCTCCGCCCGGATTCAGACGGCAGTCTGACCAGGACTGTGCATCCGGAATTCGCGTTGGATGTCGTGATCAACGCGGCCGGATACGAACCGGACCACTGGAAAGAGACTGTCGTGATGACAAAAGGAGTACAGCAGAGCATTCCTTTGCCAAAGAACATCAAGTTTACCAAAGCTCCAATTACAGTACCTGATGGCGGCACGATTATTGCCCTGCCAGCCGATGTGAGCGCTCCGCCAGTGCAGGAAGCCAAAGGATTCAAGCCGTCGTCATGAAGCTACGGCTGTTGATCATTTTTGTTGTCATGGCCGTGGTGGCATGCAGTAGTGCGCCCGCGCAGACGGGCCCGCCGATTTATGGAACGGTCACCTCCAAAACTCGCGGACCGCTCAGTGGCGTTACCGTTTCCCTGATTCACCCGAAGCTCGGTCGCAATACGCCTGCATTCACAGACGCTAAAGGCTATTATTTTTTTACAAATGTTCCGGCGGGGCAAACCTATTACGTCGAAGCGTACTGGGGAAACAAACTGCTTTATCGAGAGAAGTTAGATTATCAGGGTGGCAGCGTTCCTCACAACATCTCTTTGCCGTAGAAGCTTCTGAATCGGACGCTTTCGAATCAAAGCTCTCCGTTGTGATTTTTAAGGGTGTGCGGCAGACCGCTGAGTATCATGCGATCTGCCGCGTCCTAAGTTCACGCTGCCTGCCGCGTTCTAAATTTACGCTACTTTTTGCGCGGTCGAGCGGCTGAGCCACTCCTCGAAACGCATCGGGGCGAGTCGCGCGTTTTTGGCGGGCGTAAGGCTTTGATCGTTCAGCTCTGTGCCGAAGTACTGGGTGTGGACGTCCGCGGTTACCTTCCGTGGGTCTCGCGTTGCGCTCAAGAAACGCTCGGCGAATTCATCCATTCGGATTGGTTCGGGACCGGCGATCTCGATTGTTCCGTTTAATGGCTCGGCGAGTGCGAAGCCAGTCAGGGCGGCGGCGACGTCATCCGCAGCGATCGGCTGAAACAGCGCCGGTGATAACCGAACCATTTGCCCTTCGGTGGCTGATTGGACGATGCCCTTCGCGAACTCGAAGAACTGTGTGGAGCGAACGATAGTGAATGGAATCCCTGATGTTTTGATCAGGTTTTCTTGAGCCACCTTCGCGCGCAAATACCCGCTCGCGGGAAGCCGGTCGGCGCCGACGATTGACAGCGCCACGTGGTGTCGTACGTCGGCGGCCTTTTCCGCAGCAAGTAAGTTACGTCCTGCCGTCTGGAAGAATTCCATTACCGCCTTGTCCTCCCACGATGGCGCATTCGCGACGTCAACAACGACCTGAGCCCCTGTTAGCGCTTCAGCCAGTCCCTCACCAGTAAAGGTGTTGACGCCCGTTTTGGGTGACGCAGCAACTACCTCCTGGCCACGGTGGCGAAGATTGTTTACCAGTTTTGTTCCGATGAGGCCAGTGCCTCCGATGACCACGATTTTCATCTTCTTATTCATATGTTTTTCATTTCTGTTTTTTGATTGATGTACTTCAGAATAGGAAACGCCCGCTCGATGTCAGGGTAACTTAAGTTACCATTTTCCCGCTCCTGTGCGGATCCGTTCGAAGTTTAGTCGGTCACGACGTTCAAGTAGACTGGGATTGCGGCTGCTTCAAAAGCTCGCCCAACTGAAACGACGGCGGAGCCTTCGGCTTGCGTCCTGAGAAGAGCGGAAAGCGGGGGAGCTGATTACATTCACTCACTGCGGAGCGATCGCACGCCGTTACGCTCTCAAAACATATTTTTGAATCTCGCCGGTCGCAGTTTTACGGAAGCTCCCGTATCGAGACTCATGGGTTATCTGAGGTTAAACTGGGAATTGGCAATCTGAGAATTCCTGACATTTCCTGAATCCAAAGCGCGCCCGCGCTGCATCTCACAATGCAGAAGCTCGCGCACTTATGGAAACACTTCTGCAGGATATCCGCTTCGGCTTTCGCCAACTGATGAAACAACCCGGCTTTGCCGCACTTGCCATCATTTCCATGGCACTCGGCATCGGGGCTAACACTTCGATCTTTAGTTTAGTCGATACGGCTTTGCTGCGGCCGCTCGCGGTGAAGGAGCCTTCGCAGTTGGTCGAGCTTTACGGCACCCTGCACAACGGCGCGGATTGGTCGCTGCAGTCGTATCCGAATTACAAAGACTACCGCGATCGTAACACCGTTTTCTCCGGTCTGTTTGTTTATCGCGTCACCGTCAGCAGTCTCACAGTCAACAACTCCAGCCAGCGCGTCTGGGGGTATCTCGTTTCCGGAAATTACTTCGATGTCCTCGGCGTGAAGCCGATGCTCGGGCGCGCATTTTTGCCCGAAGAAGATCAGACGCCTGATTCACATCCCGTTGCCGTGATTAGTTACAACTGCTGGCAACACCGCTTCGGCGGCGATCCGCAGATCGTGGGGAAGACGGTTGAGTTCAACAGCCGCCCGTTCACTATTATCGGCGTCGCGCCGAAAGGATTTATTGGCACCGAGGTCGCCTACGCTCCGGAGATGTTCATTCCGGTAATGATGGCGAAGACGATCGAACCCCAAAGCACGTGGATCGACAGGCGCGAGTCGAACAATCTTTTCACCGTCGGCCGGTTGAAGCCCGGTGTGTCGTTCGCCCAAGCGAAGGCCGCGCTCGAGACGCTGACCGCGAAACTCGCGCAGGATTATCCGCAGAACGTCGGCCGCGGCATCCGACTCGGCAAACCCGGGTTGTTCATTCCCGATATTGCGAATTCTGTCTTCGCCTTCACTGGAGTGCTCGCGGCCGTGGGTGCGCTCGTGATTTTGCTCGCGTGCGTGAATCTTGCCAGTCTGCTCCTCGCGCGCGCAACGGAACGGCGGCGGGAAATTGCCGTGCGGCTCGCGGTCGGCGCAAGTCGGCAACGACTCGTCAGACAACTGCTCACTGAAAGCCTTCTCATTTCACTCAGCGGTGGCGCGGCCGGCGTGTTCCTCGCTGCCGCAATCAATAGCGCTGTGCGAGGCATTCGCTTGCCGAGCGACGTTACTTTGTTGTTCGATCTGCGCACGGACTGGCGCGTGCTGAGCTTCGCGCTGCTGCTGTCGATCGCGACGGGAATTCTTTTCAGCCTGATTCCGGCGCTGCAATCGTCAAAGCCGCAACTCGTGCCCGCGTTGAAAGAAGAATCATCGATGGCCGGCTTCCGTCGCTCACGTTTGCGCAACTTCCTCGTTGTCGCCCAAGTCAGCCTTTCGTTAGTCCTGCTTATCAGCGCCGGCCTTATTGTGCGCAGTCTTCAAGCCGCTCAGAAGATGCGGCCCGGATTCAATCCAGAAAACGCGGTCGCGATTTCGTTCGATGTCAGCTTGCAAGGCTATAACGAAGCGCGCGGTCGCGCGTTTCAGAAGCAAGTGCTCGAGCGTGCGCAGGCTTTGCCGCAAATCGAAAATGCCGCGCTGACTGATTACCTCCCGCTCGGTCTCAATTACAACGACAGCACGATTTATATCGAAGGCACGGAGTTCAAAGGCGCGAGCACGTTGCCGATCGCGATCCCGATCGAGAGCAGCCCCGGCTACTTTGATGCCATGGGCATTCCGCTACGCGGCCGCGATTTTCGTGATGACGAAAACAAAAAGGAAAGTCGCGTCGCGATTGTAAACGAGACGTTCGCGAAAAAGTTCTTCAATGGGCAGGACCCGATTGGACGGCGCTTCAACTGGCATGGGCCTAAGGATCCGTTCTTCGAGATAGTTGGCGTCGTGCCCGACGGAAAATACAACTCGTTAGGCGAAGATCCCAAGCCGGCGGTCTACACGCCGCTATATCAAGATTACAGCGGCACAGTCACTTTGGTGGCGCGCACGCGCAGTGATCCGCGGCAGGTGTTGAGGGCCTTGCGCGGCGAAGTGCAAAAGCTCGATCCGTCGATTTCCGTATATGCAGCAAAGACGCTGAAGGAGCACATGGGCACATCACTTTTCCCTGCGCGCATGGCCGCTATCGCGCTCGGCAGTTTCGGTGTGCTCGCCCTGATTCTCGCGGCGGTCGGGATTTACGGTGTCATGTCGCACGTCGTCGCGGGACGGACTCGCGAGATCGGATTGCGCATCGCGCTCGGCGCGCAGTTTTCCGATGTGCAGAAGCTCATCTTGAAACAAGGCATGGTCCTCGCTGCGATTGGTTCGTTATGTGGGCTACTCATTGCCTTCGGCGGCGCGCGCATGATGAAGAGCTTGCTCTACGGCGTGAGCGCTTCCGATCCGATCACCTTCACGTGTGTCGCCTTGCTCTTGTCCGGCATCGCGCTTCTCGCCTGCTGGATCCCGGCGCGCAGAGCCAGTCGCGTCGAGCCGATGATTGTGCTGCGCGCGGAGTGAGTCAGTAGTGTTCGTGCCAGCGCGGACATCGCGTCACGCGCGGATCTCTCTTTTTCGAAGGACACCCGAGGCGGTGGCTGCGATACTTTTCCGGATGAGCAGGGCGTTCGTCAAAGAAGATGTCGATCCTCCGGAGCGCACCGGACGGAAGCGATCGGCGTCTGGATTGCCTCCGGGGGCGACCAATTACATCACCGCGAGCGGCGCGAAGCATTTGCGCAACGAGCTGCAAAAACTTCACGCATCAAACACGAACAGCACGCGCGTGGCCGAATTGGAACAAATTCTGGAATCGATCCACGTTGTCGATCCTCCGGACCCGACGTCAAACAGCGTTGGCTTCGGGGCAACAGTGGCGGTAAAAGATAAAAAAGGGAGGACCGAAACCTATACGGTTGTAGGAGTTGACGAACTCGGTTTGGAACCGGACGCGATCAGTTGGATTTCTCCGATGGGCAAAGCGCTCCTCGCCGCGGACATGGGCGACTGGATTACCCTTGAAGATGGACGAGCCGCGAAAATCGTGAAGATCGAAAGAAAAAGTGACAAGTGACCCGCCAGGGCGGGCAGGCTCAGTGATAAGTGACGAGTGACAAGATCGCAGGCGACACGCCTGCCGCTGCAGGGAACGCCCAAGGTCGAAGTCAGCATGCATCGTAAGCGGCTTGTATCTTGGAATCGCCGTCTTTGTGGTAGAACAGGGGTGGGCGTGAGATCCGGTAAAGCGGCAGGTCGTGATTATCAATCAAGACCGCTCGTAAGTTTGATCCACGCCTCGCCCTTGGCGCTAAGTAAAACTCGAACAGTTACTGGAGCGACCAAGCCGACCCAACCCAAGGGCGGCGCCGGCCTGGCCAGCTCGCATTTACAAGCAGGAGTTACTTAACCCATGAAGCAAAGTGTTGTCTATATCGGGATTGATGTGGCCAAAGCGCATTTGGATGTGGCTTGGGCGGGAACATTTCGTCGTCTGCCGAATGAGCGCAGCGGCCACGCCGCATTAGTGCGCTGGATCAAGCAAAGTACTACGCCGGTGCAACTGATCTGCGAAGCCAGTGGCGGCTATGAGCAAGCTTTGCTCGAGAGCTTAGAAAAGAGCGAAGTCAAAGTTACTCTGGTGCAAGCGGTGCGTGTGCGCCAGTACGCGCGGGCGGCTGGCATCCTAGCCAAGACCGACAGGATTGATGCGAAAGTGCTCGCTGCTTTTGGCAGCGCGATCCAACCGCAGCCAACCTCGCCACTCTCTGCCGAGCAAAAGCGTTTGCGTCAGTATGAAGCACAGCGCCGACATCTGAGCAGGACCTTGGTCGCAGAAGAAAATCGTCTCGCGCAACTTAGCTGTACCGAGCTGCGCACTTTAAGTCGCAGCCTAATTAGCAAAATCAAAACACAAATTAAGACACTCGATCGACGCATCGGCGAGCTCATCGCGCAGGACCAAACGCTCTGGGAGAAAGCACAAAAGCTCACTGCAATCAGCGGTGTCGGTGCGCGCACGGCTGCGCTCTTGCTTGCGCAAATGCCCGAGCTTGGCCAACTCAATCGTCGTCAAGCCGCCGCGCTCGCCGGCCTGGCGCCATTTAACCACGACAGTGGATCGATGCGCGGCAAACGCGCCATCTTTGGCGGCCGGCCCGCTTTGCGTAGCGGCCTCTACATGGCCGCACTCTCGGCCGCTCGCTTCAATCCGATCCTGTCGCGCTTTTACCAACGTCTGCGTGCCAAAGGCAAACCCCACAAACTCGCTCTCACTGCAGTCATGCGGAAACTCCTCCTCGCTCTCAATCACTCCCTCAAACCCGAACCAATCCTCGCTTGAAAACAACACAGTTACTTATGATTTAAGTCACCATGAAATGTTGATTCGCCTGCGTTGCGCAGGGTTATGGATGAACGGGAACCCCCAAGCTCGAACATGCTTGGCACGTCCGCGTTTTGTTGCTGCAATGTCGAATGTTCGAGCAGTATCCCAACGCCAACGATAGGACCATTTGATATGACCAAAAGATTCATCTGTCTGTTGATCGCGATTGTCGCGCTGCACGCGCCGATGCTATTTGCTCAGGAGGGGACGACCAAGCCGGCGGAAGGAACGCTGAAGCTTAGCAAGAAGAGCTACACACTCGTCCACGGCGTGGCTTATGAGTCAGCGAGCGACGGGGAAGAAACGATCGCAGTGGTGTTGAGTGCACAGCCGATCTCGAGCGAGAAGCTAAAAAAGGCGCTGGCAACTGAAAAAGAGGGCGGATCCGGCGAGTTCCCCAAGCCCTTTCTTAAACTGGTCTTCAACAAGAAAGGAGAGTTGAAGCGTTGGAGCGCGGTCGGTGGGGGTACGACTGTTAGTGGCGGTAGTGACGGAACAGGGGAACTCAAACTTCAGGAAGGACGCGTCGTCGGTAAGGCCAGCGCGGCGGTCGAGCCGGACGCATTAATTCCGAGAGGCTTCGATGTGCGGTTCAATGTTACGATGCTTAAAGCGGGCGAAGAGCTGCCGGAAGCAGCTGTCAAAAAGCCCGGCCCGGCTGCAAACGTGAAGCCCTCCGTAACCGGCGTTTTCAAGGGTAATGGCAAAGAGGCGAAGCTGGCGTATGTGTCGGCACATTGGCGGGAGCCATTCGATGATAAGCCCAGCATGGACCTCGTGTTTACGGAAAAGGATCATTCCAAAGATAACAAGCCCGACTTCAACGCTGCGTTTGGCAAGTTCGGCAGCGCGCTGATCATCTCGGTCCATGATGACGGTGAAATCTTTGGCTGCCAGGTCGTTCACAGCGCGCATCAAAAACAGGGCTTTAGCTCGATTGGCTCGATTCACGCGAACGACTTCACATTCGAGAATGGCAAGGTGGAAGGTGAACTCACCACCGACGGGCAGGTCGATACGTTCGGGGAGACATGGGAGGTAAAGATCAAGTTCGTCGCTCCGTTGGGAGAGATCCCAAAAGAGTACCAGGTTGCCGAGTCAACAACCGCGGAGACGAAGCAAACATCATCAAAATCCGAAATATCCGAACCAGATGACTCAGACGAGGAACCGGCGACAAAGCCAGCCGCACCGGGCCTAAACGTTAAGGATCTCGCTCTGACGAAGGATGCGACAAATGTCGAATACCAAACTCTCGTGGAGCAGCTGGCCTTTAAGAGCAAATTGCCCGTGAAGAGCACCTGCGCAGAACTGGCGTCAAATTTGAAAGCTCAAGGATGGATTAACGACGGTCACGACCTGATCACGCCAAACTCTTCGATCCTGAAACGTAAGCGCGGTGAGGCGAAGCTCACCATTTTTGTGAAACCGGAGAATGGCGGAAGCGAAGTAAAAATGATGACCGAAGGCCTTTCTTGGGACGGGCAGTAAGGCAATCAAAGCGGAACCAGCTGCTACAGATTCCCACTATGAACATCCGTTGCGTCGCCGTGAGCATCATCGTTCTGAAATTGGTCAGCACTTGTGCTTGCGGGCAATCTTCGAGCCCAACGCCTCCACCAGAACTCAAAAAGTGGGATGTTTGGATTGGAGACTGGAAACTGTCAGGAACGGCGAAGGACACGCCGGCCGGACCTGAGTACAAGGTGAATTGGTATTTGCACGAACATTGGATTCTTAACGGGTTCTTCGTGCAGGTCGATCAAACGTGGAAAGGCAACGGCCAGGAACTGCACAGCATGGAGATTCTCTCCTACGATCCGGTTAAGAAGATTCATACTGTTTCCGGATTCTCAGGTGATGGATGGACCTGGACTCTGACCGCAACTTTCAACAAGACAACGACAACCGAAGAAGGCGTAGCGACAGGTCCAGACGGCGCGATAGTAACATCCCGCATCGACTGGGAATTCAGCAGCGACGGAAAGACGTTATCCGGCACACAGCAAAGCGAGCAGAACGGAGTCCGATGGACAGCTTTCACGGTCAAAGGAACCAAATCGAGATGATGCATTAGATCCAGCGTGGCCTCGATTTGTTCTCTCGAAAATCTCAATAGCCGAATCAAAGAATCGAAGCTTCGTTTTCTTCGTTAGCTTCTGTTAAGATTATCAATCAATATGAAAACATCCGATGTCCTAGCTTTTGTTTGCGGCGCTGTAGCGATGGTCGGCTTCAGCGCGCTTAGCGGATCCAACGCGTCACGCCACGTTTACGAGTTGCGCATGTACCACGTTCCACGAGGGGAAAATGGATGCTTTGAAAGCGCGCTTTGGCGATCATACCGACGCGATTTTCAAGCGGCACAACATGAAAAGCGTTGGCTATTGGCAGCCCGAAGATGCGCCGAGTTCGCAGAACCTGTTTGTTTACATTCTGGAGCATCCCAGCCGTCAGGAGGCGGAGAAAAATTGGGCCGCTTTCCACGATGATCCGGAATGGCAGAAGGTGAAGGCCGAATCGGAGAAGAACGGGGCTTTGGTGGACCATATCGACCGGTACTTCATGGACCCAACCAGCTATTCAGCGCTCAACTAGAAGTGATGAGTGACGAGCATGATACAACGAAGCTTGCGAAAGACTGCTCAAGTCCGATATGAAGTACCGCTTTTCGATCGATATGGCGTCGCTGAAATCCGAATAACAATGTGTAAATTCATCTCACAAATATTTTGGTAGGGCGCGACCGCCGGGCGCGCCGATTCGGCGGACGACTTCCCGCGACGGCGGGATCCCTACCATGTGAGAAGGCTTCTAGCCTGAACGGAGATCAAAATGAAAAAGCGTGAACTTGGAAAGAGCGGTCTGGAAGTGTCGGCGATCGGACTCGGCTGCATGGGAATGAGCTCTGGCTATGGCCCGCCGAAAGATAAACACGAGATGATTTCACTGCTGCGCGCAGCGGTGGAACGCGGCGTCACATTCTTCGATACCGCTGAAATTTACGGACCGTTCATCAATGAGGAGCTGGTCGGCGAAGCGTTGGCTCCGATGCGTGAGCGCGTGGTGATCGCTACCAAATTCGGATTCAAGATTGGTCCCAAAGGCGAGCAGGCCGGCCTCGATAGTCGGCCGGAGCACATCAAGGAAGTTGCTGAAGCTTCGCTGAAACGACTCAGGACGGATGTGATCGATCTGTTCTATCAACATCGTGTCGATCCCGAGGTGCCGATCGAAGACGTGGCCGGCGCGGTGAAGAAATTGATTCAGCAAGGCAAGGTGAAGCACTTCGGTCTTTCGGAGCCAGGAGTGCAAACGATCCGTCGTGCCCACGCAGTTCAGCCGGTCACTGCAGTCCAGAACGAATATTCGCTATGGTGGAGAAAGCCCGAAGAGGAAGTCCTGCCGGCGCTCGAGGAACTCGGAATCGGTTTTGTTCCATTTAGCCCTCTGGGTAGAGGATTTCTCACAGGAAAGATGAACGAAAACACTACGTTCGACAGTTCGGACTTTCGCAACAAGCTTCCGCGCTTTACGCCGGAGGCTCGAAAAGCGAATCAGGCCTTGGTTCATTTGCTTAGCGAGATCGCAAAACGTAAGAAGGCGACACCTGCCCAGATCGCGCTGGCGTGGCTGCGTGCGCAGAAGCCGTGGATCGTTCCAATCCCAGGCACAACGAAGTTGCATCGGTTGGAGGAAAACATCGGAGCAGCTTCAATTGAACTTACGCTGGACGATCTTCGTGAGATCGAAAACGTCGCATCAAAAATCGAAGTGCAAGGAGATCGATATCCCGAGCACTTGGAGCGAATGACCGGACGTTAAAGAAGTGATGAGTGATCCGCCTACGCACGAGGCTACTCCGAAAGCTTCGCGAGCGGGCGGCGTGACAGGCGAGTGACGAAGAATTATTGAAGTGAGCAGGTCGACAAAGCACATGAGCAATAAGATCAAAGGAAAAGTCGTCGTTATCACGGGCGCGAGCAGCGGGCTGGGGGAGGCAGCCGCCCGGCTTCTCTCCGCGCAGGGCGCGAGCGTTGTGCTGGGTGCGCGGCGCTCCGATCGTCTCCAGTCATTGGCAGATGAATTGAGCGGCAACGGCGGCAAGGCACTCGCCGTTGCGACAGACGTCACTCATCGTAACCAAGTGAAGAGATTGGTCGATACAGCCGCGCAAAAATTTGGGCGTGTCGATGTCATGATCAACAACGCCGGGATCATGCCGCGCGCGCCACTCGAGCGCCTGACGATCGATGATTGGGATCGGACGATCGACGTCAACATCAAAGGCGTGCTGTACGGCATCGCCGCGGCGCTGCCGCATATGAAGCGAGCAGAAATCCGGGCACATGATCTTTGTCTCGTCTGTGGCCGGCCATAAGATCGGTCCCGATTTCGCCGTCTATGCGGCAACGAAACATGCCGTGCGCGCGCTCGCCGAAGGATTTCGACAGGAAGTTAAGCCGTACAACATTCGCACGACGATTATCTCGCCGGGCGCAGTCGACACAGAATTGCCGGACAGCGTTACCGAGCCGGATGTCGCTGAAAAGATCCGGCAGTATTATGCAGACATCGCAATTCCTGCCGAATCATTTGCGCACGCAGTCGTATTCGCGATGAGCCAGCCGGACGAAGTGGACGTGAACGAAATCCTGTTCCGGCCCACGAAACAGATGCTCTAAAGAGAAGTTGAGGGCTGATAGTTGAGAGCGTAAAGCTCCGTCGGAGCCACGCTCCTTTACGAAGTTGAGACGAAACACATGGAAATCAAAAGAATTGGTTCACAACCTTCCAACAAAGGACCGGCCGATTGGTTTACCGGCACCGTGCGCATCGATCCGTTGTTCCAAGCACACGCTCCGGCACGCGCAGTCGGCGCAAGCGTCACGTTCGAGCCCGGTGCACGCACCGCGTGGCATACGCATCCACTGGGTCAGACGCTGATTGTCACAGCCGGTTGCGGCTGGACGCAATGCGAAGGCGGGCCAGATCGAAGAGATTCGTCCCGGCGATGTGGTGTGGTTTCCGCCGGGCGAAAAACATTGGCACGGTGCCACGCCCACGACGGCGATGACGCACGTCGCCATTCAGGAAGCGCTGGACGGCAAAGTCGTGGAATGGATGGAGAAGGTTACGGACGAACAATATCAGAAGTGATGACGGGTGACAAGTGATGAGTGAGAATATCCAACTTCGATCGGGCACACCTGCGGATGCGGAGATCTGCGGCAGGATTTGTTACAACGCGTTTAAGACGATTTCGGAGGCGCACGGTTTCCCGCCTGACTTTCCAACTCCGGAAGTGGCAATTGGTGTATTAAGGTCGATGCTCGCAAATCCAAAATTTTATTCCGTCATTGCGGAAGTCGATGGGCGCATTGTCGGCAGCAATTTCCTCGACGAACGGAACACGATCGCAGGCGTTGGCCCGATTACGGTCGATCCGACGGTGCAGAATCGCGCGATTGGCCGGCGTTTGATGGACGCGGCGCATGAACGCGCGGCAGGAAAAGAGTTTCGCCGGTGTCCGGCTGATTCAGGCTGGGTTTCACGCGCGATCGCTCTCTTTGTACGCCAAACTTGGCTACGATGTGCGCGAACATCTGGCGTGCATGCAAGGCAAAGCCGCTTGGAATTTCTATCGAAGGTCATCTCGTTAGGCCAACGGTCGAAACGGACCTCGAGGCTTGCAATCGCCTGTGCCGAAAAGTGCACGGACATGATCGCGGTGGAGAATTGCAGGACGCAATCGCGCAGGGCTCCGCAACCGTAGTGGAGCACGATGGACGAATCACTGGCTACGCCACCGTCATCGGCTTCTTTGGTCACGCCGTGGGTGAGACAAACAAAGATGTGAAGGCGCTGATCGGCGCTGCGAAGGAATTCGCCGGTCCCGGGTTTCTTCTTCCGACGCGCAACGGCGAGCTGTTTCGCTGGTGCCTGAGCAATGGTTTACGAATTACGCAGCCAATGACTTTGATGAGCAAAGGGCTGTACAACGAACCGGCCGGCGCGTTTTTGCCATCGATTTTGTATTAGTCCGCAGCGGGCATTTTTCCAAACCTTCTGAAGCCCTCACCGAGGCCAGCCTTCGCAGAGTCAGAACCCAATTATCGTGTGTTCTTCGCATGCTTGCGGCCAATCTCTGCATAACATACCTGGCGATGAAGCCAGCACTGACAAGGATCTTCCTGCTGATTTTCGTCTTTCTTGGGCGCGGCGCTGTCGCACGCGGCGAGGAATTAACTTCGGCCGGGACTGTTCCTTTCATCTTCGACGACAATCGCGTGTTTGCTGAACTGGGATTTGTCCGGCCGGATGGTACTCTGCGAAAAGCATTCGCGTTTGTGGACCTCGGAACGCCGGTCATGGTGCTCGACGAAAAACTTCGTGAAGAGCTCAAGATTGATAAGCAAGGGTTCCTATCTTTCCGCGTTGGCGATCTGGAAGTACGGGTTGATCCGTCCGCCGTAGAAAGCGACAGTGGCTTGGGTGTTACCGGTCCGAACGGTAAACGTACAGTGCCGGTGGAAGCAGTTCTGTCGGCCTCGGTGTTGAAGAACTATCAAGTCGTTTTCGATTATAGAAAGCGAACTCTGACAATTGCGACGCCGAACACTCTGAAAGGAACTGGCGCCGCAGTTTCGTGTCGAGTGAACGAGAAGACGGGGCTCATATCAGTCACTGCCGCTATTGCTGAGAATACTTACACGTTGGCGGTTGATTCAGGATCCGCGTACTCATGGATTCGAGCCGATGTCGCCGCGCAATGGGTAAAAACACATCCTGACTGGAAGCGAGGAACAGGAGCAGTTGGTGAAGCCAACATGCAAACGCGAACAGATGGTGCGGAAGCCAGAGCAACGATTTTGCGGCTACCCGAAATTAGGCTGAGCTCGTTAGAACTGAAACAAATCGGAGCGCTCGGAATTGCCCCTGAAGCGCCTCCATTTCCCCCAGCGCCGGGGGAAAATAAAGTGCAGGGAAGCTTCTTTGATTGGTATTCACGGAAGGCGCCCGAGAATGTCATTGGTTGGATTGGTGGCAACGTGCTCAAGGGATTTAAACTCACGATCGATTTTCCTCAGCACATGACTTACTGGGAGTGGGAAAACGAGCTCGATCCGCATGATCTCGATCAGGTGGGAGTGACGCTGGAAAAACGGGCCAACGGTTATTTCATAGCCGGAATTGCAAAGAAGGGTGGAAAGCCAAGCGTGGATGCGGTTCGTGCAGGCGATAAATTAATTCAGATCGACAATGTAATCGTAACCGATGCAACGCGCGGCGCTGTATTTGCCGCTTTGCATGGCAAACCCGGCGCCATTCGAATGCTTGTCTTGGAAAGAGACGGGAAGCGACTAGGGGTGCCAGCAAAAGTGAGCCCTTTTTGAGCTGGCTGTGTTCTCGATGTACTCGGCCGCTAATCTTGAGAAAGAATCTTAGCGACTTTCTCGATCGTGTTCCAATTGCGCGTCGTGGCCGGCACACCGAGGAGCTTTTCGATTTTGCCGAGGTAGCTGATCGCTTTCATCTGCCGACGATACAGACCGAGGACGAATCTGCCTTGGATTGCAATGACTTTCAGCAGCCAATCGTCGTCTGAAGGCAGGGTGAAGGGCAGCCGAGGCGGAGCGCGGAGCGGTTTGGCTAATACGTTTACGAACCTCGTTACGCTCGGGCCGGATGGTTGCTCGCTGCGAACGGATCCTTTGCCGTGAGTTTGATGATGTCGCGCTCGGGACAAATCATGATCTCACATTTAAATCGGCAACTTCCGAGCGAGCGCGGCGCGCAGAACTGACTCGCTGACTTCTTCACGCACAACAAACGTGCCGACCGCGCCGATGTTGACGACACCGAACTTGGCCAGTTGCTTCGCAATTTGCGCCGGGTGACATCGATTTGTGCCACCAACGTTCACCGCGCGAAGAAATACGACCCACTGCATTGAATGAGATTTAACCACAGCGACTACGGAGTGCGCAGACAAAACGATTATTGATTCCTGTCGTGCTGGTCGCGGTCAACTCTTCATTGTCGAGATTCGTGAGCGATGATTGAGCTAGATCTGTCTGTTGCGTACGAAATGAAACGTCTCGCGTCAATTCTTTGAATCTTCGTATCTGATGGCAACGGCCGCCGACGCCGTTCCGGTTATCGTCGTCGTTCGTCATGCGGAGAAAGCCAGCACCGGCGGTAATGATCCTGAGTTGTCCGTCGCTGGTCAGAAGCGCGCGGAGACGCTCGCGCGTATTCTGAAAGATTCGCAGATTACGGCGGTATTCGTTACCAATTTCAAGCGCACGCAGCAAACTGCGGCGCCGACGGCGAGAGCGGCGCACCTTAGTCCCACGGTGATTCCGGCAAGTGATATTCCCGCACTCGTTGCGAAATTACGCGTATTAAACGGAAATGCGCTGGTTGTTGGCCATGGCAATACGATCCCCGATTTGATGAAAGCCCTCGGGATCACGACGCCCGTAACAATTCCTGAAGACGATTACACGGAAATATTTCTCGTCTCGCTTACCGATCCGCCGCAGCTGCTCCGGTTGCATTACCCGTTCTGACGAGGAGCCGTTCGACACGCTCCGTGTGCAGAGAAAATCTTCTTCTCTTTTAAAGGCCATCTCATAAATGTCATTCTGAGCGAAGCGAAGAATCTCAGATCATTTCCGACCACTCTTGCATCAGACATATCCAGAGATGTTTCGCTTCGCTCAACATGACAGTCCTCTATTATGGGTAATATAAGATGGTTGAACGCCTACAACCTAATTAATCGCTTCGTTCCTTCGCGCTGGCATTTCCTTGCTGGTCGCCGCGCTGTTGCTTTTGTGCGGACATTCGAGCAAACGCCGATCCGGTAGGAGACTTTTTCAAGAAACTTGGCCAATCAATCTCGAAGGCTTTCCAGCCTCAGCCGACGCCTCGTCCAACCAGGAAGACGACGCGGCCTCCGGGGAACCTGCTTCTCGAGAGTCAATGCTGCTACCGCAAGCGCGCCGACTCCAATCTGCGCGGCCGGCTTCAGCTGCGCCTGCGGACATGGCAAAAGGCGATATGCCCTATGGAATTCCGGTCCC
Source organism: uncultured Verrucomicrobiae bacterium (assembly GCA_963840305.1). GTDB lineage: Bacteria > Verrucomicrobiota > Verrucomicrobiia > Chthoniobacterales > UBA10450 > Udaeobacter. Next base: position 31,187 of record CAWIYE010000012.1, read on the forward strand.
AGGTCGGAAAGGCATGGTCACAAGTCCTTATCTCCCGGAGGGAAATTACATCGATGTCAGCGCTTTTGCTCCCGGGTCCGCTGTGAAAGATCCATACACAGGAAAGATTTTCCGGGTGCCGTAAATTCATTCTTCGATTGGGGTTGCCCATCTCAATCGACGAACTCTGAGGTAGCAATTTGGATTGACATCCAAGCGGCGTTTTGATAGACGGGGGCATCCACCGCCTCATTGTAAGGAGGATTTTCCTATGATCGATATTCTGCGCGCTTTACATGCTCACCCTGTCTATGGACGACGACTACTTGGCTTCATTCCTGCGCTCGTCATTACAGAGATGTTCTACAAGTTTCACAGTTTCAGTCTCGAATGCATGGCTCTTCTTGCGACGTGGCTCCTGTTGGACGTGCTGAGAGAGTGGATCATGGGATGCTTGAAGGTTAAGAATTTATTCAGTGCTCGATCGCACGGAGTTGCTACATCAAATGGAAAGAACATCGATCGATGAGAAGACCGGGAAAAAACAAAGATTCGGAAAACGTGCCGCCAGGTGGCCGGGCCTTTCAACGAATTCAGCAGGACCGCACGGCGCGCGGGCTAGGCAAAGTCCCGACTGCCGGGAACGTCGGGCTCTGTACGTAACAAGCGTGCGCCTAACGAACGCATTGGTAAGACACGCAAAAAGAAATAGCTCAATCCCAAGACTAGCTTCCCTTTTCTGCCATCCTTCCGCATCAGTTGGCGCATTATCTCAACTCGTAAAAAAGCGCAAAAGTGCGAGCCTCCGTCGAAAACTCTTACTGGCAAAACAACGTTTCCTCGGCGGAAAAGCGTTGAAGCGGATCGAATATTTTGAAGCCCAGCGTGCCCTATCAAAAACAACTCTGGATCGCGGCTTTGTTAGCTCACAATCGGTCGAGAGCCTGCGGATTTCTAGAAAGCCTCCGACGCGCCGAGGCCCGAGGTTGGTTGCTGAATATTCGAAGGCCGATAGAGCGAAGGCCCGTCTGATTCCGACGAAGTTTGCCGCTAACGTGCAGCTCCCGGTTTGGCGATCGTTGGGTCCAAACCTTATTCCAAAGGGCCAAACGTACGGGACCGGTGGTAACAACAAACCGCCTGTCTCAGGCCGGTGCTCAGGCATTTTTGTTTCACCTGTGAATCCAAACCACCTGGTTCTCTGCTCCGCTGGCGGCGGACTTTGGGAAACCTTGGACCAGGGAAAAACATGGCGACCATTAACGGACCAACAGCCGACGCTGTCGATGGGCGCAATTTGTGGCGCGCCCAGCTCGCCGAATATAGTTTATGCGGGAACTGGAGAAGGGGACACCTACAGCCAGCTTGGAGTGGGGCTGCTTCGGTCGTCAGATGGCGGTCAGACGTGGGAGCATGTTCCTTCGAATGATCTTTCAGGCATTGGAATTTTCGACATCGCAGTTGATCCGGCTAATCCGCTTCATGTTTGGGTAGGCACAACCACGAAGCTGCTTGAAAGCAATAATGGCGGCGCAACGTGGCGCACGGTTCAAAATGTTACCACCTGGGATGTTTCCATTAACCCGAATGATCCTCAGGAGATCTTTGCTGCTACTGTTCTGGGTTTGATTCGTTCAACTAACGGTGGCACCACCTGGACGCAGATCGGACTTCCCGGAGCAACGCCGGGTTCGCATTTTACCCGCATGGAAGTTTGCCACGCGCCTTCGAAGCCGGCAGTCGTTTACGTTGCCGCCGTTCAAGGCGACAGTGGAATGCTCTGGCGTCGCGCGTCCACCGGCGGCACGTTTTCCTCTGAAAGGACGCCGTCACTTGATCCAAAATCCGACATCGATCAAGCGTGGTATGACTGGTGCCTTGCAGTGTCTCCCACAGATCCTGATGTTCTTTATTGGGGAGCGGTTCAACTCTACAAGGGCACCCGCGGATTGTCAGGTTGGACATGGCGTAACATCTCGTCTCGATCCAGCGGTGATTCTATTCACCCAGATCAACACCATCTCGCGTTTGATCCTTCCAATCCCACCGTGCTTTACGCCTGTAACGATGGCGGCATCTTTCGTTCGCCTGACGGGGGAACGAGCTGGACTTCGCTAAATCCCGGCCTCGGCATTACCGAGTTCGAATTCATCATTCACCTGGAGAGCGAGGACACCTGGCTCATTGGTGGCACGCAGGACAACGGCACGCTCGGCAATCCTCACAATATTCCGCGCGACGGAACATGGGACCAGATCGCGCAAGGTGACGGTGGCGATTGTGGCGCCGACGATACCAACAAGCTGTGTTACCACTCTTACTACGGCATCGAGATCGAGCGTGCGCCGGCAACTGGGGCCAACGCCTTCAAATGGGTCGATGTTTCGCCGCCTGCACCTGACGATTACGACGCCCTCTTTTATCCTCCCATGGACGTTGTTGAAAAGATTGTCGCCAAGGCAGGTGTTACAGTTTGGGTGTCGGACGATAGCGGAGATCATTGGGCGGAAGTTGACTTCGGAGGTGAGGCCGGTGAGAAAGCCTCGGCCGTAAGCATTGTGAGTCGTAGCACGATATTTCTAGGAACCGAAAAAGGCCGACTGGTTCGGATAGATCGCGCTAGCTCAGGATGGGCTAAGGCCAAGATCACTCAGCTAACGAGTCCACGAAGCGAATTTGTTAGTGATATTGTTGTGCTTGGGGCTCGAAAAAGACTGTATGGACAGGTTGCTCAGCCTTTGGAGGGGGTCATATCTTTCGATCGACGAACGGTGGCAAGAGCTGGAGCGATCGGACTGGCAATCTGCCCGACATTCCAGTTAATGCCATCGTCATCGACCCGAAGAACCACCAGCGGATTTTTGCCGCAACCGACCACGGCGTGTATCAGAGCAAAAATTCTGGGACCAAATGGAGTGATTTCAGCAACGGACTTCCCAATGCCGTCGTTGGCGACATGATCTTGCACGAACGCCGAAGAGTGCTGCGGATCGGCACCCACAATCGCGGAGCGTGGGAAGTCGACATTTAACGACCCACCGCAATCCGAGACCTTCCAGTTCACTCCGGGATGTAAACTGCATAGCCGCGAGACGGCGCCCACAGATCGACCCAGCCAGAGTCGTTAGTCCATTTTTCCTGCGGAATGCCAAGGTCGTCGCGCCCGCGCCAGGCTGTGGGAACAAGCCGCGTGTTGTTCCACCGCGTCTGAATCCAGGCACCGTTCCAACTACCGCTATTATTTAAAACAAAGACTAGCCCGCTTTGGTTAGTGTCGCCCGGGCGCTGCATGATGTAGAGGTCGTCGTTCACAAAGAGAACTTGCGTCGACCCAGCAGCATTTTGTTCGTGAACTTTGATAAGCGCGTCAATGCCGCTTTGATTGTTCGGCTGTGCGAGGTCCCAGTTGAAGTAATCCTGCCAGAAAACACATGGATAACCTTCGTGCGTGAGAATGAATGCATAGGCCAGGAGCTTGTCATTGATGATGGGACTGTCGCGCACGACGTCGTGGTTCTCTACGAAGGTGACAGCTTGGGCCGGCCGATCCCACATCAAGACGCCAGGCTCTGTGAGATTGCGGAGACTGAACCCGTAACAATCGCACAAATCGCGCAGTCGCCAGCGCAGGGGGAAATCAAACGCGCCCACTGGATTGTCCGACCATGCGTTGGTTTCATCGAGCCAATCATCAATGGTACGTTCGCTGTCCCAGCATTCGCCGACCGCGTAGGGGTTGAAACTTGTGCCGCCGCGCAGTGCCCGCATTTCTTGAATCGAACGAACCATCCAGCCGCCGTAACCCTTGACCATGTCGTAGCGGAATCCGTCGAAACCGATCTCTTCCAACAACCAGCGAGCGTAACTGATCAGCTCGGTGTAGACGGTAGGCGCACGATGACAGAGATCCGGCATATCGCCGAACGTCACGCCGTCCCACGTCTCGTATTGGCACGGATGAAAACATTTCCAGTCGCGCGGGAATTTACCGCTCACCGGCGCGAACTTTGTCCACCGCCACTGGCCGTCGATCGGATTTAATTCCTGAGCATCCGCACCGCTGTTGTGATTGAACACCAAGTCTGCATACACCTGTAGTCCCACTGCATGAGCAGACTGGATCAGGTCGAGTAATTCGGTTTTGGAACCGAACCACGTGGGCGCGCCGCCTTTTTGATCGAAATCACCGAGGTCATAATAATCGTAAGGATCGTAGCCCATCGATTTCCAACTGGCTGCCTTGTTTGCAGGCGGCAGCCACAACGCCGTAAAACCCGCCTGCGCGATCGACGGTAATTTTGATTGGATAAAAGCCCACCATTGATTCTCTCGATCTTCCGCTTTGGGACAATCCCAATAAAACGCTTGCAACATGACCCCCATAATTCCGGCCTCCGGTTTTGCGCGTGCGCGCACAGCCACGCTACACCCCGACCAATGACTAACAAACAGCGAATCAGGATCGCGCCACGGGTGTGATGCAGATAGTCTCGCTCTGTTTCAAGATGAGGTTCAACGCAGTTCGTCAGCCGCGCGGTTTAGAGTGATTGGCGGCAGATATTCGCCGGCGTAGGCGCGTGTCCACCAGCCGCGGTCGCCGGGCTTGGTGAATTGATAACGATACCAATCGGCGCGGATGAATTTTGGCGGCGCATTCGGGAATGGATTGCTCGCGAACAGACGAAGAATTCTTTTTTCACCTTCGAGGAGCCTTTGCACCAGCGCGAAGATCCAGGGATGAAACTCTGGGGGCGACATTGCGGCAAACCACAGTTGCCAGTCGAGTCGCCAGTGATACGGCGAAACGATGCACGGGCGACGATTCACGTCGCCCGGTTTTCCTTTGAACTCGTACTCGCGCCATTCAGCGTTGGCGTCGAGAGTTTCTGCGTCGGTGCCTTTGATGACGACTTCGAACCGTTCGCGCGTGACGGCACCAAATGCGCCGTAGGTATTGACCAGGTGCAACGGCTCAAAGCTGGCGTTCATGAGTTGCCGCCGCGAAAACAAATTGCGCGCCGGGCGCCAGCTTAGCGCGAGCACAATCACAGTGAGCACGCCGACGGCGATTGCGTGCGGTAAACTCATGTTTGCTCGGCATCGAATGCGAAACGTGAATGATGCGCGTGAGGAATCGGTCGTCGAAACACGGAATGCAAAGCACGATGGTGATGTAATTCAGCCACGAAAGATTCCCGCTCAGGATGAGAGTAACTTGAAACACGATCGTCAATCCGCCGGCCCAATAGCAGAGCGGCGCGGGCGCGAAGTAGAACCACGGCACCACAAGCTGAGCAAAGTGAGTGAAGAGCACGCCGGCCTTGTGAGCCCAACGCGGCGAATGATGGAGATACCAGCTCAGCGGGTTGGGCAGGGGCTGAGTTTCATAATGGTAAAAGAGGCAGGTCAGATCGCGCCAGCATGGATCGGAGCGCAGTTTGATCATGCCTGCGCCGAACATGGTGCGGAAAAGCACCCACACGATGAGCCACATCACAACGACCGGCGCGCGCGTATCCGATGATCCGAGAAAGATCGCCAGAAAACCGGTCTCAGTGAGCATCGTTTCCCAGCCAAAGCCGTAGAAGGTTTGGCCGACGTTGACGAGCGAGAGGTAAATCATCCAGAGCAACGCCCACGTGAGCATCGACACGATCAGTCCGAACGATTCCGACCAGCCGGCAACAGCGAAGATCGACAACGCGATGCCGCACCAGATCGCTCCTGTGATGAAGCGATCCGAGCAATTGATCCAAAACAAACTCGGCGCGTGGCGAAAACGCGACATGACGCAAAAAGCGTCCGACCGGTTGCAACCCGCGTTCGCCGAGCAGCGGGATGAATTGATTAGCCGCAATCAGGAACGCGATCAGATATATACATCCGAGCGCGCGCTGGAAGCAGAGCCGGGTCAACCAGAATTCGGTCGCGAAATGCATTCCCGAACACCGAAACATTCTACCGCATATCCGCGCGCGTTTCCACGCGCGGCATGCGAGAAAGCTTACCTTTGCGTGGAGAGTTGCGAATTCGCATTCGCAATGGGCTCGTAAAATCGTAGCGCCTCGATGTCACTGCCGAGTTCGCGCAGCGGGTAGAGACCTTTTGCAGAGCCGGCGCCTGGATCGCGCACAAGATAATCGAAGCCGTCCTTACCTGCGATCACGACAAAATGCGTCACGCCGCCCGGCAAACGCACTCGGATGATGACGGGGTTTCCGCGCGCCAGGTTCGAATCGATGAGCTGATACGACGGCAAATCTTCGTACACATGCCGAACGCGATCCGGCGCGAACCACGCCGCGCGGTCCCAATAAATCCAGCCGTTCTCGGTGTATCCGTCAACCAAGGGTAAAAACCAGTTTAACTGCTGCGGATCGACGTCGATGCCATAAAACTTGAATACCATCGCCGCGGCAGCGACGGCGCAGCCTTCGCCGCCGAGCGTGCCGTTCTCCGGCACTCCGCCCAGCGGATCGTCGCGCCATTTTTCTTCGGACTGACGGAACGACGGCACTGCCAGCTCGACGCGGTGGAAAAAATAACGCCCGCCGCGAGGCGAAAGTTTTCGTTTCCAAGTCCAGTCGATGTGCACCGCGAGCGCGGCAACAAGCACAACAAGAACGAAAATGATAAAAGGCCAGCGACGCTTCAAAACAACAAACTGTAGAGGCGGCTGTGTCAGCCGCAAATTCTCAGGAGCGATGCGCCTCGTAATTACGAACCTCATAAAAGACAAGTTGCATCCCCCCTCTCATAATGCTGATTTCACTCGTATGACGAAAGGCCATCAACTTCGTCTCGCAAAGCGCATGGCGCGTCTCGGCACTGAGACCGCGTTCGAAGTGTTGGTGAAAGCAAAAGCACTTGAGGCAAAAGGCCGCGATATTATCCACCTGGAAATCGGCGAACCGGATTTCGATACGCCGCCGAACATCATCGACGCTGGATGCGACGCGTTGCACAAGGGATTCACGCACTACGGTCCTTCCGCCGGGTTGATGGAGTTGCGCGAGGTCATTGCGCAACACGTGAGCGAGACGCGCCGGGTAAACGTTACGCCCAGATGAAGTGGTCGTTGTCCCCGGCGGCAAGCCGATCATTTTTTTTAGCATTCTCGCACTGGCCGAGGACGGCGATGAGATCATTTACCCGAATCCCGGGTTCCCGATTTACGAGTCGATGATCAATTACGTCGGCGCGAAAGCGGTGCCGATCCGATTGCGCGAGGAGTTGGATTTCCGGCTCGACGTCGATGAGCTCTCCGGTCTGATCAACGATCGCACGAAGCTCGTCATTCTGAATTCGCCGCAGAATCCGACTGGCGGCGTACTGACAAAGGACGATATCGACGCGATCGCGCAGGCCATCGGCGATCGCAACATCATGGTATTGAGCGACGAGATCTACAGCCGCCTCATCTTCGAAGGTGAGGATCATTCCATCATGTCGGTGGACGGCATGAAGGAGCGCACCATTTTGCTCGACGGTTTCTCCAAGACCTACGCCATGACTGGTTGGCGCATGGGCTACGGTGTGATGCGCGCTGATTTGGCGGCGCATATCGCGCGATTGATGACCAACTCCGCTTCCTGCACCGCCAGCTTCACGCAAATCGCCGGCATCGAAGCGCTGCGCGGCCCGCAGGATTTGGTCGACCAAATGCGCGCCGAGTTCCAGAAGCGTCGTGACGTGATGGTCGCCGGTCTCAACAAGATCAAAGGTTTCTCCTGTCGCTTGCCAAAGGGCGCGTTCTACGTTTTCCCCAACATCACGCAGACTGGTTGGCCATCGAAAAAACTGGCCGACGCGTTGCTCGACGACGTGGGCGTGGCCGCCCTGTCCGGCACTGCGTTCGGCTCTTTCGGCGAAGGTTATTTACGCTTCAGCGTCGCCAACTCGATCGAGAACATCGAGAAAGCGCTCGACCGCGTGGATGCTTGGGTGAAGAAGAATTTGTAGGACAACTGCTTCAGTTGCCGCGTTGGGAAGGGACGCACCTGCCCTAGAATTAGCCATTTGACGGCCAATTGTTGCAAATGCGGCAGTTATTTCATGGGAGCGTTCGAGCGACGCGGAAACCCATGATGTCATTGCGGTAGTCGGCAGGATTGCGTTCTCGGGTGGCCGGTCGCAGCAGCCACGCCGGAAACATCCATGAACCGCCGCGATCAACTCGGAGGCAATTGCCTAGGCCGTCCTTCGCCTTGGAGTCGCTCGAAGGGGCCTCGTTCGCGCGCCCGTCGGCGGGAATGCCGGCGTAGCTGCTGTCGTAACAGTCCTCGGTCCACTGCCAAACGTTGCCTGCCATGTCGTAAAGGCCGAATGCGTTCGGGGGCTTTGCGCCCACCGGATGTGTCTGGCCATGGTCGCAAAAAAGACCGGTCACTGTTTTCGCAACCGGAGTTGGCATTGAACCAGGCGTGCACAGCAGCAGCAGCGTCGTCATCGCCCCAGTAGAACTTAGTTGTCGTTCCGGCGCGTGCGGCATATTCCCACTCCGCTTCGCTGGGCAGCCGATAAGGCCCGTTTGCTGAGGCCGCGCCGCCGCGCTGTGCCTTGCGGTTCAACCACGCGATATAGGCACGCGCATCCTGCCAGCTTACACACACGACTGGATCACGGTCAGTCTGCGCGTAGCCGGGATTTTCCCAAGTTGCCTTCGGATCCTTCTCCCATTTGAAGATGGCGCGGCCGCGGCCGCAACCATCACCGACAGGGTATCCTGTCTCCCGAGCAAATGCCGCGTACTCGCCACGAGTGACGTCGTACTTGCCCAGGGCGAATGACGGCAATGAGACCCGATGTTGTGGAGCTTCATCAGCAACCGATCCGATAGTGCTACCGTGACTTGCGGCCCAGGATTTTTCTTGCGGCGATGAACCCATGGTGAAGTCCCCGGCTGGGGTAACCACCATCTCAGGGCAATCTAGGCAATCGCGAAACACGCTGCCAGGTGCGGGCTGGGAGCCCTGAGCATTACGCCGGCTGTCGGGCGGAATCAGATTGTTGGCGCGGTAATACACCACCAACTGGCCGTAGTGTTCGGCGCTGTGCTCGATCGCGACGGTCCAGATGTATGAGTTGTGGGCCAGCTGGTTGCCGAAAAATTTCGTTGTTTTGTCTAGCCCCGTGTCGCCTTGGTCTTGAATCACTTTCGCTCCGTCGGCGACGGCCTCCTGCACGAACTTGACGACGTCGGCCTTGGTCTTGAACCGGTCACGCGAAGGATTGTCGCCCTCGCCGAAGTCGGGGCCGAGGTTTGATCCGGAAACTCTCCGTATCAGGACGAAATCCAATGCGGCGACGTGAAGAAGATTCAGGGCAAAGGTGCGCTCGTCCTTCTGGACCTTGAAATCGTACTTGTCTTCGGGGAAATCCTGCGCCATGGCGATGAGCTTGTTCCCGATCTGATTCCATGCTTGCAGCATTTCATCAGCACGCGAAGGAGCCGGAGCGGGAGGTTGATTCTGCGCTTGACTGCTGGTGCTCGTTCCAGCGACGACCACAACCGTGGCGGCCAGCACGAGCCCGATTCGGTTCCAGAATGAATTCATCATAAGTAGCTCGTTGTTTTTTTAGATCGTTGGAACTCATTGCCTCTATTTCAGAGTAATTTCGCGCATGAGCTTGTCGCCTATGATTTCGCGAATCTCCATTCGCTTGACTGCGCCTTCCCGTTGCACGTCCTCGCCGCTGATCAGCTTATCAGCAATCGGGTCAAGCTTGGCACGCAAACCGTCAAAGGCGGCCATGTTTTTGAATTCAGTCATCAGAATAATGTTGAAGTCGTTGGGACTGGAAGCATCTCCCAACAAGATTTTGTAATCCATGATTATGCCTTGCTTCTTCGCTTCCTCGTTGAAAGCCTTAAAGTTTGTCGTTTGGGTTTTGAGATAATCGTCGGTCAGCTTGGCCTTGACCATCGTGATCGTCCATACCGGCCCGTCAGTGTAAGGCGCGTCACTTTGCGCCCGGCAGTGAGCCGCGGATGCAGCAGCTACGGCAACGGAGCTAATAAGAATCAGGGATTTGTTCATGTTATTCTCGTTCTTTTTTGTTTGTTGTTGAGCAGTTTCCTATGACTGGGGATTCATATTCATTTGCCAGTTGCTCATGAGATGCAGGAGAATCGCGATTGTTCCCGACCGATGAAGGATTTTTTCGAACCTCATTGCCCACACAGTTCTGAGATCCCTCGTTGTTTTTCTCCATCGCCGGGAACAAATGTGCTGCTGAGGACTCCCATTTTGGGATAACGGCGACATGTCCGCCGACCTGGACTTTGAAAATCTTGTGAACCTTTACTACGGAGATTTGTATCGGTTTGGCTTGAGTTTGACTGGAAACGAAGCCGACGCGGCTGATCTGACGCAGGAGACTTTCTACATTTGGGCGAACAAAGGTCACCAGCTCCAGAAGGCGGCGAGCGTGAAAGGTTGGCTCTTCACGACGTTGCACCGCGAGTTTCTCAAGACCTGTCGCCGCCGAAATCGTTTTTCAAACGAATCAATCGACGAACGCACGGAGGATTTGCCGAGTGTGCCGGCGGACTGCGCGGAGCGAGCCGATTCGCGAACGTTGCTTCGCATTCTGGGCGAGATCGCTGAAGATTTTCGTGCGCCGCTTGTGCTCTATTACATGGAAGATTTGTCCTATAAAGAAATCGCCGAGGTCCTGGCGCTTCCGCTCGGGACGGTGCAGTCGCGTATCGCGCGCGCGAAAATTCAGCTTTTGCGTCGGTTGAGTGAAACCAATTTGCCGCTTGAGCAGGCCGATATGAATACGCGCGAAGCCAAAGAAATCCTGCTTCTCTATCGCGGAACGATCGACGATTCGGATCCGCAATTTCGCGCGGCGTTGGACTACGCGAAGAGCGATCCGGAGCTTGGCCAATGGTTGCGAGAGCAAACCAGGTGTTACGATACGGTCCGGGCGAAGCTTCGCGCAATCGAACCGCCGCCTGGGCTGTCTGAGAAGATTGTGCGCAGTCGGCCGATCCCGTTTCCGCGCGATTGGTCGCGCATTGGTCAGCTCGCTGCGGCCATCCTCATATCGGTGAGTCTCACCGCGCTGCTGATGAAATGGTCGGAGCGTCGCAACCATTCTGTTGCGGGCCCGCAGGAAATTCTCGTGACTGGCGAAGTGCTCGATATGACTTGCTACATTGCCTCCAACTTGAGCGGTCCCGATCATGCCGAGTGCGCGAGAGTGTGCATCAGAAGCGGTGAGCCCGCTGGAATCAAAACTCAAGACGGAAAGGTGTATTTGCTGACGGGCGAACCCGGTCATTCGGTCAACGCGGAGCTAGCGGACTATGCCGCCAAGATTGTAACAATTAAAGGGAAGCAAACGTACCGAGACGGCTTCGCGCAACTTCAAGTCGAAGAGATTCGAAAATTGTAAGGCATTACCAATCGGACAAAACAGGAACTAGAAATTAGGAACTTCCTGCTTTCGTGATTTCCTGAGAAATGGCCGACGAGAAAAATTTCGAGTCTTTGCGACATCGCGCATTGGTGATGCAGCCGAGAATCGCCCGCGTGAGTGCGGTTACGATCTCGAAGTTCTCCAGGGACCGGAGGCGCCCCCGAAGAAATTGATCATCGAGAAAGTGAAGAGCGGCATCGATGGATTGATCACGACGCTGCGGGATCCGATTAACACCGAAGTTTTCGACGCAGGGAAGGGGACGCCCAAGGTCGTGGCTTTTATCATACCGACTGAACCCTTCGAGATTTGGTCCATCAATTCAGGCCACCGTGCGCACCTATTTTTTTTTGGACTGGTCATACACTTCGCGAACCGCATTGATCAGCGTCTCCGGCTCATCGAACTGGATGTATTCCGAGCTGTGGTGAGCGAAGATCTGTTTCGAGTTCGAAGACAGTGCTAGCCAGCGCGCCTGGGCCAGCGTGGTCTCCTTCTCATATTCAAGATGCTTCGGCGTGTCGGCTGGCTTCGTCTCCAGATGGCCGACGCCGTGGTTGCCGCTGGTGAGCACGCGAATCGGCCGCGAGCCGAACGAGCGCTGGTGCTGTTGCAAATACTCTTCGTCTTGGGCCGTCTGCTCCATCTCCGAAGCATAAGCGTCGTACATAGCGACTTTGGTTTGCGCGATTTCCAATAGTTTGGCATTCAATTCGGGAGACCACTCCGCTTCGGGCAATCCCCGGAAAAAAAACCGCTGAGCGCACGTCTTGTGCTGGCCGCCCAGGACGTGACGGTAGCTTGGGCAACGGTTTGTGTTCAGCAATCAAGTTTCGACAATCGCGCAAATCGGAGGGAATCCCAGCCTGTCCTCTATGTGACTCTTCTTGCATCGCCCTCGGTTCGAGGTCGACGGGATCGGCATCATCCAAGACCATCCCCGCAACCTCATCCATGTACAGGTCCGCAAACGCGCGCACGTTGTCACCGCCAAAGGCGGATCCCACCAGAGATGTAGGGGCCGGTGATTCCGGCATTGTGAAGGAGCGCGGTCCGTAGTTCCTCGGCAATGCGCACGCTGGTGCGCGGCATGGGCCCGGGATCGCTAAATCCGGTGCCGGCGCGGTCATAGCTGCAGGCGCACGTCCACTTTGCGATCTGTGGCTGCACCTTCGACCACGCCGGCGCCCAGTCTCCCCATCCGGAATCGAAGACCACCGTGGGCGAGCCGCTCCCCATGCAGTAGAGATTCAATCGAAATCCACCCGCGTCGACGAGCTGGCCGGGTCGCGCGTAGATGGTGTCCGAAGAAGAGCTGCCGCCGTTCGCTGGTTGCTGGCCGGAGGCACCGGTAGCGAGAAGCATTGCCACAAGCACGATTCGTATTTGTGTCATCATTTTTAGCGTCTCGAGTTGTTCGCACCGCTGATTCATTCGCCCCTTAATGCGACGCAAGGTCGTTGCGACCGCACACACGGCAATATAGGTAATGAGACTGAGGGATTTGTTCATATTTATTGTCTTTTGTCTTTTGGTTTATGCTTGAGCAATTTCCCATAACTGGGATTCAGATTCATTTGCCAGTCCATCATAAGATGCAGCAGAATCATTATTGTTCCCCGACCGATGAACGGCTTTTTGGAACCTCAAAACAGAAACTAGAAATTAGAGAACTTCCTGCTTTCGTGGTTTCCTGAGAAATGGCCGACAAGAAAAAATTCCGAGTCTTCGCGACGTCGCGCATTGGCGATGCGGCCGAGAATCGTCTGCGCGAGCGTGGGTACGATCTCGAGGTTTTCGAAGGTCCCGAAGCGCCACCGAAGAAATTGATCATCGAGAAAGTGAAGAGCGGCATCGATGGTTTGATCACCACGTTGCGCGATCCGATCGATGCCGAAGTGTTCGAAGCGGGGAAGGGGACACTTGAAGGTCGTGGCGCAGATCGCAGTCGGATTCGACAACATCAATCGCGCCGACGCGAACAAATACAAAATCCCGTTCACGAACACGGCCGACGTACTCACTGAGGCCACTGCCGAGTTCGCATTTTTCATGATGGGCATGCTCGCGAGAAAAATGTGGCAGAGCGAACGACTCGTTAGGGAACAAAAGTGGCCGTCGTGGCATCCGTTCCTGCCGTTCCTCGGCGACGAAGTCACTGGCAAAACCATCGCCGTCATCGGCACCGGCCGCATCGGCCTGGCGATGATCAAGAAATGTTCGGGGTTCGACATGAACATTCTTTGTTACGACCCTGCGTATCAGAATCACGAATTTATTGGCGCGATTCAGGAGTTGATGGATCTGCGTCACGCGCGCGGAATTCAGAAGGAAAAGACCTGGATCAAATACGTCGCGTTCGAGGACGCGTTTCGTGGCGCCGACTACGTGAGCATCCACGTGCCGCTGTTGCGCGAGGGCGAAACCGACAAGCCGACGTATCACCTCATGAACGAGAAGACGCTCAAGCTGATGAAGCCGACAGCGTATTTAATTAACTCCTCACGCGGTCCTGTCGTGGACGAGAACGCGCTGGCAAAAGCGTTGAAAGAAAGAATCATCGCCGGCGCGGCGCTCGACGTGTTTGAGAAAGAACCGCTTCCCGCCGGATTCGCCGCTGCTCGATCCGGAGATCGCCGATCGCTGCCGCGTGTTCCATCACTTCGCCAGCGGCGCGCAAATCACCCGACTCGATGTCGATCCCGACAAAGGCATGGCTGGCCGCTGCGTTCAGGGACTTATCGACGTCCTCGAAGGTAACTACGGCGGCGATCCAACGAAAATGCCATACGTGGTGAATAAGGAAGCATTCACCCCGTGAGATAATGTTCGCTTAGAATCGACCGCATGACGATCTATCTCACGGGGTGAACCCGTGAGATGCAGCAGCCGTGCCCAAATACTCCTACGTTTACGTTTTGCGCTCACAAGTTGACCTCCAGTTTTACGTCAGCCCGACGCGGGACCTGCCGGCACGGCTTCGCCTGCACAATGACGGTCGCGTCAACTCGACAAAGAAACGCAGACCGTTTTAGCTTGTGTATTGGGGAGGTTGTCGAAATGAAAGCGACGCGGCGCAACGCGAGAAATATCTGAAAACGGCGTGGGGAATTCTCTACATCAAAATTCGCCTACGCTATTATCTCACGAGGTAAAGCCCTTGGCAGCAAACATCGAACGCTCAACGTCCAACATCCGATGAGACGGTAAGAGTGCGAACCGGGATCGTACCAAGACAACGAGGGCGGGGGTCATTCACTGGCCATCAAGGTAGCGCGCCAATGCAAAGTTGCTCCATTGATTACTAAAGGTGGCTTGAAATCCGACGGCCACAATCTTCCCATCGGACTGAAGAGCGGCCCCGTTGGCTCCGCCATTGAGATCACCAAACGACGTGCGCACTCTGCCGCCGACACCGAAGGTCGAGTCGAGTGAGCCGCGCGGATTCAAGCGCGCCAGCAAGAAGTCGGAATCGGATGATTCAGTGTTCGCATAACCGACGGTGATGATTTTGCCATCACTTTGCAGGAGGACCTTGTTGGCGCTCTGGCAGCAACTGCCGAAATCGATCTGCGTTTTCCCGTCGCGACTAAAGCTGGTGTCGAGGACGCCGCTTGAGGTATAGCGCGCGACAGCGAAATTCTGGACTCCTCCGTTTTGGGAGATAGCGAATCCAGCAGCCACAATCCGGCCATCGGGTTGAAGCGCGGCCGAGCGCGCGCGATCAAAGTTTTGATCGCCGAAATCGGTGCTCACTTTTCCAGCCACGCCGAATGTCGTATCGATCGTGCCATTACTGAGATAACGCACAGCGGCGAAGTCGTAGAAAGTTGCAGGGTTATTGGCGGAGCCGACTGCGACAATTTTCCCGTCGGGTTGGATCAAGACTGAAAAGGCATCGTCTTCGTTACCGAAGAAATCGGCCGTGACCGTGCCGCCGTTGCCAAAGGTTGTGTCCAGACTTCCATCCGTGTTATATCGCGCCAGCGCAAAATCGGTATTCGAAGGCTCGCCAGGAATGAAATCTACGAAGACGGTTCCGGCGGCAATGATCTTGCCGTCAGGCTGCAAGGCCACGTCGAACGCGTAACTACCCTCTGGAAAAGTCGTCATCACGATGCCGCCGTTGCCAAAGGACCTGTCCAAGGATCCGTTCGGGTTGTAGCGGACCAGTTCGAAATTGCCCAGAAAGGTAAATTCCGGAAAGGCGCCGCCCGCGACCACGATTTTGCCGTCAGGCTGTATAACCACCGCTGACGGCACCGCCGCCAGGCCGGGGAAATCTGTTCGCACTTTGCCCCCATTGCCGAAAGTGGTGTCGAGCGTGCCATCCGTATTGTAGCGGGCGACGGCAAAGTCTTCGTTCGAGAAATCATTGTTTTTGTAGGTTTGCCCAACGACCACCAATTTGCCATCAGCCTGGATCGCCACCGCGTTGGCGATGTCGGTGCTATGATTCAGATCGGTCGTCACCATGCCGCCCGTTCCGAACGTAGGATCGAGGTCTCCGTCTGCCGCTTGCGCCATCTGCACACTGCTGAATAAAGTCAGGATTATTACCGTGGCGCCGATCGCGCAGTAGTGAATGGTGAGTCGGCAAAGTTTTAAGTGGGCGATTTGCATAGATGTCCTTTCATTTGTTCCTAAAGCCTCATAAGCCTCATAACGCGAGGTGTCGTATCTGCCAAGCACAGCGTAGTAACGACATTGTTACATCCGAAATGATGCCGAAAGGAGAGCGATGCAGCCCAACGCGAGAAGTACCTCAAAACAGCATGAGAAAAACGTTATATCAAAAATCGCCTGCGCCGTCATCTCACCGGGTAAGCGCTCCCGTTTAGACTTGGCGAGGTGTGTTGCGTCTTCAGCGGTCACAGAAGAGAATGGCCGTTCGGTATGGACAAGGCTCGAAACGCGGTCGCAGTCATCGTCGTCATTGCATTCGGCATCTGGTCGGCGATAGCTGGAGATTTCGATTCCATTCTGCGCTGGCGAAATGTCGGACCGTATCGCGGCGGACGGACACGCGCGATCGCTGGCGTTCC
The DNA here is from genome assembly GCA_963840305.1 of uncultured Verrucomicrobiae bacterium. Classification (GTDB taxonomy): domain Bacteria; phylum Verrucomicrobiota; class Verrucomicrobiia; order Chthoniobacterales; family UBA10450; genus Udaeobacter. The sequence continues at coordinate 47,641 of CAWIYE010000012.1, forward strand.
TTCGCAGCCGAACGTCTTCTACATGGCGCCGGTGAACGGCGGCGTTTTTAAGTCCACCGATTACGGTCGGACGTGGCAGCCGATTTTTGACGATCAGCCGACGGCGTCGGTCGGCGCGATCGCGGTTGCAGTTTCAAATCCGAACGTCGTTTACGTCGGCAGCGGTGAAGGATTGCATCGGCCGGATCTTTCGGTCGGCGATGGAATCTACAAATCGGTCGATGCTGGCAAGACGTGGACGCATCTGGGATTGCGCGACGGTCAGCAGATCGCGCAACTGGCTGTCGATCCAAAAAATGCCGACCGGCTTTTCGTGGCTGTGGCCGGGCATCCGTACGGGCCTAACGAGGAGCGTGGTGTGTTTCGATCGGTCGATGGTGGTAAAACATTCGAAAAGGTGCTTTACCGCGACGAAAACGTTGGCGCCAGCGACGTGCAGATCGATCCGAGCAATCCCGCAATTGTTTACGCCGCGCTGTGGGAATCGCGCGAAGGTCCTTGGGAAAACGGCGTCTTCAATGGAGACAAAGGCGGCATTTTCAAATCGGTCGATGGCGGGAAAACGTGGCGGCAGTTAACAAAAGGACTGCCGGGCAATATCGTGCAGGCGAATATCGCAATTGCGCCAAGCTCGCCGAAATCACTCTTCGCCGCCGTCCGAACAAAAACGATCGCGAAACTTTATCGCTCCGACGACGGCGGCGAAACGTGGACGCGGGACAACCGACGATCCGCGCCCGGGCCTCGGCATCGGCGGCGGCGATCTGCCGGTGGTGCGATTCGATCCGAAAAATCCGCAGATCGTTTACTCGGCAAGCGTGGTCTGTTGGAAATCGACCGATGGCGGCAAAACCTGGGATGGCTGGCGCGGCGCGCCCGGCGGCGACGATTATCAAAACATTTGGATCAATCCGAATAATCCGGACGTCATTCTTCTCGGCTCGGACCAGGGCGCGATTGTCACGGTGAACGGCGGAGCGACTTGGAGCTCGTGGTATAATCAATCGACGGCGCAGTTTTATCATGTCAGCGCGGACAACGCGTTTCCGTATCGGCTTTACAGCGGTCAGCAGGAGAGCGGCTCGGTCGGAATCACAAGTCGCGGCAACGATGGCGAGATCACGTTTCGCGACTGGCAGCCAGTCGCGGCCGAGGAATACGGTTACGTCGTCGCCGATCCGCTCGATCCCGATATCATCATCGGCGGCAAACTGACGCGATTCGATCGACGAACCGGTCAGGCCCAGGGAATCTTGCCGGTGCCGGTGCAAACAGAGGATTTCCGGATGTTGCGCACGGAGCCGGTTGTCTTTTCACCCATCGATCCGCATCTGCTGTTCTTCGCTGGAAACACGCTCTGGAAAACGCGCGACCGCGGCGATCACTGGGAAAAGATCAGCCCGGATTTATCGCGGCCGCAGTACGAGTTGCCGGCGAGCATCGGAAAATACAAAGCCGATGCGACGAAGCAGGCGCATCGTCGCGGCGTGATTTACACGGTCGCGCCATCGCCGCTCGACGCGAACCGCATCTGGTGCGGAACCGATGATGGTCTGATTCATCTGACGACCGACGGCGGCAAAACCTGGAACAACGTGACGCCGCCGAACATCTCTGCTTGGCAGAAAATTTCGCTGATTGAAGCGGGACATTTCGATGCGAACACCGCTTACGCCGCAGTGAACACGTTGCGACTCGACGATTTGCGGCCGCACATTTTCCGAACGCAGGACAGCGGCAAAACGTGGACAGAAATCGTGAACGGGATCCCGGCCGGCCAAACGGTGAACGCGGTCCGTGAAGATCCCGAGCGCAAAGGGCTGCTTTTCGCCGGAACGGAGAAGGGTGTTTATGTGTCGTTCGATGACGGCGCGAAGTGGGAATCGTTGCGGTTGAATTTGCCGGCGACCTCGGTGCGCGATCTCATCATCAAGAATGATGATCTCGTCGTGGCGACGCACGGACGCGGATTCTGGATTCTCGACAACATCACGCCGCTGCGCCAGTTCAGCCAAACGCAAAACGAGAGTCTGCTTTTCAAACCGCAGACGGCTTTGCGCGTCCGTGCGAATCGTGAACACCGACACGCCGTTGCCGCCGGACGAACCGGCTGGCGAGAATCCGCCCGACGGCGCAATGATTGATTATTTCTTGGCGAAAGACGCCGCGGTCCGGTGACGATTGAGATCAAAGACAACAAAGGCGCAGTCGGTCAGGAAATATTCGAGTGCGGATGTGCCGGTGAAGCCGGACCCGAAACGGTTGAGGATTCCAGCTTATTGGATTCGCCCTCCGCAATTGCTTTCCACTAAAGCCGGCATGCACCGCTTTCTGTGGGACATGCATTACACGCCGGTGCCGAATGTGGAGCCGGAGTTTCCGATGTCGGCGACGTACCGCAATACAGCGCCCGCGCCCACTTCGCCGTGGGTCGCACCCGGCAATTACACGGTCGTGCTAACGGTTGACGGCAAAAGTTTCACGCAGCCGCTTACGGTCCAAATGGATCCGCGCGTAAAAACTTCAGCCGCGGATCTTCAGGAGCAGTTCGATCTATCATGGCAGTTGTATCAACTGCGGCTGACGCTTGCGCCCATCGGCAAAGAAGTTTGACGATATCAACGAGCAGCTGACGAAACTCAAAGCGCGGGCAGCGGAGCGACCTGACGTGACGGAAAAACTGGAGGCGTTTGTGCAAACGCTGACTCAGTTCGGGCCGCCGCATCCTCGTCCAGGCGCGCCGCCGTCGCTGTTTGTGCTCGAATCGATCGAGAGATTGTTCAACGAAATCCAAGGCGCGGATGCCGCTCCGACCGCTGCGGTCAAAGCTGCTGTCGCGGATGTTGAGAAAAAAGTTGGGCCGTTAATGCAAGCGTGGCAGAAACTACTCGACACCGATCTCCCAGCGTTAAATCAACAACTCAAACAGGCTGGATTTTCTGAGATGAAACCAGATTAAGTTGGAGCCCACGAAATATCCACCTTCACACAGCTACGGCGCGACAGGCGCGAATTGACGCGAAATGGATTTACGAAATTTGGAATGTTTCGTGTGATTCGCGTGATTCGCGGGTGGAAACATGACTGCCAACCACCGACCACTGACAACGAACCAACAAATCACCACTCATCACAACGTATCTGGAAATGCGGTCACCGGAGCAGCTGCGACCAAAGAAAGTGACAAGCGACAAGTGGCGAGTGACAAGATTGAAACCTTCGGACGGTGGCTGGCGCTTTAATCGTGAAATGTATTTCAGAGTAGGTGAGCACTGGCAGTGGATCGACAAACGACCGTGGACCGATGAGCAATGGAAAGAATACGCAGCCGCGCCGGAGCTGCGGACGTTCGCCGCATACTACGACGATGAACTCGTCGGCTATTACGAATGCTACGAGTCGAGCCGGATGGACGAAGGCGGAGTCGAGATCGCATACTTTGGTTTGTTACCAGAGTTTATCGGCCGCAGTTTAGGCGGCGCGTTGCTGACCAGCGCAATTGAAGAAGCGTGGTCCGCCGAAGATTCGGGGGATCGCACCCAAGCGAGTGTGGGTGCACACGTGCAATCGCGATCATCCGCAGGCGCTCGCGAATTATCAGGCGCGCGGCATGATCGTTTACAAGGTCGAAAGAAAGTAGAAGGGAAAATATATATGAATAAATCGAGAAGCTTCTGTTTCGGGTTCGCGGTTCTGCTCATTGGTTCGGTCGCGATGGCGCAAGAACAGGGTGTGATAAAGCCCCAGTTACTCCTGAGCGAGATCATCAATGGGATGCCCAAGGGCGAGAAGCAGGAAGTGCGAGTTCTCACGGCGAGCTTCAAGCCGGGCGATAAGACGATGCTCCACACACACCGTTTCCCGGTCACTGTGTATGTCTTGGAAGGCGTATTCACGTTGGAAATGGAGGGACGCGAGCCAGTCACGGTGAAAGCTGGTCAGGCGACGACAATGCCGCCGAACGTGAAAATGACAGGTTACAACCGCAGCAGCACCGATCCATTGCGGCTGGTGCTCTTTAATGTGAGTGACCCAGGCACACCGTACCTTGAGCCGGTGCATTAGCCTGTCGCTAAGACAAGGAGATTAGTCGTGGGGAAATCGAAGGTTTGGCTTCTGATCGCGCTCGGCATTCTGGGTAGCCTTGTCGTCTGGGCGCTAACTTGGCCGAAATGTTTGGAACGCGCCGCGAACAATGTCTGCAGGTGCGATACTTCGGGACACAAAGTCAGTTTCGTCACGGTCGAACCGGGCGTCCAGCTTGAGGTCCTGGATTGGGGCGGCACAGGCGAGACTTTGGTTTTGCTCACCGGGATTGGAGACAACGCACATGTGTTCGATGAGTTTGCCTACCAGTTCAACGATCGTTTCCATGTTATCGGCATCACGCGTCGAGGTTTCGGGCGCTCAAGCCAGCCTGCGCACGGCTATGACCTTGACACGAGAGCGCGCGACGACATCGCAGTCCTCGACAAGCTAAACATACGCGACGCCGTATTTGTTGGGCACTCCGTTGCCGGAACGGAATTGAACAAGATTGGTGCAGCCTATCCGGATCGGGTCAGGAAACTTGTTTACCTGGATGCTTTAGATATCGGGTCGGGTGGATGGGCAACTCTCCCTCAACCGCCGCCTCCCCCAGAGAATGACGCAGCGGACCTGGAATCGGTGGAACGTTTTGCCGCAGCCAGTGCACGTTCCGATGGATACCGAAAGCCTCTCGCAGCGATATGTAATATGATCCGGACGGACCCCTCCGGCAGAGTTATTGGAGCGATTACGCCTCCTGAAATTTCCAAGAAAGATCTATGAAGGCTTACAGCCGGCTGATTACAACCGTATCCAGGCTCCTGCTCTCGGCATTTTCAATAAAATCACACCGCAATACCGTTTGCCCTACTACTGGTATCTGGATCCTGCCAAACAAGAGGAATTCAATCGCAACATCGAGTCGCTCGCGAAGTGGATAGAAGGCGCAATCCAGCGATTCCGCTCCGAGGTGAAGAACTCGCGAGTTATCGAACTGCATGACACCAACCACTACGTGTTCATTGTGGACGAAGCGTTGGTCGTTCGAGAAACCCGCAAGTTTTTGCTCGATGAATGAAGCTGCCTGTGTGTGGATTTAACTGGCGCTTATTGAGAACATCTTGTAGCAAACGAAGTTTACCCGCCGTGGCGGGTGTTCATTGTGGACGAAGCGTTGGTCGTTCGAGAAATGCGCAAGTTCTTGGCTTGAACAATGAAGGTGCCTATGCGTCGACGATACAGTTTATCAGTCCTGGTCGTCGTGGCGGGCTTCCAGAAACTGGTTGCCACCCCGCGACAAAATAGGGTTTCGCCATTGCCTGCCTTAGGCTGCCGAGCGGCTATCAAATATTCGAGCTAAGCGCATACCGATGGCGGTTTCAACGCGCGAAGCCAAAATCACGAAAATGCACCAAACGGACGAATCAGGACTCACTTCTTCTTCATCTTGAGTTTGCAAAAAAGGCGCACAGGTTTACGCGAAGGCGCAGTACGAGATTCATGAAATACCAACCACGCTATACCAGCAGCTGGGCGCTTGTAATCGGAATCAATGCATACCGATACACAAGCCCGCTGGAAATTGCACGGGCAGATGCAGAAGCAATCCGTGATGTGCTCATACGCGGCTTTAAATTCCCAAAGAAAAACGTTTGCACACTGCTCGATACTCAAGCGACTCGGGCGCGGATTATGGAAAAGTTTCTTTCGTATGAGTCGCTCGGCCCGGACGATCGTCTGCTGGTTTTCTTCGCGGGCCATGGCTCGACGGTATCCAGCTCGCGCGGACCTGTCGGATATTTGGTTCCAGTCGACGGTAAGTTGAAGGACAGGAGTTCGTTGATTCGGTGGGACGACTTAACGCGGAACGCCGACATCATTCCCGCGAAGCACATCCTCTTTGTTATGGACGCGTGCTACAGTGGTTTGGCTATTCAACGGACTTCTTCTGCGGGCGAGCGTCGGTTCGTCAGCGACATGATGCAAAGATCGTCGAGGCAAGTCATCACAGCCGGTAAAGCAGACGAAGTCGTGGCGGACGGAGGTGGGCCGACCGGCAACAATTCTATTTTCACGGGGTATCTGCTTGAAGGTCTCGCTGGAAACGCTGCGGATCAAGAAGGTGTAATCACGGCTTCCAACCTGATGAACTATGCTTACCGGAAAGTCGCAACCGATTCGCGATCTAAGCAGACACCGCACTTTGGTCATATCGACGGTGACGGCGATTTTATCTTTTGCTTACCTGACGACAACGACACGAAAGAGGCATCCAGCAAAGACTTTCTCGTCAAAGCTGTCGTCGAGAAGCCGGAGCCGCCGCTCCAGATTGATTGGAGTTTGCCGACTGCAGGTTTCGCTGAACGGAATAATTATGGTGACGTTGAGAAGGATTCCTTTGGGCGCAACGAGTGGTCGAGTAAGTTAGGCGAACGTCGCGGAGGAAACTGCATCGCGGCGTTCGGCTGGCTCTCACTGGTTGTGGAGCCGGTATCTAACGAACCGCTTGCCCTGGATCTGAGTGCGTCTGCAAAATCATGGTCCGGGAAAATCTTTGGAGATTTGCAGCAAAACCAAACATTTCGCTTTCCCAGTCAGGCGATAACGACGGCGAAATCACTTATCTTATATGATCAGAGCCACGGAGGTACTCGTCAGGACGATTGCTGGGAGAGATTCGTTCGCATTGAGCGGACCGGTGCGATCGAATATTGCGACTACCATAGAGTGACGAGGATTGTAACGCTGAAACAGGACGATACAGAGCCATATCGTGTGTTTTTATACGTTCAGTTGATTGGAACCATTTGGACGTTCTTGTACGCCGCAAAGGACATGCTGGCATCGGTTGGCTACTCTGCGGGAGTTAAATATTGGGTGAACTTGGTCGGCACGAAGGATTCAATCCTAGCCGACTTCGCGCACACTACCGGAAAAGAGAATAGGAAGTGGGCGCAGCCTTTCGAAGCTGGTGGGGACCTTGATCTTTCTAACGTCCGTTGTCGCGATGAAAATCTTCAATTTCCGTTTCGCGTTATCTTGGAATCACTCAGCGACTCTGATTTAAAAAAAATCATTTGCGACTGTGCGGATCAGCTCGGATTAGCTTTCAACCATCAGTCTCAACCGCGCTGCTTTACGTTTGGCACAGGGGAGTTTCCGTGGCGCGAATTTCAGGCAGGTCGTTAGTCGACCATCAATGGATAATGTGCGTCTCAATAAACCCACTCGTCGTCTTTAATCAACACGGCCTAAGGTCGATTCGATGCTGAGACAATGCTGCTCGCAGCTGCTACGATTTGTTAAAATCGCGGCTACCGACAGATAAGTCTGTCCTTACCTGAACGAGCCTTCGTTCAGGCACTGAAGAGCGCCTTCGCGATCTTTTGGCGCGTGGCGACAAGTTTCATCAGAGCCAACACGACTGCGAAGTGAAAATGAGTCGCGTCTAAACGTTTAACATTTCACGTGCTGCGAACTCGCGAAGACTAGATGAATTCTGAAGAAGAGCGTGACATCAGCGAGATTTCGTTCTTAACTCGAAACTCAATCTTAATCGCCTCCAGCGCGAGGAGCACAATCATGAAGCTAAAGAATTTAAGGAAAAAAATCCGGCGACTTGAGAAACGTTTACAAGAGGGCTCCAAAGAAGCTGGCCAGGCTAAAAGAGAAACTGAAGGCGGCCGAGGCAGCAAAGGCAATGAAAGCCGCGAGGAAATCGGCCGCCCGCACGACTGCAACGCGCCTGGGCAACAAGCCTTCTCCGTCAGCCGAAGCGAAGAAGTCACGTCCTGCCAAGAAAGCGAAAAGAAAATTGAATCTCTCACCGGAACGCCGTGCGCAACTTGCGGCTGCGATGAAAGCCAGGTGGGCAGCCAAGAGAGCCGCTGAAGCGAGTACAACAACGGTTTCGAGCGACGATCAACATTCTGCGCCTAAACCGCCGCCGCAGCCATCAGAAGACAGACAGGGCGGCAGCTAGGTCGAATTCGATGGCAAGCGTTCATTCCGTCGCTACAAGGAATCAATAATATGAAATCACCGATGTTACTTATTTTCATTTTGATCGCGCTTGCGTCGGTCACTGCAAACGCACAGACCACGGATGCGGCGCGGGCAAACGGAGACGATGTCGCAGTGAAGGAAATTCGCGGCTGGTTAGACCGATGGACGAAAGCATTCGCTGCGAAGGACGTTGACGCAATTATGGCTCTCTACGCCGATGACGTAATTGCCTACGATGTCGTGCCGCCGCTTCAATACGTAGGGAAGGCCGAATATCGCTCCGATTATCTGCAATTCCTGTCGCAATATGAAGACAATTTGAAGGTTGAAATGCGCGATCTGCACGTCGGCGCCAACGGCGACCTCGGTTATGCAGCTGGGTTGGAATTAATCAGCGGCACACTGAAGGGCGGTCATAAGTCTGAGCTGTGGGTTCGATTTACATCGCTCTTTCGGAAGTCCGGCGGTCGCTGGCTCGATTTTCACGATCACGTCTCGGTGCCGGCTGATATCGAATCAGGCAAAGCGATGCTGGAGTTGAAGCCGTAGCGCAGCCAGGTTCAGCCCCAAAGCTGCGACGAAAACAAGCCTATCCTGCCATTTGTATACGCGAGTCCGTCCGCCTTCGCGCAAGGCTACGGCGTGACTGGAGTGGCGAGAAGTTGCTAACCCCACAATTCGCGCGCGGGAATTCCAATTCGCCCGTGATCGTACTGCAACGAGTGCTCGCGATCACGAGCGAGGAGGAGCGGCCCATCAAGATCGACCCAGTCGGCGTTGCTGGCCAGGAGGCGAGCCGGCGCGATGCCTAACGATGTGCAAACCATGCAGCCGATGAACAATTTGAATCCGCTTTCACGTGCGCGCTCGCACAGGCGGAGCGCTTCCGTCAGCCCGCCGGTTTTGTCGAGTTTTACGTTGATGACTTCGTAACAATTCTTCAGGCGCGGAAGATCGACAGTCGTATGGCAACTTTCATCCGCGCAGATTGGAATTGGACGATCGAGAGCTTCGAGAACTCCATCGGCATCTGCTGGAAACGGTTGTTCGATCAGTTCAACGTCTAATTCCTTCAGCGCCGAAACAATTTTCCGGTAATGCTCAGGCGACCATGATTCATTGGCGTCGATGAGCAGACGCGTATTCGGTGCGGCCTGGCGTACGGCTCCAACGCGCGAGAGGTCGAGGTTGTCGCCGCCAAGTTTCAATTTCAGAATGGGCCTGGTTGCAGCGGCTTTCGCTGCTGCGGCCATTTTCTCCGGCGTATCGAGACTGATCGTGAACGATGTCTCGACTTGATCAACGATCGGCATGTTCGCCAATTCCCAGACGCGTTTGCCGGAGCGTTTGGCTTCAAAGTCCCAAAGCGCACAGTCCAACGCATTCCGTGTGGCTCCCGGCGGTAGCAAGTCTTTGAGCTTATCTCGATCTAAATTCTTCTCCCTTTTGATCGACTCAATCTGCGCCAAAACCGACACGGTGCTCTGATTGTACCGCTTGATTGGGACACATTCGCCGCGTCCAACGCGTTCGCCATCGCTCACGGTGACGACGACAACTCGCGTGTCCGTGCGACTGCCGCGCGAAATCCGAAATACTTCCTTCAGCGGCCAGACTTCTTCTCGTGCTTCGATTCTCAAGACAACTTCACCACGCGCTGTTGCCGCGCGATGGCGTGGCAAGCAGACCGCACAGAGAGAGCGCAGGCAAACCTAAAAATTACTTTGTGATCTTCGTGACCTTCGTGGTGAACTGCAGGTCATGAAAATCACAAAGAACATCGGCATGCTTTTGCTCGCGGTCTATTTGATCCTCGATGGCCTCTTAGGGTTCGGCTTGAATCTCGGCCCGGCCATTTTCCTTCTTTACATCGTAGCGTTAGCTGCGGGGATTCTTATTCTCATCGGCAAATAGAAATTCAATATCACCACAGAGGTCACGGAGTTCACGGAGCCGAAGGTTGTAGGGCGGGCGCGCCCGCCAACCGGACTGGCAAGCGATGCGCTTGCCCTACAAAAACGCCGTGTCCTCTTCGGTTGTTGCTAGCTGCGGAGCGCTTTGGTGAAGCGAACCAATTCGTCGGCGAGCTGTTCGATTCGCTGGGCGATTTTTTTGTCGGTGATGCGTTCGCCTTCGAAGGCATCACTCGTGGCGAAGGCGAACCGCGGAATAATGACGCAGCGAAAATCGAGCATAAGACTGTTGGCATACGACATCACCGACATGTAACTCGCGTGGCCGCCGGCAGCGCAAAGGAAGCCAACGATTTTGTCTTCCCACGCGCTACCCGTCAGCTCGATCATGTTCTTGGTCGCGGCCGCTACGTCATAATTATAAACTGGCGAAGCAATGAGAATGCCGTCAGCGCGTTCGATGGACGCGCTCAATTTTTTCGAACCGGGCATATTATAACATTTGTCTGCGTCGCAGAGCGGCAGGTCCATTTCGCGGATGTCGATCCAGTCGCAATCGACTTTCTGCTTTTGCAGATGTGCTAATGCCGCGCGTCCCATGCGCCGGCTGTTGCTGTCGGGATTGCCACTGGTGCTGATGACAAGATGCTTTGGCATTAATCTTTCAAATATTTGTCGATGAAGAGATGGCCGCGCCGGACAAAATCGTCCTCCTTGAAAAACAGTCGGATCATTTTCGGGAGCGGCCGCGTGGATGCAATAGTGGAATCAGCTTGTTTTGGAAGCGGCGATAAATCGTGAAATGACTGATATCGGTGGTGATCACGAAGGCGCGGGGAAGGATTTCTGAGAGCCGAACTACGGCCGCATCGCAAAAATCCATTTGCGGATATTTCGCGGAAAGTGCGCGAAGATGCGCAACGTGATCGGGGAGGAGCGGCATGATTCTAAGGGCCCCGGCTTCAATTAAACCGTAAAGCCGATCCACGGCTTCTCGCGAATCGGCAAGATGCCAGGCCGCTTCTGCGATGACCGATTCACAGCTGATCAGAGGCGGCTCGAGGGCTTGTAGGGTTGAAACACTCCAGTTGTGCCATTGATCTCCGCGGTTGATCCAACCGACCAGCGGGCCGGTATCGACAATGTGCTCAGGCACCGAAACCTTCCCGCGAAGAAAGATCGCGCGGGCCGGAATAGACTCCTTTAGCCATCTCCGCCAGTTCGCCGAAAGTCTTCTTCGGTTTCGCCGTCAAAAAAAAAGCTTCGCCTGTCCGTCCGTCATAGATCTCGACCTTTTGCCCTTTGCGCGCCGCGGCCTTGACTCGTGGAAAGTCGCGGACCAGCGATCGAGTGGAAACTTTCATGTCAAACACTATGTCAGACAATCGTCCCAGTCAATGCGGCGCGTGCTAATGAACACCGGGTGAGCAAATGATCGCTACTTCAAATACTTGTCAAACCACCCGACCGTCTGTTCCATTCGATCGACTTGATGCTCAGGCTTGATGAAGAGATGGCCTTCACCTGGGTAAACGATGAGTTGAGTCGGCACGCCAAGCGTCTTCAATGCGTGCCAGAATTCGTAGGACTGCGAGGCAGGGCACTCGGCGTCGCGCTCGCCGGCGATGACGAGTGTGGCGGTCTTCACGTTTTTGATGAACCGAATGGGAGAGCTTTTCTCGTAAACGGCGGGATCATCGTAAACCGACGCGCCGAAGAAGGGGATCATCCATTGATCGATCAAGTTCTGGCCATAATAACTTTGCCAATTCGCAATGCCGGCGCCCGCGACCGCGGCGCGGAAGCGATTGGTCTGCGTGACAGTCCACATGGTCATGTAGCCGCCGTAACTCCAGCCGGTCACGCCCGAGACGCGCAGGATCGATTGGATATTTTTTTATCGCGGCATCGATTCCGGCCAGGATGTCGCGCAGATCGCCCGCCGCCAAAATCTTTTACGTTCGCGCGGGTGAAGTCTTCGCCCTGACCGTAGCTGCCGCGAGGATTGGGAAGAAGAACGTAATAACCGCGTGCCGAGAGCGCGGCTATGATCGCGCGCGCCATTCCAAATGATGCCGGCCATTCTGACGTCGTCACGCCGGACGGTCCGCCGTGTATGAGGACGACCATCGGATATTTTTTGTCGGCCTCGATCCCGCGACTGCTGGACGGCGGCACCAGCCAGCCCTGAATGTTAAATCCTTCGTTCGTCCACTCGATGCTTTCGGCTTTGCCCCAGTTCATCTGCAAGCCGGCGTTGTTGTTCGTGAGTTGACGCCATTCGCCGAGCGGTCCGGCGAAAACTTCCGGTGGCGAATTGTAGGTGCCGCGAACAGTCGCCGCGAACTTGCCGTCTTTCGACAACGCGAAATTGGGAAAATTACCAAATGCGTGAATGCCGTCAGGGCCTTTCCAAATTGTCCGGTCAGAATTGTCCGTCAGGCTCAACTCGGAAATCGCGCTGCCGCCGCCTGCGTACTCGATTACGAGAATGCGATCGGGCGCCTGCCAGAAGAATGAATTGACCGAGGTTTTTCGACTCGCCGTGCGATTCGCTACATCGCGGCCGTTAACAGTCATGGTGAACAAGTCGCCGCCATGAAATCCTTCATCGCTCATTAAACCTTCGATGAATGCGATCGACTTGCCATCCGGCGACCAGCGTGGAACCGCGACTTGAAGCGAAGGCTTATAGATCGAAGTGGCAGTGCCCTTCGCGATCTCGATCGTGTAAATCTGCGCGATCCACCAATTGTTGTCGCCCGGCCCGGGCGCCGCCGTCGCGACAAACGATTTGTCGTCCGGCGACCAATCGTAATCGTAGATGTGAAGATTCTCCGGCGAAACTTGGCGTAGCTTGTCGCTGGCAATATCGAGGACAGCAATTCGCTGGTTATGAATTGCGGTATCAACAACTCCAGTCGTTGCGGCCGCAGCCATTAACGGACCGCCGCCACCCGCGCCTTCAATGTAGAGAAACGCAATCTGCTTCCCATCGTGCGACCATCGTGCTCGCGCGGCGTATCCATTTACATTTGTAATTTTTTTCGGTTTCGAACCATCTGCGTTCACTAACCAGAGTTGCCGCTGCTCTTTCGGTCCGGCACTGGAGAAAAACGCGAGCGTCTTCGAGTCGGGCGACCAAGCGGGATCGAAATCAGTTCTCTCGCCAGCAATCGGAATTTTAACGAGCGTTGCTGGCGTACGCTTCCGATGTTCCGCACACGTAAATCTGCTTCGATGTCGATGCGGCAGTCGATTGCACCCATGCGACACGCGCACCGTCAGGAGAAAGAGCGATGTCGCCGTAAAGAACAGTTTTGCCTAATTGTTCTGTCAGCTGTTGCACGGTCTGAGCTGTTAACGCCATTGGAAAAAGACAGGTCAGAGACAACATGCTTCATGTTGTGATTCTGACAAAGGTTCGAGGACGGAAACAACTACAATGCCCGCACGCCCGCTAGAAGACGATCCACTTCTTGCGACGTGGTATAGCACGCACAACCGGCCCGGACTAATCCGTGCGCGGCCTGGCCCAATCGCTCGACCACTGTCATCGCATAGAAATCGCCGTGCGAAAGGAAGAGTCCGCGCTCCGCCAATTTCTTCGCCACCTCAATCGACGGTATGCCGTTCACGGTGAAGGCCACCGTCGGCGTGCGCGGTGGGCCGGGCGGTGGACCGTAAAGGTGGACGCGTTCTATTTCGGCGCAAGCCAGTCCAAAGCCGCGTTGCTAATGCGTCGCCGCGCTCGTGTAATTGCTGGAACGCAGCGCCAAGGCGTTCACGTCGCGTTGCGCCCGCAGCGAGCGACGCGAGAAAATCCACAGCCGCCGCTGCGCCTGCGATTCCTTCATGATTCTGTGTGCCAGTCTCCGCCCGTTCCGGCGCAGAATCAGGCGCCGGGATCAGTTTCGGAAAGTCAAGTGAGCCGAGCAGGGCACGCCGGCCATAGAGAATTCCAACGTGCGGCCCGTAGAACTTGTAGGCGGAACAGGCGAGGAAATCGCAATCCCAATCCCGCACATCGATCAATCCGTGCGGGGCGTAATGGACCGCATCGACGAAAATTTGCGCGCCTAACGAGTGGGCCATTTTCGCAGCGCGCCGCACATCATTGATCGTGCCGAGAGCGTTCGATGCCGCGCCGATCGCCACCAGCTTTGTGCGTCTGCTCAATTGCCGCGAGAAATCCTCCCAATCCAGTTCGCCGGTTTCAGGAATCATTTTCGCCATGCGCACCTTTACGCCGCGTTCTTTCTCCAGCGCGTGCCAGGGCGCGATATTGGCGTGATGATCGAGCTCTGTGACCAGGATCTCGTCGTTGCGGTCGTAGCCGCGACCGAGCGCCCGGGCGAGGTGAAAAGTTAACGTTGTCATGTTAACGCCAAACACGATTTCGGTCGGGCTTGCGTTTAGAAAATCAGCGAGCACGCTCCGGGCAGAATCGATAATTGCGTCGGTTTCCTCGCTGGTGGGATAGGCCCAGTGTGTGTTGGCGTTGTGGTGATACAGATAATCGTCCATCGCCTCCACTACGGTGCGCGGTACCTGAGTTCCGCCGGGCCCGTCGAAATAGGCAACGGGGTAGCCGTTGTGAGTGCGCGCAAGCGCCGGAAAGTAGCGCCGTATTTCTTCGATCGATATGATCGCCGGAGGTTGCAAGCCTGCAGTCTCTTTCAGTGCGACCGTCATTTCGGCTGATTGCGATCGTAGGGAATAATTTCGTCCCATTCGTCAGCAGAGGAACGTGCGACAAAGGCGACCACTGGTTCGGTGTCGCTCATGTTGAAGACTTCGTGCGGGATGCCGGGCTTGATGTAGATGAAATCGCCTGGCTCGTTTTCGATCACTTGCTTTAGCCCAGGTCCGAATTCGTGACGCACTTTGCCTTCGATGATGTAAAGGATCACCTCGAAGCCGACATGAATATGCGCATAGGCAACGCCGCCCGGCGGAATCGTGGCAATATTCGCCGATAGTTTCGTGGTCCCCACATTTTTGCGCGACATCCCTTGCTTGTAATGAATGCCGTTCCAGTCCCTTCGCGCGCCGCCGCCGCGAATGGTCAATATCCCATCGTGATCTTCAACGACACTCATGTCGATCTGGACTTTGTCGTCTTTCATAACAGTGGAAACTTATCGGCGGTCATCCACTTTCGCCAAAGGCTGCAGCGTGACAAGTAGGCCGCCGCTACACAAGATTGTCGATGTACATGTCGCGATCGAACGGCGCAAAATCGTCGAGTTGCTCACCGGTGCCGACAAAGCGAGTTGGAATCCCAAGTTCATCCTGAATCGCAACGACGATCCCGCCTTTGCCGGTCCCATCGAGCTTCGTGACGATCAAGCCGGTTAGCGTTAATGCGCTATGGAATTCGCGCGCTTGACTTAGCGCGTTGCCGCCCGTGGTGGCATCGACTACGAGCAATATTTCATGCGGCGCACCCGGATCGAGTTTGCCGAGAGTCCGTTTCACTTTTTGCAGCTCGGCCATGAGATTTGTTTTGGTGTGTTGGCGCCCAGCCGTGTCGCAAAGCAAAAAGTCGATTTCGTTCTTCAAGGCAGATTGGTAAGCGTCGTAACAGAGCGCAGCCGGGTCGGCGCCGTATTGGCCCCGGATGATTTCAACCCCGAGCCTTTTCGCCCAAATATCAAGCTGCTCGATTGCAGCGGCGCGAAAGGTGTCGGCTGCCGCCAGCATCACGCCGTGACCGGCGTCTGACACAGACGCCCTACAATTGGCGTGCATGAGATAATGCGCGAGTTTCGCTGTCGATGTTGTTTTGCCGGTTCCATTCACGCCGGCGATCAGGATCACAGTTGGCTTGCCCTTTACTCGATGGATTGGCGTTGGGCGCGCCGGCAAAATGCGCGCGATCTCCGCGCGCACCGCTTTGATCACGTCGCCAATTCCGAGCAAAGCCCAGGCCTCGCGTTCCTGGAGCGTCTTGATGATTCGCATTGTCATGGGCACACCGAGATCGGCTCGGATTAACGCTTCTTCCAGCTCGTCCCAATCGATTGGCTTGCCGGTAAATTGCTGGGCGAGGGATTGGAGAAAATTCATTGCGCAAGCGGACGTTAAAATGTTTAAAAATTTACAACGTTAAATCGTTGAAACGTTGAAGCACGCAAGCTGTCCTTGTCATGTAGAGCGGAGCGAAACATCTCTGGTCCTCACCTGGCTGCGAGAGAATCCTCAGAGATCCTCGACTTCGCTCGGATGACATCCTTTGGAACGATTTAACGAATCACGATTCCCGTTTGGTCACCGCTTCGCGTGCCGGTCGGGTGAGGTCTTTGCGCACCCGATCGAGAATCCCGTTCACGAAACGACCCGATTCCGCGCCGCCAAAAGTTTTTGCCAGCTCGATGGCTTCGTTGATCGAAACAACTGGCGGGATATCGTCGCGATAAAGCATCTCGTAGATCGCGAGCCGAAGAACATTGCGATCCACCGCGGAGATGCGCCGGAATTCGTAATTCTCACAGTAGCGCCGGATGCGCTCGTCGATCTCCGGAAGATGCGCCACCATTCCTTCGATAAGCGGCTGCGCAAACTCGCGCACGCGCGGCTTGGCCGGGCAAAATTCCCAGAAATCGTCAATCTTCTCCGGGCCTTCGCCGCGCTGGAGATCGCGCCAGAAATGATATTGGATCGCTGCTTCGCGCGCGCGTCTTCGTTTACCCATGAGCCCTCGGCGGCTTAGAAACCGCCGCTCCTTGTTTGTCGCGAAGCTCCGACAGGACATTTGCAATTTCGACTGCTGCGCGAGCGGCTTCGGTTCCGCGATTAATCTTTTTGCCGAGACAACGTTCGCGCGCCTGATCCTCATTGTCGAAACTGAGCACCACGTTGATTACCGGCACGCCGTGCTCAACTGCGATGCGTTGCAACGCGTCGGTGACCGAGCGGCTCAGATTTTTTGCGTGATTAGTTTCTCCCTGCAAAATCACGCCGCAGGCGATGACCGCGTCAGCGCTTTGCCGTGATGCCAACTCACGCACGACCACTGGAATTTCAAATGCTCCCGGCACGCGGTGCAGAGAAATAGCCGCGTCCGGTGCCAGGGTTCGCAGTTCTTCGGTAGCATGATCGACGAGCCCATCGACGTATTGCACATTAAATCGGCTCGCAACGATACAGAAACGTGCGCATGGCCTTGGCGGTTCGCGGACGGGACGGCGCGGCCTTCGACATCTTGAAAATGACGAGTGACGAATTACGAATGACGAATTAATGACAAAGCACGAATGACGAATGACTGATCGCGCGCTGTCTTGGACTTCGTCATTTACAGCAGGTGGCCCAGCTTCGTTCTCTTTGTCTCGAGATATTTGGCATTATGCGGATTGGCTTCAGTCCTGATCGGTACTTGCTCGATCATTTCGAGGCCGTATCCCTCGAGGCCGACAACTTTCTTCGGGTTATTTGTCAGGAACCGGAACTGTCGCACGCCGAGGTCGAAAAGAATCTGTGCGCCCAGACCGTAATCGCGCAGGTCGCTCGGATACCCGAGCTTCGCGTTGGCCTCCACGGTATCGAGACCTTCCTCCTGCAATTTGTAGGCGTGAATTTTTGCCGCCAGCCCAATGCCGCGACCTTCCTGGCGCATGTAAACCAGGACGCCGTTGCCTTCCTCGGCAATTTGCCGGAGCGCGGCATGCAACTGATTTCCACAGTCGCACCGGCGCGAAGCGAAAACGTCGCCGGTGAGACATTGGCTGTGCACGCGCACCAGCGTCGGCTTGTTTTTGTCGATCTTGCCTTTCACGAGCGCGAGATGATGCTGCCCGTCGAGTTTCGAGCGATACAAGTGCAAATCGAAATCGCCGTAATCGGTGGGCATTTTCACGATTTGCTCCAGCTCCACCAGCTTTTCGCGAAGACGGCGGTACGCGATCAAACTTTGGATCGTGCAAATGCGCAGGCCGTGTTTGTTGTGGAATTCCATTAGCTCCTGTAACCGCGCCATGGTGCCGTCGTCATGCAGAATTTCGCAAAGCACCCCGGCTGGTTGCAGGCCCGCCATTCTTGCCAGATCGATGGCAGCTTCGGTGTGACCTGCGCGCCGCAACACGCCGCCATCCTTCGCGCGCAGCGGAAACACATGGCCCGGCTGGTTAAGGTCTTCCGGCGACGATTTCGGATTCGCGATTGCCAAGATCGTCGTCGCGCGATCGTACGCGCTGATGCCAGTGGTCACGCCGCGCGCCGCGTCTACGGAAACAGTAAAATCGGTGCGATGCTTTTCGCGATTTTGCGCCACCATTCGTTGCAAGCCAAGTTGCTCGGCGCGCTCATTCGAGATGGGCACGCAAATCAAGCCGCGTCCGTGCGTCGCCATGAAATTGACGGCTTCAGGCGTCACCTTTTCCGCTGCCATGACCAGATCGCCTTCGTTCTCGCGATCGGCATCGTCGGTGACAATGACCATGCGCCCTTTGGCGATGTCGCTTAGCACATCGTCAATTGCATCGAACTGAAATGTTTCCGTTGTCTTTGCAATCATCGGACCAATACCATTACGTCCAGAGCTGCTCTGAGCAACTGATTCGATACCCCGCAGGATCCAAGATCGCCAAACGTTCTTCAGCAAGACCAAATACGCTGCTTCCCTTGCTAACTGCTTCGCCAATTGCGCAACGTGTAAAAACGGAAAATGCTAGAGCGACTTGCTAAGTGCAGTTCATGGATAAAACGGATAAGATTTTTGTCGCCGGACATCGCGGGATGGTCGGCAGCGCGCTGATGCGCCGGCTTGAGGCCGAAGCATTTTCCAACGTGGTGACTCGCGAGCGCTCGCAGCTTGATCTCACGGATGAATCTGCGGTCGCGAAATTTTTTGATGGACGAAAGACCGGACGGTCGTCATTGTCGCAGCGGCAAAAGTTGGCGGGATCAAAGCGAACAACGATTATCCCGTCGAATTTCTCGTCGAGAATTTGCGGATTCAGAACAACGTCATCCGCGCGGCCCACGACAACGGCGTGCGCAAACTGCTTTTTCTTGGAAGCTCCTGCATTTATCCAAAGTTCGCGCCGCAACCGATCCCGGAAAGCGCGTTGCTCACTGGCCCGTTGGAACAGACGAACGAAGCGTACGCAATCGCGAAGATTGCCGGAATCAAGCTTTGCCAGGCATTTTCTCGCGAATACGGGGCGAACTTTATCTCGGCGATGCCGACGAATCTTTACGGGCCGAACGACAATTTCGATCTGGAGACTTCACACGTGCTGGCGGCGCTCTTGCGCAAGGCGCACGAAGCCAAAATGCGCAACGATCGAAAACTGATTGTGTGGGGAACTGGAAAACCGCGCCGCGAATTTTTGCATGTGGACGATCTGACCTCCGCATGTCTTTTGCTTCTGGAAAAATATGACTCGCCAGAGATCATCAACGTCGGCTGCGGCGAGGACATTTCGATCCGCGAGCTTGCGGAATTAATCTGCGACGTCGTCGGTTTCGATGGCGAACTCGCCTGGGACACGACCAAACCGGACGGCACGCCGCGAAAGCTTTTGGACATCTCCAAGATTCGCGCGCTCGGTTGGAAACCGGCGATCACGCTTCGGGATGGCATCGCTCGAACGTACGAGTGGTTCCGCGCAAATTGCGTGTAGTGGTTGGATCGGCGCAGCGCACGCGACCGGCTGACCACTGAGACGTGTCAGTTGACCACGAATCTTTCCGGCGTTGACCCCGAAAGCTTTCGGGGTTGACTGCTCTTAAGGGATGAAAAATTTGCGCATTGGCGTTGTTGGCGTTGGTCATATCGGAAGCAATCACGCGCGACTGTATGCGGAGATTCCGTCCGCTGAGTTCACCGCTGTGTATGATGTGGATCCGATTACGAATCGTACCATTGCAACCAAGTTCGGCGCGACCGCCGCCAAGTCGCTCGATGAATTCATTGAGATGGTTGATGCGGCTTCTGTGGCAACGCCCACCAACACGCACTACACAATCGCGCGCGCTCTGCTTGCGAAAGGCAAACATGTGCTGGTCGAGAAGCCGATCACTGACAACACTGTGCACGCCGCCGAACTCGCTGACTTGGCCGCGCGTAACGGCGTGATCTTGCAGGTCGGCCACGTGGAACGTTTCAACCCGGTCCTGGGCGCTCTTGAAAAAAACCTGACGCATCCGCGGTTCATCGAAGCGCATCGGCTCAGACCTTACTCGGAGCGCGGTACCGACATCGGTGTCGTTCTCGATTTAATGATCCATGATCTGGAAGTCATTTTGCATTTCGTGCGTTCGCCTCTGTGGAGTATCGATGCGGTGGGCGTGCCCGTGCTTAGCCGGAGCGAAGACATCGCCAACGTGCGACTGCATTTCGAAGACGGTTGCGTGGCAAATGTGACCGCAAGCCGCATCAGTCCCGAGCGAATGCGTAAGATCCGCGTTTTTCAGGAAGACGCGTATCTCTCGCTCGATTACCAAAATCAAAGCGGCGAAATCTATCGGCGCGTTGGAAGACAGATTTGGCGCGACAGAGTCGCGTCGAACACGAAGAACCGCTGAAGCTTCAGCTTACTTCATTTATCGAGTGCGCAAACACGGGACGCCAGCCGCGCGTTTCGGGTTCTCAAGCGACGGCGGCTCTGGAGTTGGCAGTCAAAATCACGAAGCAAATCGCGTCGAGTGCGTAGCAGCAGCGTGAACGTGCTCCTGTTTTGCTGCCGACGCGGTCTGCGCTCCCCATGAAAACCATTTACTTCGTGGCCGGCGAAGTGAGCGCCGACAATCACGGCGCCGCGTTGATGCGTTCCCTGCGTCAATTGGAGCCCGAGTTGAAGTTCATCGGGCGCGGCGGCCCGCAAATGCAG
Organism: uncultured Verrucomicrobiae bacterium; assembly: GCA_963840305.1. Taxonomy (GTDB): domain Bacteria; phylum Verrucomicrobiota; class Verrucomicrobiia; order Chthoniobacterales; family UBA10450; genus Udaeobacter. Next base: position 68,426 of record CAWIYE010000012.1, read on the forward strand.
CAGGTCGCCGGTAAGCAATTCAAAAATTGGATCGGCGACGCAGCTGTACTCGGTTTGTGGGAGGTGCTCAGGAAGTATGGTTATTTTCGAGAACAATTTCGCGAAACGCTCAAAGAAATTTTGGAGAGCAAACCGGACGCAGTGGTGCTGATCGACTATCCGGGGTTCAATTTGCGGCTGGCGCGTGCGCTGCAAAAGCAATCGCCACAGCAGAAGATAATTTACTATATCAGTCCGCAGGTTTGGGCTTGGAATCCGGGCCGCGTCAAAAGAATGGCGCGTTCCGTCGATCTGGTGCTCTGCATCTTTCCGTTTGAGGCCGATCTCTACAAGCAATCTGGCATGCGCGCCGTATTCGTCGGTCACCCGATGATGGAAAGATTGCAGGCGCGGAAAATCGATGTTGAGCGCGATCCAAATTTAATCGGGCTTTTCCCGGGCAGTCGGTCGCGTGAAGTGCGGAAAATCTTTCCGATAATGATGGAAACAGCGCACCAGCTTTTACGAGCGAAAACCCACTTTGCACTTTCAAGTTGCAGCCGCATCCGAGGAACTGGCACGCGAAATGAATTCGGCAACTGCCGTACTGGAAGAGTTCGCACGATCAACAGCCGATTGAAATCAAGGTCGGTGAGACAGCAGAGATCATGCAGCGCGCGTGGGCGGGAATTGTTGCCTCGGGAAGCGCCACGCTGGAGGCTGCTTATTTCCGGATGCCGTTTGTGCTGGTTTACAAGGTGGCGTGGCCGACGTACCTGGCAGCGCGCGCGGTAGTGAACGTGAATTATCTTGGCATGCCTAATTTGCTTGCAGACAAAGAAGTCGTTCCGGAATTTATTCAGCAACACGCAAAACCTGGCGCGATCGCCAAAGCAATGGGGCCGTTAGTCGAAGATGTACATGCACGCGAGCAAATGATTTCCGCATTTGATGCGATCATCAGCTAAATTGGGCGGCAGTGGCGCCAGCGAAAGAGCGGCGCAAGCGATTCTCGAAGAATTCAAGGAAGGGCGATCCGAGGTCGCCCCGGCGGACTGAAGACCACCGCTCCTTGAACCACGCCATGAAAATTTGGGATATTTCACGGACACTTTCGAATGACTTCGCGGAATGGCCCGGTGACGAGCCGTTTCATTATCGATTGACGAGAGAGATCGCGAAGGGCCAGAGCGTAAACCTGGGCGCGATCACGATGAGCGTGCACAACGGCACGCATGCTGATGCGCGATTCCATTTCGACACAAAAGGCGAATCGATCGAGAAAGCGCCACTCGACATTTACCTGGGTCGCGCAACCGTGGTCGATCTCGCGCAAGCATTTTTCCGCTCGAAGGAAAAACATCTGATCACTACCGAAGATCTTAAACCGCATGCCGAAGACATCGCGGCAACCTCGCGACTTCTCGTAAAGACCGGACGATGGAGCGACTCCACAATTTTTCCAAATCAAATTCCCGTGATCGCAGCCGATGTCCCCGCGTGGCTGCAGAAAAACGGTGTCAAACTGCTGGGATTGGATCTGCCGTCAATGGATGAGATCGATTCGAAATCATTGCAGAACCATCACGCGCTTGCCCGCGCCGGCATCGCCATCGTTGAATCGCTCGATCTTAGCGATGTCGCGCCGGGTATTTATAATTTGGTGGCGCTGCCTCTGAAAATCGCCGGTGGCGATGGCGCGCCGTGCGCGCGATCTTGTGGCGCGACTGAGACCGGATGAGTTGTCATTCCGAGCGAAGCGCAGCGTAGTCGAGGAATCTCTCCGACTTTAACGAATTAGAGATGTCTCGACTCCGCTCGACATGACAAAAACCCTGCTCGAAGACCGGCGCACTCTTTGGTTTGTCGCCGGCTTAACGATAATCCTTTTCGCGGTCGCCAACCTGCCGTGGCAACTCGACGATTACGATCAGGCCAAGCAGGCGTTTACTTCCTTCCAGATGATCAAGGAAGGTCGCTGGTTTTATCAGCAGACGCCACATGAGCATGTGGCGACCAAGCCGCCGCTCGTGGGATGGATTTCTGCCGGTCTCTTTGCGATAACGCGCTCGTGGGAGACGGCATGGCGGTTGCCCTCCTTTCTGGCTGCGATTGCCATAGCGATGTTGCTATTTCGTGCTGCGACGTCGGCTTACGGGGCGATTGCCGGCTTGATCGCGCTCGGCGCATTTGGATTGAATCTGCTGAGCCCGCGGCTCGCTACACTCGTGCGCACAGATATGCCGCTCGCACTGGTAATTTTTCTGATCGGCCTGCTGATCTGGCAAAAAATTCGAGCTGAAACCGAATGGAGATTGGCAGATCAAGTTTACATCTTTGCATTGCTCACGGTGGCAATGCTGATCAAAGGCCCGATCGTTTACGCGTTTCTGCTACCGGGAATCGCACTGTTTGAATGGCGCGCACTCAGGGAGCGACGCGCACGTCGCCTGCGGCGACGCCGTCAGTCGTTGAGGATCGGCGAATCAGAAGCGCGTGGTCTGCCTGGTGGCCATGGATCGCTTCGCTGGCGGTCTTCCTCTTGTGGGTGATCGGCGGGATTTTGTTTACGCCTGGCTTCTTCGATCAAGTGGTGATGCGTGAATTCGTTGCGCGCTTTGGCGAAACGATTCATCGGCCGCAACCGCTTTATTTTTATTTGCCGCATCTGCTGCACAAATTTGCTCCCTGGAGCTTGCTGATCATCGGCATCGCCACTTTCGATCTGGCGTCGCGTCGATGGAGAATTGGCGCTGCCTTTCGAGAGATGTCGCCGGAAATTTTTTGGCTGCTTTGCTGGAGCCTGGGCGGTCTGATCGCGATGTCGCTGATTCCATCCAAGCGCGTGGACAGAATTTTTCCGATCGTGCCGCCGCTCTGTTTGCTTTTGGCGGCGCAGATTGGTGGTAGGGACGCCGCGCCGCGGCGTCCGGTCGGCGCCCAGCGCGCGCGTCCCTACCTGGCTATCGCATTGGCCTTCGTCGATCTTTTTCACCGGCGGCTACACAATTTTCAAAATCGTCTCTGGCTATCGCGATCATCGCGATGCACTCGTTGTCTTTGGAAGGAATGTTCGCCATGAGGCGGAAGCGCATCATTGGCGTTACGAAGTGCTGTCCGCGAAAGACGAAGGGCTGCTTCTCTATTTGCGGAAAACGCATTTCATCGAACCAGATCGCGCGGTCATTGAATGGAACCGTGGCAATCTCGATGCACTGGTTGCGTCAACGGAAAAGGCGCCAGCTTTGCTAGGCGAGCTTCGAGACGCTTCTCTTTCCAGTTTGAAATCAAATGAGAGAAAGAAAGAGCAGGGGACGGACTACGTTTTGATCACGCGCTAGTCGCGTCCTCGCACCTCGTAACGAAGTTCCACTATGCCGCTCGTGTAGGCTTTGACCTCCGCCAGATGGAGGGCGATGTCTCTGTCGAGCTTTTCGAAGAAGGGGATCCCATCACCAATTAAGATCGGCAGGATCGAATAGCGAACTTCATCGGCTAGCCCAAGGCGAAGGCATTCGCCGGAAACCGTGCCGCCTCCAACAAACCAGATGGTACGGAACGCGGGCCGCAGACGGCCATTCACAAACTGCGCAAGATCGCCTGAGTAGAATTCGATGGTGTCCCGGGTCCGCGGCAGCTTGCGACTAGTGAGGACGAAAACGGGTTTGTCACCGTACGCCCACCCCGATCCTTTGGCTTCAAAGTTCAACGCAGTTTCATAGGTTCGCGACCCCATGACGTAGCAATCAATCTTTCTAAGGAAGGCCTCGGCGAATTCTGGGTCCATTGTGTCCCCGTCTGCAAATTCGTCTGACGTCTCGAGCCAGTCGACACGTCCGTCCTTTCGAGCGATGAAGCCGTCGAGGCTCGCGGCCATGTGAATCGTTACACGAGAATTAGTGTTTGCCAGCATGTCGCCCTATCATCCGAGTACCATGGTTCGCTCCAGCATGAGGCTGTGTGAAAAGTCACCGGGAGGTAGAAAATAGCTCAAAAAGGACCATCGAAACACCTACGGGAAAATAAAAACGATTTATAGGTCATTCTCATGCGTTCGATACTTTGACCTAGGACTTTTCACACAGTCTGGCATTTGGTTAGGCCACATCGGTGTCATTTCGTGAACTCCGACTCGATGAGCCGACCGTTCGATGGATCGATGACGCATCGATAATAAGCGAAATCCCAAACTACAAGAGGACTGGTACTCACAAACTGGACGTAAGCATCCGCAGTCTCTGAGGTTGGATGCTCCGCAGTTCAAACTCTCATCTCCAGAAAGGGTGAACGCCTCAAGATTCCGAAACTGCCGGTGTTGCGGGCCAGCCATGTAGTCGTAAATCAAGATGACGCGACCATCTATCACCGCAGCCTGTCGGACTGACCATGGCGCTTGCCACGTCTGACGGGCTATGTTGACCGTCTGGCCGGAGAATGAAATGTCGGAATCACTCATGGCATGCGAGGTGAGCTAACTAGAATTCGACGAAAGTTTGTTTCGCCTAGTTCCGCTTTTTCTCAGGAGCCGGTCGCGATAAAAAGAAAGGTTCACTTGATGTTGACAGCAATTGCTATCATGGGGTTGGGCATGGCGTGAGCGTGATGCGGATCTTGCTGACCTTTTGGGAGGAAATACCACACGCCGGGCGTCATTCGGCCGCGTTCGGGTAGTTGTTGCAGGCGCGAAGGATCCAAGCCTGCTGCGATCAGACCAGAGGCGTCGAACTCATACACAATGTCTTCTGGCGTGCGCTCCGGTTGAGTGGCGAAGTGAACCATGGTACCGAGGCCGCTGTTGAAACAATATTCACCACTCACCGCCGTCTGATCGATCGCGATCTCGGGCTTCGCACGCAGAATCCTGGCGATGGCGAGAATCTCGCCTTTCGATGTGCCCTCAAGGGCGAGAACGTCGGCGTAATCACGTTTGAGTGTGGTGAGTTCGTCTTCGGCTACCGGCTTCTCGCCGGCAAGAAGGCGACCGGTCATAAGGGACGTTAGAAGTATGAAAATAATGCTTCGCATAATGCTACCTCCGTATGGTGTTTGAGCGGCCGAACTATATTTCGGTTGCATGTTGCAATCCAGTCGCAGAGCTGAACAAGCCGAATTCAGCTCCCGTACAGGTCGGAAACGTTTGTTAGCGCAGAGGTCGACGCAACCATTTAGAGATTCCTCGACTTCGCTCGGAATGACAAATGGAAGATGCAGGAAATGCTGGCTCGACTTTCTGGGAGATAAAACTACTCTCGCAGAATGGGAAGCTGCCCCGCCTCCGCCAAGAGGCTACGGCGAGGCAAGCAGCTTTCCCTACAGAAGAAACTATCCTTGGATGGCGATGGAAGAATTTCCAAAGAAAGAATTAGAGACGCTCTGGGCTCCGTGGCGGGTGGAGTATTTCGAAAAGGAACCGCGCAATCTCAATTTTCTATCCGAGGCGGCACAGGCGAGCGACGACGCCGCGCATTTGGTGATCGCGCGGCGAAAGAATGCGTTCCTCATGATGAACCGCTATCCGTACTCGGTTGGTCATCTCATGGCGGTGCCGTATCGCAAGGTCGCGGAGCTTTCGACGCTGGGCGACAATGAGGTGGTCGAGCTTTGGAATTTAGTTGTGCATGCGCAGGCGCTTTTGCGGATCGCGACGAAGGCGCAGGGATTCAACATCGGTTTGAATCTTGGCGAGTGCGCGGGCGCGGGTGTGCCCGATCATTTGCATATCCACATCGTGCCGCGCTGGAGGAGCGACACCAATTTCATGCCGATCCTCGCAGGCACGCGCATGCTCTCGGAGGGATTGCGCGCCTTGTATGAAAAATTGATGGACGCGCAGGCGAAGATGGCTTCGCCGCGTTAAAATAGTTAAGAGTTACAAGGGTTACAAAGGAGAACGGATGTAACGGTGTAACGAATTAAATTCTTTGGAAATTAAGAACGGCGTCTGACACAGGCGCCCTACCGTCATGAACACCTGGGTCGAAGCGCCGCCGCGACAAGAGGGTCTCGGCTGTTTTGCAAGGGGTTGCCTTATTCTTTTGGTGTTTGCGATCGTGCTGGCGATCGCTTGTTTTGCCGGGATGTATTGGGGTTTTCAACGGCACTCCGCGATCGTGCACGGTATTTATTGGCTGGCGAAAACGCATTCAATCGCGGAAGAACCGGTGCCGGTGCCTGAATTCACCGGCTCGGACACGCAAATTCAAAGCGTCCGCGAACGATGGCAGGATTTCGAACAAAAAACGCGCGCGGGTCAAGCGGCCGAGATCGAACTGACAGCAGACGACATAAATGCTTTGATCGCCGCGAACCGGGATGCGTCGGGGCAAAGTCTTTGTGTCGATCGATGGAAATCAGCTCCGTCTTCAGGCGAGTGTTCCGTTTGGAGAGATTCTTGGACGGCCGGGTTATTATTTTAACGGGGACATCACTATCGAATTCAAGGGGGCAGAGTCACTGGATAACCCGCAGTTGAATCGAATTGTCGTAAACGGAGAGCAGGTGCCGAGTGACCTTTTAAATTGGAAGTATCGCTCCCGGCGATTGCGCGAATACCTCGCTGATTACCGGAACAGTTACGACATCGGTACGATCGAAGTGCGCGATGGCAAATTGATTCTCCAATCGCGCACTGAGTAGTGCAACCACTTGGTAGGGCGCGACCGCCAGGCGCGCCGAACAAGACGGACGGCCCAGCGCTCCGTCTCTACCAGCCAACCGATCAATGCGGCTGCATGATTTCGCGCACAAAGACGTTAAGCTGTCCGTCTTCTTCTTTGCGCACTTCGGTGATTTCGTACGGCCGCAACTCGTCCCTACTCACTGTTGCGCCCTGCGGCGGAGGAGCATAGCCACTCGGAAACTCCACAATGATGCGCGTAGATGAACCGCCGCCAAGGTGCAGCACTTTGTCTGTTAGTTTTGTGCGCGGGCGCAACACCGCTTTATTGGCCTCGGAAAAATTCACTACGAATTGTCCCTTCAAATAAACCCGTTCGCCGGCGAGTCCGTGCTCAGCGACGTCTCGCAGATCGCCTGTCCCGATAAGCCGCCCGAGCGGCATTTTGCCCGGTGGAAATGTTTTCCAACTGCCGCCGCCCGCATTCGAGGCCAGAGCGACGTTGGAAGTATCGGCTGGAACGGGCTGCGCGGGCAGAACGGGTACCGGCGTGGCGGTTGGGACAGGTGAAGCCTGGGCTACAGGTGCAGTTTCGGCTCCAGGAATTTTCAGGGCCGGTCGCTGGTGTAACAGCAGGAATGTTTGGAACGCTTTGGTGGCGTACGCGCGGACGCAACTGCGAATGGCGTCGGACTTGGTGCGCCGGGTTTCTGAGCGATCATTGGCTGCGCTGGAGTTGATGCCGGCGGCGGAGATTCGAGTTTTTGTTTCTTTCCTCTTTTACCTCTCGGTAACGGCGTTGGCTTGGCCAGCTTGTTGTTCTTAGCTAAGACAGGTGGCGAAAACGCTTGAACAGGCTTGGCTTGTTCGACGCGCACTAATTCATTCTCGGCTGGCGGCGGTGTCGCGCTGGGAGCCAAGCCAGGTATGGGAACCGGACCGCCTTGGGTCGCTGCAGCTTTTTGCCGGTAGTCCGCGAGGCGTTGCTCAATGGCTGCGCGTTCCCGCGTCTTAAATAATAGGCCAGCCCGCAGCCAGGTTCAGACTAAGCGGTGGCTCAAGGCGAAAAGTTCCCAGACCGCGTGTGACCGTATAGCTTCCATAAAGCAACGGGACAGCTGTGATCATGATGCGGCCATCAGCCAATCGCTCTGCGTGAATTACTGCAGAAATATCGTGTGTGCGTTCCAGCTTGATTTCTAACCCGACCGTGAGCGTCTGTTTCATAAGAGGCAGGGCTTCAGGTTTCGCTGGGTAAAGGTGTTCCATGACGAGCTGGCCATTATCGATGGCATTTGTCAGCGCCACCATGCCGGAGGTAAACACGTCTCCCGGACCGAGCTGGCGCGTGCCAACGATCGTGTATCTGCCTACTACGTACGGCACCAGGCCGCGCACCTGCTGATAATTTCGGATGTAATTGCGTGTCAGTTCGGCGTTCGCCCTGGCAAGCTCGGCAGCGCCCATTCCCACGTAGCGCTCATACAACTGTTGCGGATTCAAAAATTCGCCGGGCGGTGCAGCAGTCAGCTCAAAACGCTTCGGTGGTTCAATCTTGTGCAGCCTTTGCAAGATCCGGTAGCTGTCAGGCCGTTCCGGTTGATCGAAGATATAAAAACTGCCCAGCCACGCTGCCAGCGCGAAGCCGATCAAAAGCAAAATCGCAACCGTCCAGGCAAAATAATTGATGCGCCGCCGTGGACGGGCATACGGCTCGTCGTACGGATCGTATGGAGAAGCGCCATAGTCCATCAGTCCAGTGGGCGACGATTCGCCATTTTCAAGCCGATTGCGTCGTTTCAAACGACGACCCGCATCCGCAGGTGCGCGAAGCGTTTGGATTAACGACTCGAAAACCAGTGCCGGTCAAACCGTCGCTAAAATCCAGAGTCGCGCCGCGCAGGTAGGGAACGCTGTCGCCGTCGATAAAAAATTGCATCCCGTTGCGTTCTACCACCGCGTCCCCGTCTTGTTTTTCGTCGAGCGTCATTTCATAATGCAGACCTGAACAGCCGCCTTTCGCGACCTGCACACGCAGGCCTGTTTCGCGAATTTTCCGCTCGCTGTGAAAGCAAACTCTGGAGCTGTCGAATAGCACTGTCCGTGACGTTAATCATCTCGGAAAAATACGGCTGTCGCGTAATCAAGTCAAAAAGGCTGGGGCGGCGCGCGCGTTGTCGGCCTACGAAATTCGAATATCGAAAAAAATCGCGAATGCCAAAACAAATCCGAATGACCAAAACTCAAAACTAAGCCAGCAATCCGCTTCGCCCAGTTTGAGCATTTCGATTTTGAATTCGTGCTTGTTTCGGATTTCGATATTCGGATTTCGAATTTTCTCTGTATTTTGCAATCGGCGATCGCATGCACCTACCTTGTTCACAAAATGGGCCGGATTCGATTGTTGTCTGAAACCGTGGCCAGCCAGGTGGCGGCTGGCGAAGTGGTGGAACGCCCAGCGTCGGTAGTGAAGGAACTGATCGAAAACAGCATCGACGCAGGCGCGCGCAAAATCGACGTCATGATTCGTCGCGGCGGAATTTCGCTGGTTCGCGTGATCGATGACGGCTGCGGTATGGACCGCGATGATGCGTTGCTTTCGCTGGAGCGGCATGCCACCAGCAAGATTCGGACTGCGACCGATCTTGAAGCGGTGGCTACGCTGGGATTTCGAGGCGAAGCGCTGCCAAGCATTGCCAGCGTGTCGCGATTTCGCCTGACTACGCGCGAGGCGCACGCAGTCGCAGGAACCGAAATCATCGTCAACGGCGGCAAGCTCGACGTTGTGCGCGACGGCGGTGAAGCCCCTGGAACGCAAGTCGAAGTGCGCTCACTTTTTTATAACCTGCCCGCGCGCCGCAAATTTCTTCGTTCCGAAAATACCGAAAGCCGCAACATCGAGCATCAAGTTCATTTGCAGGCCATCGGTCATCCTCAGATCGGCTTCTCCTTGTTGCGAGACGATCGCATGTTATTTCAGTTACCGGCGGCGGCAACACTCAGTGATCGAATCCGCGATTTGTTTGGGGTTGAGCTATTGCAGCGCCTGGTCGAGGTAACGGCACTGGTTCGCCCAAGATTCGGATCAGTGGCTTTATCGGACAGGCCGGCCTGAGCCGCCAAACCCGAACGCAGCAGCTCGTTTTTGTAAATGGTCGCGCGATTGAAAGCAGCCTCATCACTGCTGCTATCCGCGAAGGCTACCATACCGCTCTCATGAAAGGGCAGTATCCGGTTACGTTCTTCTTTCTCGAGCTCGATCCGGCGAGTGTCGATGTAAATGTTCACCCGGCAAAGCGCGAAGTGCGTTTTCGTGACCCGACCGGAGTGCGTGAAGCAATCGTTCAATGCATTCAACAAACACTTGAAGCTGGCCGGGCTGCTTGGCAGGAAAAATTTCGACCGCCAGTCAGTTTGCCGACTGTGGTAGGAAAAACAGCACCTGACCTAGGTTACGGCCTGACGTAACTGTTCCAGAGGAATCACATCGCGAGTTACCGCATCTTGGTTCCGCTGTTGCAAGGCGCGTCCAGCGCCGCATCAGGCATGGAGATTGTAGGGCAGCCCCGAAAGTTTCGGGGCTGCCGGCCTCGCGCGCGGATTCGGCAAGCGAAGCGCCTGCCCTACAACAGCGCGCCGCCAGCCGCTACTCAGCAGCAGTTCCAGATCATCGGTGTGCTAAGCAAGCTCTATGTCCTGATGGAAAATGCGGACGGCCTTGTCCTGGTTGATCAGCACGCGGCGCATGAACGCATTCTCTTCGAAGAATTGCGGCGAAGAATGGAAGAGCAGGGGGTCCCAACGCAAAAACTGCTCCTCCCGCAGACGTTCGATGTGCCGCCGCGCGACGCCGATTGGATCGAGCGGAACCTATCGATCTTGCAAAGGATGGGAATTGGGATTGAGAGTTTCGGGCCGGGCACATTCAAAATCGACAGTCTTCCCGGTTTTTTGGATGTCTCGGATCCGGCGCAATTCATGCGCAAAGTGATCGATGATCTGAAGAGCGCCAGCAATACCGCTTCACCGATGCGTTTGGGCGAAGAGATGATTGCCAAGAGCGTTTGCCGTCACGCGGTCAAAGCGAATGATCCGTTGCGTTATCCTGAAGTGGAAAAACTGATCCGCGATTTGCTCGACTGCGATCTGCCTTACTGCTGCCCGCACGGACGGCCCACCATGATCCAAATTTCGCTGGCCGAGTTGGAAAAAAAATTCGGACGCAAAATGTGATGGTGTAAAGAAGCACGCTCCAAGCGTATTGCGTTCGCTACGGCACACGCGCTTGCCATTTGGGAGGCGGGCAGGTTTAATGTGGCGCCGTGAAGAAAATCGAGGCCATCGTCAAGCCCTTCAAAACCGAGCCCGTGAAAGAGGCGCTAATGGCAGCAGGCGTAGAAGGAATGACTCTCAGTGAGGTAAAAGGATTTGGCCGCCAGAAGGGGCACAGCGAAATTTATCGCGGCACCGAGTACACGGTGGATTTCCTTCCAAAAATCAAATTCGAAATAGTGATTGCGGACGATCGCGCGCAAAGAGCGGTGGAAGCCATTCTGGGAGCAGCAAAGACTGGAAAAATCGGTGACGGCAAAATCTTTGTAACCGAGGTGGAAGAGGCAGTGCGCATTCGAACGGGGGAACGCGGAATGGAGGCGCTGTGAGCGCAAGAGCGAAGCGCTCACGCCAGTTAAATGGTTAAAAGAGTTACAACGTTAAAAAGTTACAAACCGCTGCGGCGAAGACCCACCGTTGTAACGATTTAACTATTTAACTTTTCAACGTTTCAAACCATGCACGATTATTTGTTGTCGCTCTTTCTCGGAGTCGTCGAAGGACTGACCGAATTTCTTCCCGTAAGCTCAACGGCACATTTACGCATCTGTGAAGCGCTGCTGAACATCGATCTTCACGATGGGTTCTGGAAAATGTACACAATCGTTATCCAGCTCGGCGCCATTCTGGCGTTGCCGGTCTATTTTCGGCAGCGCATCCTGAAGTTTGTTCACACTTTCCCGCGAGGCGAGCGCGGCAATCGCACCATCTTTACGCACCCGTTGAGTCTCACGCTCATTGCATTTGTTGTGACTGCAATTCCGGCGTGGGCTCTGACGAAAGAGATCGGCGAAAACCTGGAAAATCTCTGGGTGATGGCCTTCGCGCTTCTCATTGGTGGAATCATTATGTGGATTGTTGACGCGGTTTTCACGCGGCCGCGCACGATGCACATGGAGGAGATGACTTTGCCGCAGGCAGTCTGGATCGGCGCGGCGCAAATTCTTTCTGCTGTTTTTCCCGGCACCTCGCGCTCGATGTCCACCATTGCTGCGGGACAGGTCGCCGGAATGTCGCGTCCGGCTGCGCTCGAGTTTTCGTTTTTCTTGTCGATGCCGACGATGTTCGTGGCCACCGGATATGATTTTCTGAAGACGGTTATGCCGCGTCATCACGAAGCGAATATCGCGCCGTTGACGATGAATCCGCATGAATGGATCGTGCTCGCCATCGGATTTGTAGTTTCGTTTTTCGTGGCGCTGGCAGTGGTCGCATGGTTTATGAACTGGGTGCGCGCGCGGGGATTTGCGCCGTTTGCTCTTTACCGGATCGTGCTCAGCATTGGATTATTGATGCTGCTCGTGCGCGGTGTTCTGTGATCGATACAGATGGAAACGGATCTCATTCTTCCCGATCTGCAAAGCGCGGTTCTTTGCGAGGACGTCCGCTGCGAAATCAATGGCATGCAGACGCTCGTGGGCGTGCTCAGCGTGATCCCGGCACCCGCGCTGCCGATTAATTATATTCGCCTGTGTATTTGGACGCGCTGGTGCAGTGGCGCAGGAAAGTTTCGGCAAAGATCCCGCATTGTCGGCGTGGATGAGCAGCAGGTCATCGCGCAGGCGGAGGTCGAGTTTGTGTTGAAGGAGATGGAGGGCCACGCAACGAACGTGCATTATTTCGGCGGCGTGCAGTTTCAGCAATACGGGATTGCATCACGTGGAAATTTATCTGGAGAACGAATTGCGCCTTCGCTTTCCGTTGCCGGTGATTCAAGTCACGCGCCCAACCGGCTAAGCTCGGCGAGGATGCTGAGGGGATTTTTCCGGTCGCTACTTTGCAGCCTTGTGCTTGTCGGGCAGATCCATGCGCAGGAAGTAGTCGTTCCTCATGAAACAAAACCGGAGGCTCCCGACGCAAGCAACGCCGTCTTCGGAGTCTGAGCAAACCCCTTCGGAATCGATCACCCCGGCGCCAACCAAACCCAAGTCGCTCGAAAAGAAATCCGTCGCGCCCACGCTTGAGCAAATGCGAGCGGCGGGAGCGATTGCTGCGCGAGGGGCGAAATGACAGATCTGTTGCGCAACCAACCAGAACAGGCGACGTCTCACTCGGAGACGACGGCAACGCCAAGACCAGTTGTCTCGCCAACCGCCACGCCGGTGAGAAGAGAAGCGCGCATTCAGCAAAAGAGCACATCGCGCCCGTCCACGCCGCGAAATACCAAGTTGGAACCGATCGGCCCAGTTCGGCCGACCATGATTGAATCCGGAAGAGAGCAGCCCAGCGCTACTCCCTGCGGAAGGTAAGCAAAGGTTGGCCAAGCTCCTGGCGCCTTAATTGTGATTGTTCTGTCGCAGTTGTGTAGGGAAGCCGCGCTGCGGCCTCCGGACAGCGCAGCGCGCTGTCCCTACGTTAACAGTCGGAGCAGCCAAAGAATCGCATCGAAGCCGCGCAAAATTTGTTGCACAGAGACGCTCGCTAACCTATTATCTGTAGGCAAGCCCAGCACCTTGCTAGCAAAGTGCTGGGAAATTTTTTGCCCATTTCTAATTTCAATGGCGAACACAATTTTAATCGGAATGCAGTGGGGCGACGAGGGCAAGGGCAAGATCATCGACGTGCTCACTGCCCGGGCTGATATCGTTGTCCGCAGCCAGGGCGGCAACAATGCCGGGCACACCGTCATCCATCGCGGCGTCAAATATATTCTCCACCTGATTCCGTCTGGAATCTTGCGGCGCGGCAAAGTTTGCGTGATTGGAAACGGCGTTGTCGTCGATCCGGTGGCGCTGGTCGCTGAGATCGACGGTCTGCGCAAATTAGGAATCAAGATCGACAAGAACTTGCTCGTCAGCGATTGCGCTCACCTGGTCCTGCCTTACCACCGCATACTCGACGAGCAACGCGAGCTGCGTCGAGGCCGTATTGGAACGACCAAGCGCGGGATCGGCCCGGCTTATGGCGATAAAGCAGCGCGCACGGGCCTGCGCATGTCCGACTTGATACAGCCGATTGTGTTCTCGAAAAAACTGCAGGCCAAGGTGATTGAGAACAACAGAATCCTTCAGGCCCTCGGCGCGAAGCCGATTAGTTTTCGGGAGGTCAACGAAACTTACCTGGCCGCTGCCAAAAAACTGCGTCCCTTCGTAGCAAACACGGTCGTGTATCTCCATCGCGCGATGGAGCGCGGCAAACAAATCCTGTTCGAAGGCGCGCAGGGAACATTCCTTGATATCGACCACGGCACATATCCTTATGTGACTTCTTCGAATACAACGGCGGGCGGCGCATGCACAGGCACGGGTGTGCCGCCGCATCGGATGGATCGCGTGGTAGGCGTGATGAAAGCGTACTCCACGCGCGTAGGCGAAGGAGCGTTGCCCACCGAGGACGACCAATTGGCGCAAAGGCTTCATAACCTCGGACGCGAATTCGGCGCCACAACGGGACGCAAACGGCGCTGCGGCTGGTTCGATGCCGTAGCTACTCGTTACGCAAGGATGATCAATGGAATCGACGAGATCGCCATTACCAATCTGGATGGACTTGATCACGTCGATCCAATTCGAGTTTGTGTTGCGTATCGGCTAAACGAGAAACGTCTGGATGTTCCGCCGTGCGACGCGAGCCAGCTGGCTAATTGTGAACCAGTCTATGAAGAAGTGCGAGGCTGGAACGCGTCCACTCACGCAGCCCGAAAATTTTCGCAGCTTCCTTCGGCAGCGAGAAAATACGTCAGATACATCTCCGAATTAACCGGAGCAAAATTGTCTATGGTCAGCGTCGGTCCTGCACGCGGTGAGACGATCGTGCTGTAGCGTTGCGGACGCGTTCGGCTTGGCAATGCGACAAATGACGACGCACGAATGTCGAATGACGAAATGAGCACGAATCACGAAGACGAAGCCTTCGTCATTTGATCATTCGTTATTCCTTCGAGCTTCGTCATTCGGATTTGTCGATAGCGAGTTCGAAGCCGTTTGCCTCTCGGCAATAAATTCCAGAAGATAAGGCTCAACGATGTCTGTGAGCTTCAAAACTGTTCCCCGTCACATCGCAATCATCATGGATGGCAATGGCCGGTGGGCAAAGGGGCGCGGACTGCCGCGCATCAAGGGTCACGAGGCCGGCGCGCAGGCTGTTCGCGAATGCGTGGAAGGCTGTGGCGAATTAAAGGTGGAATATCTTACTCTTTACGCGTTCTCGGCTGAAAACTGGCAGCGCCCGAAAACCGAAGTCATCGCACTCATGCGTTTGCTAGAAAAATTTTTGAAAGAGAAAACACCGGAATTGATCGAGAAAAATGTGCGTCTTCAGGCGATTGGCCGATTGACGGATCTGCCTCAAGGTGCGCAGGAACAACTTCACAAAACGATCGAGCAAACTGCCGCCAACACAGGTCTCACGCTTATTTTTGCGTTGAGCTACGGCGGCCGGCTGGAAATCATCGACGGGATTAAAAGTTTGCTCCGCGCGATTGAGCTGGGTCACATCGACAAGGCAATGATCGACGTGGAGATGTTCAGCAAACATCTTTACACCCGCTACTATCCCGACCCAGACCTGCTGATCCGCACTTCCGGCGAAATGCGTCTGTCGAACTTTCTTCTTTGGCAAACTTCTTACACTGAGCTGTACGTCACGCCAAAGCTGTGGCCCGATTTTACAAGGAAAGATCTCTTTGCCGCGGTGGAAGAATTTGGCCGCCGCCAGCGCCGATACGGAGCGGTGCAGTAGTTGTAGAGGGCGTTCGCCGCGGCGAGCACCGCTACAACGCCGTAGTCGCAGCACGGTAGGGCGCGCAATTCTCTGCACGCCGTTCGTGGCGCCCCGTGAGAGCGATCGCCCTGTCAAATTCGTGTTTATTCGTGTCCATTAGTGGTTAGAAATGAGAATCGATATGAGATTTGAAGGTCAAGTGGCGATCGTCACCGGAGCAGGGCGGGGGATCGGGCGCGCTATTGCTTTACGGTTCGCCAGTGAAGGCGCGCGGGTCGCTTGCGTCAGCCGAACGGAGCAAAACGCCAAGAATGTCGCAGATGAAATCAACGCCCTTCGCGCGGATGCGGCGAAAGCGTACGCGGTCGATGTCGCGGATCATGCTGCCGTCCAAAAAGTCGGTGGCAAGATTCTCGAATGAATTTGGCAGGGCCGACATCCTGGTGAACAACGCCGGAGTGACGCGTGACGCACTGGCCATGCGGATGTCCTGGAAGATTGGGACGCTGTTATCGGCACAAACTTGCGCGGCGCGTTTAGTTTTACTCAGGCGATTGTTCGCGCGATGACGAAGCAGCGCTAGCGGCCGCATCATTAACATCAGCTCGGTAATCGGCCTGATGGGTAACGCCGGGCAAACAAATTACGCCGCCAGCAAAGCGGGCTTGATCGGATTCACGAAGTCGCTTGCTCGCGAGCTGGCGAGTCGCAATATCACTGTCAACGCAGTGGCGCCGGGATTTGTGACCACAGACATGACCGCCGGACTTTCCGATGACATCAAGGAAATGATTCATGCTAAAATCCCGCTCGGAAGAACCGCAACGGCCGAAGAAATTGCCAACGCCGTGAGCATTCCTTGCATCGGCGGAAGCGGCCTACATCACAGGCCAGGTGCTCTGCGTCGATGGGGGAATCGTGATGTGACGGGCGCCGCGCGTTCCGGGTACCCACGCGTCTCGCGTGTTGAGTTTCGGCCTCGCGCCGGAACATGCTTTCGATAAATTTCGCGGTCGCGATAAATTGGGCGCGTCAATGAAAGTCCGCGATCGCGAGGACGCGCTCCCCAACACGCCAGACGCGTGCGCTACTAAGAGCGAGGCAGATCACGCTGGATGATTGTAATTCGTCCCTCTGCGATAAGGACATTACTGCTGAGACACGGCATTCATAGACCGTGTTAGCGTCGATCGCCGAACAGACGGCGTCGCGCAAATGCCAAGCGGCCCGTCGATATCATCCAGGCGGGTGCGTGCAAACGCCATTTCGCAGCGCAGCCAGGTAGCCGGGAGTGGCGTGGTCGCGCCTGCTGAACGCGCTCGCAATCCACCGTGCACCGCCGCGGCTTGCGCGCCGTATTCGAAAGCGTGTACGGCTGATAACCGTCCGCCGCGCCGCAACGGATTGGCCGGATCACGATGGGTATTGGTGATGCACACGATCGATCGATCATCCCACTGCATGACCTCGTCCAACAGGCACATCAGACCCGAGTGAGGGATAAGCGTGCGAATTTCCGCTTTGTGGATCGCGGCATCGTTAGCCATTACGCAAGCTCTGCACGATTCTTTTGTCAGTTAACGCCCACGCAACACGCGAAAGATACGAAAGGTTTGGTCTTTCTATCTACAGAATTTTTTCGTGTCTATTGGTGTGTTTCGTGGGCAGCTCTACTCCTTCGCTTCGTTCCAAAACGGATAGAAGTTAAACCAGTTGTAAGGCGCAAGACGCGCGTAATGCTCGAGGCGCTCGGCGTAGCGCTGTGTCCAGAGCTGAATGTCTTTGGCGCGATGATCGCGATCCAAAGTCGATCTCGTCGGCAAAATGTTCGAAGTAAATTTCGTAGCTGTTCCCGCCGCGGTACAGACCAAAAAACAAAATTACAGGGCAACGCATGGTGGCGGCCAGCAGCACAGGGCCGGCAGGGAACGTAGCCGGCGCGTTCAGGAACTGACATTGCGTTGTCTTGTCGCCCCCCGACACACGGTCGCCTAACATGCCGATGAAAGAGCCGGCATCCAGACTCTCCTTGACCCTTATCAATGTATCCGGTCGATCGGGTGCAATTACGGTTCCGGCAACCTCGGGGTTTAGCGCGTCAAAGAATCGCGTGATGTTTTGGTTGTGCAGCGGTGTCCATCAACACCTTCAACGGAAGGCTTCGCTGCGTTACTCCCAGCGCTCGTAACACTTCAAAGCTGCCCAGGTGCGATCCCAGGAGGATGCTGCCCTGTTGCTTTCGATTTGGCGATGTAAGATTTCCTTTCCATGAACGGTAACACGAAAGCGGTCGAATTCACCGCGCAGCAGATAAACGCGATCCAGAATGGTCGCGGCGAAACAATGAAAATGGCGGAAGACATGCCACCAACGAGCTGGTTCGCCGCGCAAACGTTTCAAGTATTCGTAAGATGTCCGACACGCAGAACGCGCAGTGATCACAAAATAAAGCGTGATCGGGTACAGCAACAGCCTCGCTGCGCAGCGGCCAATGTGGACCGCGATCCAGGCCATTGCCCGCAGCGAAGCGGGCGTGCCGCGTTCCGGCAAGTTCGCCCAGCGATCTGCCTCCGAAGCTCTAGTCCCGAGAACTTGCGGAATCATTTGCCGTTGCGATGTTTTGTCCACAAATGGCGCCGGTAAAAAAATGCGGGTAGATCTCGCGAATGCGATCGATGTCCGGTGCCACTTGCGGTATGCTTGAAACCTGCGCGCGAAAAAGCGCGGCGCCACTGTTCTGCAGTCAAAAAGCCCGGATTCGGGCGAATTTCCGGATCTATCTGGACGTTTGTAAAACTGTCCAGAATCTGAAACATCAACTCCGGATAGATTGGTTGATTATCAAAAGGACGCACACATTCGCCGATCACAAGCCAGCCGTCGCCCGCCAGGGCCGAGCGTGCCTCATTCAAGCTAAACAAAAGATTCTTGGAGATATGCATCACGTTGACGGCATATACCAGATCGAACGCTCCCGAAGTAATGCCCTGAGCGTTCCATGGCAGATCGAGATCTACCGCGGCCCATTGCGAGCGCCAGATTTGGATATTGACTTGCCAGTTTACGTTGATTGCAGCGCCGGAAGTACGCGTTCGGTTCCGTAATGAGGTAGCGCTCTATCCGTGGTAAGAGGTCCCGTCCAGCAAGCAACTGTAGCAAAATTTCGCTGGCGCTGCCCATGCCGGCGCCAACTTCTAAAATCCGGATCGCGAGCCGATCAGAAAGACGATCGGCGGCCAATAGCGCACCGACCCAATTATTTACCGCGTAGGTCGCATTATCGTTGTGAAAATAATTCAGCCAGAGCGGTACGCCCTGTGGTCCGAGCAGATTGTGATCACCGCTTTGCCGCCCACTTGCAACATCCGGGTAAAGGCTTGCCGCATGATCCAACAAGTCGAGCGTCGCTGCATTAGAAGGGTCAATACTTAGACCGACAGCACGGAACCGTTTGAGGTCCGCCTCCCACGGCGCGTACCGAAGCCGATAAAATCGGATGCTCCTGTTGGTCTGCGCCTCGGCGCACCCACTTTCCACGAGGCGTTCCAGGATCCAGCGTAGGGCGAGTTTGAAACGCGGCTGAAACGAGAGCAGGCGACAGAGTTCATCGGTCGATCGCCACTTACGAAGTCGTTCTACGAGATTCAGTTGGCGCGATAAATCAACAGCCAGCTCGATGCTGTAACGCTCAATCAGTTCGATGCTTTGATACAGCCGTTCATTGAACACCGCCGGCGGGAATTGCTGGAGCCACTGCGCCAGGCGTGGATCGCTCCGCTGGGCTTCAAACTGATGCGCGTCAGATGCTAGCGCGTTCACGACCTCATTTTGTCTGACAACAAACTTCAAGTCGACCTTCGACTATCACGCGATCTTCGACGCGGCAGGAAAAATTCACTCCGTTCCCGCCATCATCGCTTGCGGAAAAACAGATCGTGAAATTCTGCTCGGGCTTAAGTGGCACAAGAAATTTCACGGTTCGTATGCCGGTTAGGCGACAATCTTTGCGCCATTCAAGCAACGCTGCGAGCACTTCGTCAAGGATGACTACCCCGGGTACAAGAGGCGTGTCGGGAAAATGCCCAGGCAAGCTTGGATGATCAGCGCTAATCGTCCGGCGAACTTCGAAGGTCATTCGCGAAATTTCCGTCATCTGGCGAACGCAGCAACTCCCCAAAGAATTGCAATTAAATCGTCCGCCTCCTCGTCGTCGTCGTAATCGAAAAGCAGACAAAATCGAGGACGAGGAGGAGAACGAGGGTGAGGAGGAAAACTTGCGCGAGCTGCCGCTGTTTATCCCCACGATTGTGGCTGCATTAAAATCTCTTGCTTCTTGGGGAGACTCGAGCCTGCGTGCGGTGATCGCAGCGCTTCCTCATGTGGTTTTGAGAAACCAAATCGCTGACAATACGGGGCGAACGCGCCGAGGACTTCCTCCGCAGAAGAACCAAATTGCGTCAGATGATATCGATGATTTCCAGATTGCCCCCGGGCCTGGCTTGCAACCAGCGCACGCATACGTTGCTCCGCTTCTGCCGACAGCGACCACCCAAAATGGTCGTAGACTTGCCTGACTGCGGCGATGGGGTCGCGACAAACTTGGTCGTAGTCAACGTCGCAGATTCGGTCGTTGGCCAGGCGATCGCGCTCATTCGAAAATTTGTCCAAGGTTTCGGACCAATACTGGATTGCTTCTCGATAAATCGTAAGCGGATCGACCGCGTCACTAAAGGCGCTGCGAAGAATCGTCACAAGACTCGACACCGAAGCCATCGCATCCACCGGGGTTCGGTGCGTCTGTACTAACAGCGCATTCGGATAGACTGACAGCAACGCGGGCAAAGCAAACATATGTGTAGGCGCTTTCAGGATCCAACGGCCGGCAGCCCGCCGAAACTGCAGATGTTGAAGAAACCGGCGATGATATTCATATGCGGGCCGCAAATCCTGCCGAAAAAACCAGGCGCGATACGACGGCACATAGTACATCGCGTCGAACTGATCGCTCAAAAAGGTGGGAGTCATAAGGCTGACGCACTCCTGCGGAACTTCTGCGCCCACGGCGTGCACGTAGCGGAATGTTGGCACGATCCAATTAAAGAACCTGCAACTTTGCGTTGCGCGCTGAATTCGGCGGTTCTCGTCCACGAGAGTAGGTGGCGATGGCGATCTTACTTCCCACATGAGAGGAGACCGATGCTGCGGATCCGCCGCGAGGAGCCTGTGCAACACGCTGGTGCCGCTGCGAGGCAACCCTACGATAAAGAGCGGTTCGCTGATTTCCTGGCGCGCAATGTTTGGATAAAGCTGCCGGTCTCGTTCCATTTGCAGACGCGCGCACAACGTCTCTAAGACATCGACCTTGAGGGCAATTTTTCCAATCAGGTTGAGTCGTGCCTCGTCGTGGCAGGATTCAAGCAAACGCGACAACGCCTCAAAAAAATCGCCCTCGCCGAAATCATCCAGACCGCAGCGTCGCTTAGCAGTCTCGATCAAGTCAGCGGCAAACAACCGAGTCGATGCAATTTGTGTTTTTTCGAGCAGTGCGCCGAATCCATTGAAGAGCCGAACAGGCAGGAGCGGACGCATCTGCTGGAGAGTAGTGGCGGAGGTGTTCATTCCTGTTAAGCAGTCAGTAGTGCCAGGGATTCTATTCGATCGCTATAGGACTTTAGGACTATGCAGATGAGGCTGAGAGCAGCAAGTCTAGCAGCGAATGGCAACGACCGCATGGTTCCCATCGGCGCGCAGAGGGACTGCGCGCCCTTCCATTGGGCCATCGTTGTAGCGGCGTTTGACTCGCCCTCTCGGGCTTCCCGTCTGTGTCAAACGCCGGGCCCTAAAGATAGGCGCTCGCCGCGGCGAGCGCCTCTACAACGGTTGCGCGCTGCGCGTAATCGCATCATCATCTTGGTATGCAAACGGAGAAAGCCACATTCGGCGCAGGTTGTTTCTGGGGAGTCGAAGAAACTTTTCGCAATTTGAAGGGCGTGTTGTCTACCGCGGCCGGGTACGCAGGCGGCACAAAAGACAATCCAACGTATGAAGATGTTTGTACGGACAAAACCGGGCACGCTGAGGTTGTGCAAGTGGAGTTCGATCCGTCGAAGATCAGTTACGACGAACTTCTCGATGTTTTCTGGTCAAACCATAACCCGACGACAATGAACCGCCAGGGACCGGATGTCGGAACGCAATATCGCTCGGCGATTTTTTATTATTCGCCCGAGCAAGAGGCGGCAGCCCTGGCTTCAAAAGAAAGATTGGAAAAGAGCGGCCGTTTCAATCGGCCGGTCGTGACACAAATCGAACCCGCGCCGAAATTCTGGCGCGCCGAAGAATATCACCAGCGTTATTTGCAAAAGCGCGGCCAATCGCATTGTGCGATTTGATGCTCGCGATTTCGCGCACTCTGCCTTTTCCGGCTCGCCCCGCTTGCGGAGAGAGGATTGCTTGCCGCACCGTAGCGCAACGGGGGGGGAGATGACGGGCATGCAACGTGCAATGCTAGCGCCAAGGGCGCGCCTTCTATTGCAGCCTGGGGCATCGCCCCAGGAATCCGATCACCCATGTGACCAAGCGCTGAAAGTGCGTTTCAATTCGACGGTTGAATGAGCTAAAACTGAAGCGCGCTTTCAGCGCTGGCGTTGTGGGATGCCAAAGAGCCCTGGGGCGCCGCCCCAGGGCTCGGGTTGAATACTGCGCCTTTGGCGCTAAACACATACCCCTTGAAAAGGGATAGGCGAACGGGTTAGCTGATTATCTCTCCCGCTAATGAACGTGTTCTGACGATGAAAACTAAAGCTCACGTTATTCGAACCAAAAATTTCGCCGCTGACGCTGCTGACTTCATTCTTGAAAAGGCGCGCAAGGCTATTGCCGAACGCAATGAATTCCGGATCGCGCTCTCGGGCGGGAACACACCACGGCCGGTTTACGCGCGGCTCGTCGCGCTCGCGCATGATTTGCCGTGGGATCGGATTCGAATCACCTTCGGAGACGAGCGCTGCGTGCCACCGGATGATAAAGACAGCAATTTCAGGATGGCGCGCGAAACTCTCCTGGCGCCTGCGGCGGTTCCTGAAGAATCTGTTATGCGCATGCGCGGCGAAATTGATCCGCAAATCGCAGCGCAGGAATATCAGGACCATCTCGATTTGATGGCCAACCAGCGTGGTGAACAAATCTATCGGCACGACTTGATTTTGCTCGGGCTCGGAGACGATGGACACACTGCGTCGCTGTTTCCCGAAGCAGCAGCGCTGAACGAACAAATCAGGCACGTCGTCGCGAACTTTGTCCCGAAACTCAATGCCTGGCGGTTGACGTTTACTTTTCCGCTCATCAATCACGCGCGGCATGTTTTGTTCCTGGTGGGCGCGGCGAAAAACGCTGAGTTAATCGAGCGTGTGCTCGAAGGCGATCCGCAATACCCCGCTGCTCGCGTGAATCCAACCGCGGGTGAAGTAACATGGATGATCGGGGAATGACTTCACCCAATTTTTCGCGTGGTCATCCCGAACGAAGTGAGGGACCTCGCACAGACACGGTTGAGATTTTGCTGAAGCCAGACGATCAAAGCTTCGATTGTGAGATCATTCGCTTCGCTCAGGATGACAGATTGCGCATGTAGTGTTGGCACCATCCGACGACCGTTGTGAGCACTCCACGCACGATCATCGTTACAGGTTCGGCCGGATTAATCGGTTCCGAAACGGTCCGGCGTTTCGCTGGCGAGGGCGTGCGCGTAGTTGGGGTCGATAACGACATGCGCGCAGAATTCTTCGGTGCTGAAGCTTCCACAAAAAAAATCCGCGACGACTTGATCGCGAATGTTCGCGGCTATGAACATCACGACCTGGACATTCGCAACGCGGCCGCAGTGACGGCGCTGTTCAAACAGCATCGCGGCGCCATCGAAGCGATTGTGCACACTGCGTCGCAACCGTCACACGACTGGGCAGCGCGCGATCCGCAGACCGATTTTACTGTCAACGCGAACGGCACACTGAATCTGCTCGAGGCGGCAAGAAATTTTTCTCCGGAGGCGCCATTCATTTTTACATCTACGAACAAAGTCTATGGCGACACACCGAATCGCCTTCCGCTGCGCGAACTCGAGAGACGCTGGGAGATCCAGCCGGGTCACGAATATGAGCCCGGGATTTCGGAGACCATGAGCATCGATTACACGAAGCATTCCCTCTTTGGCGCGTCCAAGGTCGCCGCGGACATCCTCGTCCAGGAATACGGGCGCTACTTCGGAATGCCGACCGTCTCTTTCCGTGGCGGTTGCCTCACTGGACCTGCGCATGCTGGAACGGAGCTGCACGGTTTTCTTTCCTATTTGATGATCTGCACCGTGAGCGGCAGGCCGTATCGTGTCTTTGGCTACAAAGGCAAACAGGTGCGCGACAACATCCACAGTTTTGATCTCGTCGAAGCGTTCGTGGAATTCGTTCGCGCGCCGCGCGCGGGCGAAGTTTATAACATCGGCGGCAGCCGCCACAGCAATTGTTCGATGCTCGAGGCCATCGAGATGTGCGAACAAATCAGCGGCAAAAAATTAAGTTGGACCTATGAGGAAACGAACCGCATCGGCGACCACATCTGGTGGATCAGCGATGTGCGAAAGTTTCAGTCCCATTATCCAAACTGGAAATTTCGCTACGGCATGCGCGAAATTCTCAAAGAAATTTTCGACGCGGTTGCAGGATGATTAGGTAGCGCACGCGCGTCACGCGTGCTGGTTTCGGCGTCGCGCCGAAACAGTCTTTCTCGACGCTGACCACCTTCCAAAGAGACAGTCGCAGGGAAAAAGTCCGTAATCGCGAGACGCGTGTTGCTACCCTTCAACGTTTCCTTGGCCCGCCGTAGCCTTCGGCGAAGGCGACAACGTTGTAACGCTCAATATTCCTCGCCTTCGTCTTTTTTCGTTACAACGCGATCATGCACGGCGTAGGCATGCAGCATCACTGCGGCGAGGTAAAAGAAAAACAGACCCAGACCCCACCCGGCAGACGCGAACGCGGCCAGCAACACAAAGATGCCGACCGGTATCGCGCCGAGCATCCAGAGAAAGCCCGCCATGATGTGTCCCTTGTAAATGTGTCCCAATCCCGGGATGACACTGAAGAGAACCGCTACTGCGTCGCTCGCCTTGCCTTCTGCAGTTTCAGTCTTTGCTGTGCGCGTCCAATCGCATCGGTCGCAGCGTTCCGCATCCTTTGGCAGGAGATGTCCGCAGTATGGGCACGGCATCGTTTCTCCAGCGGCCGATTCGGGCCGAGTAGGCGGTGCGTCCGTGTATTCCACCTTCATTTCAACGGTTGAAGGTTCACAAGCCACGCCGAATTCGTCAAGCAAAACGAAGCGGCTGCCTGCGGCAGCAAGCTCCAAATCCCAAAAACCAAATCCCAAGCAACGAACCAAACCCCCAACTTTCAAATGGAAGATGGTTCTAAACCACACGACCTTGAGGAACACGAGTAATTACTTTTTTGGATTTTCAAAGTTGAGATTTATCTGGGATTTGGGAATTGGGATTTGGAAACTGTGTCGAGGCGCTCGCCGCGGCGAGCGCGTGTCTTTTGGGTCGGCGTTTCACAGAGCGGAGCGGCGGGACGCCAGCGACACAGACGGGCAGCCCGAAGGGCGAGCTACACGGGAACGAGCGAGTCAAACGCCCTACAAACACATAGCTGATTGGGCTGTATTCGCGGTTACTGATTGTTCGCCACGACTTTCGGCGCAGCTTTGCTCATCTCAAACTGGGCGCTCACCTTTTGGATTTGCGCAGCCTGCTCTTTGAGCTGGGCCGTGAGAGTCTCTATTTGTTTCTGCTGCTGCGCCACCGTTGCCTGCAACTCTGCAACTTTGCGGTTGATCATGGCTTGAGGGTGGGCGCCCTTGCTACGACGCACAGGTGCAGTTCACGGTTTTCCATTGGCACCCATAAGGACCGTGCCCAGGTGCCCATCGGTATCGACGTACACGGGAAGCGGCCATCGTGTCGACACGATCGCCCCAGAGATGCCGCCGATAAAGGTCGCTGTGTAATCGGTTCCGCTGGCAGCGATACCTCCGATGGCAATCACATTCTCATCGCCGGAAGCACCCGCGTCGCCGATGTAGATGTTGTTCCTAACGATGCCCGGATCGGTACCGGCATTAGCACCCAATGCGGTAATGTAATCGCCATCAATATTATTGGTGAGCGCCGAAGCGCCAACTGCCGTGTTGTTGTTGGCAGTGCCCGCGTCCGAGGAGTCATTATTAAAGAGTGCCTCGGAACCCACGGCGGTGTTATTAAAGGAATCAGTATTAAAGAGGAGCGCCGAAGAGCCAACTGCCGTGTTGTGGACGGCATTGCCGGTTGCGAAGAAGTCATTACGCGTCGAGCGCGAAACGGCCAATGGCAGTGTTATCGCTGGTGATAACACTGGAATAAAGCGCACCATCGCCAAAAGCGCAGTTGCCGGCTCCGTCGATATTGCTAAAAAGCGCGGAATCACCAAAAGCGTTGTTGTCGTTGGCAAGACCGGCTCCGCTCGAGTCATTATTAAAGAGCACAAAGGCGCCAACACCATTGTTGAAGCTGCCGCTAGCATTGTGGACGAGCGCGTCGGTTCCAACGGCCACGTTCTGTGTGCCAGCGGTGTTGAGCAATGACGCCGCTGCGCCAACTGCGGTATTAGAATCTCCCGTGTTAAGGACCAGCGTTCCAGCGCCGACACCGGTGTTGTAGCTCCCGTCGCCGACTAAATAGAGCGAGTACCAACCAAGTCCTGTGTTTCCAGCGCCAGCGCCGATGAACTCAAGCGCATTGCATCCTTCTGCTGTCGTTGAACCCGGGATAGCACCCGTCCGGCGGCGGTCCACCACCCCAGCCGCCTGCCTGCATTTGCGGTAAAAACGCGAAGCAGCCAAGCGCCACTATCATTGCTGTGAATGTAATTCTTTGTTTTTTCATTTTAAGTTGTCCTTTCTTGATATTCATGGCGTCGAGGCTAGTCAGGTTTCGCCGGCGTTGTCTAGCAACAAAATGGGACCGCGGATTGCACGGATGAAAAGGATTACCGCTTCCTTATCCGTGCCATCCGCGTTATCCGTGGTCCATAACTTTTGAGTTTTGAAGCTTGAGATTTGTTTGGAAATTGGGAATTGGGATTTGGAGCTTCTCCAGAAACTGGATCACCAAGCATGGCGTCGCTTTCTGATATCGTCGATTACACGAATGAGTTCCTGCGCGTTCGCGACGTGGGCGATTGGGACAACGCGCTCAATGGTCTGCAAATTGAAAATTCCGGCCGGGTCACGCGGCTCGGCGCGGCAGTCGATGTTTCCACGCGCGTTTTGACTGAGGCCGCAAAGAAAAAAGTCGATCTTTTGATCGTGCATCACGGTTTGTTCTGGCCCGGCTTGCAACCGGTCAGAAACGCGTTGCGCCGGCAACTGCAGCTTGCCTTTGAAAATGATATCGCGCTTTACAGCGCGCATCTTCCTCTGGATATCCATCCGAAAGTTGGCAACAACGCGCAGCTCGTCGCCGCACTTGGACTCAAATCAGCGCAGCCATTCCTGGAAGAAAAAGGCCAGCCGGTTGGCTTGAAAGTGCGCGTGTCAATGCCGCGTAGCGAACTGGTTCGTAAATTGCGACGGGCATTGAATGGCCCGGTAAAAATTTTCGAGTTCGGTCCTACGCAAACGCGCACCATCGGCATCGTGACCGGCGCCGCCGGCTCGGAAATCTACCGGGTCGCGCAGGAAAACATCGACACGTTTATCACCGGCGAAGCGCCGCACTGGGCCGCGGTGGCGGCTGAAGAGCTCGGCATGAACCTTCTGCTCGGCGGCCATTACGCCACGGAAGTTTTCGGTGTAAAAGCGCTGGCCGCGCACTTGTCGAAAAAATTCAGAATTCCATGGGAATTCATCGATCGCCCAACGGGGTTGTAGATTGCCTTCCGTCCCCACCGAAGATTTAACCACGAATGGACACCAATGAACACTAATGAGGAGCATCAAATTCGTGTCAATTCGTGTGCATTAGTGGTTAGAAATCCTAGGCGGGCGTGGGGCTTGGCCCTACGCAAAAACTTTTTATTCTAAATGCTTGACATGAATGGCGTCTCAATGGCAAAAAACACGCCGATTTCGGACCATACACAGATGGCGCCTTCAGGGAAGAATCCTGTAAAAACACGCATCCTGATTTTGGAGGAGCATCCGCTGCTACGCCACGGGGTCTGCGATTATCTCAATTCGCAGCCCGACATGATTTGCTGCGGGCAAGCCGACACCATCCGCGATGCGCGCAACAAGATCGCCGAATGCAAGCCGCAATTGCTGCTGACCGCCCTGCGACTCGGCGCCGGCGACAGCCTGGAATTTGTGAAGGCGCTCAAGGCCGAACAACCCAATTTGCTGATCCTGGTGTATTCTGCCTTTGAAGAAGCCATCTTCGCAGAACGCGCCCTGCGTGCGGGCGCAGAAGGCTACATGATGAAAAACGCGCCCGCGAAAGAGTTGCTGGCCGCCATTCGCGAGATTGTGGCTGGCAACATTTACGTCAGCCGCGACGTGGCGATGCGCGCCTTCAAAAAATCGCTCGACTCGCCTGGAGAGGCGCGCTCAGCGCGTCCTACGATTGGCATTGAAACTCTGTCCGATCGCGAAATGCACATTTTCAATTTGTTAGGCTCGGGGCTTCGCAACCGGCACATAGCGCAGTCGCTAAACCTGAGTGTCAAAACCATCGAGACCCATCGCGAGAACATCAAACACAAGCTCGGTCTGACTTGCAGCCGGGACCTGGTAGAGTTGGCCACGAAATACGTGGAGCTAACCTTTCTGCCGCCGCAAGACCTTCTACGGGCGAAGCAAAAAGAAGGTCGTCCGTTTCCCCGCAGCCTGAGTGCGGTTTCAACACGAATCGACACGAATGTTGTAGAGGCGTTTGTGTCAAACGCCTGGTCTTTTGGTTCGGTGCTTGGCACAAGCACCGATACAACCGCGAAGCTCGGTCGCGCCGAAGAGGACTTCAGGGCCGGCCGCTTGATCCACTTGAACGCATGTTCGAGGAAGAGAGTGAACTTTCCAGCGCCAGGCAGCCCCGAGTTTTGGGATGCTTTACTACAGGTTGCCGGAACCAGTGCGAGCGTTAACGCGCAAAAATTATCGTCTGTGCAGGGGAAGCCAGCGAAGATTTAACCACGGAATTACACGGATAACTCGGGGCGGACCTGTGGCGGACGCGGACGTGTCCGCGCACTCCAAAATCTATTCGTGTTCATTCATGTACATTAGTGGTTAAACTTCGCCGATGAGTGCAGCGGACGACCGGCGAATGAGCACCCGCGCCACGGGCGTTGTTGGCATCGCTATTCTGTCCAGTCGCGTTCTCGGTTTGATACGCGAGACGGTATTTGCGGGGTTGTTTGGCGCCGGCAAAAATCTCGACGCATTCCTAATGGCATTTCGGTTGCCGAATCTGTTGCGCGATCTGTTTGCCGAGGGCGCGCTTTCGACAGCGTTCATCACGACGTTCTCAAAAAAGATTGCGATTGAAGGCGACCAATCGTCATGGCGACTGGCCAACAAGGTCGCAACGCTTACGGCCATTTTCATGAGCGCAGTGACTGTGCTCGGCATCGTGTTCGCGCCGCAGCTTGTCGATCTGTTGACGTGGGGAAGTTGGTCGCCAGACAAGACTGCGCTTACGGTTTTGCTTACTCGAATCATGTGGCCGTTCATGCTGCTGGTCTCGCTCGCGGCGCTGGTGATGGGAATGCTCAACGCGAAGCATGTGTTCGGTCCGCCGGCCATGGCGTCGAGTTATTTCAATCTCGGCTCAATCGTCGCGGGCGTGGGAATCGGTTACTGGATCGACCCGCATTTTGGCGCTCGCTCGCTCGTAGGCCTCGCTGTCGGCACGCTCATCGGCGGCGCCTGGCAATTGCTGGGACAATTTCCGTCGCTGCGGAAGGTCGGCTACAAATATCGCGCCGATTTTCATTGGTGCGACGAAGGCGTGCGCACAGTGCTGATCTTGATGGGACCGGCCGTGATCGCTGCCAGCGCCGTGCAGGTGAATGTGCTGATCAACAGCGGGTTTGCGGCGAGTCTCGGGAATGGTCCGGTGAGCTGGCTCAACATTGCGTTTCGCCTGATGCAATTGCCGCTGGGAATTTTCGGGGTCGCGATCGGCACGGTGACGCTTCCGCTCGTTTCAAAAAGTGCCGCGCGCGGGGACACAGTCTGAGTTCCGCGCAATTCTTGCGCGCGGAATGCGGCTCGCGTTTTTGCTAACGATTCCGTCGGCGATCGGGCTCGCCATGCTGGCGTCGCCAATCATCAGCGTGATTTATCAGCACGGACGGTTCACAGCCGAGATGACGCGGCAGACTGCTGGTGCATTGCAATTTTACGCGATCGGTCTTGTTTCTTATGCGGTGTTGAAAGTGTTGACGCCTGCGTTTTACGCGATTGGCAAAGCGCAACACTCCAATGGTGGTGAGTTTTCTGGCGATCGGCGCGAATCTTTTTCTTAACTGGCTTTTTACATTCCGGCTCGGGCTGGGGACACCGCGGCCTGGCGTTTTCGACGAGCCTCGTTGCGACGATCAATTTTCTGTTGCTTTACGCGCTGATGCGCCGGCATACGCGCAGGCTTGAAACGCGCCAGATGCTGCTTGCCCTTGGAAAAATTTGTCTCGCGGGCGCGCTACTGGCGTTGGTCTGCTGGGCGGCAAATTACTTGTTGGCTGGATGCGTGGGCGGACATGAGGTTTTTCCAGAAGTTGGGCGTATTGCTTGGAACAATTGCAGTTGGCGCAGCGGCGTTTTTCGGCGCGGCGTTTCTCTTGCGGGTCAGCGAGGTGCAGGACATCATCGATGTTTTCCGGCGGCGCTTCCATTAACACCGGTTTGAAGCCGGTGGTTCACGCGCGGCGCAGCGGAAGCCGTTTAAACGGCTTATTGCATTGTGCGCGTGCTGCACCGGCCTGAAGGCCGGTGTTAATAGATGGCGGCCTGAATTGTAGCGCGTCTATGTCAGACGCCATGGCGTTTCACAGAAACGCCCTACAAGAATCGCCGTTACCCTAGCGCTTGATCGAGGTCCTCTATCAAATCGTCCGCGTTTTCGAGCCCGATGGATAGCCGCAGCAAACCTTCGGGCGAAGTTGTCCCCGCTCCTTCGATGGATGCGCGATGCTCGATCAAGCTTTCCACGCCACCCAAGCTCGTGGCGCGAATAAAGATTTTCGTTTTCGCCGCGACCGACATCGCCGCATCGTAGCCATCCTTCACTTCGAACGAAAGCATTCCACCAAACATCGACATCTGCCTCGCGGCGATCTCGTGTCCGGGATGCGACCGCAATCCGGGATAATGGACGCGTGCCACTTTTCGATGTTGCGCGAGGAAGTCCGCAACTTTCATGGCGTTTTCCGAATGCGCGCGCATCCGCCATGGCAATGTGCGCATTCCGCGCAGGATCAGCCAGCAATCGAACGGCGAGGGGACAGCACCGCCCTCGTATTGAATGCCGCGGATCCGCTCGAAGAAATCGCTGTCTTCTTTTGCAACGACGATTCCGCCCAGAACGTCGCAATGGCCGCCGAAGTATTTTGTGGTTGAATGAAGAATAAGATCGGCGCCCAGATCGAATGGCCGCTGCAGCACCGGCGCCCACGTGTTATCGCAAACGCAGAGCGCGCCGGCGTCGTGAACGAGTTCGGCGACGGCGGCAAGATCGACAATTTTCAATAGCGGATTGGACGGCGTTTCGATCCAGGCGAGTCTTGTATTTGGCTTCAACGCTTTCTTCACCGCCGCGACGTTGCTCATGTCGATGAAGTCGGCTTGCAGTCCCCAGCGCAGAAAAATTTCGCGGATCAAGCGCGACGTGCCGTAGTAAGCATCCACATGCGCAAGGACGTGATCGCCCGGCGACAGCGCTTGAAAGATGGACGTGGTCGCGCCTGTGCCGGAGGCGAATGCCGCAGCGGTCGCGCCGCCCTCGAGCGCACTGATGCCGCGTTCCAAGGCGTCGCGGTTGGGATTAGCGTTACGCGTGTACATGAAACCGCGCGAATACGTCCCTTCGATGTCGCGCTCGAACGTCGTGGAAAGATAAATTGGGGTAGCAACTGCTCCGGTGGCAGGATCAATGTCGTGTCCCGCATGAACAGCTAAAGTTTCAATTTTCATTTGTGGCGCACGATACCTGAATGCGACACAAATGGATCAAATGCTCTGTAGCAAACAGTCTGGGTAGCGTCACGCGTTTCGCGTGCTGGTTTCGGCGTCGCGCCGAAACAATCTTTCTGTAACCGCGATCCGGCGGAGCCGACTTTGCGCTTAGGAAGGTTCGCGATCGCGGGACGCGCTCGCCGGCACGCGTGACGCGTGCGCTACCCAACCTCAACCTGTCGCCGCACTCCGAAGTTTTCGATTTGACGGCGTCACTTCACCAGCGCAAATAGCAACTTTCCAATGGACGCTGAGGTTTCGCCAAATTCATCCGCGACGATTTACGATGACGCAGTTTTCCAGATGGCCTGCGAGCAGTTTCGCGTCATCGCCAATTATCTGAACATCGACAAGGGCGACCGCGAGTGGGCGACGTACCCGAAGCGCGCCGTCGCCGTGACGTTGCCGGTGCACATGGACGACGGAAGCACGAAAGCTTTCCAAGGTTATCGCGTGCAACATCACATCGCGCTCGGCCCGACCAAGGGCGGCACGCGGTTCGCGCCTTCGTTGTCAATGGGCGAAACGGCCGCGCTGGCAATGTGGATGAGCTGGAAATGCGCGCTGGCCCAGTTGCCCTATGGCGGTGCGAAGGGCGGAGTTGCAGTTGATCCCAGCAAATTATCGCGCACGGAACTGGAGGCTGTTTCGCGCCGATACATGCAGGAAATGATCCCGTTCGTCGGGCCGCATACGGACATCATGGGGCCGGACATGGGCACCAATGAACAGATCATGGCCTGGTTCATGGACACCTACTCCGTTTACATGGGTTACGCCGTCAATGAAATCGTTACCGGCAAACCGGTCGCCATCGGCGGCACCGAAGGCCGACGTGAAGCAACCGGGCGCGGTGTTGTTTATCTGATCGAGCGCGCCATGAACATGCTGAAGATGGATCCCGAAAAGTGCACTGCCATCGTGCAGGGATTTGGCAACGTCGGCTCGGTAGCAGCTCTTTCGCTCGCGTACAAGAGCGGTGTCAAAGTCGTCGGGATCAGCGACGCGTATGCTGCGATTTACAATCCCAAGGGAATCGACGTGAAAGCGGCCGAACAGCACATGCTAAAGAAGGGAAACCTGCGGGCGTTCGCTCAGGGTGATCACGTCGATCCAAAAGAATTCCTCACGCTGCCGTGCGACATTCTCGTTCCCGCAGCGGTTGATCGCGTCATTACCGGAAAAAATGCCGGCCAACTCAAATGCCGCATCCTTGCTGAAGCCGCCAACGGTCCGACCACGCCGGACGCGGACCTGATTCTCGAGCACGCGTTGGGACGAGATCTTCGTGATCCCGGACATTCTCTGCAACGCCGGCGGCGTGATCGTCTCCTACTTCGAGTGGGTGCAGGGTTTGCAGGCGTTTCTGTGGTCGGAATCGGAAGTGACCGACAAACTTTTCCGCATCCTCGAGCATTCATTTGCGCAAGTGATCAAGCGGGCGAAGGAACACAAAGTCTCGCATCGCACAGCGGCCATGGCCACCGGCGTCGAACGCGTCATCAAAGCCAAACAGGTGCGCGGCTTGTTCCCATGAGCGTTTCGTTGTAGCCAATTCGTCTCCCTGGCAGGGGCGTTGACTCGTTGTGGATCGAACCGCGCATGACTCAAGACGGCGCACAGCGCCGTGGCTACAGGGAGCGGCGAATACGTCTATCCAGACGCGATGAAGTTTTCGCACTCCGAGGAAAAACGCGAAGATCGACATCTCGACGTTTTGACTGATGAGGAGAACGGCCTGCGCATCGTTGTCTCGCGGCTCGGGGCGGAACTAATTAGTCTGGCGCGAATCAACGAGGCCGGCCAATGGACGGGTTTTCTTTATCGCGACAACGATCTGTCAATGCCGTCTCAGGGTTGGGCAAACCACGCGACGGTCATGGGTTATTACCTTCACCGGCTCAAGAATGGTCGCAGCCTTTACCGAGGCCGCGAAATCAAAGGCGGGAATCATGGGTTCCTTCGCTCCAAGACGTGGCGCTTTGCGGGATTTTCCGGTGAGGGCAGCGGCGCTTCGTTGAAATATCGAATTACTCCGGAGGACTTTTCGCCTGTTGAATACCCGTTGAGAGTCAGTCTGGATCTAACATACAAGATCGAGTTGAACACGCTCAGCGTTCTTTTCGAGTTTCAAAACCACGAGCCCGAACTGACCGCGCATGTGGCGTTCGGATTGCATCCGGGCTTCGCAGCGACTTCGTTCGAAACGCTTTCATCTTCAAATGCCGAAAGGTCTTTACCGCAGATACTTTTCGCCCGGCAATTATTTGTCAGGGGAAACGCGCGATATCGAATTCCCGGGTGGCGAAATGCCATTTTCATCGAAGTGAGTTATCCGGTTCGATCATTCTCGAACTGGTCGATGTTCCAAGGCCGCGATTCTCCTACGTCGATCCGCCGAGTGGCCGCTGGGTGACTCTGGATCTTACCGGTGTTCCTTATATGACCTTGTGGTCCGATGGCGGACCGTTTCTTTGCGTCGAGCCTTGCTGGGGCCTGACTGATCATCACGAACAACGCGCATTCGAAGACAAGCAGGGCATTCAAAGAATTTCGCCCCGCGGCGAATTGCGCGCCTCCTTCAGTGTGACTCCGCAACTTGCCTCCTGCGATTAGCGATGCGATTCGCTGTGGCGCTGACGGCCGGGTAATCGCAAAATTTGTACATAAAAAACCGCACCGCCGGATCGAAACCAGCAGTGCGGTTCCTTTGCTAGCAGCACTTCCTAGAAACCAGGCGGGGGGGACAGGGGCGTTGGTCCTAGGAAATGCCTTTGGGATTGTTATGGGCCGTTTTTGATGTGGGGAGTGGGGCCGTGGGGGGAATTATGTCCAGGGGAGTTGCCCGTTGGGAGGCCTGGGGGCAGGCGGCCGCCGTTGACGTCTTTTTTGGGCTTGAGGTCTTGGATTCTGATTTTCGTCTTAGCTTTTTTTGCTGCCATTTAACTCTTTTCTCGTTGGTTAAGTGTGACACCGCACCGCGGGATCGAACCAACAGTGCGGTTCCTTGACCTTCTTAGCAACTGCCGGGGTGCAGGTTGCGGGGATTGTTGGTGTGGGGATTGTTGGTGTGGGGGTTGTTGGGGTGGGGATTGTGTGAACTCGGGACCGCCACCTTTGGCGTCTTTCTTTGGGCTTGAGGTCTTGGACTTTGATCTTTTTCTTAGCTTTTTTGCTGGCATTTTAGTTTTCTTTCGGGTTGGTTTGTGTTGGTGTGTCCGTGGCACCGAAGAGCAATTGATGCCCGCCTGTAACGTCCTGTTTTGGAATCAGGTCATCCAGACGAATCACTTTTTCTTTTCTGCGCTTAGGCCTTTGATTTCCTGATTCGCCGGCGGGCGCATTCTTTTTATTCTTCGGAGCACTCACGGTTGACTGTTCTTGTTACCAATATTCGTGCCAAGTCCTGAAATCGCATGAGAATATTGAAGGGGCAGTTTGGCATTTATCGTTAATCGACAAGCATTTACGCAGAAATCTGTTCTGTCGGAAACTGATAATCGGCGAGGGAAGTAACCGGAGCTGCCTTGGGTCTATTTTTAGGCCGCCCTGGCTGCTTTTTCGGCCATCGTGGTTCACTTTTCGACCGCACTGCGCAGATAACGGGCGAGCGTGGAGCGAGAAATGCCTAGCAATTTTGCAGCCTGCCGCTGGCTTCGATTGGCTTGGTCATATACGAGGCGGACATGCCTTTTGATCGCGCAGTCCAACGAAAGATCGGTGACATTATTGTCTGCGGTATGATCATTTGCTGTAGTGTGCGCTGTCCTCAGCGCATTTGGCGCGAAGTCCGCTGAGACAGCGGACGCTATAGCAATCGGGTGTGTGTGCTCCAGATCCGGAGGAAAAACGACATGTTCGGGCAGAATCACCGAGCCGTTGCAAAACAACGTCATGGTGCGCACCGTGTGGCTCAACTCGCGCAGGTTGCCGCGCCACCGATGACGAAGCAATTTTTCCATGGCCTCGGGGTGAATAGCCGCGATGTCTTTGCCTTCTTTTAACGCTGCGAGCTTTCAATTCCGTCGCAATCAATGCCGGCAACTCCTCCACCCGCTCGCGTAGCGGCGGGATAAGCAAGGTCAAGCCGTTCAATCTCTGATAAAGGTCCTCACGAAATTTTCCCAATCGCACCCGCTCGCGTAGGGAGCAGTTTGAGGCGCAGAGGATTCGCGCGTTGGAAGTGAGCATTCTTTCGGAACCGAGCCGCTCAAATTCACCGTATTCGAGCACGCGCAGGATTTTCACCTGTGCGAGCGGACTCATTTCCGAGATTTCGTCCAGGAATATCGTGCCGCCATCGGCGAGCTCGAATTTTCCCTTGAAGCTTTGCTGCGCGCCGGTGAAAGCCCCGCGCTCATGACCGAATAGCTGGCTCTCGAGCAGTGTGTCGCTGATTGCCGAGGCGTTAAAGGCAATGAACGGCTGGCCTGCTCGCGTTGATGAATTGTGGATCGCATGGGCGAGCAGAGTTTTGCCTGTGCCCGTTTCACCCAGGAGCACCACCGGTACATCCGATTTCGCGGCCATCGCCGCCAACTGCAAACAACGCGCCATGGCGGCGTTGCTCGTAGTCAGGTCTTCGAGTCTTAGTCTGGACGGGGGTTCTTGCACCGAAACTTATTGCTTCATGCTCTCTCGTAGCTGGCGAATCGGTTCAAATGCATATTCGATCATCGTCCGGCTACCAACGATGATGTGCGCGTCTCCCCGCATACCGACGCGGAGCGGGAGAATTTTTCCTGCGCGCGAGAAGATATCATAGCGGTCCAGCGATCCCAACGCAGTGAAGCGCGATCCGTCGCTGGTAGTGACAGCCGACGGGCTAATCCAATCGAGTTTTCCAGTTACTGTGCCATAACGCTGATATGGGTAGGCCTCGAAAAAATAGCGGACCCGCTGCGTCACAGTCAGCTTCGGGAGGCCGACTTCAGTTAAGGTCATCCGGGCCCGGGGCTTTGCATCCTTTGGCGCAAGTTGGCAAAGCACTTGTCCCTGCTGCACGAAAGTGCCCACGCTCCGTTGATCCATGGAGATGATCACGGCCTCGTATGGACTGCGAATCGTAAGCAAGTTCTGTTGCGTATTTTTCAGGTCGGTCTTCAAGGCGCCGATGCGCATTTTTAACTTTTCAATTTCAGATTGCTGCTCAGCTCGTTGGCGGACGTGCTCCGTCTCCATTCGCTCACGGTCGAGATTCACCTGCTGCACAGTTCTTTGGGCGACGCTCAAATCTTTTTCCGAACCGGCTAAATCGAGCTTCAACTTTATGAGGTCGATTTCCGATTCGCCGCCCAGCTTGGTTAACTTCTCCATGCGCGTGACGAGGTCGCGGCTGGTGTTAGCATGGTTCTCACGAAATTTTACTTCGCTCTTTGCCTGTTCAATCTCTGCATTTTTCATCCCAAGTTGCGCGGCATAAGCACTCTCATTTCGAGCGACGCTTTCTTCCCTGCTGCGTAAGTCTTCCGTGAGCGTCCGGAAGTCAGTATCCAGACCGCGAATCTCATCAGAACGTAAGACGAATAATTCTTCTCCGGCTTTTACAGGTTGACCTTCGTCCACTCCAACGTGGCTAATGATAGCTCGCACGGGTGATTGGACCGGATCGGCGCCGGTATCGGGGACCAGGACGAATGGACAGCGTACCGTCTCCGGCAATCGCATTACAATTGCGATCAGCAGCGCCAACAAAAAGCCCCCCAGCAATATCCAGGCCGTCGAACGGATGATCCAAGGCGGCGGCTCCTGTGGCAACATCTCGGATTCCACATCAAGCGAGCCGCGTTCGGTTAATTGTGAGCTCATGGGAGAACCTGCTTTAGATCCCCAGTTGCTGGCTTGAAAGATAATAATACAGGCCACGCTGGGCCATCAGCTCATCGTGGGTGCCAATCTCAGCAATGCTTCCCTGTTCGAGCACCACGATGGCGTGCGCTTCGCGAATCGTGCTCAACCGATGCGCGATCACAATCGTGGTGCGGCCAGCCATTAATCGACCGAGATTGTCCTGGATCGCGCGCTCCGATTCCGTGTCGAGCGCGCTGGTTGCCTCATCAAAAATCAACACTGGCGGATTATTGTAGATTGCCCGCGCAATTGCGATGCGCTGCTTCTGGCCACCTGAAAGAGAAAGACCCGATTCGCCAATCTTCGTCTCGTAACCAAGCGGAAGACGCATGATGAAATCGTGCGCCGCAGCGACTTGTGCGGCGGCAAGCACCCGATCGAGATCTGGCTCCAGATCGCCAAACGAAATATTGCGCGCAATCGTTTCGTTAAACATGTGATTTTCCTGAAGCACTATTCCCACGTGCCGGCGCACATCGCGATAATTGAGAGTTTTTAGATCGACATTGTCGAAAAAGATGGTCCCTTCCGTAGGCTCGAGCAGGCCGGCAATTAATTTAATGAGCGTCGTTTTGCCACAACCGCTGCGACCGACGAAGGCCACCATGCGCCCTGGGGCCAGGTCGAGGGTGATGTTCTTTAAAATATTGGGCGATTCGGGGCCGCCGTATTTGAAACTAACTCCGCGAAGCTGGAGGTGCCCTTCGAGGCTATGCACCGGGATGAGTCGGGAACGATCATGACCTTGCTCCGGCTCCTGTTCGAAAATATCGTTTAGCCGATTCAGGAGGACGGCGGCGTTTTGCATGCTGTCCCAAACTCCGAGCGCGCGCAAAATTCCCGCGTAGGCCATCGCCGTCAGTGAGCTAAACGCGACAAAACCGCCAACGCTCAAGTGTCCATGAATGACTTGCGTCGCGCCGACCCACAAAAAAATCGCAGTAGAGAGCAGACCGATGCTTTGCAGAACGCTGTCGTACGACATCACGATAAAGGTCGCCTTGAAAAGTTTTTGTGAGA
The DNA here is from genome assembly GCA_963840305.1 of uncultured Verrucomicrobiae bacterium. Classification (GTDB taxonomy): domain Bacteria; phylum Verrucomicrobiota; class Verrucomicrobiia; order Chthoniobacterales; family UBA10450; genus Udaeobacter. The sequence continues at coordinate 107,142 of CAWIYE010000012.1, forward strand.
CGGAGAGAAACTCGTTCAGCATGGCGTCACGAAAGGCACTCTCGGCTGATGCCGCTTTCACTGCCTCGATGCCTTTGATGGCATCGATTTGATGCGAACTGTATTTGCCCTGGCTTTCTTCCACCCCGTGATAGAGCGGGCGTAGCACCTTTACCGAAAAAATCATTAGCCCCACATAAACCGGGGTCGTCGCCAAAAACGCCAGCGTAAGCAGCGGGCTGTACATCGCCATCAAAATTAGTGCGCCTACGAGAAAGACTGCTGCCAGCAAAGCGCCAACTCCCTGTTGCACGGCAAATTGCCGAACCTGCCTCGCACCATCGAGCCGGCGTTGAATGTCGCCTGTCCGGCGGCTCGTGAAATAAGTCATGGGAAGGGAGAGAAGTTTCCGGCTCAAAAAATCGAGAACTGTCGTATCAAGGCGCACGGCCGCAAAAGCCAGCAGATATTCCTGGGCGAGAGTGGAGAGCTGCACGAAGACGATGGCCGCGATCATGCCGAGCAGGATCGTCTTCAACAGGCCGACATCGTTTTCGACAATGACCTTATCGACCACCATCTGGGTGAACACTGGGAAGAGCAGTTGAAGGACGCTGACAGCGACGGCCAGCCCCAGCACCTGAAGCAAGATCACCTTGAATCGCGCAAGAAATGGAAGAACCCACGCCAGCGTTGGCTTGCTTTCCGGAGCTTGTTCGAATGCAGGCGTGTAATCGAACAGCGCAGCGTAGCCTGTCCACTTCGCTTCAAATTCGCGGCGCGGAAGTTTCCGCAACCCAACCGCGGGATCGGCCACGCGCACAAACTGCTCATCGACATCGTAGAGCACGATCCAGTGGTTGCCCTCCCAGTGCACTATCGCTGGCAGGGGCATGAGCGAGAGATTGCGAAGCGAGATCTTCAGTGCACGCGCCGCCAGGCCGAGCTCAGTTGCGGCGCGGGAAAGTGCCTTGAGGCTGGTGCCGTCCGTAGCCGTGTGACAGAGCTGCCGAATCCGTGCCAGGCTTACCTTGCGGCCGAAATACCGGCAAATCATTCCGAGACTGGCTGCACCGCAATCCATCTCGTCGATCTGCAGGATGTGGTCGACTTTACGGATGCGCTTGCCGCGTTTGCGAAACAGTCCGCGCTCATCCTTGAACGGCTCTTCTTTCCCCTCGGTTTCGCTCGGAGCCTGCTCACTATCCAGCTCCACTTTGTTCTGCACCTGCGTTTCCGCAGGCAGCAGTTCGGTCATGAAATCAAGCGGAATACGCGCTTCGGTTTTCGCCTGGTAAAGCGCGAGTCGCTCGCTCAGCAGTTTGTCGAACTCGGGAAACCGGTGCCGTAAGTCTTGTACCGAGTTGGGTTCGAGGGAGAGCAATTGGCAGTCTGAGAATGCTTCTACTGACGCTGCGCGCCGCGATCCGTTTAGGATCGACAATTCACCAAAGAAATCACCCTCGCGATAAAACGCGAGGTTCCGCACCTGTCCGTCACCTCCGGCGAAGGCGCGCGCTCGTCCTTTCTGGAGGATGTAAAGGGGTCCAGCGTCGTCTCCTTCACGAATGATCAGGTTGCCTTTTTCAAATGTGATTGGTTTTAACTTGTCGATCACACTGCGCAACACAGCTGTCGGAAGCCGGCCAAAATTGCTGAACTGATAAAGGAAACTTTGCAGAGCCCTGTCCCGGCCGGTTGTTTCGACATATTGCTTCAGATCGGGTACGCGACGGACGAGCTCCGTAAAATCATCGCGATCGAGCCGCAAAACATCTACCCCTGTACTGCACCGTACGGTCGCGTTTCGGGTTCCACCCTCCGCTAAGGCGGCTTCTCCGAACGAGTCGCCTGGCTTTAGCACTCCCAGTGGGATTTCTTCACCATCAGGCTTAATTTTGAGAGCGCGCGCACGTCCACGTGTCAGAACGTAAAATGAGTCAGCCGGATCGTCCTGTTTTACAATCACGTCGCCGAAATCGTAGTGTTCTTCCTGCAGAAGCGGCTCAATCGCGCCAAAATGCTCATCGGAAAGAAAGCGGAAAACCGATGAACGCCGCAGAGTCTCGCTGTCCTTTACTTTCATCTCGGGAGTGGAAACGGCACCGAGCCGTCGGTGCGTATATTTGCTGGTAAGCTCGGCGAAATGTCGATCAATGAGCCTTTGATCGATCCGCGATTTTACGTTTGGGTCATCGGGTTGGGGCTCAATTTTCTTAAGGATGCGACACAGTTCAAATCCGTCGCCATGACCAAGGGGTTTGAGCACCTCCCCAGCCGAAACACTTAGGAATCTGTGCTGCGCATCGACGGGAAGATCTTCCAAAATAAAGTCCGTACGTCGGTAAGGATAGCGTCCCTCGGTTGCCACTTCTTCCATTGACATGCCGTCCTCACGCACGCAAAACAGCGCTTCCCGGGCGGCATCGAGCGATTCCACCTCGATCACTTCGGTTTCGAATCTCGTCAAGGGCAGCCGCAAAGCTAGCAATTCGCGTTGACGCGCTTCAGGGACAAGCAGTGTGTCGCAATGTTTCCGGTATGCGGCCTCCATGGCGAGCATCTCATCTAGCCATTTCGAATCGCGTTTCAGTTGCTCCAGCCAATTCGCCAGTTGTGCCGATTTAATCTCATTCCGATGGAGGAATTTCCGCTTTTCGGTCGCAATGGTGTCTGGCGGTAACTCCTTTCCAGCACATCGTGCCGCCAGGCGCACGATTAAATCACTGGTCATTCGGTCCAATTCTCCGGATAAAATTAGTTCCGCAAGGAACGACTGGCGTAGCTCAGCGTCCGCAGAAGAATATTCTATTTCGTCGGGAATAATCTCTTCTTCAAGATTACTGGCGTAGTATTCACGGGTAAGGTAGTCGGCGAAGTCATCAAGCGTGAGCCCTCGATTTGCCAGCCATGCTTCCGTTTCCTCGGCGGTGATCAGATCGTATTCGTAACGAAACGCTTCCGCTGCACTCGAAATCGCGGACTCGTTTGCCTCAAGGTCTAGCTCATCCGCCCGTCTTTCCGCTGCGACTTGGTGGAGAAATTCTTTCCACTTTACGTCTAACTCGCCCCTGAAAATAGCCGCATCGATTGCATCGCGCGCGGTATATTCGCGTTCTCCGCATGCACACACTACCAAGTCAAGGCCTGAGGTGGACTCCGTGGTCTCCATTAAAGCCAAAATTTCTACAGCATTTCGGAAAGAAAGTCGAGCTTCTCATCAGGTTGGAACGTTTGCGCGGACGAATCGAGCGCTTTCTGGCCGAGAGAGAGGACACGGTGCTGGCCTACTCCGCTCTCCAATAAAAATATCGCGATCGTCTGCGTGTGAATTCTGATGTGAACTTTGTCTTTCTTCGCGGTGACTACGGACTAATTGAAAAGCAGCTGCGTAGTCGCCACGGGCATTTTATGAATGCGGTGTTGTTGCGCAGTCAGTTCGCTGATCTGGAAGAACCGCAGCCGAATGAAGGTGCGATTACAATCAAGTTGTGACGCACTCCGCGAGATCTGGTGAAAAAGATCAGAGCTAAGCTGCGTTCGGTCCGAAGCGGTTAATGGTAGGGACGGACTGCGGGCCATCCGGTCCCTTCGGCGCGCCCGGCGGTCGCCGCCCTACCGCACGCTGACTTTCTTCAACCGCTAGGAAGTCGTCCTGCCCTGCTAAAGATTATCGCTCTCGACATCAAAGATTCGGTTCCAGCGTGCCCGATAATTTTCGAACGCGATTTGCGCGCCCAATTGCATCAGTTGCTCTTCTGAAAATTGATTGCCTAAACGCGCGTACAAATCATCGGAAACATTCGCCGGCGTGTGTGTCATAGCATCGGCCAGTTCGATAACTAATCGTTCGGTATCATTGAAAGGCGAGGTGTCCTGGCCGAGAACGGCGCGCAGTTTCTCATCGCTCAGCCCGGCTTTTCTGCCCACGGCAGAATTGACGTCTATGCAGGAGGGGCGACCGGTGCGCGCCGCGGCGCGGATCTTTCCCAGTTGAATGTAGCGGAGGGAGACAAGTCTCTTGCGTCCAAGAGCCGCTTCCATGGCAATGCCGCCCCAGACGAGGCCAGGCACGCGCATTTGAATCTTTGCCGGCCTAAAGTCTTTGCCGAACATTTTGCGCATGACCCCATAAAACCAGCGCAGATGCCCACGGCGCTTGTTTCTTCTCCAAACCAAACGTTCGAGCCATTGTGAATCCAAATCGTTTTGTCGGACGGGTGTGGTCTTGGCCTTAGATGAGGCTATTCGGGTATGGCTGCGCGCTACTCATCATGATATATTTGATCGCATGAAAGCAGCTGCTCCAGAAGACGCCACGGTGCGCGATCTCATGCGCGACATCGACCGCACTTTGTTGCGGCAGAATCTTAAACTGAGCTTCGAAGAACGCGCTCGAAAGCATTTGCGCGTGTTGCAAATGGTGGAAGAACTGCGGCGGGCGGGTAAAAACCTGCGACAGACAGAGCAATGGCCGTTGATCTCGCGCAGGTCATTCCTCCGCTTGTCCGCGCAAAGGTCGATTTCATTCTCATCGGCGGAATGGCTGCGATTCTGCACGGATCCGCGCGCGTCACGTTTGACGTCGATGTTGTTTACTCGCGCAGCCGAGGGAACATTGAGCGGCTCGCCAGCGCTCTGGCGCCTTATCGCCCGTATCTTCGCGAGCCACCGCCGGGTTTGCCATTTACATGGGATGCCAAAACAATTCGCAGCCGCTTGAATTTTACTCTCACAACCGAGCTTGGTGACATTGATCTCCTTGGCGAAGTCGCCGGTGGCGAGGCTTATCAGGATTTGCTGGCGCATTCGTTCGAAGTCGAAGCTTTCGGAGTGCGATTCAAATGTATCGATCTCCCGACGCTGATTCGTATTAAGGAAGCGGCAGGAGGACCCAAGGATCGCGAAGCACTCGCTGAACTGCGAGTGCTATTGGAAGAAAGCGAGAAAAAACAAGTCTAGGCGGGCGCGGGTTTTCTCGACGAGACGAGTCGGGTCACCAGGGCGTTGGTTCCTTTTTCCAATATCATTCCCCACGCGCTGAGCAGGGCGAGGGTCGGGATGCAAATCAACAGAAACATCCAGATCGGCACCTCGCGAATGCGAAGTCCGAGCCAGATCACATAAGGTTGGTGAATGAGATAGAAGCCATACGAATAGAGTCCGACCAACCCAAAAAGTTTCGCCGGATTGTTAAATAGTGAAATAATTCCGGCGATCCCGACGATCTCGAGCATGCAACACGCGCCGGTAGCGAAATCGACAAAAATGTAATCGTAGAGGCCGTGATAGAGCTGCAGCGCTGCGGGATACAGGATTAGTCCGACTACGAAACCAGCGCCGCGAAGAAGAAACCATTCCACGCGCGCAGCCGATTGGCGGTGCCACATTGCGAGCGAGATTCCGAGCGCAAACTCGGGCAAGCGACAGATCGCGAAACCGCCAAGGACCCACAATCCATTTTGCGGCCACAGCACGAGCAACGCGTAGCGCGCGAAAAAGCCGGCGGCGCACGCCACTAGCAAAAAGAACCCCGGCCCGAATCGGCGGGCTGCCCAAAAGAGCAGGGGAAAGATCAAATAAAATTGGATCAGCATGGAGAAATACCACCACGCCGCGTTCAGGTACATGAAGTTGTCCTGGATATCGATGAAACGAAGGCCGAGCAGACTTAGCGCGATCCGGTCGTCCACCGGTTCGAGGCGCGCCACGAATGGGGAAAGCAAATAAACCAAATGCGCTACCCAGTACATTGGATAAAGCCGCAGGAATCGCGCGCGATACCAGCCGGCCCAGGCGATAGGACCGGATTCGATGCGTCGCATCGTTGATTGCATCAGCGTCCAGCCGCTTAAGATGATGAACACGCCGACAGCGTGGAACCCGAGCCCCGACACTTTGAACCAGGTCAATCTCAGGATGGTCAGCGCGCCCGCCGCGAGATTGCTCCAGTCAGATGGCGGAAGAACGCCGAATTGGAAATACGTTCTGAAAAAATGAAAGTAAGCAACGAAGAGAATTGCCAGACCCTTTGAGATATCGATCCAAAGAAGCCGTTTCACCGCATCGGCTTAGCAGGAATGGCGAGGGCTTGCAAGGAGCGGCGGTCTCCCTTGGCACGCCGTAGCCTTGGCGAAGGCGGCAGTCCGCCCCGTGCCCAGCCCGCAGCATGCCGCTCGGCGCGATCGTAAACGTCGCCAACATCTGATGGAACAACGTTTTGCGCCTCTGGCGCCAGCGAATTCAAGATTACCTGATTGCTGCCATCCAGAACATGCGCATCCTGCTGGCCCTTCAAAATCCCAAGCGCAGTGCCGCAATGGCGGCAGCAGCGCCATCGGCTTTCACTTATAGAGTGTTTGCTCTAAAGTTCCTTCATAGTCTGACTGCGCACGAGCCTGACGCCAATGAACCACTCGAGCCTCCACGCAGCCTGACGAATGTTCTCTTGCCGATCTTCCTCCAAAACCTTCGCTTCAATCCGATTTGGGCAACACGCCGTTTAGACGCGACCCCATTCTTCCCGGGCTAGATTCAAGTCGCCGCGTCTCCGGCTCTGCGTTAGCGGAATCTGCGGTTTAATAATTTCTTCGGTCTCCTAAGAAAATAGTATTGGCACCCTAAGAAAATTGTATTGACACCGTCCGAGGGAGCTTGCAGACTCGACCAAATTTTTCGAATTTCCCCTGAACAATTCCAAATTTCCCCCTGAACAATTCTGAAAACTTCATCCCAAGCTGAGATGGATCACATGGCGCAGGACACCGTGCCGCCCAAATTTCATCCACACCATGACCCCCCATGGAAAAGAAATCCGTTTCACAATTAGCCTTTCTTGAGCCGCGCATCTTAATTGGCCTGTTTATAGTCCTGGCCGGTATCCTTCTGGCGCTGCTGGGCTTGGGCGCGTTTTCCGCCAGCGCTGCGAGCTACGCAAAAGTACAGCAGAAATATAACCCCACCCTTGGCTCGATCGATCTTAGCGTGCTACCGCCTGGATTTGATTGTTCCCAGATTCACGAGGAGGGCATCGACAAGCAGGAGAACTTTCGGGCCGGCCTCATCATGATCGCTTGCGGCGCGGCGGAGGGCGGTTCAGCTTCCACTAGCAATGAACCCTCTCAGCCGAGCAAATTCTCCCAGTGGATCAAAGGATTGCTGCCGGCGCCATTGTTCATCGGTGGCACCGACGTAGATGTCATTCTCCCGGACGGCACCTATCCCCATGTTACCCAGTCGGAGAGCATGGAATGGGGCGGCCCCAACAACACCTGGGTCGTCAACTACAACGACAGCCGCACTGCGCCCAGCTGCTACAGCGGCATTTCTTATTCAACCGATAACGGAGCCACCTGGCACGCCAGCTTGGCCCTTTGCTCCGGCCACGGCACCAACTTGGGCGACCCGATCGTGGTGTACAACGCGCACCTGAGCATGTGGTTTGCCGGCGACCTGGTGGCGACCGGCTGCGGAGCCCAGGGCATTGGCCTGTGGACTTCGACGAATGGCATCACCTGGACCACCGGTGCGTGCGCGCACAACGGCACGTCCGACGACCGCCCGAGCATGTGGGTGGATAACAACCCAGCCAGCCCTTACTACGGGCGGATGTACATTTCCTATAACGACTTCAACGTCGGTGGCGGCGCACTCTACGTCGTTTACTCCGACAACGGTACCACTTGGACGCCAGTGCAGCTCAACTCCAGCTTCATTCGCGACGTTCAGATCACCGGCGACCTGCAAGGCAGTGGCCGTGTTTACGTAGCGGCGATGAACGAGAACGGCGGCGGCCTAACCGTCCGCCAGAATGTCATGTATCGCTCCACCGACGGTGGTGTGACTTGGACGAGCAGCAACGCCGGGCCGGGCTTTCAGGGACCGGGTCGCGCTAACCCCGGCTACTTCGCCACCGTTTTCAGCACCATGTGGCGGCACATGGGCTGGGGCGAGCCGGCGGCCAACGGCAATGTGGTCAGTCTTGACTACGCCGCCTGCGGCCAGCCCATGTATTGCGCTAACGCGACCGACCACGGCGACGTCTACTACATCCGGTCGACCGACGCTGGCTTAACCTGGGGCACACCTGTCAAGCTGAACACCGACTCAGGCACAGCCATGCAATGGCAGCCCTCGTTGGCGGCGACCCAGAGCGGGGTGCTCTTCGCCAGCTGGTACGACCAGCGCGAAGTGAACGGCGGGGCCGACCTGAACTGCACGGTCGGTTCGCCTACGCAGAACTGTTACCGGCGCTGGGGGCGCGTCTCGCTTGATAACGGTGCGACCTGGCAGCCCGATGACATGGTCGGGCGGGCGCTAAGCCCACTGCCGGCCCAGCCCGATGGGAACGTAATCGCGACCTATGAGGGTGACTACGATTACCACAGCTCCTTCGGGAACACGGCCATCGGCGGGTGGACCGACGGGCGAAATATCATCACCGGCAGCTCGCAACAAGATGTCTTCGTTAACTTCGTGCTAGGCGCTTCACCTACGCCGACGCCTTCGGCCACTGCTTCGCCTACGCCAACTAACACGCCTACACCTACGCCGTGCGTCCAGTATGTCATAACGCAGATCGGCGGCAGTATCGTGCCTGGAACGACGGATATCGGCAATCACTGCGATGACTGCGTTACCACCATCGCGCTACCGTTTTCTTACGCACTGTATGATCTGACGTTTACCTCGGTGACTTTATCATCCAACGGCAATGCCCAGTTCACCACTATAGATGGTTTTTTTAGTAACGTCTGTCTGCCATGGACCGCCCACAACTATACCATCATGCCGTACTGGGACGACCTCAACACGGTTCAACAACCCGGCTGTGCAAGTTACCCTGGAGGCACCTGCGGGATTTACACCTCGGTGTCTGGTAATGCTCCCAACCGCATCTTCAACATCGAGTGGCGCACCCTGTACCCCCAGGGCAACGGCACGATCAACTTCGAGCTAAGGTTGTATGAGAGCCAGCAGCACTTCGACCTCATTTACGGTACCCTGACCAACGGCAATCTATTCGCTACAGCTGGAGTGCAGAAAGACGATGGTAATTTTATCCAATACTTCTGCAACGGCGTAGGTGGCGCGGCTATCGGCGGACAGAGCTATACCGCGCTGCCATGCGTGTCGCCAACACCTCGCCCAACCTCTACAGCCACATTTACGCCGACAGCGACCGCTACGGCAACGACAACGTTCACTCCTACGCCGACACCAACGGCTACTCACACTCCGACACCCACTCCCACAGCTACAGCCACATTTACGCCAACAGCTACGGCTACGTTTACACCGACGCCTACTGCTACCGCGACGGCAACAGCTACATTTACTCCAACAGCTACGGCAACGTCAACATTCACGCCAACAGCGACGGCAACCTCAACACCGACACCGACTGCGACCGCCACAGCGACGGCCACATTCACACCTACCCCAACGCCCACAGCCACCGCGACAGCGACCGCTACATTCACACCGACGCCAACAGCCACAGCCACGTTTACCCCGACGGCGACAGCCACCGCAACGGCAACATTCACTCCTACGCCAACGCCAACGGCTACTTACACTCCGACACCCACGCCCACAGCGACGGCTACATTCACGCCGACAGCTACGGCTACGTTTACACCGACCTCTACTGCGACCGCGACGGCCACAGCTACATTTACTCCAACAGCTACGGCAACGGCAACATTCACGCCAACAGCGACGGCAACGTCAACACCGACACCGACTGCGACCGCGACGGCCACGTTCACACCTACCCCAACGCCGACAGCCACCGCAACGGCGACCGCTACATTCACACCGCCGCCAACAGCCACAGCCACGTTTACACCGAAGGCGACAGCGACGGCCACAGCCACAGCCACCGCAACGGCAACATTGACCCCTACGCCAACCCCAACGGCTACTTACACTCCGACACCCACGCCCACAGCTACAGCCACATTTACGCCTACAGCTACGGCTACGTTTACACCGACCCCTACTGCGACCGCAACCGCAACAGCTACATTTACTCCAACACCTACGGCAACAGCTACATTCACGCCAACAGCGACGGCAACGTCAACACCGACACCGACTGCAACCGCCACAGCGACGGCCACGTTCACACCTACCCCAACGCCCACAGCCACCGCGACAGCGACCGCTACATTCACACCGACACCAACACCGACGGCTACAGCGACATTTACTCCGACCGCTACGGCGACGGCGACAGCCACCACAACGGCAACATTCACTCCCACGCCAACACCAACGGCTACTCACACTCCGACACCCACTCCCACAGCTACAGCACTTTACGCCTGCAGCTACAGCTACGTTTACACCGACACCGACTGCCGCCAATGACCACTTCTTTAGCGGTGTCCACAACCCCGAGCCTCCCCCCAATCAGGCCGGACCCATAGGCGTGGCCGCTGCGCCGGCTGATCTGATCGCGACCGAATACTGCAGCTTCACGGGGTTCACAAACATCGATAAGGTTGACTGCTTTGGCGGGTTCGCACCGATAGCGCAGATCCCGACTCCTGGTGGTGGTGGCTGCCAGGAATTATACCTGACCATCGCTCCAACCCAGGCCGCGAATGCCGGTTTCACCCCGCGCGACTATTTTGTCACATCAGGCCCCAATATCTGGCAGATCAGGCTACCCAATCCCCCCACATTGTTTGCGGTCATCCCAGACGCAGGCTGCTCTCCGGACCATACCGGGATTACGTTCGATCATGAGGGCGCATTGGGCCAGTTTGCCTTCGACATGATCGTGACATGTAAATTTAGCGGCGGCGTGTGGGCGGTGGACGGGACCGGAAATGTCAATCCTGTCGGCAACTTCCACAGTGGGGGACAAATTGGAGAAATTGAAAATCCAGCTGTCGTGCCGCGCGCGTTCGGACCCCACGGCGGCGAGCTCTGGGTGAGCGACGAGGACTATCCCAATACTTCTACGACCATCCCCGGGGCTATCCATTCAATGGATAGCAACGGTAACGTTACTCTGGATGTGGTTGAGTGGCACGGGGCTGAAGGCGTCCTTGTCATCCCACAGACTCCGTGCACCTTCTGCTCGGGCGGCGAGCTCTTCCAAGCGATCACTCTCAATGAGCAGGGACCCTACGGGATCTACCAATATTTTCCGACCGACTTCGCAGGTCTGGGTGGCAACGTCCTTGTTCCCAGCGAATCAGGTATAGGCACCGCTCTGGTGACCTTCAATGGCACTAACTATTTTACCTCCTTCTTCAATAACATTCCCGGCGGTACATTCGAGGGCGCCTCTTTCGTTGACTGCGACGTTCCCATGCCCACGCCTACATCAACACCGACGGCAACATTTACGCCGGCCGCCACATTCACACCTACATCCACAGCTACATTCACACCGACGGCCACAGCTGCATTTACGCCGACAGCTACAAGTACTGCTACAGCTACTGCAACGGCAACGGTTACTCCAACCCCGACGGCGACAGCTACTGCAACGTTTACGCCAACACCAACACCTACGCCACTAACGATCAGCGTCACTACCAAGACGTTCAGCTCGACCAAAGTCACAATCACTTTCCAGAACAATGGTGCGGTCGACCAAATTCTTACGGGATTGGCCATGACCTGGCCGCAGGCTACTAATGGCAACCTGACCAAGATCACGATGGGCGGACCCACCATCTATAACACGTCGACCGGTGGTGGCACGCTTAACACTAGTTCGCTGCTCGGTACGACGGCGCAGCGGACGATCGCCGCCAACGGTGGAACCGCAACCTTGACGTTTACGTTCCAGCACAACGTCAGCACGAACGCCAGCAACTATACTGGTACGGCCACGTTCAACCCGTTTGGCAGCGTTACGATGTTGCCATAGAGAGCACCGTACCCCAACCCGTCCCCGTCCTTTTCCGAGGAAGAGAGGCCATGCCAATTCACCGATGACGGCGACACCCACACCGAGGCTTGTTTTGACGCCGAGGCCGCGTCCAACTCGATGGCAGCGGCCCGCGATTCAGAACTTTGTTCGCGTCATTGCTTTTTATTTAAAACGAGCCCAAACGATAGCGAACAGCACGCAGGCAATGATAGCAATCCCAGCCAAGAAGGCTTTATGGAAATTAAGCTCACGCATCACCATCAACTCTGCCGGACCGGGCGTGTGCTTCCCCTGTAAGATCGATTCCCGTTCGTCGAGTTTTGTTTGGACTTTTTGCGCAAACCTATCGGCAAACGTACCGGCATCGAAAGACGCCGCGGCGTGATTCGCGCTTTCGTCCTTGTTGATGCGTTGCGTGACTGCCTTTCCAGTTGGCGTCGCAGAACCGTAATGAAAGCGTTCCTGAACGTCTTTAGGAAGTTCGATGAAATAAACCTTAGAAATTCCCGTTTTTGTTTTAAGCACAATCCCATCCGCTTCGACACGGATGATCGTGGCGTCGTTGTACAACTTACCGCTAACGGTTTTGAAGTCCTCAGCCAGCGCGAGTGTCGCTGACACAAGTGCCAAAATTGCAAGCGTAGTCGCACACTTCTTCATGGTTAGGCGCATTCTGCCTCTTTTGCTTTCCACGCGGCAATCACAAAGTGATAGAAGAAGCCATGACGCAGCTCGCGGGAGAAGAAAAGGGGTCGAAACATTTGACATTCAAATACGAAGGCGATCTCGAAATCTTAAAATGTTTAGACGCGAGCGGATTCTCTTGCGCAGGTGCGCAGGAATGCCGACCGTTGCTCAAGTGGTGGACGCAAAACGCGCACACGATTGTCGGCGTCACGGGCGAGGCGGGCGACTAGAGTTTGTTGTTTGCCGATCAGCGATAAATGGTAGCAACAACTGAAACGGCGCAGTTAGCGGGTGGATTTGCACTAGATAGAACCATTAAGGAAGCAACCCGATGAAAATCAATAATAAAAACTCGTTCACGAGCTTTCGCCATGCTGTGCTGACAGCATTAATAGCATGCACTACGGGATGCATCGGATCATTGCTAGCCACAGGTCAGGAAGAAGCAGTCACTATCGCAGCAAGGAAGTATGTGACGGCACACTCCGTAGTCTCGAGATTTCACGTACGGATAGAGAAGATTGACGGAGACTACGCCCGGGTAAAGGTGACACCTGATGATTCAAGCCAAACTGACGCTGCGTGGGTGTTCCTTAAGCGCGAAAAGGGAGTTTGGCGCGGCCTCACAATGGGTACAGCGTTCAGCCCCGACGATTATAAAGAATTGCACATTCCGGCTTCTGTTCAGCTCTAGGACTGTATGCCGTAGGCGTTGTCCCCCAAAAAATTGACCGCCAGGGGAGCACGCCGGACGATTTCAAAGAATGGTAACAGGCTTGCCATCCTTCAGCCTTTTAACGGATACTTCGCTTTATGGAGCAGAAATAGATTGCAAGGTGCAATCTAATTATAGTTAAATGACATGCGCCCGATCGACCCCAAGCTAATCTTCTTTCTCATTGCCATCATGGGCGTGTTCGGTTTGTGGTTCTTCAGGAGATCATGGCTTGAAAACAAGCCGGGTAAATCTGTCGTTCGGAATTTGTGTCTTGTCTCAGCGGGCGTTGGCGCCATCGGTTGGCTTGTCTCACCCAAGCGACTTGAGTTCCTGATGCTGCTTTTCCCGATTGCGCAGTTTTACGCATACACCACTATGTTTGCCGCGTTCCAGCGGAGGTATCATCGCAGTCCAACCCTGCCGTCTTTGGCGAACGTCGAGGGCGCAAAATTTCCCGATCAGGTCTTCAATTTCATCTTTTGGGCGATTGCGGCGTTCATTCCCTTTATCTGCGGTGGAATTATCCTGATGAAATTAGCCGGTAACATGTAACCGATCAATGAAGCCAACGCGCCCTGTGCTAGAAAATCTCAGTGAGTTTGCCACGACACCCTCGCGTGGCTACTCTCTTTTTCGTTAGATGCTTCCGACGCGCTTAGCCTTGTTGCTCTTGTCGAGCGTCGCGATGTGCATCGCGGGTGAATCATTGTCGGAGATTGCACGCTGGCCGGCATTGGTGGCGCAGGCGAACGATCGCGGCATCGATTACCCCGCGGTTGCAACGCGTGCAGATCGCGGAGACGCACAGGCGCTCTCCACGCTCTTCCGGTTGACGCCGCACACAGACGCTTCCGGCGCGGAGTCGCATTGTACGGTCCTGCGTCTGTTGCTGCAGCATCTTGGCGATAGCCGGTTTAGTCTGGTCTTGCGGCAGGAACGCAGCGGCATCCGTAATCACGTTACAAAGGCCATCGATTTTGATTTCGGTCGGTCGTGGCAGAAATCATTTCCACTTACTTACGCGCTGGGCTCACATGATAAGAGCTTGCCCCGAGCCGAATGACACCTAACCAATTGATGAAGCCGACTCCGAACTCCGAAATTCTTCGCGAGCAAGGAGCACTCGCAAGCAGGCTGACCCTATTGCGAAATAAGTTCAGAGTGTTTGCCATGACACCCGGCCGTGGCTTACCACAGCTACATTTGCAAAATAGCTGGGTGCAAGCATTTCCTTCTCGTTAGGCCTATGAAGGCATCAGTGGTTCTTAGTTGTTTTTGTTTGTGCTCCGCTTTTAGCCAACCGGTTAACGCGCAACGGTCGGCGTCGACCAGCAAGGACAACGGTTTGATTTCTCCCGACAAGCAATGGGAATACAAGGCGCCGGGCGGGAGCGAGGACGCAAGAATCGTAAAGGCCGGATCAACTGAGATAGCCGTAAGCCTGGTTGATGATTGTGACATCGGCTGTGAGCATGCGAGCGTGCTCTGGGCGCCGGATTCGAAACGCTTTGCTTTCAATCGGGGCGACGGCAAGGAACGTCTAACTTCCGTTTACCAACTGCGTGAAAGCAAGTGGCAGCAACTGCAATCACTCGGCGAGGACGACGCGATCCAGCGCCGAACCTATGACATCGTAAAGGCACAAGCGAACAGAAAAGGTCTTCCTAAAAAAACGTTTCTTCATATGCAATGGTCGACGGCTAGGGCGATCAACTGGATCGATCCGAACACTTTGACTATTTATTCTTCACTAGCAATGCGGGTGCATCGACCAGACGGCGAGGATGTGGGTGAGGGCTTTGGCGCGGATGTGCTCTTTACGATAAAGTTCGACGAAGCTGGTAAATGGAAGATCGTCAAGACGCATCAGATGTCGGAGAAAGAAGCCGAGAAGTATGAGCAGGAAAACT
The DNA here is from genome assembly GCA_963840305.1 of uncultured Verrucomicrobiae bacterium. Taxonomy (GTDB): domain Bacteria; phylum Verrucomicrobiota; class Verrucomicrobiia; order Chthoniobacterales; family UBA10450; genus Udaeobacter. The sequence goes on from CAWIYE010000012.1 coordinate 122,332, forward strand.
GACGCGTTACGACGCGTGTTTATGCTAAAGGAATTACAAAGGAGAATATTAACTCGTTATGGACAGAAGTTACAAGGAAGATATTCCGAAGGCGAAAAGAGCACTTGAGGAATTGAAGGAGGCGTTCTCAGGTGTCGCTTCAACAACCAACTGGACGAAGCTACGCATCGAACCGTTGCTTGATCACGTGAAGTACCTTGAGCGATTGCTTCGATCGCCGAAGTTCGCGCGGGAGACTGCACGGTTGAGAAGGGGAGTTGTCATGTTCCACTCCGACTTGGTTTACCTCCGGGAGAACGTCAAGGCGCTAAAGGAGATTCTAGAGGTTGAAAGAGGGTCACACAGACGGCGGCCGCTGGCCGGGCGCCAAGACGCTAGGCTTTGCGGAGAGCGTATGGAGGTTGCAGTCTAATTCTCGTTAGGCTTCACGCGTACTTGGCAACATTCCAAGATGAGATTGAGCTTAGCCCTATTCCTCGTGATGCTCAACACCACGCTGCGGGCGGATCCCGCAACGGTGGCGAAATATGTGCGAGCGTGGCGGACAAATCACGAACGCGAAATCCTGGCGGAATTCGCTCAGCTCCTTTCGATCCCGAACCTGGCGAACGATACTGCGAACATCCGGCGCAACGCGGAGGCGATCCGCACGATGTACGAGAAGCGAGGCCTCGTCGCCAAACTCCTTACGATCGAAGGCGCGCCGCCTGTCGTGGTCGCGGATCTCGTAGTGCCAAATGCGAAACGAACGATTGCCTTCTACGCCCACTACGATGGACAGCCGGTCGATGTCTCCCAGTGGAAAAGCGAACCATGGAAGCCGGTCATGCGTGACAACGCAGGCAACGACGTTGATTGGCGCAACGCGAAAACCATCGATGCAGAATGGCGCTTTTTCGCTCGCTCGGCCGGCGATGACAAGGCTCCGATCATCGCGATGCTCGCGGCGCTCGACGCTCTCCGCAGTCTCAAGATGCAGCCGTCGGTGAATTTGCGCTTCTTTTTTGAAGGCGAAGAAGAAGCGGGTTCGCCGCATCTCGCCGATTATCTAAAATTGCCGGAAATGTCGCATCCCGATGCGTGGGTGTTTTGCGACGGACCTGTACACCAGAGCCGCAGGATGGAGCTGGTTTTCGGAGCGCGGGGTACCGTCGACCTCGAACTGACCGTGTATGGTCCAATCAAAGGATTGCACGATGGCCACTACGGCAACTGGGTGCCGAATCCCATCGTTCGCCTCACCCATCTAATCGATTCGATGCGGGACGAGAGTGGACGCATCTTGATCAAAGGGTTTTACGACGAGGTCCGCAAACCGACAGCGATCGAGAAGGAAGCACTCGCAAAAATCCCGAACGTGGAGGGCGATCTTCGCCGCGAATTTCAAATCGGCGCCACCGAAGGAAACGGAAAATCGCTCAATGAATTGCTTATGCTGCCGAGCTTGAACTTGCGTGGCATTGAAGCCGGACATGTCGGGAGCCAAGCCTCCAACACAATACCGACTGAAGCCCGCGCCTCGATTGATTTTCGTCTCGTACCTGGCGAAACGCCTGAATCGATCAAACCCCTCGTTGAGCAGCACATCGTCGCGGAAGGATTCTCCATCGTGCGGCAAACGCCCGACGCGGCCGCGCGACTCGCCAGCGCCAAGATCGTGAAAGTTGAATGGGGTCCCGGTTATCCCGGCTTCGCGCACGCCGCTCGACCTTCCGTTCTCCCGCGAGCTCGCTGCCATCATGGCTGCCGCTGGTCACCAACCAATCCTTTTACCAACCGCGGGCGGAAGCCTGCCGATGGATCTTTTTCAGCAAGGTAACAACGCGCCCGTGATCGTCTTCCCCATCGCCAATCACGACGACAATCAACACGCCGCGAACGAAAACCTGCGGCTCCAGAATCTTTGGGACGGCATCGACGTTTTCGCTTCTTTTTTTACCAACTTAGGTCGCGCAAACAACTAGCAGCCGACGCCGTAGCAGCGACCAGCTGTCATTTCGCTTCGCTTGCAACCTTGCACTTTCTGATGCTGACTTGTGTCACATCCACAAATGACAATGACCCACCAATTAGAATTGGCCACATGTTTGCAAAACTTATCGTTGCGAGTGTTCGACGCTTGATGGCCTTCGACCGGGGCGTACAATCACAATAGTAACGGTTGGCCAAGGGAGATGACGCATGCGCCGTACGATTTGTTGCGCGGTTTTCGGACTGCTCGTTTCGAGTGGAGCGGTCTTCTCGCAACCGCGCGCCGCGCCGCGGCCATTGGCACGGCCACGGGTAAGAGTGATTGGCGTGCGGTGGTTCGCAGCGCGTCCGGCAATATTCGTTCCATACGAAGTCCCCGTTCCAGTCCCGTATCTGGTCCCGGATCCTGTCCCGTATCCAGTCTGGAATTACGTCTTACCATTGCCAACGTACGTGTTTGTCGGCAGCGCCTCGGCGAACCACCCGCAGCTGGTGTTCAAGGACGGCACGACGTACACCGTGACGGACTACTGGCGTGTCAACGATCAGCTCCACTTCATCACGATCGAAGAAGGCGGAACGAAGTCCGTACCGCACACCGTGCCGTTCGAGGAGCTCGATGTGCAACGGACAACTGACGCGGATGCAGCGCAAGGGTTTCGGTTCGTAGTAAGAGACGAACCGATCGAGCAATGGCTCGAGCACCACGCGCAGCACCCGCCTGCGCGGCACCGGAAGAACGGGGTCAGTTAGAGCATGGTTTGGCGATAACCTAACCAATGGATGAAGCCAACGCCGCTACCGGTTGCGCGAAAAGGACGAATTAAAAATGATGAAGTATGAAGTGAAATCGAAGCTCGCTTCCGCTCGCGGCGGCTGACCTTATTCTCATTAGGCGTGCAAGCGTTCTTCCAGTCTTTGTCCCTCACTTCGGCATCAGTGCTCGTCGCTGTCATTTCGGGAGTCGCAGCATTGTTGATCGGTCATGTTGGCTCGGCGGTCGCTCGCTGGTTCGCGGCGGTGTTTTTCCCTTTCGTGCTCGCGTATTCTGTTTACTGGATGCCAGTCTGGCTTGGCGCGGACGGATCAGAGTATTTAGCGTGGGCGCTGCTTGGAGTTGGCGTGCCATTTCTGGCTGGCTTGGTTCCATCGGCAGTAGTTACTTTCGTTGTCAGACGCCATGCAAACCGGACTCGGTAACCGCCCTTACATCGCAACATTTTTCGTTTTTCTTGTGGTCCTTCTTGTTGCATGTACCAAGGGCAAGGAGGGACCGCCGGTCTCTGTTCCAGCCGACTGCCAACAGTTTCTTAACAAGTATTTTGACGCCTGGAAATCAAAAGATATCGCTACGTTGCAAGCCCTTTCTTATTACCTGTCTCCCGAAGACCGGTCGAGACTTCCGGCGGGCGGCGTGGAAATATGGCGTGAAGGGAAAAACAAGCTGGTGGTTGAGAACTTCGAGCGGATAACCAGGGTGTTTGGCGACTTTAAATCTTACGAGGTGCTGAGGTTCAAGACCACCACGATATCGCCGCAAGATCAGCCTGCAGCAAAGATGATAAGCTCAGGGATTCATACCGAGCTGGTTTGCAAAGCCAAGTTCTCCAAGAAGCACGACGCGCACGCCGGGCTCCACCTTATAAAGGAGACGGAAGGCTCGCAGTACGTTGTCGCAGCCTGGAATTTCGAAGCAGCGCCATGAAGTTTCGGGAACCCGATTTGCTCTGACGTATAGTTTTTGGAATTCTTCGCACGCGAATTTTGCCCCGGAATTTCAGTTGACCTCCGGGAGTGTTTTCGGGCAATCTCGCCGAACTGGAAGCAAAAATAAATTGTAGATTGCCGTCTAATTCTCGCAAGGTCCCCAAACGCCAGCATACATGAAAGAACCTAGAGAGAGTTCGACTACTTCCAAAGCATGGCTCCTTAAAGAGAATTCAAAATGAAAAACAACTATCTTCACACAGGAAATACGACGAAGAAATCATCGGCGCGAGCGAGACCCGCCTTTCGCGCCTTCGGCCTACTCGCGGCAGTCACTCTGGCCGGTTTCACTATGGCGGCTGGCCCCGAGCACCCGAGTGTCCGAAGCAGCAAATCGCAGATTGTTGCGGAGAATCCTGACGCTTTAAACAATCAGGGAAGCGGCAAGAATCCGATAGCCGAGAAGTACAACACGCTGGTAATGCGCGTCTACTTCCGCGACCGCGCCGAGCGCGACCGGCTGGCCCAGGAACTCAACGCCGAAGAAGTGCCCACAACAGGAGGCTATCTCACCGTAATCGGCGATCGCGACCTCTACTATAGCCTGACGGCGCGCGGCCTCCGTGTGGAGATAGACGAAAACAACAGTCGCGACCTCAGCGACCCTCAAATCATGCGCGACACTTTCTACGGCGGCTACAAGACGGTAGAAGAGATGTACGCCTTCCTCGACCAGAAAGTGGCACAGTTCCCCAATCTGGTTGAGAAGATCGACATCGGCGATTCCTGGTGCAAAGCCAATCCAGGCTCGTGCGTCCTACCCAGTCCCTGGAACGGCTACGACCTGTTTGTGCTACACATCACGAACCGCAACATACCAGGCCCCAAACCGGTCTTCTGGGCAGACGGCGACATACACGCCCGCGAGATTGCTACGCCAGAAGTCGTTATGCGCATGATTGACTACCTGCTCAATAACTACGATACCAATGCCGACGCTCACTGGCTCGTGGACTATCACGACATCTGGCTTATGCCCGAAGTCAACCCCGACGGCCACCACATTGTCGAGGCGGGAGGCGGCGGCAACAGCCCGTACTATTACCGCAAGAACGGCGACAACGTCGGAGGCGACGGATGCTCCTGGCCTCCCACAGCATTTGACCACTTCGGCGTAGACAACAACCGCAACTTCCCCTTCAAGTGGGGCTGCTGCGGGGGCTCGAGCGGTTTTGTGTGCGACCAGACCTATCGAGGGACGTCGGCCGGATCGGACCCGGAAGACATGGCTATCGTCAACATGATTCGTACGCTCGTGCCCGACCAGCGCGGTCCCGGCGACACCGACCCGGCGCCTATCACTACGACAGGCGTTTACCAGAACATCCACACAGATGCGCGAGTCAACCTCTATACGTGGGGCTGGACTAACACACAGATGCCTAACTTTCCTGAGACGAATAACATCGCCGCGCACATGGCCGCGTCGAACGCGGGTGGTAACGGTTACCCCTATGGCTCGATCATCGGAGAGTTGTATCCGGTAGATGGAGGCTCGATTGACTGGGCCTACGGTGAACTGGGCATCGCGGCCTTCTCCACCGAGTTGGGCGGCCAGGACTTCCTTGTTCCCTACTCGTGCATAGATAATCCAGGTTGCGGCTCGTCGCAGGGTCTCTGGCCTGAGAATCAGGGGATGCTTCTTTACCTGGCGAAGATAGCGCGCACGCCTTATCTGACTTCGCACGGACCAGATGCCAACACCGTTGTCACCAACCCGTCATCAGTGCCGCAAGGCGTGCCATCACAGCTAACCGCCAGCATTAACTTCGCCTGGTCAGGCAACGCATTCAGCCAGAACGTGGGCGCAGCAGAATATTACATTGACACGCCTCCCTGGGCTGGCGGCACGGCCATCCCAATGAACGGCACGTTCAATTCGCCTACCGTGGCCGTTGACGCAACCATAGACACTGCCAGCCTGTCGGTAGGCCGCCACGTTATCTTCGTGCGCGGACGCGGCGTGAGCGACTTCCAGGGCTTCCAGACCTGGGGGCCGATCAGTGCGGCGTTCCTGGATGTGACTGCTTCAACACCAACCCCAACACCAAGTCCTTTCAGTCCCACTCCAACGGCTACTGCTACTGCAACAGCCACGGCCACAGCCACAGCTACGCCAACAGCTACTGTAAGTGCTACAGCTACACCCACGGCCAGACCGTCGCCAACGGCACGGCCTGGACCATCGATCAGGCCGCGTCCAACCCCGGCGCCGCGGCCGTAGCTCAGTCCGCCGCGAAGACCCTGATACGCTACACAGGCAACAGGAAGGACGCAGCAAAGGTTTCCTCGGAGGCGTCAGGTTTTTTGGCTGACATATAGTTTTTTCCCTATGGAAGAATTGAAATTTCAATCATTGAGTTCGAAAAGGCTGATCCTGAGAAAACCAATGCTGGATGATGCAAGAGAGATCTTCAATCTTCGATCCAACGAACAGGTGAATCAATATCTAGACAGGCAGGCGGCCACTTCCATTGAAGACGCCGTTACATTCATTGAAAAGATCCTCGCCATCATAAATAGAAATGAGGGCTGTTATTGGGCCATCTGCTTAAAAGAAAATCCCAGGCCGGTGGGAACAATTTGCTATTTCGATTTTTCAACCGATCAAACTACTGCGGAAATTGGGTACGAACTTCATCCATTCTATCAACATAAGGGCTTTATGCAGGAAGCCCTCACCACGGTTCTTCATTATGGATTCGAGGTGTTGCAGTTGAAATCTATCACTGCTTTCCCTTCGGCCGATAATATTTCTTCCATAAGATTGTTGGAGAGAAATGGATTTAAAAGAGAAGATGATGGCCAGGAGCGGGAGGGGAATTTGGTGAGGTTTATTTTGAGAGAGTTTGAAGTTTGATGTTTGATTGTCCCGGATACTTTTAAACCAAGTCGCTATCGATTTTGCCTGACATATAGTTTTTGTTCAGAATTTTCGCGCGCGGCTTTTGCCGAGAAATCGCGGTTGACTTCGTGCAGTGTTTTCCGGCAAACTGGCTCCGTGGAGGCAGAAATAGATTGCAGACTAATTCTCGTTAGGCGCATTGACACTGTGCGTATCATGAAAGCCATGATCTATCGAATATTCTTCCTGTTCGTCATCGCAGCAGCCTGCGTAAGCTGCACTAACACTGAGTTTCAGGCGTGGGAGGGCCGCAATTCGGTCGTAGAAGGTCGCGGCGGGACACGCAAGGTCGTTGACGGAATGGACATCTGGACTTATGGCGATCCGCCGCGTCGCTTTCAGGTGCTTGGCATCATACAGGATAATCGCCCAGGTGGCCTAATTCCCATGGCGCAGATGAAGCATGACATCGTCGCTAAGGCACGCCAGAGCGGTGGCGACGCTGTCATTCTCGTATCTAGCGAGTCGCAGTTGCGCGGATACTATACATCTGGCAGCGCAACCGCCTTCGGATACGGAAACTATGCGTCAGTGTATGGCAGTTCTGTGACAATGCCGATCACTCGCCATAATTCCACCTTCGTTGTTATCAAATATTTGTGACGTTCCGCGAGCTCGCCGAAAAGCTGAGTGCTCGCTCTCGGGCGCTGAAGGAACGTTTATCCAAGTCTGCTCTGCGAGCGGTGGTTGTGGTCTCAGACCACACGGGCTGTGGCAGCTTCCCTACGTTTTGCATGACATATAGCAAGTGAGATGTTATCGGGCATGATTCTTGCCCGATGGCAAGGAGCAAACGGCCAGAAAGTATCGCCGCCTCCAACTGCCGACGAGCTTGCGACAGAGGCCGCCGGCCAGGTCATGCGGTTTCGCAAAGGGACACGCTTGCATTGATGCTCGAAACGGCAATGTCCCTTTGGGCTGATGAAGAAGAACCACTTTCGATTCACCTGATCGGCGCCTCTGCATACAGATGCCTTAACGATCTCTCGGATCAGATCGGCACTCTTAAAGCCGCGGTAGGTCACGAGCAGTTTACGCTTGTCTATGATTACTTGCGCCATGCTTGGCCTAATCGTGACGTTGATCTAGTTCTGCCTAGGGGAGTGAACCGATGGCTGCTTTTTGAGGCAGTCGGCCTGTTTGAAAGATATTTCCGGCAGCGCAGTCCCCTGATGGGCGTTTACCACGCATATTTTATGCTTCATTGCCTGAGCAGACCCGCAACGACGGAGGAACTTCGCGAATTCCTGCCGGACGATGTCGATGTCGAGGAGATCGTCCGACTTCCTCGCCGAGAATTCTTCAGCAAAATGCTACCACTGTTCGCGCGACCGGCGAGACTAGCAAACGCTACGCTTTGGGCGTTTCGACAGTCTCGTTCAGGAAGCCCTCCTGAAACGCGGTAGGCGAAGGCCCAGACCAGACACGGGGTTTGCCATCTGTCGGTTCTGAAGATCTGCGCAGCGTTCGCGTCGGCTAACGGGGCGACAACGATTCTTCACAGGCGTGCCTAACGTCGCAACTCAATTCCGCGCGTGGAATGTTTGCACACAAATCCGCGTGGACTCACTAAATCTGTAGGCCAACTTGTCGTATGCGAATCAGTGAAATGAATTGGATGATGGTGGAGGAATATCTGAAGCGCGATGATCGCGCAGTGTTGCCACTGGGTTGCACGGAACAACACGCTTACCTCAGCTTGAGCATGGACAGCATTTTGGCGGAACGACTTGCCGTTGAAGCGGCGGAACCCCTGGGCGTGCCGGTTTTTCCGGTGCTGGCGTACGGGATCACGCCGTACTTTCGAGCGTTCCCGGGAACGATCACGCTGCGAGTGGAAACGTACATGTCGATTCTGCGCGACATTCTCGACGCGATGGCGGAGCAGGGGTTCAAACGAATCCTGATCGTTAACGGCCATGGCGGCAACACACCGGCACAAGGATTCGTCGGTGAATGGATGGCAGACCATCCCGGTGTGCGGATCAAGTTTCACAACTGGTGGAACGCACCGAAAGTTTGGGCTCAAGTCCAGGCGATCGATCCCGTCGCTTCGCACGCGTCGTGGATGGAAAATTTTCCGTGGACGCGCCTGGCAAAAATCGAGATGCCCTCGGAACAGAAACCGATGAGCGATCTGGATAAAGTGCGCCGGCTCGATCCAAAATCTCTTCGGGACTATCTCAAGGACGGCAACTACGGCGGTCGTTATCAGCGTGACGACGCGGAGATGATGAAGATCTGGCGCACAGGCGTGGAAGAAACGCGCGCGTTGTTAACGGAAGATTGGGATTAAGGTAGGGACATCGCGCTGCGATGTCCGGACGGCGCAGCGCGCCGTCCCTACCATCTGGGAAATCGGCTGCAGATTTCTCAAACTGCACTGGAAAGCGCGTAATCAACGACGGCTCACAAACCTTTAAACAGAAGGTAACAAAGATAACGAAGGGGTTTCGAAATCAAAATTTCGATCGAGACATCTCTCGATAGCTTCCCTCTCCAAAACAGAGATTCCTCGACTTCGCTCGGAATGACAGGAAGGCTTCATGAGCCGGTTCTGAAAAATGGCATTTTTAGAATGATTCTGCCTGGAGCCAGACACCGAGACAACGACGCCGGCGGGTTTTCGCTATAGGTCCGAATGTGCGAAAGCTTCGTTTCCTTCGCTGCCTTCTGTAAAAAATCCCATTCGACGCGTGTCGTTGATCTCCTGAAAGTGGGGTCGTTCTTTGCGTTGATTTTTGCCGGTTTCTAACCTGTCAGCCATGCGAATAACCAGGCGCCGAAAACGCCGAGCGTTAATCCGATGAGCGGACTCGAGACAGCGAACCAGAACGGGATCGCCTCACTTAGCGAGAGTGAATTGCCCCTTCGCTGAGGGAAAATCAGATTTACGATTGAAAGAATGGTTCTCATGCGTTCCACTTAATTATTCGATCCAATCGCAGCGGTTGCGCGTATGCGTGCGATTTTCTCGGGCACCATTCGCGAAGTTGTTTGCAATCGGTTGTTCGAGATCGAACAGGGCTTGTTTTCGGCGTATGATCGTTTAGTCGCCTACGTGCCGAGTGTCGTTCCAAAACTGGATCGCAGAATGGGACAGGTCATGTTCGTAGCTAAGCGCACTAAGGCTCGCTGTATCTAACATGAAAAATTTTCCGGCGGCCGGTTCCAGCCCGAGCCAGCGAGCAGCGAACACTCGCAGGAAATGTCCGCTCGAAAAAATCAGCACATTGCCTTTGATTGCGCGCACGCGATTAACAACACGATCGGCCCGGGCACCGACTTGTTCCGGTGATTCTCCGTTCGGGCAGCCGTCACGGAACAACTGCCAGTCGGGTCGCTTCGCGTGAATCTCCGCGGTGCGGAGACCTTCGTAATCACCGTAGTTCCATTCGACCAGATCGCGATCGACTTCGGCTACGTCGCCGAAGCCCGCCAGTTCACAGGTTCGCGCGGCGCGCTGCAATGGACTTGTCATTACTTTCGCGAAAACCAATCCGGCCAGCCGTTCTCCCAGGCGCACGGCGTTGCGTTCGCCACGCTCGGTCAGCGGCAAATCGGTAACCCCCGTGTGCTGACCTGTGACGCTCCAGGCAGTCTCGCCGTGGCGCGCCAGATAAATTACGGGAAAAATTTCGCTCATATTTGAGTGGATCTGCTGGCTGGGCCACTCGAGTTGGTTATAAAACGTCTACTTGCCAACTGCGGTCTTCCCAACGCTGATCGCGTTTCCAAAAGAACGTAAAGGCAAATACGGAACCGTCGCGGCAAGTCCGCAGTTGGGAAATCTGCGAACCAGAGATCCAGTTCGCTTTGGTGGAAGGTCTGCGACTGGTTAGTTCCCGCCCAGTTGTCCGTTGACCAGACGATCGTTGGTTCCGCGCCGAGGATGATCCGCAAAATTTTGCCGCGAGACACACGCCGCAGGGGATGGCGCAGAGTCCAAATCTCGTATCGACTCTGCACTGGATTGACGACGTAACGTTGGTAGGCCGGCTCTACGCGGTCGAAGCAAACGCCGTCATGCCGGCTGCGCACGAGCGAAACATATTCCGCGTGCGACCAGCAAAGCGGCATCGCCGCGCCAGTCGGGCAACCGCGTTTCATTCTCGCATGCGGCAAATCTTCGCCGTCCCAAACTTGCTCTGCTGATCATGCCGCCCTCATTCGAAAAGTTTTCGATCGCGGTGATGAACGGTTTTGGATCGCGCCCCGCGGCCAGCTCGTAATGGCCGCGTTCACCTGTTAAAATCGGCCAGCAGCGACCTACACCTGTGCCGTCGAAGGCGCTTCCGTCATCCTTTTGTCCGTAGCCATCATGATTGTAGCGACGCCAGCCCGGCCCCTGGGGCAGATCATGTTTGAGCACGCGATCAATGACTTCGATTGAATCGCGCACGATCGGATCGTTCGCGGCGCGAATGCCGTACCGCACCAGGTGAAGGAAATCGCCGCTGACGACATTTCGCGCCGCATGCAAGCCACCTCCATTGGCGATCTGAATCATGGTCGCATTAGGATCGGCATGCGGATCTGGAGCGCTCGGGTCAGTTGGATTAAGGCGGATGTAATGACGAGGGCGACCCGCGACCAGCTCGCCCGCTGTTGTGACCGTCCACTCTTCGAGGTGCGCTGCCAGCCAGTCAGCGTAAGCGAAAATAAAATCTGCAAGACTCGCTTTGCTATATCCTCTAGCCCACTCTGCCGTACCAGGCGAGAGCGGCAATCACAATAGCCAGCGTCGAAGGTGAATAACCGGCGTTTTCTTCCCAGCGGTCCTGCGCTGTCACTGGCCCTTGTAGAATCAGATTCGCCGCGGCGCGCACAATCATTACCCGGGGATTAAACAAGCCCAGCGCGTCCTGTTTGTGCAAACGCCACGCAAGAAGTATCGAGAAAGCAATTTGGTCGAGCTGTAGCCCGGACCAATAAGCGGTGCCATCGATCCAGCTATTTTGTGGAACACTGCCGTCCGGCCGCTGAATGGCCGCCAGCCAGATCAACGCGCGCAGCGGCGTGCTTGTTTGACCGGTTGCGAGGAGCGCCGTTGCGCTGTGCACGAGGTCGCGAGTCCAAACGAGATGATAACCACCGAGATCGTCGTCGCCCTTGGTTTCGCCCCATGGAATACTCATGGATGCAACCAGCGCGCCTTGAAAAACTTTGTCCTCGTGCGCCAGCAGTACGCAACGGCTCAGCCGATACATGCCGCCGGCGTCAGATGTTTCCTTGCTAAAGTCAAATTCAGGATTCACAACCGCTCGTTGCCATTGCCGAACATACGCCTGGCAATGTGACTCAAACGACTCGGCCAACGATTGGAACAACTTCGCGGCCGCGCTCTGATAACTTCGACCAAACGCAACGGCGATAGTGAATTCATCGTTCTCGAGCAGATCGATTTCGCCGGTTAGCGCGATGTTGCCTTGCTCCGCTGTGCGGAACTCCCACTCCATTTTGAAGTGCTGCATCAAGTCCTGCCAACCGTCGCTGAAGCCTACGTAACCAACAGATCGGCGAACGAAACCGGTATTGCATGCGATGAGCAGATGAACGTTCTCCCGCTGAGCGTGGATCACTTTGCTGCCGCCAATTTCAGAACACCACGCTGAATTGCCCGCGCCATGACCGCCGATGTGAGGAGCGAGCAACGCATAAAGCCGCAATTTGTGGCGGAGCGACTCATCGAGCACTTCGACCCTGGTGTGGACTAGTAAAACCGACAGATGCGGATCCGTAAGCACGTCTTTTATTAGACGATAACGACCGTCCGGGTCGGAATTCGTCAGACGATAAAAGAGGCAATCGCGCTGCGGATATTCGATGAGGTGATTCAGGTCGCGCTTTTCTTCGTGGCAAAACGTTTCACCGTCGCTGATGAGAAACTGAAAGTCGCGCGTGTTTGGTTTGTCGACGTGTGGGTAATAAATCTCGTTCACAATTCCGTGACTGAGCGTGAACCAAACGCGGCAACTGGTGTGGTAAGCTGTGCCGACGCCTTCTTTAGCACTCGAAGTCCAGCGCGGTTCGATTCCCGGCGCGCCAAATGCAACCGAATTGTCAGCCGGATTCATCTGTGAGCGTAGCACGAATCAAAGCCGAACGACGTGTTGATATCGTTCTGCTGCGAAAACAGATTCGGGATCGGAACCGGAAACTTTGCCTACTGCGATCCAGCCGAATCGACTTACAAGCTGCGCCAATTAGAAATGAGATCGCTGCAAATGGAACCAAGCCGAAAAACCGGAGAACAAGCGCAAGTGGGCCGTTCAAGATTTCGCCGATGCGAATAAGCCAGCCCGAACTGTGTTCGTGTATCGCGCGATCGGCGGCGCCGTGTTTATCGATGGTCAGCCAAACAAAGAGCACTGATTCGATCGCGGCTGCGAAAAATCCGATCGCGTTCAGTGGCGCGATTCGGTGGCCGAGCAGTTCGAGCAACGCCGCCGCAGATCCCAATCCCGCCACGCCGAAATGAATCGGCAGCAGCACGCGATGCAGAAACCACGCCGGTATCGCTGTCGCGCCGATCAGCACACCCGTATAAGTGGCGAGCAACATTCCGAAGATCGCCGAACCAAAAATGAAAATGGCCGCCGCGATGCGAATGAGTTCGATCGAATGTGCCCGGAAAAATTTGATGCGCGTGTAGTTCAAGCGCGATCAGACCGGGAACGACACATGCACCGAATGCTGTCAGGATCCAGGCGCCCATCGACATGGCCGATTGCGGTTTAAAAACGCGCAGCATGTTGATGAAGAGATGTGGACGGCCGAGATCCAGGATCAGCAGAATTGGCGAGAGCACCGCGCCGATTGCGGCCAACCACATCGCGGCGCGGGCAAGATCGACATGATGAAAAATCGCCGCGGCCGAACGCGATTACCGCTGACATTCCGGCGAGACCGCCTACGAAAAAGTAAACTGGGATTTCCCATGTCCAGACCGGCGGTTTAACGACTGGTTGACCGTAGTAACCCGGTTTGCCACCGGACGGACTCGCCGTGGCGAGCTTGCGCGGTAATCGGGCCACCTGGCAACGATCGACGCCGATCGCCCGGCAACGACTGCCGCTCCTGTCCACGGCTTGCTCGCGCAGACTCTTCGTAGCCGCTTTTCGCTCCGGCGAACGTGCGTTCGTCATGAGAAAAATGCGAATGCGCACAGAGTGCCGCGATGAATGATGCCAATCGCGGTCGCGATTGCAGAAGTCCACGCTGATTTCAGGTAAATTGTTGGAACCTGCGGCTTCGGCGGGAGTCCATAGGCTTCTGGTTCGCCGAGAATCAAAAAGAAGGCGTGAATGCCGCGCACGGATGTTTCCTGCGGATCGTACAGTTGTGCGTCATCGTAACCGTGTTGGTGAAGCTCTTGCACGCGCTCGCTTGCGCGCGCGCGCAAGATCATCCAGTCGGCCAAAGACAATCGATTCGGTTGGACACACTTTTGCGCAGGCCGGAACGAGTCCGCTCTTTTGTCGATCGTAACAAAACGTGCACTTGAATGCGCCGCCTGCTTCGGGAAGCGGTTCGGGTCTGCGATCGATCACACCAAATGGACAGGAAACGACGCAGTAGCCGCACCCGTTGCAGACGTCATTTTGCACGAGCACCGAACCGACCTCGGTCCGCACGATCGCGCCGGTCGGGCACGCTTCGAGGCAACCGGCTTCTTCGCAATGTTTGCAAACGTCGGAGAGAAAAATCCAGCGGAATGGATCTTCCTTCCCGAGCTACGGCATGGCCTAATCGAGTGTGAGCCGACAATCTGACTTCCTTTTTGTCGATCTTGTTCGACAAACATGACATGCCGCCAGGTGGATGCGCCAAGGTGACCGGTGTTGTCGTAAGAATTGCCCGACCACACGAAACCGTCGTCAGGCACCTGGTTCCATTCTTTGCACGCGACCTCGCACGCTTTGCAACCGATGCACACGGTTGGATCAGTGAAGAAACCGACCTCCACATTTTCCTGCACGTAATTGTGGCGGCGCTGGTTCGTGCTCTTTGTGCCTTCACCGATCATGATTTCCTGGGCGCGAGTTGAGCCGGACTGCGCATTCACGGACGCGGCTGCCAGCAGACGTTTGACAGCTCCGCGTTTGGTCCCTCAATCGCGCTCATTTTTCCTTCCGTCGCGTGACCGCCGCCGCTTGTGGCTGCGCCTGACCGCCGGTTCTTCTGGATGCAAAGTGACTGGACCAGCCTGCGGCGCGTATTTGTTGAGAAACTCGTCGAATGCTTTTCCGCGCGGAAGACGTCCGGGCACGATGTTGCAAGTGAGTGCCTTGGCTTCCATGATGGTGACGTTCGGTTCACCGGAGATGGTGAGAAGATCGTTGGCCGCACCGCCGCGCACCACGCCGGCTGTTCCGAAATGATAAGGCAACGCGACCTGGTGCACTTTTTTCCCATTGATGCGCAACGGCCGAATCCGGCGACTAACGAGTGCCCGCGCCTCAATCGCGCCGCGCAAAGTGACAATGCAAATGTAGTCGCCCGTTGTTGATCTTGAGCTCACGCGCGAGCTCTGGCGAAATTTCGGCGAACATTTCCGGCTGCAATTCGGCGAGATGACTGAGAAAGCGCGACATGCCGCCAGCCGTATGATGTTCAGTCAGGCGATAGGTGGTCAGCACAAATGGAAATCTCGCATCGCCGGGCGGCGCGAACCGATTGTCGCCGCGCGTAAACCAGTGCACCGGCGGATTGGTGTCGTGCGAATAAAGTTCATTTGAGACGGGCGACTCGAGTGGTTCGTAATGAGTCGGGAACGGTCCGTCCTGCAAACCTTTTGGCACGTAAAGCCAGCCCAGTCCGTCCTCGTGCAAAATAAACGGCGCATCGCCGGGAATCGCGTCCAAGCCTTCTGCGCCTACCTCCGGCTCGTAATCGGGAGCTTTTCCTTGTACGAATCCGGCAACGTCGATGCCCGTCCATTTTTCCGAGTCCCACCACAACCAATTTTTTCCGTTCACTCCAGGGCCTGCCGTCCGGCCGCGCACTGGCGCGATTGTAAATAATTCGGCGATCGCTCGGCCACGCGAAGCCCCAGCCGTGACCAAGATAATCTCTGGATTTGCGTGAGTTGGCCTTGTTCACGCCATCGCGGCCAAAGACGCCGGAATAAATCCAGCAGCCGGATGCGGTCGATCCATCGGCTTTCAATTCCGCGAAAGTATTCAGTTGCGGGCCATGATGAGGATTGCCTTCGCGATCGAGGCCGAAGACAACTCCGTAGGCGTCCAACGTGCCCCGATCAGTTTGTTCGTCGCGACGCTGAGGTCGCTCCCACATTTCCAAAGTTTTCCAGCCGTTGATCTCGGCGAGCACGGCTTCCATGTTTGGATCGCCGAGTTCGTCCTCCGGATACCACCAATCGAGTGCGCGCAGCGGCTCGTCGATCGGGTCATCCGATGCTTTTGCTTTCTCCATTAAACGCAACGCCAACTGATGAACGAACCATGCGTCGGAGCGACAATCCCCGGGCGGATCGACGGCTTTTTCGCGCCATTGCAACAGTCGCTGCGTGTTGGTGAATGCACCTTCTTTCTCAGCGTGACCGGCGGCCGGGAAAAAGAAAACTTCAGTCGCAATTTCCTCGGGCCTCAATTCGCCGCGGTCGATCTCGGGCGATTCACGCCAGAAATTTGCTGATTCGATTTCGACCATGTCGCGAACGACGAGCCATTTCAATTTCGACAGCGCCTTTCGCTGAAGCCGCGAATTCGGCGCGCCAACGGCTGGGTTCTGTCCCATCAAAAACATGCCCTCCATTTTTCCGTCGAGCATGTCGTAGAGGAATTCGAAGAACGAATGGTTGCCGGTGAGTTTTGGAAGCCAACTGTAACCGAAATCGTTTTGTGCGGTCGCATGCTTTCCATAATAGGCCTTGAGTGTGCTGACGATGTATTCCGGGTAATGCGCCCAGAGACCGGTCTCTTTCGTGTAGTTGTCGAGATACTGCTGAAGCGTCTCGTCGCCTTTGTGCGGCATTGTGAGGTAGCCCGGAAGAATGTCGTACAGCGTTGGAATATCGGTAGAGCCTTGTATCGAAGCGTGACCGCGTAACGCGAGAATTCCGCCGCCTGGGCGACCGATGTTTCCAAGCAGCAATTGCAAGATCGCCGCCGCGCGAATGATCTGCACGCCCTTGGAATGCTGCGTCCAGCCGACCGCGTAACAAATTGCCGCTGTCCGCTCCGGGTCCGGACGCGGCAGCGAGCGCATGCGCGACTTTGTGAAAAAGATCAGGCGAAATGCCGCAAACTTTCTCCACCATCTCCGGTGTGTAGCGCGAGAAATGTCGTTTCAATTTTTGAAACACACATTGCGGATCTTGCAATGTGAGATCGCGCTGCGGCCGGCTTAGATCGCCGCCTTTGTAGAGCCAGCTGTCGCCTTCGTAAGCGCGCTTCTCTTCGTTCCAACCGGAGAAATAGCCGTCCCCGTTGTCCTCTGGATCGCGATATTCGTCGCTTAAGATGCAGGACGCATTCGTGTAATAAACGACGTACTCGCGAAAGAACAGATCGTTCTCGATCAAATGTCTGATCAGTGCGCCAAGAAAGACGATGTCCGTACCGGCGCGGATCGGCAACCAGATGTCTGCCAACGCGCTTGTGCGCGAAAATCGCGGATCAACATGAATGATGGTTGCGCCGCGCTCCTTCGCTTTCATCACCCAACGAAAACCGACCGGATGCGCCTCGGCCATTGAAGAGCCTTCGATTAAAATGCAATCCGCGTTGGCGAGATCTTGCTGCGCGGTCGTGGCTCCGCCCCGGCCGAAGGAGGTGCCCAGACCGGGCACCGTGCTGCTATGTCATATCCTTGCCTGATTGGACACACAGACCATCCCCAGGCCGGCGGTAAAAAGTTTTTTTATGAGATAATTTTCTTCGTTGTCGAGCGTGGCGCCGCCCAGATGACAGATCGCGGTGGTGTGATTGATATCCGCTCCGTCGATTTGTCCTAACGAAAGTGCGCTTGCGCGATTCCCACACGCGCTCCGTCACCATTTCCATCGCGCGCTCGAGCGAAATCTCCGTCCACTCTTTCGCGCACGGCGCGCGATACTTCATTTTCGTTTCGCGCCGCGAATGCGTAAGCAATTGATAGGATGCGGCGCCTTTCGGACAAAGATTCCCCTGACTGATCGGCGATTCCGGATCGCCCTCGATGGAAATCAGCTTTCCATCTTTGTGGTAGATGAGCTGGCCGCAACCCACGCCACAGTAAGGACAGATCGAACGCGCAACCTGTGCGTCGTCCGTGCGCGCATGAATGGCGCGCGTCTTTTCCGACATCGCCTCCAGCCCGGTTCCATCTTTGCGCTCGCGAATTTGGCGCATGAGTGGCCATTTCGAGAGCCAGCGAAACAGTGAAGTCATCTCAGCAGGATTCGCTCAAGCTGACAATTCTGGTTTCAAGAAATTACGGTGGCGCTGTTGTTTGAAGACGAAAGCCTCGTTGTAAATCTTGCGGGAGAGTGTGGTAGGGCGCGACCGCCGGGCGCGCCGAAGAGGACTTCATGCGGGCGATTTCTGAGCGGCCTTCAGCTGAATATTGATCTCCGATGTGAGCGTGCGGTGGACGGGACACTTTGCCGCGATGTCCATCAACGCCGCGTGCTGTTCTGCGCTCAACGCGCCGGTCAATTCCAATTCGACGTCGATTCTGTCCACCATTCCGTCCTTGGTTTCGCACTCGCTCGCAGTCTTTCGCGTGAATGCGCGAATGCCAGAGCAAAACAGTGATGTTTTCGAGAGGTAATTGTCTTCTGCGCGCGTAAAGACCAACCGTCATGGAGGTGCAGACGCCAAGACTTGCCAGCAAATAATCGTACGGATCAGGCCCCGCATCGCCGCCTCCTGCGCTCACGGGTTCATCAGCGACAAGACGATGTTTCCCCGCAATGATTTCCTGCTTAAAACTCGCGGCGCCGCCGCGCACGACGATGTGAGGTGTGTTGTCGTGGTTTTCTGTAGCCATAATCCGGGATCAGGGGCGCACGATGCCCGCGAACGCGTCACGGTAGCGCCACACGAGAAATAATTCGAGAATAGTCACCACGATTGCCGGGCCAAAGCCCGCAGGCGCCAGTAAAATGTGAAAAGCCCAAATATTCACCATCATCGCCGCGAGAATGGTCAGGCCGAGGGGAACAAAGCGGCCGATTAACAAAAGCAAACCGCCGACAAATTGGAACGCGCCGATGACGTAAATGTAGCCGCTGGCAGATAACGCGTGGAAATATTCACCAGCCAGACCTGGTGGCGGTGGCGGGTTCCCGAGAAAATGCAGAAAAAAGTTAGAACCAAAGAAAACGAAGATCAGTCCGAGAAGGATCCTGGCAATGACGGTAGCGATTTTCATTCGCGAATGGTGACTTGATCGGGCGCAAATTCCAATGCCGAAGTTTCACAGTTAAGAGAGATTGAAATTGCGGCGATGTGCGCGGGATCGCACGACGTCAGCTTAGTTTTCAGCTAAGGCGGTTGCTGCGACTTCTTCCGGCTGCACGAATGGCGGAACCGGGCAGTCGAGTGCATCGGCAATCGCGCGCAGTAGCTCTGCTTCACCTTGTTGGATGACGCCATCGGCAGCGACCGTTTGCGCGCAGGCGCCAAGGAGATTTTTCTTGATCTGCGGGACTGCCTGGCTGAGACGCTCGAGCGCCGCGTCCATGTTCGACAGATCACACTCCTCTGGCGGCAACAATGGGATTTCGCAGTGCGCGGCCTGGCTTAAATATTGCGCTCCCTTTGCAAATGCAGCGGACAACTCGGTTGCATTTTCCTGTCCCGCATAGGCAGTTGCCGATAGCAGCACGCCACAGTCGTGCGCCAAGTGGATGCAAAGCGTAGAACTGCGTCACCGGCCTTCGTTCGGGAAGAAAATAGGTATCGAGATGTCGCGCCACGATTTTTTGCAGCATGTATGCGAACAAATCAGCTTGGTCGTTACTCGCTGCGAGTGCTCCTATCGCTGCGCGGAATTGCTGAAATTGCTCGGGCGGAAGGCGGCGCAGAGCGGGCAGCGCAAGATCAAGCGAAGGAATTTTGGCCTGCACTGGCATAACTTGAACTTCAGGCCAGATTCGCGCGGTCTCGTTCAGCATGGCTTCGGACGTGACGCTGGCGAGAACTTCGAACTGTTTCTCATGCACCGATGGTTCGCTCGCGAGGAGAAGCGCGCAAACTAGTCCGCTGGCCCCGAGCGGATCGCGCGCGGCGGCTTCGATTGCCGGCGGAATCGCGTGGCGAAGATCGGCCGCATAAGCCAGATGTTGCGTTGTCGCCTGGCCGATGTTTGCAACAACTGCGTGCTCTGCCACAAACGGCGCCACAAATCGACTCACTCCAGCGTGGGCCGTGGAAATTTCCGTTGTCGCAGATACCTGCGGCGCGGGCGAGATCGCGGAAGCTGGCTCTTCTGTCACGCGCGGAAATTTCCCGTCAAAGCTCGGATCCAAAGCGCGAATGCGTTCGGTTAATGGAGGATGCGTAGAAAAAAGTGAGTTGCCCAAACCGTTTGCGAAAAACAGGTGGCTGGCTTCTTCGGCATGCGGCGATTCGATTCGGGAACCGTAAGCGAAGTCCGCCGATTTTCTTGAGCGCGCCCGCCAACCCAGCGGGATTGCGTGTGAATTGCACAGCCGCAGCGTCGGCCAGGAGCTCACGCTGGCGGCTAACAGCAGATTGGATCAATCGTCCGAAGAACACGCCTGCCCAGCCAACGACAATGAGCGCCAAACCAACCAAAGGTAGCGGATTCTTGCGTCCACGCGTCCGGATGAGCACGCGACCTATAACGGTCAGGCAAAGAATTCCAAAGACGAGACCCATGAGGCGTAAATTAAGCCGCATGTCGCCATTGAGAATGTGGCTGAACTCGTGGGCGATGACTCCCTGAAGTTCGTCACGCGAAAGTAGTTTCATACAGCCGCGCGTCACGCTGATGGCTGCGTCGCTCGTGGAATGCCCCGCAGCAAACGCGTTAATTCCCGCCTCATCGTCCATGACGTAAACCTGCGGAACAGGCACACCGGACGCGATAGACATTTCTTCTACGACATTCAGTAGCTTGCGTTCGTCGGCGTCGCTCGTGTTGGAATCAATTAAACGCCCGCCCAGCAACTCGGCGACCGCGCTGCCGCCACTAGCCAGTTGCAATGTTTTGAAAGCACTGCCGGCAAGAATCACGGCGAGCGTGCCAAGCGTTATCCAGAGCAGCAGCTCGGACTTTGGCCCGATCACCAAGGCCCCGAGGATCAGCGAGATCGCGACGTTGATGACGACGACGAGCGACAGAACGGCGAGAACAAAATAGACTACCAGGAGCTTGGTATGCCGTCGGGCTTCATCCTGGCGTTCGAAGAAGTCCACGGGTCGATTTTGGCGGAGCCGACCTAGAACGCGACCTTGGGCGCTTCCTTTTGTTCCGGCTTCTCGATGACGAAAAGTTCAGCCGGCCCGAAATTGAATGTGTTCGCGATGAAGTTGGTTGGAAAAACTTCGCGGCGCGTGTTGTAGGTCATCACCGCATCGTTGTAAGCCTGACGCGCGAAAGAGACTTTGTTTTCAGTCGAAGTCAGTTCTTCCATCAAACTCATCATTGTCTCGTTCGCCTTGAGATTCGGGTACGCCTCCGCCAACGCAAACAACCGGCCCATGACACCGGACAATGCGCTTTCGGCGGACGAAATCTCTTTCATGGCGGAAGCGTCGCCCGGGTTTTGCGCGGCGCGCGTATTGGCCGAGACGGCAGCATTCCTGGCTGTGATGACGGCTTCGAGCGTTCCTCGCTCATGTTGCAGATAGCCTTTGGCAGTCTCGACCAGGTTCGGGATGAGGTCGTAGCGCCGTTTCAGTTGAACATCAATCTGCGAGTAGGCGTTCTTGTAGCGATTGCGCAATGTGACCAGCGCGTTGTATCCGCCGATGACAAACACAAGCACGAAGACCCCGATCAGAATGACAGCGCCAATAAACAGCAGGCCGATTATCATAGAGACGTTCCTTTAAGCTCGTCCCTTGCTAGGGCATGGTAGCAGCGGCGGCAATCATAAATTCTGGGGGACCATTTCTGGAAGAACGGGCGATAGCGATCACATTCTTTGCCGAAACAGTCCGTTCAGATCGGCGGAAGGAGCGTTGTTGGCCAGGAGATTGAATGTGCCGTTTGTTTTGATGTCTTGTGCGGCGCGAAGGAATGCGCCCCACGCAGCGAGGGCAAGGCCTGAGCCGACTGAGATGCGGCGCACGCCGAGATCAGCAAGTTCGGAGACTGATAGCTGATGATTGAATCCGGAGACGAGGACGTTGACAGGTTTCGGCGCGACTGTCTTCACGATCTGCGCGATCTCAACCGGATTACTGACGCCCGGCGCATAGAGACAATCGGCGCCGACTTCGGCGTAAGCGGCGAGCCGTTCGAGGACGGTATGCAATGGATTGGGATCATCGACCAGCCACGCTTCACAGCGGCCGGTTAGCACGACTCCGGTTTTCGAAGCGTCAATCGCGGCGCGTGCGGCCCGAATACGCTCGACCGCGAGTTGCTTTTCATACAGCGGCGAACCCGTGCGACCTGTATTGTCTTCGATCGAGAGACCAGCGACGCCAGTTTCGATACAGAGGCGCACGTTGTCCGCGATCTCTTCGGGATCATCGGCGTAGCCGGCCATGAAGTCTGCGTTTACGGGCAACGCGGTTGCTTTCACAATTTCGCGGATGTGCGCAAGCATTTCGTCCCGCGGAACGCCACCGTCAGATTTTCCTCGCGAAAACGCGAAGCCTGCTGAAGTCGTGGCGAGCGCTTTGAACCCGAGACGTTCCAGGTAAATCGCCGTTCCGATGTCCCACGGGTTTGGAAGCACGAAGCATCCGGATTCGTGTAGCGCACGAAATTTTGCGGTGAGAGCGATCTGTCCTTGGGCCATAACGGGGGAAATGCGCCAATGAATGGATGAGGTCAAATCACAACTGCATGTCGTGCTCTCCGCAAAGTGGCTTCGCCGCCGCACTCCAAAGCGGCTTCGCCGCAAAAATCTTCCTTGCGTATGGGAGGAGCGTCGAATTCGCGAACGTTCAGCGGTGCCGTTTGATTATTGTGCTCTGGCTGCGGCTTTCCAAATCTGTCGCAGCGGGCCATCAGCGCCGTAGATTGGATCGTTATCCGGAATTGGCAGAGCCGCGATGTTATGATCGGCTCCCGGTCGCTCGCCTGGGACGGCCTCGTAGCAGATCCCATTCGCGTCCATCGGGGTAAGCTCCAACGACGGCAAAGTCCGCGCTGGCGCGGATTTTCCGGTGAGCAACACCGACTGGAATTACGATCACGTCCCCGGCATATACCTTGACGTCGCTGCTGTGCTCGCCGCCGACTCGCAGTGTCGCAGTACCACAATAGACACCCAGCGCTTCATGCGTTGTGCTGTGATAATGAGCAAAGGAATAGACGCCGTTTCGCCACGAATTGGTCCAATCGTTCTCAGCAAAGCATTGTTCGATAATGGAAGCGCGATTTTCCGCTTCCGTTGTGAATGCCTGCCGATAAACCAGCAAAGGCAGGTCGCTGTTCGGGAAAACGCCGTCGTCCTTAAAACGGAACTGCTCAGGTTCAACCAAATCCTGTTTAACCATCGGATGGGCTTGCATATGTAACGCAATATCGCGCGAGAAAAGCGAACCGGTCGTCCGAATATTCCGTTAAACAATCGCGTATTGCGTTTGCGAATGCTGAGCGTATGGCAGACGCATTAACACTCTCACAACGAAAAAAGGAATTAAAACACGATGCAAAAAATAACTCCATTTTTGTGGTTTGATCATCAGGCGGAAGAAGCGGCGAAGTTTTACACGTCGGTTTTCAAAAATTCGAAAGTCGGCAGAATTTTCCGCTACGGCGAAGAAGCAGCGGAGAAAACCGGAAGACCAATCGGGTCGGTGTTGACCGTTGAATTCGAGATCGAAGGCCAGAAATTCGTGGCGCTGAACGGCGGTCCACTTTTCAAATTCAATGAATCGATTTCGTTCGTTGTGAACTGCGATTCGCAGGAAGAAGTGGATTATTTCTGGGAGAAACTCACTGCTGACGGCGGCGAGGAATCAGCGTGCGGCTGGCTCACGGACAAATTCGGTTTGTCATGGCAGGTCGTCCCCACTGTTTTGATCGACATGTTGCACGACGAGGATTCCGAAAAATCCGAACGAGTAACGAAAGCAATGCTTCAAATGAAGAAGATCGACATCAAAACCTTGAAGGAGGCCAGTCAGAGGTGATGGCCCACTAAACATGCGAAATTACACGAAAATCTTCGAGATATAGTTTTTCTTTCATTCGCCTGATTCGTGTGTTTCGTGGGAAAAATTCAAATTATGAGCAAAGTTCGAGTTTTAGTTGGCACAAGGAAAGGCGCATTCATCCTGACTTCGGATGGCGCGCGTAAACGATGGAAAGTCAGCGGCCCGCATTTCGCGGGCTGGGAAATTTATCACGTGAAAGGTTCGCCGGTTAATCCCGACCGAATCTACGCTTCGCAGACCAGTGGCTGGTTTGGGCAGATCATTCAGCGCTCGGATAACGGCGGCAAAACCTGGAACACACCCGGCAGCAGTCCCGAAGAACTGAAAAGTCCGGACGGCACGCCAAAAGCGGAAAGCAACAAGTTCGTTTACGACACGTCGCCTGAAACCGGGAAGCCGCTCACGACGCACCAGTGGTATGACGGCACGCAGCATCCATGGGAATTCAAACGGGTGTGGCACTTGGAACCATCGCTCCACGATCCCGATCACGTTTACGCAGGCGTGGAAGATGCCGCGTTGTTCGAATCAAAGGACGGCGGGAAATCGTGGCACGAATTAGCCGGATTGCGCGGCAGCGATACCGGTCCGAAATGGCAGCCAGGCGCGGGCGGCATGTGTTTGCACACAATTCTTCTCGATCCAAGTAATCCGAATCGAATTTCCATCGCGATATCCGCTGCCGGCAGCTTTCGCACAGACGACGGCGGAAAAACCTGGAAACCAATTAATCGCGGCCTGCATTCACAATTTCTTCCGGATCCAACAGCGGAAGTTGGACATTGCGTGCACCGGATCGCGTTCCATCCGTCGCGCCCGAACACGTTGTTCATGCAAAAACATTGGGATGTGATGCGCAGCGACAATGCCGGTGATTCATGGCAGGAGGTCAGCGGAAATTTACCAACCGATTTCGGATTTCCGATCGACGTGCACGCACATGAGCCGGAAACGATTTACGTCGTGCCGATCAAGAGCGATTCCGAGCATTATCCGCTCAAGGGCAGATTGCGCGTGTACCGGAGCCGGGCAGGCGGTAACGAATGGGAAGCGCTCACCAAGGGTCTGCCGCAACGCAATTGCTACGTCAACGTGCTGCGCGACGCCATGTCGGTCGATTCGCTCGAACCGTGCGGCATTTACTTCGGAACGACTGGCGGCCAGGTTTATGCATCGGCCGATTCGGGAGATCAGCTGGAAGGCGATCGTGCACGATTTGCCGCCAGTGCTTTCTGTCGAAGTGCAAACGCTGCCATGATACGCGTCGTTCTTCCGCCGCATCTGCGCACGCTCGCGCACGTCGATGGCGAAACGGAACTCGAGGTTAAGACTCCCGTGACTCAGCGTTCGGTGCTCGACGCGCTCGAAGCGAAATATCCGATGCTTCGGGGAACGATACGCGATCACGTTACGCAACTTCGCCGGCCCATGGTTCGATTTTTCGCCTGCGGCGAAGATTTATCTCATGAATCGCCTGATGCTGCCGCTGCCGGATGCGATCGCAAAGGGATCCGAACCATTTGTGATCATCGGGGCAATTGCTGGTGGTTAGAGGAAGGGGCGGCGCGCCTGGTGCGCAAGTGACGCGGACAATTGTAAATTTGCGCTGGCCAGGGCACGGACACTCATGTCCGCGTCCCTACTATTTGCAGACAGGATTGTCTGCTTCGCATAGTCTCGATATGCTCGTGCGCCATGTTGGAAAAGACGGAACCGAGTGGTAGCGCAAAAAGTTGGCGCAACGCGGTGCGCGCCGAATCTGCCCTTTTCGTCAGCTGCGGGAACAGTAGCCATTTTTTTCGCTACCGGAAGCCGCCTGGTCGAAGATTGTTGCGCATCCAGCTCTTGCTGATCGGCGTCTTTCTCTGGCTCTTTGTCATCATTCTTTGGTCGGCAATTTCGTGTTGCGCGCCATGCCGACTGCCTCGCCATCAAGTTGGGTGAACCTTACGGAACTCTAATCCTGACGCTCTCGGCGATTAGCATTGAGGTCGTTATGATCTCGACAGCAATGTTACACGGCGCGAATAATCCGACGCTCGGGCGAGATGCGATTTTTGCCGTGATCATGATCGCGCTGAACGGCTTGGTGGGACTGTGTCTTTTGCTCGGCGGACTGCGTTATCGTGAGCAACATTACAATCTCCAGGGGGTCAACGCATACCTGAATGTGATCATGTCGCTGGCCGTGCTCGGTCTGGTCCTGCCAAATTTCACCACTTCAACGAGCGGGCCGACGTTTTCTATCGAGCAGGAAATCTTTCTCGCTGTGGTGTCGCTGTTGCTTTACGGGATTTTTCTGTTCATCCAGACCATGCGGCACCGCCGCTATTTTATGGATTCCAGTGACAACGCAGCGGGGACAAGTTCGGCTCATCATCCACTCCAGACGCGCTCAACACCTTTTCATGCCACGATGCTTCTGCTGTATCTGGTTGCCGTTATTTGCCTGTCGGAAAAGTTCGCCATCCCGTTGGATAACAGTATTGAAAAATTTCATATGCCGCAGGCATTTGGCGGCGCGATCATCGCTGCGTTGGTGCTCTCTCCGGAAGGGTTCAGCGCCATCGACGCGAGTCTGCGCAATCAATTGCAGCGTTCGATAAACATTCTGTTCGGTTCGGTACTGGCCACGATTGGGCTCACGATTCCCGCCGTGCTAACGATCGGGTTACTTACAAAGCGATCGGTGGCACTTGGTGTGGAAGGCGGAAATCTTCCGCTGTTGCTGTTAACGCTCGCTGTGAGCGTGGTTACGTTTACGAGCAGAAAGACAAATGTCTTGCAGGGCTGTGTTCATTTGCTGCTGTTTGCTGTGTTTGTGCTGTTGATTTTTGCGCCGTGAGTTTTCAGCGCAGTCTCACGCTTCTCTGTGCATCACGACGGCGTCCGGCTTTTGTTCGACGACCTTGAATCCGAACCGCTCGTAGAGACGCAACACCGGCTTGCCAGCCACGAAGCTCAACGAGATCGTTGACTGCTCGGAATTGGCGCGGACCAACTGCGTCAGCAGGGCTGTACCGATGCCATGCCTGCGATGCTCCGGTTTTACGACAAAAGCGAGTTCCGGCGGCGCGTGAGTCTTATCGATCGGTCGCCGCAGCCATACTGCACCCAACAGCGATCCATCTTTTTTGTCATGCGCGACAAATCCAGTGTCCCCGGCGCGGCCCCAGCCTTCAACGTAACGGGAGAATTCCGGGCGGTGCACGATGTCGCGTGAAGGACGCTCCTTTTTGCCGAGGCGAAGACAAGCCCTGATACAACATTTCCCAGAGAATGGGTTCGTCTTCAGCCGCGAGCGGACGAATTACGTAATCCATGGCAATTGGCTAGTCGCATCGCAATGGTCGCCGATTACCGAGAGAATTACCAGTGCGAGCTCGAGGCGTAATCAATCGCGTGATAATCGTCGCTGCAATCAAGGCGAACCGTCTCTACATGGCAATCGGATCGCGATTACATTCTCGGGACGCACGAGGAAGAAATTTCCAGACTCGGCCTGCAACATGACGTGTGGCGTCCGGTTGTGTTGGATTGCTGGAAACGAGCTGGCATCACCGCTGGCAAACGCGTTCTGGATGTCGGCGCAGGTCCCGGATACGCCACTGTCGATCTTGCGGAAATTGTTGGGCCGACGGGTGAAGTCGTCGCGCTCGAACGCTCCAGGAATTTCGTGAACGCGCTTCGCGAAATGCGTTCGCGCGCGTTCGCTCACGAACGTTCAGATTCACGAGCTGGATTTGATGACTGATGATTTGCCTGCGGGCGATTACGATTTCGCCTGGTGCCGTTGGGTGGTCTCGTTCGTTGATGATCCACCTTTGCTCATTGAAAAACTTGGCCGCGTCATGCCAAAGGGCAGCTTGTCCATCTTCCACGAGTATGGCCATTACGAGACCTGGCGCTTTTTTCCACGACTGCCGATGCAGGAGCGTTTCCGCGAACACGTGATTGCGACGTGGCGCGAATCCGGTGGCGAACCCGACGGCGCGACCAGGTTGCCGGAGCTGCTCGCGGACAACGGTTTTGTGATTCGCTCAGCCCGGCCACACGTCTTTTGCCTGCGTCCAGACGATTACATGTGGCAGTGGCCGGCCACGTTCATTGAAATTTATCTGCCCCGACTCATTCAGATGGGACGAATCGATCAGAAGTTCGCCGACAAAGTTCGCGCCGATCTGGCGAGCGCGGAAAGGAATCGCAATTCATTTATGCTGACACCGCTGGTGCTCGAAATTATTGCTGAAAAAATGAATTGAGCGATTCAGCGCGGGCGCAAATACATCGTGCCGCTGACAAAATCGAAGATAGCGCGATTTATCGACAGGTACTCGACGCCGATTATTCCAGCGACGAGAGAATACGACCGCAAGACTTCCGGATTGAAGCGAACCACTGATGCGCTTCCATTTTGGATTTGGTAATTGCCGATCTGTAGCGAAGGAAACCTCGTGATCCCGACTGAGCTCGAACCGCTGAAGCCTTCGGCGACGAGCCGCGTGTCCGCAACTTTCAACTTTGCGCGTGCAACAAAATCGACATCCAACGTGGTGACGTAGCCGCCAGTATCGACGATGAAATAACATGGAACGCCGTTCAATGCGCCGGCAACAAGGACGTGATTACCTTTAAGCAGAAGCGGCACGGCCGTGTAACCTTGCCCCGAGAGGATCGATTTGATTCCGGAGCCGACGCTGTTGCCTGGCCGCGACGGTCGCAGATAAACCAAATGATTTCGCAGATCGAGAACGGCGCCAAATTTGATCAACTCACGCAGCCCGAGCAGGCCATTTGAATGCGCGCGGGTGAACGCGCTATCGGCACTACCCGACGCGACCGCTACCGGCACATTGGTCAACGTGCAATTGCCGGCGGTTAGCGCTTTGATCGTTGTCAGGCCGTAAACATCGCGGCCCCGTCCGAACGCTCCGTTAACAGCTTCGGCTCGTCGTTGATTCATTGAGATTCAGCCCCCTTAGACTCGATCGAAAGATCAACGTGCTTGGCGAGCCGGTATCGACAACAAGATTGCCGGGCTTGCCGCTCGCTTGAATGGGCAAATGAAAAAAATTTCCAAGCTGCAGCAGTTGCGCTCCGCCGTATCCATTCTTCGTTAGATAAAGGCCAAGCGCATCGAGTGTCACCGCGCCGCGGCCGATGATCGAGGTCTAACAGTAGAATTATCGCCGCGAAAAGGACGCCCGTGCGCGGGGTTAAGCGCATAAGGGCCTTACTAGCATCCAGCGCCAGCCAGGCCAAGCCGTAATGCGTCTGCCTTTAGCGCAGCGATTACGTTTGCAATCACGTCGTCGAGCGGCATGCCGAGCTCCTCCGCGCCGCGGACGATGTCGTCACGAGCGCGTTAAAGGAAATGCCTGCCATCAGAGAGCATGTGTTTTGTGTGTCGAAGTCTAAGGAACCGAATCTAAGGAAACGCGGTTGAGCTAAGGTCGCGTAATTAGTTTTTATCTGTTGTTATTCGGGCACTTCGCAAAAGCTTAACGCGTCTCCATTCGCCAATTGCGACCAACGCCAGAACAACAGCTGCAGTTCCCCCACCGAGTAACAGACGTCCAAAGAAGGGCAAAGTTTTGAGGGCGTCTGCCACATATATTCCGCCACAGATGAGAAGCGCAATGGTGGGTACGGCAACAAGGAGTCGCACCCAGAGCAGCCAATGTTTCCGTTGTCTAAACCACCAGGGCTTCGGCTTTTGCCCAGGCGCTTTTGTATCGCCTTCTGAAATGTAAAACCGCACTCCCAACACCGTTAGATGGACCGCCAGAGTCACGCCCAGTGCCTTCCAGCCGAACGCGTTCATGTCCTTATCGAGCAGCGCGCCAGCGAGAATCATGACGGCGTCGAAAACGTAAAGAACGCTCAACCAGTGGTGGAAAAAAAGGCTTAGCAGATTGTCGGGAACGGCGACAGCAACAATATTCCAAAGAACCGTTCCGAATGTCGCCAGCCATGAGCCAAAACGCTGACCAGCTGGCAAATGCTTCGTTTCAGCCAACCCCGAGAACATGTTGCCCACGATGTGCGTGGAACGGGAGATGTATTGCAGACTCTGCTGCGGTGGCAGATGTCGATCTAGTTTTCGACCGGTCGTGAGATCCTGCCGCTGCTGTGGACTCCATTCCCTTTCGTATTTGTTCCGAATTTCTTGAACGATTGCGCTGACTTCCGTGCCATGATCGTCCTGAGTTTCGCGATTTGCGAGCGTGTTGCTCAACACACTGCAAACCGCTTGAATATTTTTTTCCTTCTCCAGTTCTTGTTCCAGAATTGCGCGATGCGCCTTTCGGGTGAGTTGCTTGCGCAAATCACGGTCCTCTTTATTTGGCAGGAGAGCGCGAATGATCCGCTCAGCTCCATCGAGCCGACCCCAAAGCATGTCGTTCCGGCGCCATGTTTCATCAAGAAATGCGCCAAAGGACATTAGAGTGCGACCGGCCAACTTTGTTCCCTGTGTTTTGTCCGCCGACTCCTTCATCAATGTCTTGGCATCTTCCGGACTGACACGAAATACGTCGACCACACTCGATTCGCCCGCCGCAGTGGCGTATTCAACCGGATAAATCACGAGATCGTAGAGGATAAACTTGTCCCGATAGTGTTTGATAGACGCGCGAGCGGCCAGCGTGCCTTTTTCCGTTGCACTAGTGGGAGGCGACGTGGTGCTCTCTTTTGTTTTGAGACCGCGACAAATAATTTTAGTCAGGTTCGACACCGCGATGTGGCGGTTTGCAGTTGGGTCGAGCAAAATTTTCTTCGCTTTCTCCTCTCGTTGCTGGCCCTGGTCGCACTTAAGGATTTCTGCCAGCTGTGGCCAGCCGATCCGTAGTTCACCGATCTTGTCGTAAAGTTCTTTTCCGATTGGCGAGTTTTTATCGAGAAGCCTCTCTTCGGCTGAGCGCGCGCTTTTTAGGACCGGCGCTACTTCCTGCCGTTTGATGCGATTCAGCTCTTTTTGAAATGTTTCGCGCTCTAGCCCGAGGATTTCCTCAACCTTGACGCCGGTTGGCCACTCACTCGTCGCCGAAACAGCGGCAAGAAAGAATCTGAGCGTCCGGGTCCAGCTCGATCAATTGATTGATGCGGCGATTGAGGAAAGCCTGCCGACGCAAGTCGTACCGGATATCGAAGGCGACCAAAAATTTGTTCTCGGTTTGTTTCGGGTCGCCGTTAGGGTCTTTCTCGTCGCCGGGCTGTGGTTTATTCCGCTGGTAAAAAGCGTTTCGCCATGCCCCCACCAATTCCCGAATGGCCACTGTTGCGTCGGATGTCGGATCGTGACCAGCGATTCGCGCGATCAATTCCGAGAGAAACGTCGTAACCTCGGCGACTCTGAGGCGATGATACGCGCCATAGGTCACGCCATAATGTTTGATCGTGTCACTCAGGTCCGCGCTTTCAAACGCCGAGCCGGACAGCGGCGCAATTCGTTTGATCTCAAGATCGGCATCTACTTCTTTGGCCAGAATTCCGATCCGCTCGAGCAAGGCGTTGCGTTCATAAACCCGGTCTAGGTCTTCGCGAATTGTTTCCTGACGCGGCAGATCGAGCGCGGCCGCACGGACATTCTCAGCGAAATCGGGCGGGTCGACTCGCGGGGCAGTCAGCTCAGGATGTTCCGGCGAGGGTTCGACGTAAATTAATTTGCGATCGACAGCACAGTCGGCAAAGCGTCGCGTCAACATCGATGTAGCGTGACTGAATGGTTTGTTGTCGAGATAGCCGCCGTCGCCAAAAGAACGTTTTCGGAAGGATTCGCGCAGATCTCGTTCCGCCTGGTTCAACCTTTCCTCGGGAGTTCCCGTGCCTGGCAGGTTTCCAGTAGCGTTTTTGTTACGCGCCGCAAGATCGAGATCGAACAGGCTGTTCCGAAGATAGTCGCTGAAAAATTTGTCCCACTCGGCAGTGGTCGCGCTTTCATCCGAATACGGAGGATTTGCCTTGTACGCTTTTGCTATTCCTGTGATGTCGCACAATCGCATTGCCTCAAACGCAAATGGAAATGATGACGTGCAGCGGGCTGCGAACGCGAGGAATGGATCATTTGCTTTGATGAAGTCGTCGCGTTTCGTTCCAGTTTTCTCCTCGTTGGCATAGCGAAAGTGGAAGACATTTTTGTAACGGCGCTCATAAACAACGTCATCAAAGAGGTCGATGGGTAGCGGCAGACCTTCGATGTCTGTAGTCGTAACAAATAGGTCGAGCTCACGAACGAGCGGCGATTCTGCGACATTTCCGGTGCCGCTTTTGCTTTCGTCCATTTCATCGAGCGCCTGGAGCAATTTGTAGTACATTTCGTTGACTGTTGAGCAGAGATTGCTGCGGCTCTTTGAGATTGAAGCCTGCGACACTACTCATCGAATGCTTGTCATTCAGCAATTTCCCGAGGTCCCCCTCGCTTAGCCAAAGTTGCTTTAGCCCGACCATGTTCTGGTCGCGTGCCAGAGCCTTGGCTAGGAAAACGCCGTTTATGCCACCCGCAGATGTGCCCGAAATAATGTCGACGACAAATTGGGTTCTGATGGGATCCGTGGTCGAAACTGTGGCTTCGCGCAATTTCGTCGTTCGCTGCTCCCTAGTCAGTCCGAGGTATTGTCCGAGCTTGCGGTAAACGGCCATTGCACCGGGAAGCTCGTCTTTTATGAGCGGCTCCCATTCCTTTTCCTCGTTATTCTCTTTGTCCTTGGTCGCTTCTGTTGGAACCGTCGCCGTGGCCCGAACCATGTCGAGTAATTCCTGGGCGACGCCATTGATGTAGATCGCGAGAGAGACTCCGCCGTACATCACGACGGCAAACCGAATCTCGCGTCGCGGCTGAAATGGCTGCTGTGCTGAGCGCGATGGATCTTCCTGGGAAAGTGCGATGTGTTCGGGGGAGTTCACGCCAACCTCGGCACGATTGAGCCAAGAACCGCCGTAAAGGTCAAATCAAATCGTCGCTGCGACTAGCTGGCTTTTCCGCCGAGACCGAGTCTGTCTGCGTCGGCTTTCAATGCGGCAATGACATTCGTGATGACTTCGTCGAGTGGCACGCCGAGTTGCTCGGCGCAGTGGACGATCTCGTCGCGATTGACGGCGCGAGCGAAGGCCTTGTCTTTCATCTTCTTTTTCACCGCTCGCAAGATCGACATCGTGAATGCTTTTTGTCGGCCGAACGAGCGCGACGGCAACGACGAAGCCGCTTAGTTCATCGACCGCGTACAGCGTTTTCTCGAGAGACGATTCCGGAGAACGCCGGAATAATCCGCGTGCGACAGGATCGCGCGGCAAATTTCTTCGCTCCAACCGTTGCTCGCGCAACCATCGCTACGCCCACGAATGGATGGCCTTCGGTTGGGCTGCGTTCCAGGTTTGGATGACTCTCGTAATCCATGTCGTGCAACAAACCGATTGCCTCCCAAAGATCGGCGTCTTCACCGCGCAATTGCGCGAAATGCTTCATCGAATCTGCCACCGCGTAGCAATGTTTTCGGAGGCTTTCGGATTGGACCCACTCGTGCAGAATATTTAGCGCACGCGCGCTGAGCGTTTCGTTCATCCCCGAACTTTAATGAATAGAGACGTTGTCGCCTGGTTTTATTTTTGTCGCGAGACGAACGACGTCCCAATTGGCCAGACGAATGCAGCCGTGGCTTGCAGCGCGACCGATCGAACCAGGGTCGTTGGTGCCGTGGATGCCAATGCCTTTTTTGTTGAGCGCGATCCACATCACGCCCACCGGATTGCGAGGCCCCGGCGGAAGCAAATGAAAATTGCCGCTCCGCTCGCCATGTTGGAGCATTTCCTTATCGTAACGGAACGTGGGCATCTTCGCGATGCGCCTCACTTTCCATTCGCCAATGGGCGAAGCCATATGCGCGGAGCCGATCGTGACCGGATAAGCAGCGATGAGCTTATCGCCTTGAAATACTCCGAGCATGTTGATTTTGGTGTCGATCTTAATGACGATCGGCGCTGAGGCTGCTTCGTCTTTCTTCGGCTGGTTGTTCTTGTCGGCGTTTTCGCTTTGTGGTTCGAGCTGATACTCAACTTCGTTCGCAGGCTGCGTGTTAATCTCGCTGCCGGGCTTGATCTCCTTCACCGAACCGAGTTCAAATGGTTCGACATTCGGAACCATTGAGCTGATCGCCCGCTTTGATCGTTTTCATTTTGCCCGGATTAAGTTGCTCCAGCAAATGAACATCGCTGTGGAATTTCTCGGCGATGGCGTCGGCCGCATCGCGGTAAGGAAGAAATTTTAATTTGGCCTGCGCGGCAACGCTGCTCGGCAACGGACCGACGCTCGCCAGATCAGCATCCGTGACGGTGTAGGGAACGAACACTGGACCTGCGCTGTCGAGGTCAAGCCCAGTAACGTCTGGCGCAACATTCGATTTGATCTTGCCCGTGCAGGGAGGCGACTGCGGTTGTTCGCCACGCGATTGCCGATAGAGCGCGAGCGCTTTCCAAGTGAACTCGTTATAGGTTCCATCGAGCTTACCGGGACTGAAGTTTGCTCGATCGAGAAAAATCTGCAGACGAGTGGCTGCTTCAATGTTCGCCTTATTCGGAGTTTGCTCTGCGGTGCTTTTTTCGCGCCGCCGCTGGAAGAATGCCACTCGATATCAAGACAGCGATTATCGCAAAACGAAACAGAACCCTCAGACGATGTGATCCCTGACAAAGAATTGCGCAGTTGTTCGGGAAATGACCAGAGCCTTGCGACAACTCGCGGTTGTTTGATTGCAGTGCGAGACATTTCCCGAAAACAAACGCGCCTTTACTGTTCCGCCGTTTGAGGCAGAACAGTAAGGCGCGATGGAGACAAACGAGATTAGATCTTAATCCTCATCGAGGATCACGCGATCAACCGTCATGTCCGGAGCTGTACCGACGTAATGGACGCGAACGGGAACCCCCACTTTGACCTTTTCTTTCACCGTGGCCTCCTCTATCGGTCTGCCGCTCCGGGTCACATATGTGACGGACTTACCGAAGCGATAGCTCACTGGACCGCTAGTTTCCTTGAGAACGATCGCACTCCCCGGTGTGTACTCGGTGATCGTCCCGTTGGCATCGGTCGTGGTCGTTGTTGTGGTAGTTTGAGAAACTTGTCCCCACGCAAACGGCGCCACACACGCCAACGCAATGCTCAGAAGCACTTTCTTCATGATTTCCCCTTTCTTGTTTAGTTCCGATGGCAATAAAGCTCCCTCTTCCGGTTAATTTTGGGCCGGGCGGAAGAGCCTACCGCCATATTGGATTCGGATTCGGCGCACGCCGGACGTTTGGAAATCGGTAATGTGCTTGAGTTGAGGGCAGGATTCGCCTGAACCCGGCAACCGATGCGGTTGCCAGACAAATCTACATCGGCGATATGCACGTCGGCCGTGAGCGTTGGACGTTTTCTCATGACTTTCTGGATTGGCACCTCGGGTTTTCAATACGCGGAGTGGAAAGGAAATTTTTATCCCGAAGATTTGCCGGCGGCGAAAATGCTGCCGTTTTACGCCGAACGATTTTCTACGACGGAAATCAATTACACTTTTCACCGGATCCCGGCGCCAAAGACGATTGAGAATTGGAAAACGCTTACGCCGGAAAATTTTCGAGTTCGCACTCAAAGCACCGCAGAGAATCACGCATTGGTCGAAGCTGCGCGATTGCGCAGACACGCTCGAATACTTTTTGAAAGTTGTAGGCGGCCTCGGCGATCGACTCGGCCCGGTTTTGTTTCAGTTGCCGCCGACTTTCAAAAAAGATGCCGATGTCTTGAATTCATTTCTTCGGGAACTGCCGGACATGCGCGCCGCGTTCGAGTTTCGCCACGAGTCATGGTTCGACGACGAAATCTTCAATCTCCTCAAGTCGCGCAATATTGCGCTTTGCATCGCCGACACCGACGCGCTGAGCACGCCGAAGAAAATGACCGCCGACTACGGTTATCTCCGTCTTCGCCGTGAAGATTACACAGACACGGACGTAAAACGCTGGTCCGAGTTCGTCGGCGAACAAGGTTCAAATTGGAAGGATGCGTTCGTTTATTTCAAGCATGAGGAGAGCGGCATCGGTCCCAAGCTCGCCAGGCAAATGATGGAATTGCTCGGGTGATACTCGAAGGCTAGCGGCCGATCAGGATAAAAATTCCTGCGAGCAGAGCCAGTACGCCAGTGATGATGCCGATGCCAAGCCCGGTGAGAGTAAGGATTCCTACCGCAATAAGATAAATCGCGAGGAGAAGCATGCCGATGTTTTTGGTAATCATGCCGCGAGTATCGGCAATTCTGCGTTGCTTTGACAATCTGGAAACGTTCCGTCAGCCCATATTCGCGGCGACGAAATTTGGATCGCCAATCATCGACGCGAATGTGAATTACAGAAGCTGCTATCTGCCGGCTACGCGAACTACCACGGCCGAGATATCTTTCACATCGACGAACGCATCGAAAAATTCCGCCCGCCAGATTCGAAAGATGGACGACGTTGTCGGTAACCTGCGCGATTTTGCCTCGGAGTTTTTCTCCAGATCTCAGGTGTAACTCAACAGCTTTACCGACACTGCCTTGAAGCAAGGCTCAGCACGGTCGCGTTAGGTTGCAGGGCGGCTTTTTCCTGGGCGAGCAAGCTGGAACAGGTCATCGCCGCGATGATGAATTCAAGAAGAACTGAATAACGTTTCATGATTAAGTTCTTCTGCGTGATTTCGGCGCGATTTACGTGCAAATAATCCTTGATTTTAAAATTGGCAGGCGCTGCGCCTGCTCTCCAAACTGCAACTCATGCCCGATTACATGCCGATTTCGCGAAGACCAATTGCCGCGGGTTTTCGGCGGACGGCGGAGGGTATAACCCGATTTTGTGTGGCGCATGCAATTCATCCGGATGCGATTTCGTATTTGTCGATCCTGGCGGCGGTCGCGGCCGCGATTTGTTTTTGGAAATCGGTACACATTCGCTTATTCCTGATCGTTGCGCCGTTGTTTTGTTATCTTCGGCTCTGGTTCAACATGCTTGATGGCATGGTCGCGGTCGCGGCGAACAAGGCGAGCCGGCGCGGCGAAATTCTGAACGATCTGCCTGATCGCATTTCCGACGTGATCATTTTCGCCGGCGTCGCGCACAGCGGTTTGATGAATCCGATTTTCGGATATTGGGCTGCCATTCTTGCAGTGCTCACTGCGTATGTCGGTTTGTTCGGACAAGCGCTCGAGGTTCAACGTCAGTTTGGCGGAGTCATGTCGAAGCCGTGGCGGATGGTCGCGCTCCACATCGGCGCGTGGCTCACGTTTTTTCTCCCCGAGCAATCATTCGCGAGCCTCACGATTCTCGATTGGACGTGTTTCGTCGTCATCGCCGGGTGCGTGCAAACAATCGTTGTTCGCTTGAAACGAATCACCGCTGCGCTGCAAAATAAAGGGTGATGTCGCCGCAAATCGCGCTGCACGATCCAATTTTCCGCGCTTACTTCTGGATCGTTCTAATTTCCCTCGCCATCGGCGGAGCGACGCTCGGATTCCTGCGAGTCGTTTTGAAAAAAAATATCGCGTCCATGTTTCGAACGTATTGGTCGTGGATCTTCATGGCGGGGATTGGTCTGATTGTCGTTTTTCTGGGACGCATTCCAACCATCGTCGGCGTCACATTGCTCTCGATCTACGCTTTCAAGGAGTTCGCGCGCGCCTCGGGATTGTATCGCGACTGGTGGATGACTGGCGCGGTTTACGCCGGAATCGTTATGGTTGGAATCTCTTCGCTAATTTCGGATCCGCGCGGCGGAGAACCAGGCACCGGTTGGTATGGTTTTTTTGTTGCCGTACCGGCATTCGAGATCGCGTTGATCATGTTGATTCCAATTTTGCGCAATCGTGCCCGCGGCGAACTGCAGCGAATGTCGCTCGCCATCGTCGGATTCATTTACATCGGCTGGATGTTCGGTCACCTCGGATTTCTCGCCAACGCGATCAACGCCTACGGCTTTATTTGTTACATTATTTTCGCAACGGCGCTGACCGATGTCGCGGCCTTCACGTTTGGGAAAATCTTCGGTCGCCATCCTTTGCGGAGCGAAATCAGTCCGAACAAGACCTGGGAGGGCGCACTCGGCGCGTTCGGAGTTGCCATGATTCTGCCTTGGATTCTTCGATTCTCTTTTCCATTCTTCGGCGTATGGCAACTGATTCTGACTGGCTTGATTGTTGGAATCGGCGGACAACTGGGTGATCTTTCCATCAGCGTGATTAAGCGCGATATTGGAACCAAAGACATGGCCGCAACTATTCCCGGTCACGGCGGCATTCTGGATCGGATCGACAGTTTGATTTACGCCGCGCCGTTGTTCGTGCACATGGCAGGGTATTATTATCCGCTGCGATGAAGAAGTGGCGCTACGATTCCTCGCGCGATCTCGAACGCACCCCGCTCGAGTCGGCTCCGCCAATTCCCGCGCGAGCCCGACATGTTCGTGTATGGATTGCGGTCGATCGTAGCGTTGATCATTCGCGGATTGCTGCGCATTTACAATCGTTTCGAAACTGTCGGACACGAAAATCTGCGCACCAACCGCTCGCTTGTTATCGTCGCGAATCATTGCAGTCATCTCGACACACTTTGTCTGCTCGCGGCGTTGCCGCTGCGCAAATTACATCGCGCGTTTCCAGCGGCGGCGTCCGATTATTTTTTTCAAAGCGTGCCGCGTCTTTGGATCGCCGCAGTGATTGTGAACGCGCTGCCGTTCGCGCGGCAAATCCGCGTTCGGCAAAGTTTGTCACTTTGCGAACAACTCCTCACAAGGCCGGGAACAATTCTGATTATTTTTCCGGAAGGAACACGATCGACGACAGGGGAGCTTCACGAATTCAAATCGGGAATTGGCGCGCTTGTCGCCGGGCGCGACGTCACGGTTGTGCCGTGTTTCATCGACGGTTCTTTTCGCGCGTGGCCCAAAGGCGAGCGATTGCCGCGGCCGCGAAAGCTTCGATTGATTGTGGGTGCACCGCTGAATTACTGGGCGCGCAGCAGAGACAAGATGGAGATCTGCGCGATTGCTGCGGAATTGCGTGAGGCGGTAAACGAACTACGCCAAAGAAATGGAAGCAACTGAGCAAACATTCATCAGTTGGGATGGCGCTGAGTTGTTTTATCGCAGCTGGCTCCCCGATAAGGCGGCCGACAAAGCGCTGCTTCTTTTTCATCGCGGTCACGAGCATTCGGGTCGCTGGCAGGAAACGGTCGACTCGTTAAACTTGGATGACGTTGCGATTTTCGCCTGGGACGCGCGCGGTCACGGACGATCTCCTGGTGAGCGCGGCGCGGCGAACAGCCTTCATGACGTAATCAAGGACGTGGACGTGTTCGCGCGGCATGTTTCGAAAGCGCACGGAATACCGATCGAGAACATGATCGTGCTCGCCCATAGCCTCGCGGCGGTGACGGTGACGGCATGGATCCACGATTATGCGCCGCCGGTCCGCGCGATGATTCTCGCGACGGCCGCATTTCACGTGAAGCTCTATGTTCCATTCGCGATTCCGATGCTGCGAATCTTTCGCCCGCGATACGTGAAGAGCTATGTGAAATCGAAAATGCTGACACACGGTTGCGAGGAAGCTGCGCTTTACGATTCCGATCCGCTCATCTTCCGGCAAATCGCGGTGAACGTGCTGCTCGATCTACACGACACCGCGAAACGATTGGTCGCCGACGCCGGTGCGATTCAAACGCCTACGTTGATGATCGGAGCTGGGAAAGATTGGATTGTTAGCCTCGAAGCGCAGCAAGCGTTTTTCGACCGACTATCTTCAACTGAGAAGCGGTTTGAAATTTTCCCGCGAGCCTATCACGCGCTCTTTCACGAAACGAACCGCCACGAAATTGTCGATCTTGTCCGCGATTTCGTTCGAGATCGCTTTGCTAAGCCGGCAACCGTGCGTTCCTTGTTAAATGCCGATAAAAACGGGTATACCGCGCGCGAGTACGAGCGCCTGAAAGACAACGACAGCGTGAAGTTTGCGATCGCGCGCGCGGGTTTGAAATTCGCCGGCCGACTCAGTCACGGCATCGAGATCGGTTGGCGCAACGGTTTCGATTCCGGTCTTTCGCTCGATTATGTGTATAAGAACGATCCCCACGGCCGGAGCGCCTTCGGTCGCTTAATCGACAAGTCGTATCTGAATAGCATTGGGTGGCGTGGCATTCGTCAGCGCAAGGCAAACCTTGAAAACGTTCTGCGCGATTTGATTCTAAAATTGCATCGCGAAAACCGTCCGGCGCAAATTTTTGATATCGCTGCCGGCGCGGGTCGTTACGTGATCGAAGCGATGCGTACTTTGCCGGAAATTCCGATTGGCGCGACGCTTTGCGATTACAAGCAAGAGAATGTCGATGCCGCCCGTCGTCTCGCAGACGAGTTCAATCTCAATGGGGAAGTAGAAGCAAAACGAGCAGACGCGTTCGATCGTGAATCTCTGGCCAGAATTCAGCCGCGTGCAACGATCGGAATCGTTTCTGGTCTCTACGAGTTGTTTCCGTCAAATGATTTGGTTTTGAATTCGTTGCGTGGTCTTGCGGAAGCGATCGAGCCCGGCGGTTATTTGATTTACACGAATCAGCCGTGGCATCCGCAGCTCGAGTTCATCGCGCACGTTTTGCGCAATCGCGAAGGCGAACGCTGGATCATGCGCCGCCGCACGACCGCCGAGATGGACGAGCTCGTACGGACAGCCGGCTTCGAGAAGATCGACATGGAAATCGATCAATGGGGAATGTTCACGGTTTCGGTTGCACGACGTGGGCGTTAAGCGGACCAAAGCGCTCGTCGCCTCGGCTGGACTGTCGATCCTTTTCCTGATCGTTTACAGCAGTTGCAACTGGATTAGTTCGCGACGCGCGAACGTCGGCACATTCTATTTTGAATGGGAACGCAGAATCCCATTCGTCCCGTTTTTCATTCTGCCCTACATGTCGATCGATCTGTTCTTCGTTGTCGCGCCGTTCCTTTGTCGGACAGAGCGCGAGTTGTCGATCTTAGCGAAGCGAATCGCGGCGGTGATTATCGTTGCTGGAATTTGCTTCCTGCTGCTTCCGACTGCGGTTCGCGTTTCCGCGACCACACGATGATGGGTGGCTTGGCGCGCTTTTTGATTGGTTTCGCGGCATGGACGCGCCGTACAATTTGCTTCCATCCTTGCACGCGGCACTCATGCTAATTCTGGTGGATGTTTATTTTCGTCATACGCGCGGTTTCGTTCGCGTTGCGACCATGGTGTGGTTCATCCTGATCGCGTTGTCGCCAGTTCTCACGTATCAACATCATGTGATCGACATCGTCGGCGGTTTTGTTCTGGCCGGTGTTTGTTTCTGGCTTTTTCGGGAACCGGATTTCTGCTCGCTTCCACATTATTCCGAACCTAATAATCGCGGCTTGCCCTTATGAACTACAACGATCTTATCCGACTTTATTTCGAGCGCTCGACCGCGATGCAGGCCTACTGGAATCTTTACGTGCTGATCGTCGGCGGATTGCTCGCATTTTCGTCGCTGCGCAAACAACCCGCTGCGATCACCACGTTGATCGTCTCGGTTTTGTTCGCCTTGTTTGCCTACAAAAATCTGGATGCGATGTACGACACGACTCAGGAGCGGTTCGCCACGATCCAGGTGATCAAGCAATTCGATTCAAGCGGAACAAACGCCGCCAGCTTGAAACAAACGCGTGACCTTCTCGAGCCGACCCTCACGCCCGCGACTTACGGAAGCGTCCGCGCCACACATGTGACCAGTGATGTCCTCACCATTGCCGCACTTTGGGCGATGGAATTTCGGCGGCGAAGATTGAAGAGCAGAACTCCAGCACAATAAACGCTGTCGTTGTAGCGGTGCTTGTGCCAGGTACCGAAGTCCGTAAATAGGCGTTTGGCACAAACGCCTCTACAATGACCTCGATCGCCGAGAATCTTGCACACGTGCGCGAGCAGATCGCGCAGGCAGCGGCGAAAGCTGAGCGCACTGCGGGCGACGTCGAGCTCGTTGCGATCACGAAGACGCATCCGCCTGAGAAAGTGCGCGAGGCGGTTGAGGCTGGGCAGACGTTGTTTGGCGAAAGTCGTGTCCAGGAAGCGCGCGCTAAGATTCCGGAACTTCCGTCGAACTTGCATTGGCATTTTGTCGGTCATTTACAAAAGAACAAAATCCGCCACGCGCTTCCACTGTTCGAACTTTTTCATAGCGTTGATTCACTTGCATTGGCCCAAGAGATGAACCGGATCGCGGCGGATGAAGGAACGCGTCCGCGCGTTTTGCTGGAGGTAAATGTGGCAGACGAGGGGAGTAAGTTCGGGTTCGCGCCCGACAGGTTACGCGAACAAATGGAAGCATTGCTGGCGCTGCAACGCTTGTCGATCCTGGGGCTGATGACCATCCCGCCGCTGGCCGATGAGGCAGAAGCGTCCCGCAGATATTTTGTCCAGTTACGCGAGCTGCGCGATCGCCTGCAAACGGAATTTCATGTCGATCTTCCTCAGCTTTCGATCGGCATGACGCAGGACTTTCCGATTGCAGTTGAGGAAGGCGCGACACTGGTGCGCGTCGGGACGGCGATCTTTGGCGAACGGAAGGGCGCTTTCAAAGGCTCCCACGGCGGTTTGGAAACCGCCGCTCCTTGAGGTCATATGCGCTTGGAACCTACCAATATTCAACAAATCGGAGACGAGCTTGCGATTGCCTGGAACGACAGCACCGAATCGTTTTTGAAACTCGAAAACTTGCGTCGCGCGTGTCCGTGTGCGGCGTGCGGCGGCGAACCGGATGTGATGGGCAACGTCTCGCGGCCACAAATCAGTTACACCGAGAGGAGTTTTCAGTCTGTGGGCTTCGACCTCGTGGGCGGCTATGCACTGCAGCCACGCTGGGCAGATGGACATAGCTCGGGAATTTACAGCTTTACTTATCTCCGCCGTTTGGGGGAAGCTTCCGGTTGAGGAGGCTTGGAAGCACCCAATGAATTGGATGATCAAAACCGCCATCGTCTTGCTATGCTTCGCGATGTGTGGCGCTGCCACTTTTATTGCCTCCAGCCCGCAGACAAAATCGGCTGAGCCGCAGAGGACAAACGCGATTCCAGTGAAAAATCGCGAAGTTGTTCGGTGCATCTGGACCGTGGCTTGATTTCGAAATCTAGGTAGGGGCGGTTCACCTGAACCGCCTCCGGGCGATTGAG
This sequence comes from uncultured Verrucomicrobiae bacterium, assembly GCA_963840305.1. Lineage (GTDB taxonomy): Bacteria > Verrucomicrobiota > Verrucomicrobiia > Chthoniobacterales > UBA10450 > Udaeobacter. The sequence continues at coordinate 165,503 of CAWIYE010000012.1, forward strand.
GTCAATCGCCCCTACCCGGAATCGTCACCCGCAGATAGAGCTTGTTTGGACGACGAGTGGTTTCAGTTGTCGATCCTGCAACTGAGCAGGAACCAGAAAAAATTCTCCCGGCGCAAGATCGACATTGGCGCAGGTAAGCTGTCCTGTTAGACAACAAATGACTGCGAATTGGCCAAGCGCCGCGCTTTCGCGCGGAGAATCGAGATTCCATTTTTGGATTTCGAATAGTTTATGCCGGATTAGCAGTTCGCCCTTTGGCCGTAGTAATTGAGGCCTGAGATCATCGAAGTCGATACATTGCAGTGCTTGTCCGAGGTGTAACTGTCGCGGCCTACCCGTAGCGGAATCTAGGCGGTTCCAGTCGAATACGCGATAAGTGGTGTCGCTATTCTGTTGGATTTCGATTAACAGATTGCCTGCACTCACCGCGTGAAGACGCCCAGCCGGAAGAAATGCGGCGTCGCCTGGTTTCACGCCGATTTGGTGAACGTAATCGGCAGCTGTTCCCTCGCGCAGCGCGCTTTCGAATTGATGACGCTGAATCGATTCGTGAAAACCGAGCAAAAGTTCGGCGCCCGGATCGGCGTCTGCAACGTACCAAAATTCAGTTTTTGGCTCGCCGCCGAAGTTTCCGGCGAATTGTTCGGGAGGATGCACTTGCAACGAGAGCTTCTCGTGAGCATCGAGAAGTTTGATGAGCAAGGGAAATCGCGGAGTGTCTGAAAGCTCGCCGAAGATCGATGACCGATCCTCGATCCATAGTTCATGCAGACTTTTGCCTTTGAGCAGCCCGCGCGCGACGACACTTTGTGCTTCGGGACGGTCAACGATTTCCCACGATTCACCAATTCGGGTATTCGGCGGGATTTTTTTTCCAAATCTCGATTCAAGCCGTCGACCACCCCAAATTCGCTCCATGAAGATTGGCTCGAAGGTGAGGGGACTGACGATTTCGGATTTCGGATTTCGGATTTCGGATTTCAGATTAGTAAATTTGTAGGGCGTTTCTGTGAAACGCCATTTATTTTGGCGTCCGACACCATTATGACTTCATAGATGGCCGTTCGCTCAATGGTAAAAAACAATTCTTCACCAGGATCCGTCCTTGGAGCGGGCACATGCTGGCCGATCGCCAGACGCCGGTCATTCGTGCGCGCTGCTGTGATGGCAGCCTTCTTGGGGGCGGCGAGTATCGGGCAATTAGCCGCGCAAACTGCAACCGACACCGAGCCGAGTCAGACCTCAGGTGCTCCGGTCATCACAGCAAAGCCCGAACAGGTCGCGGTCACGGAGGGGCGTGGCAGCACTGAGATTCACTGGGACACCGGGAACGGTTCGATGGGTTTTGTCTTCGTTACAGGAACCGACCAAAAGCCGGTTCTCTTTGCTTCGGGCACAAAAGGAAGCCAACTGGTTCCGTGGATTCAAGCAGCTAGATATGTGTTTGAGCTTTTCAGTGACAAGGACAGGCGGACCTTACTAGCCACGGTGACTGTTACTGGAAGCGCCAAAACGGCGGCCGCCCGGCAAGCCACCTTCTGGCGAGGCAAAGCCCGTTGGCTGCTAGTCTTGGTGCTTTTTGCAATTGTATACTTCGCAGTTTACCTGAGCTCGACGGGAAAGTTGCGTACGACATTTCCCACCGAGCCGACGACGTCGCCTCGCCCACTGCATGTTACACGAAACCTTTTGTTAGGCATAATCACGTTCGTTTGTGTCGATGGCATCATCTTTCATAGCGGTTTGTACGTCTTGATCCTGGCTCCCGATTCCTACGCTGGAAGACTGGAGGTTCTTACCAGAGCCGAAAAGCAGCGCCCTGTGTCGGGTCTCAAGGAGGTGTTGGTCCTGGGAGATTCGAGGATGGCGGAAGGATTCTCTACCATGGTGGCCGACGAGCTTGGTTCGGCCGCCGGATTCAAGTTTGTTAATCTAACCGAACCAGCCTCAACCGTTAGCAGTTGGTACTACATGCTTCGGGAAGTCGATCCGGCAGCGCGACGCTACTCGGCAATTATAGTTCCTTATGGGATTGGCTATGAGCCAAGCACCGCCGATCTTCTAAGAATTTCCATGGCTGCTCCACTCTTGCGTTATGGAGACTGCTTCAGTTTTGCCTCCGCTTTTCAGCGATGGTCTGGTCGGTTCAGAGCATTTACCGCGTGCATATTGCGAGGTTCAGCCTACCAAACCGATGTTACTGATCTTCTTGAACATCCGATCGCGCGTATAAGGAGCGTTCAACACGAGGCTGAGAGAATGCGCTCCCGCGACGTGTATAAAGGCCGGGACTACGATCTCGTGGGCACGTCTTACGATCCAGCGACAGGACAGGTAACGTTCGCGCCAAAATTAACTGAAGCTCAGAGACAAGCCGTTCGTAAGAGCTTGATACAGCCGTCGCAATCTGACACTGAATACTCCCTCAAACTACAACGCGAATGGATTCCACGAATTCTCAATCGTTATTCGAATAGTTCCACCGCGATTGTGCTCACGCCCGTGCCTCGAGGCCCATTTACAGAATTTCCCGGGTTTTCCAAGGCATATCATTCTATTCTTCCAAGCGGCATAACCCAGAGGACGACTTTTTCCCTGCCGGACCAAACGTTCGATTTTCTCGAAAAACCCGAATACTACTTTGACGCATTCCACCTTAACTCGAAAGGCCGGCAACGATTCACAGAAAGGCTGGTGTCGGAACTAGTTGAGCATTTTCGATCAGCTGATTCGAAAGGGGACTGCAATTCCGGGTCGCAAGTAGCTGCGAACCGACTGCCTGGAAGGAACGATGCGAACTAACTTCTTGGCTAACCATCCCTGATGTTATTCAATAGCTTTCAGTACTGGATTTTCTTTTTGATCGTGGCTGTGCTGTTCTACAGCATCCCGTTTCGCGCCGGTAAAGTGCTACTGTTATGCGCGAGCTACGTTTTTTACATGTGGTGGGACCCGCGGTTCATCGTGCTTATTTTGACCTCGACCATAGTCGATTATTACCTGGGTATTTTGCTGGAAGTCGCAAGCGGTCGCCGTAAGAAGCTTTTGCTGGCTGTTAGCCTTGTCGTCAACCTCGGAATTCTCGGCTTCTTTAAGTATTACGACTTCTTTGCTGGCTCGATGGGCGCTTTGCTCCATATCCCTAAGTCATCGGTGGTGTTACAAGTTGTTCTCCCTGTCGGAGTCAGCTTCTACACGTTCGCCAGCCTTTCTTACACCTTCGATGTCTATTGGGGAAAAATGAAGGCGGTCAGAAACCCGATCGATTACGCGCTGTTCATCGCGTTTTTTCCGCATCTTATCGCAGGTCCAATCATTCGTGCCCGGCAATTTATCGTTCAAATCTGGACGTGGCAGCGCCCGGCGGCGATTGTGATTCAAAGCGGAATCATTCTTGTCCTGTCAGGTCTTCTGAAAAAGATGGTGTTTGCCGATCGGTTCGCTGTGGTGGCCGATGCGTACTTCAAAGACCCGACCGCGCACCTGGGCTGGCTGGCTGCCTGGTCGGGCTGCCTTGCCTTTTTCATGCAGGTCTTCTTCGATTTCTCTGGTTACACCGACATCGCTCGTGGTTGTGCCAAGCTACTGGGCTTTGAGTTTCCGCTTAATTTTGCTCGCCCCTTCTTGTCCAGGAATCCACCCGACCTCTGGCAACGATGGCACATCACACTTTCCACATGGGTGCGGGACTATTTGTTTATGCCATTTAGCCGGGGAAGAAAGGGGCGATTCGTGTTGTACCGTAACATGCTGGTGGTAATGGTGCTTGTGGGGCTGTGGCACGGGGCGAACTGGACGTTTGTCGTCTGGGGCGCATACCATGGTCTTCTATTAGTCGGTTACCGTCTTTTCGACCGTGCCACAGTCGGCACAGCCATCGATAGAGTTATGAAAAAGCGTTATATCGTTCCGTTTAGCGTTGGCTTAATGTTTGCGGCCTTTGTGCTAAGCGCGTCTTTCTTTCGCCCAAAGACTCTTCAGACCAGCGCGTATGTGTTACGTGCGCTGTTTGGTTCCCACCATGTAACCGGAGAGTTCCTGCTCACGACTGGCACGATCACGCTCATTTTCATTTCTTTGTTCCTGGCTGTCGCGCAGGAACGCAACCAGTTTATTGATCGTCTGGCTTTGCAACCGGCGCGCGTCCAAATTCCCGGCATACGTTTTGGCGTTTCTGGCGCTCGAACTTTTTCAGCGGTCAAATCGCGGCTTACGTTTGCGCATTTCTGGCGCTCGAACTTTTTCCCAGCGACCGGTCCGGTGCCGTTTGTTTATTTCCAGTTTTGAAGAACGTTCTGACGACGCCACTCGGCCTGTGGAGCGTGATTTACGGCCTGCGCTGCACAGTGAAAGTTCGCGTCGCTCTGGTCGGTAGTCGACAGATTTTCCTGCAACAAGATCTTCACCCTGTTCTGAGTGATAGGGAAATTATCGGCTGACCGTCGCTTTGCTGAGCTTCATTTCGTCCGCAAAATCCGCGGTAAAATTTTGCGGTTTCGGCATAACCTTTGCCGAAATTTCGTTTTGTACATGTTTGGAAAATTCAATTAAGGAGACAATAAACATCATGAAAGCAAAACAAATATTTATCAGCATTCTGGCAGTCCTATTCGTGTTCCCATTGATGGGGACGTTCGCTCAGCAAGCAGCAAACTCGGGCTCTATCGAAGTGATCACGACTTTTGATTATCCCGGAACCGGAAATTCGACCGAGCCGCAAAAGATTAGCGAAAAAGGCGACATCGTTGGCATTTTCCTCGATTCGCTCGGGGTGTCGCGCGGTTTTGTCCGGTTCAGCAATGGTAGCTTCAGCGCGCCGATCGTCGACCCTAACGATACCGTGGGTTTTACCGAAGCACGAGGCATCAATAACCCAGGCACAGTCTGCGGTGACTACGCCACCGCCGATGGCAACAATCACGGGTTTTTCCTGTCCGGCGGCACCTTCACAGAATACGATATTCCCGGCGCGCTCAGCACCGATGTTTTTGGAATAAATGATGCCGGCGACTTTACCGGCACGGTTTCTTTCGACGACGTGACCCAGCAGGCGTTCGTCAGCGTTGGCGGAACCGTAACGTCGTTTAGCGTCCCGGCAGCTACCGCGACCCTTGCTTACCAAATCAATAATTCAAAGCAGTTGGTGGTGGGATACTATATAGACAGCTCAGGAATCCTTCACGGCTACTACCGGGACGCCAATGGGGCGCTGCACTTCCCGATCGATCCTTCGGGCTCCGTTGAGACAATCCTGTTTGGAGATAACAATAGGAACTGGGTGGTGGGCAGATATGCGGACGCCTCAGGCGTGAATCATGGACTCTTCTTTGTCCCGCCAAACAATTTCTTCACTTTCGACTATCCCGGGTCAACCTTTACATCGCTAAACGGAATCAGTGACGCAGGGAAATATCTGTGGTCGTTACGTCGATGCTTCCGGCATTGCCCACGGATTCATAGCTCGCGTCAGAGGCACACCGCCGACAAAAGCAGGCGGGCACGGAAATGAAGGCGCGGCGAGGTGCAATACCGGCGCGCTGAGTTTGAGCATCGCGACAGGCCCTGCGTCGTCGGCGCTTTGTGACGATGCGGGCCTGGATGCGTGGCCGACGCCTGGGGGTGGCTCCAAATATACGTTGGATGGAACGGACGATAGCTGGCCCGTTGTCTAGTGGAAAAAAATCAGCTACCGTGCGTGGGCTTTTAGGTCCAATGCACACCAAACTTTTGGCAACCTCTCCCTCCATCGAGACTTTTGCCAAGAGACCAATCGGGCAGCTTTCCCAAACCGGGCAAAACGGCGCTGCGTTTGTCACCACGCATTGGAGCATCGTGCTAACTGCCCGAGGCGAATCACCAGAGGCTCGCGAAGCGCTCGAAAATCTGTGTCGCAACTATTGGTGGCCGATTTATGGCTTTGTGCGGCGCCAAGGCCATACCCCAGAAGAAGCACAGGATCTTACCCAAAGTTTTTTTGCATTCCTGCTTGAGCGAAAAGGCTTGGATACAGTCGGGCCGGAGAAAGGACGTTTACGTTCGTTCTTTTTGGCATCGGTAAAGAATTTCCTCGCAAACGCACACCGTAGCGCAATGGCTGGCAAACGCGGACACGGCCGTCCGGCACTGCCTTTGGAAGAGTTGGTCGGACGGGAGCATGCCCATCTTGAGCCACTAGACACTTTGACCCCCGATCGAATTTATGAGCGCGAATGGGCTCTGACACTGCTCGATCAGGTGCTTGGCCGACTTGCGGAAGAATATCGGATGGCGGCTAGCGCAGCGTTATTCGACCGATTGAAACAACTTCTTGTCGGTGAACCGGACCGGCCTTCGCAGGCCCAAATCGCGCAGGAGTTGGGGATGACCGAAAACGCCGTAAAACAAGCGTTTCACCGTCTCCGTCATCGATATGGCGCTCTGTTGCGCGATGAGATTGCCGAGACGGTCGCCAAACCTGCCGAGATTGAAGATGAGTTGCGGCATTTTATCGCTGTATTGCAAAACAATAGCTGACGAAATGGGGAGAGCCGAGACAACGAATAGCCGAGTTTGCGGTAAATGCGGGAACACGATCTTTGACACCGCACCGCAGGGACTTTGCAGTGTTTGCCTTTTTGATACAGGCCTAAGCATTCTGATGGAGTCCGTAGACGGCCCACTCGCGAAGGATTTTGGAGGTGATAACGACTCCAGCTCCACAGACGCCGCAGAACTGTTCAGTGCGTCCGACGATTATGAACTGCTGGAGGAGATTGGCCGCGGTGGACAGGGTGTTGTGTATCGTGCCAGACAGAAAAGTCTGAACCGCACTGTTGCACTAAAGATCATCGGAATCAGCCATGGGAGGACCAAAGCACATCTCAAACGGTTTCGTCTTGAGGCAGAAGCTGCTGCCAAATTGAACCACCCCTTCGTGGTCCCAATCCACGAAATCGGGCAGCGGAAGGGCCGCTGTTATTTTAGCATGGGATTAGTCGAAGGAGGTCGACTCGATCAAATTGCTAAACGAGAACCGATGTCGCCCCGCCAGGCTACCGAAGTAATCGCGAAGCTGGCGCGGACGGTTCATTATGCTCACCAACACGGCGTCGTTCATAGAGACATCAAGCCAGGGAATATTTTGCTCGATACCAAAGGCGAACCGCATTTGACCGATTTCGGCGTGGCGCGGCTCCTTGAGACGGAAAACGATGCAACTTGTACAATCGAGGTTTCAGGTACGCCGAGCTACATGGCGCCAGAACAAGCCCATGCAAATAATGGGCATGTCAGCGGCGCAACTGATGTTTACGGCCTAGGTGCGGTACTGTATGAGCTTCTCGCGGGGCAACCGCCTTTCACTGGTGGCACGCCTTTTGAAACAGTCCGCTTATTGTTGGAGACGGAGCCGCGACAACCGCGCCTCTTAAATCCGAAAGTGGATCGTGACCTTTCCACGATCTGTTTGAAGTGTCTCGAGAAAGATCCAAAGCGTCGCTATTCTTCTGCGCTCGCGCTGGCGGAAGACCTTGAACACTGGCTAAGACACGAACCGATCCGCGCACGCCGCACGGGCGTTCTCGCTCGCGGAAGAAAATGGATACGCCGCAAGCCAGCTGCTGCTGCCTTGGTGGTGATGTCCGTTCTCCTGGCGTCAGCAGTAGGCGTTATCGTCTGGAAAGTCGGAGCGGTGGGGCGCCAACCATCAACGGGAATCGCCGTATTGCCATTTGAGAATTTGAGCAATGACAGAGAGGACGCCTACTTTGCCGAAGGAATGCAGGATGAAATTCTGGCCCGCCTGTCCAAGATCGCGGACCTGAAGGTCATCTCACGCACTTCCACGCAGAAGTACAAAAGCGCGCCGGACAATCTGCGCGAGATTGCCAAGCAACTTGGGGTGGCAAATGTTCTCGAAGGTAGCGTCCAAAAAGCGGCCGATCGGGTGCGGGTCAATGTGCAGCTGATCAACGCGCTGAACGACACCCATCTCTGGGGAGACATTTACGACCGCAAGCTTACTGACATTTTTGCGGTTGAAAGCGACATCGCGACAACGATCGCTGACACGCTGCAGGCGAAGTTAAGCGGCGCGGAGAAGCAACTGATAACGGCCCAGCCGACGAGTGACTTGACCGCCTACGAGCTTTATCTCAAAGGCCGATCGCTTTGGGGCAAACGCAGTGGGGACAACATCCCGAAGGCAATCGCATTTTATGAGCAGGCGATTGCGCGCGATCCGAACTATGCCCTGGCTTATGCTGGTCTGGCGGAGGCTTACGCTATTCTGCCAGCGTATACCGCGACAGCACCACAGGATGCCTACCCGAAAGCGAAGGCTGCCGCAGTAAAGGCTCTTCAACTGGATGACAAGCTGGCGGAGGCGCATACTGCGTTGGCATTCATATTGTGGATCGGTGACCTCGATATGGCTGGTTCAATATCGGAATTTCAACGGGCGATCGCGCTAAACCCCAACTACGCGACCGCGCACCATTGGTATGGAAACGGCCCGCTCGTCGCCCTCGGCCGGTTCGAGGAAGCGATCGCCGAGGGCAAACGCGCCATCGAACTTGATCCACTCTCGCCCATTATCAATGCAGACCTGGGTCAGAATCTGTACACTGCGCGTCGATACGATGAGGCGATCGCGCAGTTGCGCAAGACGCTGGAGATTGATCCGACGTTTTATTACGCACATTATAATCTGGGCATGGCTCTTCAGCGGAAAGGCGACGTGCCGGCTGCGATTGCGGAATACACAAAGGCGCAGCAGTTGAGCGACGATCTGTTTATTCCAGTGCTGCTCGCGTCTGCCAAAGCCCAGTCAGGCGATAAAGACGCAGCTATCCAAATGCTGGCCGAACTGGAAGAACTCAGCCAGCACCGCTACGTGACCTCATACTGGCGCACTCTGCTCTACCTAAGTCTGGGAAATCGCGACGAAGCAATTCGACGGTTGGAGCAAGCTATCGCTGATCATGAGAGTCTAACCATCACCATGATTAAAGTTGATCCGAAGCTCGATCCACTCCGTGGAGATCCGCGATTTGAGGCGTTAGTCCAAAAAGTGGTTGGTCCCAAGCAGAAATAACAAACGTTCTTTGCCAGGCAAAGGTAAACTGGCGAGACGAGAAGACATGGCCCAACTGATCAGAGAGGAAAGGCTAGCAATGCGGGCCGGCTGTAAAACTCTACGGAGCCGACTGCATTGCTAATCGAATTCGGCTCATCATACCACAAGCCGCCAAACGGCAGCGCATCGGCAATTAGATCGACGCCGCGTTTATCTTTGCGCGGGCGGACTTCGTAAACATGTTTTGAGCTAGTCATCACATGAGAGCACTCTGATTTTTCCACGGATTCCTCCCGGGATTGGAAGCCCTCAAACTTGGAGCCGCGAAGTCTTCAGTTATCTTTCTTCGGCAGCGCAGCAACTGGTCGCGCTGGCGCCGACGGAACTCGGATAGGAAATTCACGCGAAGCCGAAAAGTGAAAGCCCGACAGACCGAACAGAACGCGGCCAGCGCGATTGTGATCCTGCTTTATGATACTGCACATCTTATCGTGAGAAAACGTGAGATAACGTAATTGAGTGCGTTTCCAGGGCGGTTTGCCTGGCGTAGAGCAGGAGTGCGGCGGGACGGTGAGAGGCTGAAACCTGCGAAAAAATGGGCCTGACTGGGCTCGAACCAGTGACCCTGCGCTTATCAAGCGCATGCTCTAACCAACTGAGCTACAGGCCCGGGTCGCGGCTGCGCCGCGGAATTTTCGAATGTGTGATTGTCGATTTTCGATTTGGAAGGAGTCGCGCGCAAGCGTGGATTTTTAAAAATCGCAAATCGAAAATGATGCTACCTTCCCCGAGTCGTAGCTGTCGCGAGGAACAGAGCAAGCCGAAAAAACGGCCGCCTTTCGTCCCGCAGTCGCGGGACTACGGCGCGACAGCCCCGAAATCTTTCGGGGCTGGAGGCAAGGGGATTCGAACCCCTGACTTCCAGCTTGCAAAGCTGGCGCTCTACCAACTGAGCTATGCCCCCTTTTGGAACCAATTGCGGATTTTAGAGTGCGGATTGCCGATTGCAAATCAGTGCCATTCGCCTAAACCATTTTTGGCTTCGACAACGACAACATCGTATTTGTTGAGTATCGGCATGAGCTTTTGTTCGAGTTCTTCTTTCCACTGTTTACCGTCATAAAACTCGTTTCTCATTCGTTCGCGACTCTGTTGATCGGGAAACGCGCGCATCCAGAAAAACGTTTCGTCATCCTCGACCGAGAGAAACGGTCCGAGAATTTTCATCCCAATTTTCTGGTGAGCCGGGAAGGCCCTTGTTTCAAGGATTTTAAGGAATTCTTGTCGTTTGCCGCGTGCGATTTTGTAAGTGCGCATTTCGATGATCATGGAAGAAGTTTGCATTTACCTAGGACGGAATAAACCGCCAGTTTCGTCGGATCAGGCGAATTATTCGGCTTCGCGACTCAGTGCGCGTTCGCGAGCCTGCGATGTTAGATGATCAACACGCGAACTGCGTGCGCTCTCATAATCTAGGCCAGAGACAACGATGCCGGTCGCCATGGCGACCGGCATCGTTTGTGTTTCTCCGAAGGCGGAAATCAGTGAGGTGTGGCGAGAAATGCTCGTCTTACGCCGTTGGAATCGAGCGAGCGTCCGGCAATCTCTCCCCCTTCATTGATGTCTCGGGCCTGTTCGAGACTTGCAGTGTAGCCAGGCTGCTTGAAATCATTGAGATCGTGCATGACACCGTTTTCCCAAATAAATGCGCGGCAATTTCCATCAGCGTCACAGGAAAGCCCAACAACCTGGCGTCGCTCGTTGATCCCGTAGGCTTCGCTGTGGACATCGCCGGGGAGGAAACCGAGGGGCTGAATTCCGCCTTCGCGAGTCCAGATGAATGCCTGGAGGAAGTTGCCGTCGGGATCATTCGGTGCGCCAGCAAAGCCGACCACGTCGCCGCGTTGATTAATGTTCGTCGGCGTGTTCCAGAACAACGCCCCAAGATTCCCGAGATCGACAATCCGGCCGTCTTTCTCCCAAAGCAGCGCATGTGCCGCAGTGTAACGGCCGACTGCTTGATCACAAATTCCCGAAATGCCGACGGCCGCGCCTTGCTCGTTAATCCCCGTCGCTGCGCCGGAAGTGTCGCCCGCAGGCAACGGAAGTTCGCGGATGTGATTCACGTTTGGTCCGTAAACGACTGGCCGGAACTGGAGCTGTTGTGGTGGAACGCAGGTCGGATCGTGCACGGAATTTTCCGCCCAACCGACAATTTCACCGCGACTGTTTGCGCCGGTGGCGAATCCGTTATTTCCACCGAGAGTCGGCAGCGCTCGCATCGTTCCATTTTCCCAGACGAATCCGAGGTTGATAAAACCGGTGTTGTTAGGGCCGGGATAGAATGCCGCGCTGCTCCACGCTTCGCCTAACGGATCAGGCATTGCTGTTTGCGCAATGCCGGTGACGATACCCGAATCGCTTTTTACCGACCACGTGACCGCACTATTCGGTCCGCCGAGCGTGCCGAGATCAGTGAGCGCGCCATGTCGCCAAAGAGCGGCATGCCGGCTTTGATTTCCGGCGAGATTTGAGTAGCCGGAGAGCCAGGAGCGATTGTTGATGCTGTTCGCGCGGCTGTTCGTTCCGCCGAGCGATGGTAAGTCGGTAATGGTGTATTGCTGCTGGTGCTGTGACGCAGCAAACAATCCGCAGCCGATCCCGATCAGAAGGATCGACAAGGGCAATCTTACGAATCTGCAATATGTTGAGTTATGTGTTTTCATGAGAAGAATTTTGCGAGCGAGGTCGCAAAATTGACATAGCCGCTTCGCGTGTTTGATGCAGACCACTTTGGCAGCTACGCGAGTAGCTAACCGATCATCTGCTGAAGCGATAAGGCGATCTGGGACGTCAACACTGCGTTGGATTGCACGCGCTTGGCGTGCCGTCCGTGCCGTGCTTCAACGCAATTTCGAATTCAAAGCTGCAGCAAATTTGCCCAAACCTTCGCGGATCTGTGTGCGCGACCATGCGGCGAACCCGAAAGTGAGTGCCGGCACCGGCTCTGCTTTCATAAAGCACGACGACAATGGCGACGGCCTGATACGTACGTCAGTGCAGACACGCGTAATCAACGGCAATTGTTCCTTGTGCCGTAGCCAGGCGACGAAATGCAGGCCGGCTTCGGGAATTTCCAGAATAAAGTACTTACCTAACAAATTGTTGAATTGTTGGATAAAGAATTCTCTTCGGTCAGAATATAATTTCCGCATTCGCTTTATGTGATTTAGGAAAAATCCCTCGGTCAGAAATCGCGCAAGCGTCGCCTGATCGATCGCGGGTGAATGTTGATCCATGACCGCGCGAATTTTTATCATGGGTTCGACCAATTGCTCCGGCGCCAGGATGTAACCCAGTCGCGAGGACGGGTAGAGAACCTTGCTCATTGTGCCTGCGTAGATAACACGACCCACATTATCCAATCCCTGTAAACATGGGAGTGGGGGACCCGTGTAACGAAATTCCGAGTTGTGATCGTCCTCAAAAATGTAGGCGTCGAACGTGTGCGCAAAATCGATCAAGGCCGTTCTCCGTGCGAGACTCATGGTCATTCCGAGCGGGAATTGATGCGACGGAGTCACGTAAATTATCTTAGGCGAGCGTTGTTTCGAGGGGCGCGCGATCGTGATTCCTTCTCGGTCAACAGGTCTTGGGACGACAGTTGCCCCCGCGAAACCAAAGGTTCGGCGAGCCTGGTAAAATCCCGGGTCTTCGATCCAGGCAACCTCACCCCGATTTACGAGCGCCATTGCGCTGATCATCATTGCCTGCTGCGTTCCGGCTGTGATGATGATCTGGTCCGGATGACAACGTGCCCCTCTATGATCACACAAATAAGTTGCGAGTGCCTTACGCAAGTCGGGGTCGCCACGGCTTGAAGCATATTGGAGTAAGTGCGCTCCCTTTTTTGCGAGGACTTCGGCCCTGAGCCGTTCCCATATCGCAATCGGGAATTCATCGAGCGCTGCGTTGGCGGGGACAAACATGACGCCGGGCGGTCCAGCGATTCCAAAATCGAACTGTTTTCCTGCCCGGCGATCGGGAATATTTCTTACCCGGTCAGAGAGCCGAGGCGGGCGTTCCATGTGTGATTCTGCTTTTTCCGTCCGCGCAGTCAGGAACGTTTCGGGCAACGACTCGGCGACGAATGTACCCGACCCGATTCTCGATTGAAGATAACCTTCCGAATGAAGCCTCGAGAAAGCTACGTTTACAGTGAATCGCGATACTCTCAGGTCAACGGCCAGCTCGCGAGATGAGGGGAGTCGGGAAGAGTTGTTATTGAAAGTTGCGGAAACCAATTCATCGCGAATTTGGCGGTAAAGCTGTTCGTGAAGCGGTTCAGCCGCTGCGCGATCCAACCGGATCATTTCAAAAGCCATGATCGAATGGCGGCGGCGGCGCTTCCCACGAACATTTGGCGTTGGACGTTCGGCGTTGGGCGTTCGGCGTTTTCTCTCGATCATGATCAAGAGCATGAGCATGAGCATGAGGAAGAGCAATTGTCTATCGAAAGTGGTATGGCCACTTCGCTCGAAGTGGACTGTTGACACCTTGCCACATGGTCAGAAGCTTTCGTTCAAATGCACACTCAAAGTCCGTGTACCGATTATATTCAAACAAAAGGCCTTATTTATTTTGCGCGAATGCTGGACAAGATCCGGCTGAAGGCCGCAGGTAAATTACCGCCGGACTATTTTGCTGGCGTCGAGGATCCAACCCACTTCGATGCCCGTTGCACGAGATTTCTCGGCGTAAATTACAACGAACTCGTGGAGCGAACGCTCCAAGGCGGTTCGAACGAGGAAATCCTCGACTGGTGCTTCGCGCGTGGGCGACGGTCCAGCGAAGAGGAAATTTCCATCTGGAATGCCTTTCTCAGGAAGCGGGGCTGGCGGGACGAGGCGAGCGAGGAGCTCGCGGAGTCGAAGAAGGAAAAAGGGTTCGCTGATCGCGATGATATTCAAACGTGGATCGACCTGCACGACGCTGAGGAAGATAGAAAGCCAAGAATCGCCTGGCCGAACACGACTTTTCCGCATCAAGCCGGGACGTAACCGCACTCCCATCTACTTGGTAGAATTGTGAACACGCGCGTTATTTACTGGCTAACCATCCTGCAACTTACGCTGTTATCTGTGACACGGGCTGAATCGCCTGCTCTTGCCGTCCGTGACGGATCTCACGACTTCGACTTCCTTATCGGCAACTGGAAGGCTCATGTGCGCAGACTCCCTGATCGTCTCGTTGGCTCTAACAATTGGATCGAGTACAACGGCATCTCAAATCATAAGAAGCTCCTCGACACCAACGCGAACTTTGAGGAATTCGAAGTCGACAATCCCCAGAAGCACTTACACATCAAGGCACAGACACTCAGGCTCTACAATCCAGAGACGCATCAGTGGAGCATCTATCTTCTCGACTTGGACAAGGGCCTTCTACCGATGCCTCCTGTTGTTGGCGAATTTAACGGGAACCGTGGCGAATTCTACGATTAGGAACAATACAAAGGGCGCGCGATTCTGGTGCGCTATGTCTGGTTAAATATCTCACCAAAATCGGCTCGAATGGAACAGTCCTTCTCGGCAGACGGTGGCAAGACATGGGAAACAAACTGGATCTGCGAGCTAACTAGATAGTAAGCGCCATAGCCATATTGGAGACGGCTCGCCTCCGAGGCGTTCGCGACGAGGGCGTCGCGTCTCCATCGCAGGCCCGCGCACGGCGTGCGTTCCTGAGTTCCTTGATTCGATTTTCCGTACGAACAAAATGCCGGATGTCGATCTTGCGAGTCGTCATCCGGCATTGCAGTCGATGTGCAGCAAAGACTGAATTGTGCGTTATCGTCTTTCGTTCTTTGAAAGCCTCACGCGCTTTCGCTTGTGAGGTCTTCACGGCGTATCCAAGAACTATCAATTTGATTAGCTCCTGGAGTTAGCCGTCGACCTATCGCAAGAGAATTTGAATCTCGACCTTGCGGTCTCGATTCTAATCTCCGCGCTTTCTCCTTAGAAAGGAGGTGATCCAGCCGCAGGTTCCCCTACGGCTACCTTGTTACGACTTCATCCCAGTTACCACTCATAGCGTAGGCGGCTGCATCCTTGCGGTTAGCGCGCCGACTTCGGCTACAAGCGACTCCCATGATGTGACGGGCGGTGTGTACAAGGCCCGGGAACGTATTCACGGCGTCGTAGCTGATACGCCATTACTAGCGATTCCGGCTTCATGAAGTCGAGTTGCAGACTTCAATCTGAACTGGGCCCAGTTTTAGTGATTTCCTCCACCTCGCGGTCTAGGATCGTTCTGTACCTGGGCATTGTAGTACGTGTGCAGCCCAGGCCGTAAGGGCCATACTGACTTGACGTCGTCCCCACCTTCCTCCCCGTTAGAGCGGGGCAGTCTGAACAGAGTGCTCGAGCCTCTCGGCTCGGTGGCAACAGTTCACAGGGGTTGCGCTCGTTGCGGGACTTAACCCAACATCTCACGACACGAGCTGACGACAGCCATGCAGCACCTGTGCAAATTGTCCCTTTCGGGACTCACTGGCTTTCACCAGCTTAGAGATGCATGTCAAGGCCTGGTAAGGTTCTTCGCGTTGCATCGAATTGAGCCACATACTCCACCGCTTGTGCGGGCCCCCGTCAATTTCTTTGAGTTTTAATCTTGCGACCGTACTCCCCAGGCGGCACGTTTAACGCGTTAGCTCCGGCGCAGAAGGGGTCGAATCCTCCCACACCAAACGTGCACCGTTTACTGTCAGGACTACCGGGGTATCTAATCCCGTTTGCTCCCCTGACCTTCGTGCCTCAGCGTCAGGAACTGTCCAGAGACCCGCCTTCGCCACTGGTCTTCCTTACGATATCTACGCATTTCACCGCTACACCGTAAATTCCAGTCTCCTCTCCAGTCCTCAAGCACGGCAGTATCGAATGCAGTTTCGGAGTTAAGCCCCGAGATTTCACACCCGACTTACCGCGCCGCCTACGCACCCTTTACGCCCAATGAATCCGAACAACGCTTGAGACCTCTGTATTACCGCGGCTGCTGGCACAGAGTTAGCCGTCTCTTCCTCTTCGGGTACTATCAACGCTCACGCAGTTAACGTAAGCGACTTGTTCCCCAATGACAGGAGTTTACAATCCGAAGACCTTCATCCTCCACGCGGCGTCGCTCCTTCAGGGTTTCCCCCATTGAGAAAAATTCTCGACTGCTGCCACCCGTAGGTGTCTGGGCCGTGTCTCAGTCCCAGTGTGGCTGGTCGTCCTCTCAGACCAGCTACCCGTCAAAGCCTTGGTGAGCCGTTACCTCACCAACAAGCTGATAGGCCGCGGGCTCCTCAAAAAGCGTCAGGTTGCCCCGACTTTAATTTCGAATGGATGTCCACTCTAATCACATGCGGTATTAATTCGGCTTTCGCCGAGCTATCCCCCACTTTAAGACAGATTGCCCACGTGTTAAGCACCCGTTCGCCACTAGACTTTCCATCGTATTGCTACAACGAAAAATCTCGTCCGACTTGCATGTCTTATCCACGCCGCCAGCGTTCGTTCTGAGCCAGAATCAAACTCTCCGTTAAAAACGATTCGGTTCCCGTGAGGGAAACCGAAAGTTTGAAGATCTGACTTTCATACCTGAAACTGTAGCCACCGGCCTATGGCCGGTCTCTTCCAAATTCAGGGCTTGTCCGATCTAAATCTTTGATTTCAAAGAAGATCGACAGACCACAGCCGGTTCTTTCGAACCAGCTGGATCGTCCCCAAGCCTCTCGACTTGAGGCGATAACGCACAATTCAATGTTTGCTGACTTTCACCATCCCGAATGCTTTCGGGACCACGCTGTCAAAGATCTTGTCCTCTCCGGTACAAAACAAAGCCCAACCCAAACAATCGTTAAACTACAGAGGGTTGGCTCCTCAAGTTGGCCCGGAAGAACACTGGCTCTACGCAGGGACCAGTCCGCTTTTGCGGAAAAACCAAGATAAGAGATTCTGGCAATTCGTCAACCAAAATCTTCGAATTTAACCACGAATGCACACCAATAAACACAAATGGCTGCGCTGTAGCGACGATCTATGACCGCCGATGTCAGAACAATTTCTCTATCTGCGCAACCTGCAGATCCCAAATCTTGCTGAAAATTCGTGTCGATTCGTGTTCATTCGTGGTTTGGTCTTCTGATCGCGTACTTCACGTTGAGATGGGGCGGATGATTTCCGTACGTCCTCGTCACCAGTCCAATTCTAGTCGCGCCAATCTTTTCCATAGCTTTCTGAGACCGGAAATTCTTTTCACCGACAAAGAACACCACGCTCTCAACAAACTGAAAGGCATGATCCAGTAATAATCGTTTCATCTCCCGGTTGTACCGTCCGCCCCAATATTTTCTCCCAAGAAAGGTCCATCCGATTTCGATTTCCGATTTCTCTGCGTCGTAACCGTAGAACCGCGTCGAGCCGATCATTTGTTGATTCTCCTTGTCAACCACGACAAACGCTCCGCCGGATTGCAGCGCTTCTCTGAAGAAAACTTTGAATACCTCTTCCTTGTATCGATCGCTCTCCGGATGCTGTTCCCAGATGAACGGATCCGACGCAACGGCAAGAAGGTCGTCCCAATCTTCAGGCGTGAGCGGCCGAAGCTCGATCAGCTCGCCTTTCAGATGAGGTTGAAGATCGAATCGAACCATAAAAAGGATTACCTTCCTCGTACAAATCAGTTAATCACGAGTGCACACTAATGAACACCAAGCATGAGTCGGGCTTTGCTGTCGAGAATTCGTGTCGATTCGTGTGCATTAGTGGTTACGATTGGGAAGGTGTGACAGGCATGTAGCCAAGCGCTCCGCCCGGCATTCCCGCTTCCGCTTGCTAATTAGCGTCCGACACAGCAAATTTACGCCCCCTCAACAGAAAACCCGTTACGGCGTAATGAACAAAATTGATTTCGCAGTTGGAATCGGCGGTGAGAATGGTCAGGGGATCGCTTCCACTGGGAACATTCTCGCGCTGATCTTTGCGCGGCGTGGGCTGCATCTCAACGCCTACAACGCTTACCAGTCGATTATCCGTGGCGGTCATACGTTTCTGACAATTCGCGCGAGCGACGGGCCGGTGCGTACCATGGGTGACAAGATCGATGTATTGATTCCGCTCAATCAAGACACGATGGATCGGCACCTGCATCTTTTGATGAGCGGCGCGTGCGCGATTTACGACAAAGAAAAGGTCACGCCCGGGAAGGCGGCGGATGGCGTCCAACTCTGCCCCATGCCGATGAAGGAATTGACCAAGGGCAACAAGCTGGCGGTCAACACCGCTGCGCTCGGCGCGACGCTCCAATTACTCGGGATAGAATCCGAACCGCTCGAGACGGTCATTGCGCGGCAATTTAAGAAGAAAGGCGACGCGGTTGTGGCTGAAAACCTGGCCATCGCTCGCGCAGGCTACGATTACGCGGCTCAAAATTTTACAGCCTTTTCCTGGAAAGCGCCGCGAGGAGCCAAACCGCTCGGAATAATTACCGGCAACCAAGCCATCGCCATGGGTGGAGCGGCGGCAGGCGTGAAGTTTTACGCGGCGTATCCGATGAGCCCGTCCACCGGCGTGTTGATGTGGATGGCCGCGCACGCGCGTGAGCTCGGCATCATGGTCCGGCAGGTCGAAGATGAGATCGGCGTGATGAACATGGTGATTGGCGCAGCGCACACGGGCTGCCGCGCCATGTGCGCAACCAGCGGAGGCGGGTTTGCGCTGATGACTGAGGCCGTCGGGATGGCGGGAATGATTGAAACGCCGATTGTTTGCGTCGATGTGCAGCGCGCCGGCCCGGCGACAGGCGTCCCAACCAAGACCGAACAAGGCGATCTCTGGCAGGTGCTGGGCGCCGGCCAGGGCGATTATCCGCGCATCGTCGTCGCGCCGACGAACCAGCTGGATTTATTTCAGACGATTCCGGAGTTGTTCAATCTCTGTGACAAATACCAATGTCCCGGTCTGGTCTTGTCCGATCTGCTGATCTCCGAAGGAACCGCGAGCATCGATCCCGATGATCTGGACTTCCAAGTGAAGATCGACCGGGGCGAATTAATTCTGTCTAACGGCAACGGAAACGGCCTCGAATCCCGGCGGCGGCTACAACGACAAGACGTATCTGCGTTACAAGAACACGCCGAGCGGAATTTCTCCGCGCGCGGTGCCGGGAGTGCCCGGTTACATTTTTACCGCCGCGACCGACGAGCACGATGAAGACGGCACGCTCATCAGTGATGAATTCACCAATCCGCAAAAACGGCGAATGATGGTGGAGAAACGCGCCCGCAAAATGCAAGGCGCGATGAACGACATCGCCCCGCCGAAACTCGTCGGTCCGGAGCAGGCAGACGTCACGCTGGTGGGTTGGGGCTCGACCGAGGGCGTAATCCGGGAAGCGGTGGAAAAACTGGCAGGCGAAGAAGGCATCGTGGCCAATCAGCTCGCCATTAAATGGATTGTGCCGCTGCACGCGGTGGAAATCGGCGACATTCTCGGGCGCAGTAAGAATGTCATCCTGGTTGAGAACAATCAGAGCGGCCAATTCGCCCGTTATCTCCGGAGCGAAACCGGTTTCGCCGCGCACGGTCACATCCGCAAGTACGACGGCGAGCCGTTCATGCCGCACCACATTGTCGAAGCAGTGAAAGCGCAATTAGCCGGCCAAACCCGCCTCTCTGTTCCTGTCCATGAAGTTAACGCCTAACGAACCATGACCGCACCCGCTGCACCGCCCGCCACCGCCGAGCCCGACAAGCTCACAAAAGAAACTTATCGCGGTCGCATCCATCCTGATTGGTGTCCCGGCTGCGGCGATTTCTCCGTGCTCGCCTCGCTTCAAGCGGCTCTGTTCGAGCTCGGGTTGCAGCCGCATCAAGTCTGCGTCATCAGCGGCATCGGCTGTTCATCGAATTTGCCGGGCTACGTGAACACTTACGGAATGCATACATTGCATGGCCGCGCGCTGGCGGTCGCAACCGGTGTGAGATGCGGCAACCACGACCTGAAAGTGATTTGTACCGGCGGCGACGGCGACGGTTACGGAATTGGCGGCAACCATTTCGTTCACACCATGCGGCGCAACGTTGACCTCACTTACATCGTGATGGACAACCAGATCTACGGTTTAACCACTGGCCAGGTCTCGCCCACGAGCGTCAAGGGAATGAAAACCAAGAGCACGCCGCACGGAAGCGTTGAGAACCCGATCAATCCGATCCCGATGGCAATCGTTGGCGGTGCCACCTACGTGGCGCGCGCGTTTAGCGGCAAACAGAAACACATGGTCGAAATGTTCAAGGGCGCCATTCAACACAACGGCTTCGCGCTGGTGGACGTTTTCAGTCCTTGCGTCACTTACAACAAGGACAACACCTACCAATGGTTTAATCCGCGCGTGAAAATTCTCGAAGAACAGGGCCACGACCCGACCGATCTGCATCAGGCGATCGAGCGCGGTTTTCAGTGGGGCGAAGAAATTCCCATTGGATTGTTCTGGCACCGGACCGACCTGCAAAGCCTGGAAGATCTGGAACCGGTGTTGCACACAGGCGAAGGCCCGCTCGCATTTCGTCCACTCGGCATTTCCACGGAGCAAGCTAAGCGCGTCGATCCAGGAACTGCTGTAGCGACGGTTGTTCTGGGGAGCGCATGCGCCCTCGCGTGCTGGTTTCGGCGCCTCGCCGAAACGAACTTTTCCAAAAGGTCAACGACGAATGCCCACTAACTCCGAAAGCTTTCGCGAGCGGGTGAACACGAATTCCGATCGTTCTTACAGAAGTTAACAAAGGGAACTAAGGGTTTCGATTGGAGTCAGCCTGCTTCGTTTTCTTTGTTACCTTCTGTTGAAAATCTTTTCTGCTGATCTTACCCGCCTTGATCCAAGGCTTCTTCAGTCCCCAGGCTGTCGCGTACTCCGTTCAGCTCACCCTGCGGAGCCGGCGCACCGGAGCGCTGCTCGCCCGGACGCGGCTCTGCCCGCGTAAGCCTTTGTCCCCGACGTGAGAAGCCTGGTTTCCCTACGGCCACGCACATGCAGCCGCTGCCTTCGGCACAACCCTGACAGCAATAGGTTTCGCCGTCGTGCGTGTAGCCTTCTCCGGGCCAGTCGTTCTTGATCATTCTGCAACCGGGACATGCCGGTCGCAGAGTCGATTTTCGAAAACGAAGGATTTGCGGTCGTTCAATTGCGATAGTTTCCATGGCGTTCATTTCGTGGGCTCCTTTCAAGAGATAAAATCGGTTCTGCACGTGCATTTGCGCTTGCGTGTTCAGGGGAGCACAGGCTGCCAGCCGAAACGGACTTTAACAGAACCATCCCGGCGAGGTGGAAACCAGACATTTGTCTTCTTTGTTAACTTCTGTTCAAAGAAAACTCTTCGTGTCTATTCGTGCTCATTCGTGGTTAGGGATTCAGACCCAGATAAGCTGATCTTTTTCTCAAATCGAGAAAAGTCTGGTCAACTGTGAGAGCCCTGGCCATACTCGGAAACTTTCTGCAGGCAAACAACGGAGGAAAAATTATGCTTCACTTAATCTGGTACATTCTTATTGGGTTGATCGCGGGGATCATCGCGAAATCGGTGATGCACGTGCACATGACGATTTTCTGGACAATTGTGCTCGGCATCATCGGAGGGATCATCGGCGGCGCCGTTACCCACATGTTCTCGCGGTCGGTAACCGGACGATTTCATCCCGCCGGTCTCATTTTTTCCACGCTCGGCGCGATCTTGGTGCTCTACATTTGCATTAAGCTAAACATCCATTTCCCCCGCGTTCTCTAATCTAATCAGGAAAGCAAGAGGTCAGGATCCTGTAGCCACGCCGGCCTGCTCGCGAAGGCTTTCGGAGCTGCGCGGCGTCTCTGCCTTAGCCGTGGTCGCTGACCGCGCATTCCTCACGTCGGCGGCTTAGATCCTAAAACAACACGCACCTCATGAGGCAGCTCGTCGTTACGTAACATCACAATTTTGTCGGCTGCCACGACCCCATCTAATTCCACCAGGGTAACACCTCGGGAACAGCGTTCCGGGTTCTCGACCGAAATGCGATAAGTAGTGTTCTGAAAACGATATCGCAAACGGAAACCAGGCCAATCTTTCGGTATGACCGGATCGATCGCGAGCGTGTCGCCGCGGCGTTGGAATCCCAGAATTTCTTCGATCCAGACGCGATAGGTCCAGGCCGACGCGCCCGTGTACCATGTCCAGCCACCGCGCCCGACGTGGCTGGCTAACGAGTAAACGTCCCCCGGCATGACGTACGGCTCGACCTTATAGCGTTCGCAATCCTTCTCATCCCGTGCGTGCTCAATCGGATTCAGCATCCGCAAAAGTCGGACGGCTTTATCGCCATCTCCCTGGCGGGCAAAAGCCATGGCCACCCAGGTGGCGGCATGCGTGTATTGGCCGCCGTTTTCCCGTACGCCGGGCGGGTAACCCTTGATGTACCCAACATCGGCGGCGGTTTTGTCGAAAGGCGGAGTGAAGAGCAAAATTAAATTGTCGGCTTCACGCACGAGGTTTTCCTCCAGCGATCGCAGCGCGACGTCTACGCGATCTGTGTTGCCTGCGCCGGAAATGGCGGCCCAGCTTTGCGGGATCGAATCGATGCGGCCTTCGGCGTTCTCTCTGGATCCGAAAGGCGTGCCATCGTCAAAGTATCCTCTGCGATACCATGCTCCGTCCCAAGCTTGAGCGTCGACGGTTTGTGCGAGTTGGGCGGCGCGGGTGCGGCAGGCCTCCGCTTCGCCGTAGAGCTCGCGCAGGGCGAGCAATTCTCCGAAATCTCTAAGGACACAAATTTCAAACCAGGCAAGCCAGACGCTCTCACCTTTGCCGCCGAGTCCAACCCGGTTGAGGCCGTCGTTCCAATCGCCCCCTCCGATCAACGGGAGTCCATGCGGACCAGAAGTAGCCGAGCGCGCGATGGCGCGGCGGCAATGTTCGAGCAGAGAACCTTCGGTGGCGGAAGCGACGGGAATGGAAAGGCTCTCCGTTTGTTGTTCCTCCAATGGTTTGCCGTCGAGAAATGGAACCATCTGATCGAGGATCGCGGCGTCGCCAGTGGTGCGAACGTAATGCGCGGTGACGAAGGGAAGCCACAGAAGATCGTCACTGATCCGCGTCCGGACGCCGGCACCAGACTCTGGATGCCACCAGTGCTGCACGTCACCTTCCACGAATTGTCGCGCGGCCGCTCGCAGGATATGCTCGCGAGCCAGGTGTGGCGCAGCGTACACGAGAGCCATCACGTCCTGCAACTGATCTCGAAATCCGTAAGCGCCGCTCGATTGATAAAGAGCTGAGCGGCCCCAAACACGGCAGCTGAGAGTCTGATAAAGCAACCAGCGGTTGAGCAGAAAGTTCGTGGAAAGCTCTGGTGTTTCCACTTCGATCGTGCTTAGGAGCCGGTCCCACCAAATGCGCGTTTCCTGGAATGCAGCTTCGACGTTGGCGGGATCGCGAAAGCGAGCAATGAGTCCACGCGCTTTTTCCTCGTCGTCCGCCTGGCCGAGAAGGAAAGTCATCTCGGCGGTGTCTCCCGGTTCAATTTCGACCACGACCTGGACGGCCGCACAGGGATCGAGGCCGGCACCAACGTCGCCGGTCAATCGTTCGTGCTCCATCGCCGCCGGGTCGCGCAGCGAGCGGTTACGCCCGATGAACTCCGCGCGATCAGCGGTAAACGAAGCAGGCGTTGGAGCCGAAGTGGCGAAAGTGATGCAGTCGCAAAATTCAGGGTTGTAAGAATTGCGGGCAAACAGGCTCTGGCTCTGCAAATCCCATTTCGTAACGATATGCATACCGGTTTCCTCTGGATCGGGTCCGAGAACCAGAGTGGCGTAGGCGGTGACAGTCAGCTTTCGTCGGCGCGACGAATTGTTGCGTAAGCGCAGACGCTGCAAGCGCACCGGTTGTCCCACGCCATCATCGACCGGCACGAAGGTGAGCAGGTGTTGTTCGATCGCATGGCTGTTGTGTTCAAACATTGTGTAGCCCTGACCGTGTCGCGCACGATAGGCGTCCTTCTCCCGAATCGGTTGGGATGTCGGCGACCACACGACACCGATCTCATCATCGCGAATGTAGATGGCAGTTCCGGGCGGATCGGAGATCGGATCGTTAAACCACGGAGTGAGACGATCGTTCTGGCTATTGCGGCCCCAGATACATTCCGCGCCAGACTCGGAAACGAATGCCCCGAACTTAGGGTTCGCCATGATATTGATCCACGGAAGTGGCGTGCGTGTGCTGGGACCCAGATAAATGACGAATTCCTTTCCGTCCTCGGTAAAGCCGCCGAGGCCGTTAAAATATTTCAGTTCCATGAAAGGCAGAGGTGCGGAAGGCTCTTCACGGAACTGGCGTCCGGGCACTAGCTGCCGCGGTTTCGCGGCCGCCGGTGTCGTCGCGGCAAGTTGTTGTCGCAATGTGCCGCGAGCCGCGACCAGGACCACCCGTGCGGCCGCTTGAAGTGCGATCAGCTCCTCTTTCGAAATTTTTGTCGCTGAGCGAAGATAGACGCCGCCGGGCTGATCGACACCGGTCAAGTGCGCCTGCGCTTCGGTGAGCCTGCGCAGATGCTCCGTTAATGGTTCGTCGTAACTCGGCAGTTCCTCGCTCACGAGAACGAGATCGACCTTCAGCCCGCGCAAATGCCAGAAGGTATGTGCGGTCAGTATCTCTCGCACGACTTCCATGTCACGAAGGTGACCGATCATGACGACCACGATCGGCAGGTCCCCAGAAATGCCTTGTCGCCACAGCGCGCGCTGACCCTCGGCGCGGCGACCGAGACGTGCCGGCGGCGGCCGAAGTTGGGACTGTGGAAAGATAATGAGGCTGGCCAGTTGTTGAAAGGTTTGCACATCGGCACGCCGAATGTGGAGCCGGCGCATCTCAAGTTGGGAATGGGTCCAGGCGGTCTCAAAAGCGCGCGCACAAGTGTGAAACTCAGAGTAGCGCCCCGCCAGTGTAACAACCGCTTCGCGGGAATCTGCCACCACCGTAACGAGCGCGAACTGAAATCGTTGGTTAGGCAGAATCGTGACGCGCCGGCGCAGGCTGAAAATTGGATCGAGCACAGCGCCGACACTGTTTGTTAGACGGCGCATAAGCGCTTCCGGATTTTCGGGGGTGCGGCCCCGGCCGAGAAACCTGGCCCGGTCCGTTTCAAATTCCGTCGCCTCGATGGAGGATTCGGGAACCATAAGGTGTGCAGCCCAGACAGGGCGATCGTCGGGACCGCGGAGGCGGCGCCGGGCGACAAGGGCGTCGCATTTCGGCAGCCACTCAGTTTCGATGAACAGCTTGTTGAAAGCGGGATGCGCGCGATCCGTTCCATGCGGCGCAAGAGCGAGCTCGATGTAACTGGTCAGTTCCAGTCGACACGGTTTGCGCGACGTATTCACCAAAGTCACGCGTCGGACTTCCGCGTTGTCTTCCGCGGAGACGACAATTTCTGTGATCGTCTCGCATGGCCCACTCCGCCGCCGAAACTCCGCCTTGTCCGGCGTGAAACTCCAGGTGTAACGGCGCTCGGGAGATCTCACCGGTTGGTGGGTGTTGCTCCAAGTCGTTCCACTTTCCAAATCCCGGATATAGCAAAACGGACCCGACACGTCGCAAATCGCGTCGGCGCGCCAGCGCGTCACGTCCAGGTCAAGCCAGCGCAGGTAGCCGCCGCCGGAGTTAGTCATCGTAACGGAGCAGGTTCCATTGGAGAGAAGATGAGTGCGCGGCGAAGCGATGTCGGGTGTTTGCGCCACAGCCGGGGCGCCGGTCGTCGCAATCGTCTGGCGCACGGGCCGTTCTTCATGCGCCTCACCGGTCGTCGGCAAAATTTGTTCCGGGATATGTTCGTGCAAGAGCGGCTCGGTAGCGCGAATACGCGGATCGGAATGAAACCGCCTCCGCATCGCGTTTTCATGTAAGGCGTTGTCGTAAGCCAGGAGCGACATCCCCTGGTGATGAACCATGTAACAGTGGATGATGATTCCCGCCGCGCCATCGAGTTCCGTGCGTCGCGAATAATCGATCGCTTCGTAGTAGCCGTAATCGGCCAGCACTGCCGAGCCGTCCAGAGTTGCGAGCCGCCGCAGATTCTTCATCGCAGCGGCCGGTTCCACGCCGAGAGCGAGCGCGGCGGCATACGGTGCGACCACCAGGTCTTCGTCCTGCCCACGCTTCAAAGCCAGCGCCGGTACGCCAAAGGCTCGGTATTGATAAACGTTGTGTCGGTCGAGCGCACTGAAGGCCGATTCCGAAATACCCCACGGCACGCGGTTTTGCCGGGCATAGCCAATCTGACAGCGCACGGCGTCGTAACAGGCGCGATCAAGCAGCGAATTCTCATGCGTCTGAGTGAACAACAGCGGCATCAAATATTCGAACATCGTCCCGCTCCAGGACAGAAGCGGCAGTCGCCCGTATGCTGACCCAAAGGGCCGGCTCAAAGCCCACCAATGTTCTATCGGCACTTCTCCGCGAGCGATGGCCAGGAAACTCGTCAAGCGCGCTTCGCTTGCGAGCAGATCGTAAAACGAGCTGTCAAGCCGGCGCTCAGCCACCTGATAGCCAATGGCAAAAATCCGTCGTTCCTCATCGTAGAGAAATCGAAGCCCCATGCCTTCTTCCAGCTCTCGGCTCTGGACGATTAATTCGTCCAATTGCGCTAGCTGCTCCGAGGCGTTCTGGCGCGAACGGTCGACTTCCGTCACGAGAAGATCGAGCCACTCGCGCACGTCGCGAGATATTTCGGGGTCGTCTCGCCTTTGATAAAAAGGAAGCAACGGTACCAGCCCAGCGATGCCCTCGATGGCGATGTTGCGTAGCGAAAAGGTGGCCGCGAGCGCTTCCCTGCGAGATTCGTGCGTCGCTTCGCCTAACGACATCAATTGCGCAGGCGGCGACATCAGAATTTCTACCGGCCGAAGATATTTATCGATGACACCGTTCCACGCCGCGACCTGCTTCGAAATTTGTTGCGTCCAATAAGTGCGCGGATCGGTTTCCTGTCCGCGGTAGTGGAGGAGAAGATCCTGCGCGAGTTGTCGAGCTGCCCTTATTCGTAGAATGATTTCTTCCAAATTCGCCGGCTTGTCCCTGGTGAGGCCCTCCAAGCGAAGAAACGCCAAAGGGCGTTCTGCTTCTTTCTGGTTGGGTGCGATTTGACGAAGCACGCTTAGCGTGTCCGCTATTCCTCGCAATGCGGCGTCATCCAGAAGGGAACGCGCGGCCAACTCATCGCAGCTGGTTGCGAAAGTCCAGAGGCTGGCAAGCAAATTCCCGCTGTCGACTGCGGAGATGTAGCGTGGACGCAAAGGCTCCAGCGTGCTCAGGTCGTACCAATTAAAAAGATGGCCTTCGAAACGCTCGAGCCGACCCAGGGTTTCAAGCGTGTGGAGGTTGCGCTCCACCAAATCGTCGATGGTGATGTAACCGAAATCATTCGCCGACACGGTCGCCAGCATGGAAAGCCCAATGTTCGTTGGTGAAGTGCGCATGAAAATTTGGCGCGTTGGCGTTTCCTGGACATTGTCCGGCGGCAACCAGGAGGTCTGTGGTCCGACAAAATCATCGAAGTATCTCCACGTTCGTCGCGCGACCGCGCGCAGGAATCGGCGATCATCCGACGTTAACGTGCCGCCCCGCCAACTCTTTGCCGGCCGATTGATCACCATCACCGCCACCGGAAAGAGAGCTCCCAAGAGGAGGAATGGGGCTGCGGCTACCATTGCCGCGGTTCCCCGCGACGCCGCGCCGACGAAAAGGAGTACGCAGGCAGCGGGGATCCAAAGCCTGCTGAGAATAAATTGCAGTTGCCGACTTCTCGCGCGCCGGTGAGCATCCGCCGCCGTTTCCCATTCCAAGCAGCAGCCGATGCGACGTCATTCGCCGATAGATGACGCGAACAATGGCATCGAGCGCCATGGCCGAATTATCCGCCAGAAAAATGACCGTGAGCATGACGCGCAGGAGCCGGTCGCGCGGGTCGCGCCAAAATCTCGTTCCGGGCGGCGGCGGATGGAACAATAGGGCGAGGAAAGCATTCAGGACCGGCCACAACATGAGGCCCGCGATAATTCCGCTCCATAGCATCGGAGCAGGTGTTAAAAACCAGCCGACTAGAAGGAGGGCTATGATCGCTGGCGGCACCAGGCTCCGGCGAAGATTGTCGAAGATTTTCCAGCGGTTGAAAACGGAAAGCGGATTGGGTTCCATCCTGCCGTCGCCCAGCGGCACGCAAGACTTAAGCCAGTCAATGATTTGCCAGTCGCCGCGAATCCAGCGGTGCTGCCTGCTCCACCACGCGATGTAACTATTCGGAAAGACATCCAGCAGCTCGATGTCCGTCGCCAATCCCACGCGGACATGGCATCCTTCCAGCAGATCATGACTCAACAAGTGCGCCGTCGGAAATCGTCCTGACAAGAGCCGGTGAAACGTCTGCAATTCGTAAATGCCTTTGCCGTGATAACTGCCTTCTCCGACCAAATCCTGGTAAACATCGGAGACAGCGTGCGTGTAAGGGTCGATCCCACGCGGATCGGCAAAGATTCGTGAGAACCATGTTGCCGTTGCGCTCGGAAGCGACGCGCTGACGCTTGGTTGAATGATTGTGTACCCCCGAACTACGTGGCGACCATCTGGCGAAAGCCGCGCCTGATTCAGCGGATGCGCGAGGGTTTCAATCATCCTTCGGGCGGTGTCGCGCAGCAGTTGGGTATCGGCATCCAGGGTGATGACAAAACGAATGCCCTGGAGCTGCGCACGATCGCCCGCATGGAGAAATCCTTCCAGCTCGGGCGCGGATTCGCCGATAAGAAATCGATTGAGGTCCTCAAGCTTGCCGCGCTTGCGCTCCCAGCCGATCCAGCTTTGCTCGCTCTCACTCCACGTGCGGCCGCGATGGAAAAGAAAGAAGTGCCCCGGTCCGTGTCGGCGATTCAATTCGTCGATACCGCGTGCCACGATGTCGATATATTCTGCGTCCTCCGGCATGCTCTGCCGCGGAGCGTCAGAAAAATCTGTCAGGAGTGAAAAGCGCAGATTCGGATCCGTGTTTCCGAGGTAATGAATTTCAAGGCGGCTGAGTTGGTTTTGGATCGCGCTCGGAGTGGTCAGCAGCATCGGCACTACCACCAGCGTGCGGCAATCATCGGGAATGCCTTCTTTTTCGAAGGACATTTTAGGCAAGACCTCCGGCGGGAGGAGCGAGGTCACCAAATAATTCACGATAAGCACTGCTAGCTCACTCGCGGGCAAGAGCAGCAGAAGGCTCAGGAGCCCCAGTGTCACCCAAGGCACCAACCCAGCGACGAAAAAGAGAGGAGCCGCCGCCAAGGCGGCCATGAGCAGGAAGAAGCTTCCGAAATAAGCGCCCGCGGCATGGGCACGAATCCATCGGCGCGCTCGTTCCGCCAGGGGTACTCTGGCGCCGGTAGCTTGCTCGAGCACCGGCCGGCCCGCATCAATCAGGTAATAGCCGACGTGGCGCGCAACTTCGTCCTGCGCGGCCTTCGCCAGCGCAAGGGCGTGATCGATAATTTTTTGTTCCGAACAGTTTGACCATCGCACGATTTCCTCCACCGCGCTGCGGCATCGATCACGCGTCTCAAAATCCATGCGTGCGTAAACGCCGGCCGGATCTGCAGCCAACTCACTTTCCGCCCAGCTGACCGATTGGAAAAGTTCCCGCCACTGGATCTGCGCAAGGCGGCGACAACTATTGATCGCATTGGTAAGGGCGGTCTGCTGTACGGCCTGGTGCCGATGTTCCTGCTGCATGACCTCGAGCAGCGGGGAACGCAGCGAGCGTTCGAGCCAGCCACTCACCACCGGCAGCGCTCCCTCGTCGTCGTAGAGATGCGCCACCAGTTCGCTCGCAAAATGCGGCGTCGGCTCGGGATACCGTTCCACGAGTTGCTCCATTATTTTGAGCAATCGCGGTGAGCTGTGACGGACGGCGGTGATAAGCCGATTTGCCCAGAAATCGGCCTCCTCGCTTTCCCGTTGCTGCTGGTCGACCTGGATCGCGAGCGCGCGCACACATTCGAGTAACTGCAATCGCAGCATCAGCGGGAGAGCCCAGAGTTCTCCGATGTCCAGTGGGGTGATCGCCTGAAACGCGGCCAGAAATCTCCGAATAATGTCGGGCTCCAACGCTCCGTCCGTCTCGGAGACCATTTCTGCGGCAACCTGATAAACCCGGGGCAATCCCGCACTTGGGCCGCTGGCGATCAGAGGCAGTTTCCCATAGTATTTTTGCGGGAGACTTTTCCGCAGATCGGTTACCTGTTCGCGAATCAAATAAGCGTTATCGAGAAGCCATTCTGCCGAAAGCGTGAAAGCGTGGTGCGCTTCAGCCGACATGGTGAGACTCATGTTCGTCCATTCCAGCGCGTCCTCGATTTCGATTAACCGGTGCAGAAAGGACGGCCCGCGCGGCTTCGCTGCGCGGCTGACCGCGATTGCGCGTGCGAGGCTAGCCGCATTTTCCACGAGACGCTGACTAGAAGGCAGTTCATGACCCAGCGGTCGTGCGGTCGATTCGATGGAGAAAGGTGGCGGCGGATAAAAACCGAACGTCACAGGCGCCTCGGTTTCCACGTCCCGCAAAATCGCCAGCGCGCGCGAGGCTTCGGTCGCTTGGACTTCAGCTAGAACGACCGTTTCATTCGGCAGGATCGTATTCGTGAATCTGGCGAAGCTCGCCGAATCGATATGCTCCCGAAGCAATTGGACGAGAATCCAGGCAATGACCGCACCCGCCAATGCGAACGCAGCGAGTAGCAAGGCCAACCCGGCCGGCCGGTAATTGCCCAGCATTCCGCGCTGCCAGAAGATAAATGCGCCAAGGGCCAGACCAAGAACCGAAGCAGCGGCCGATCCACCGATCGCCGAAATCCCGTGTTCCTCCACCCGCTGCCGGCCTTTGGCCGAAGCGTGGATCGCCGCGGCGCGGCGAAATCGCGCGCGATGGAGATTCTGCAGTGCGGGCCGACCGGTTCCCACGCTTTGGAAAATGCCGACGACCAAGACGCGATCGCCCTTCTTCTGCCAAAATCTCATATCTAACCCTATAGGATAGGACTTGAAAATATCGACGCGATTGTTTCAACTCTGGCGGTCGAATTTCCTGCGACGCGGCAGCTAAGGTCTGCACAGATCATAAATGAATGAGGCTGCAACGAATGCCCGCCCCGGCAGGTAAACTGTGCGACGGCCAGGCTTTCAAACCAGAAAGTCAGAATCCTGTAGCCACGCCGGCCTCCTCGCGAAGGCTTTCGGAGCTGTGCGGCGTCTCTCCCGCTAAAGTCGCTGTAGATTAAAAGTCTCTGCTTACAGAAGCTAACGAAGACAACGAAGGTTTTCGTTTAATCATCGATCTTTTGCTTCCTTAGTTTCCTTCTGTAAAAGTTGGGCGTTGAGCGTCGCCCTCTCAACTCTCAACCATCAACTCTCAACTTTTTCCCGTCGTTAGGGAGCGCTCACCGTGGCGGTGACGCTTTCCCATTCCGCCGTCAGGCGGGCAAGATCGTGGGTCAAAGCGGAGAGATCGCGATTGATCGCAGTGGCATGGCCGCCCGGTGTGTAAGCCGCTGGATCTTCCAGCGCCGCGGCTAGTTCTTTCTGTTGTCCTTCCAACGCCGCGATTTTCGTCTCGAGTTCGTGCACGCGCTTTTCTTTTTCGCGCCTCGCTTTGGCAATCGCATTACGCGAGTCCGCTTCCAAACGCTTCTGTTCCTTTTGTTTTCTTGAACCGGAGCCGGGTTGCTTTCTGACCTTCGCCACCGCGACTCCGTCCGTTGTCGGATCTGGCTGGAGTTTACTCGCTGCGGCAGAACCGTTGACTTCTGACGCATCGCGGCCCGCAGTCAGGGCGGTCCGCGCGGATGTGGCTTTTGATTTGTCCAGATAGTAATCGTAATCGCCGGGGTAGAACGTCAGTTTACCACCCGTGCTGTTCGCACCTGCAGTGATGTGCAGAACGCTCGTAGCGATGGCGCGGATAAAATGAACGTCGTGACTAATAAAGATGAGCGTCCCGTGATATTGCTTGAGCGCGCCGATGAGGGCATCGATCGAGCCGACATCGAGATGTGTCGTCGGCTCGTCCATGAGCAGAAGGTTCGGCGGATCGAGTAACAGCCTAACG
Source organism: uncultured Verrucomicrobiae bacterium (assembly GCA_963840305.1). Lineage (GTDB taxonomy): Bacteria > Verrucomicrobiota > Verrucomicrobiia > Chthoniobacterales > UBA10450 > Udaeobacter. The sequence continues at coordinate 197,756 of CAWIYE010000012.1, forward strand.
AGAGCCAGCCGCGACTTTTCGCCACCGCTCAAAACTGAGACGGTCTTGAAAACGTCGTCGCCGCGAAACAAAAAAGAACCGAGCACAGTGCGCGCGGTTTGTTCGGATACAGGATTGGGCATGTCGCGTGCGCTGTCGAGAACGGTATGGCTCGCGTTGAGCACGTCGATTCGGTTCTGCGAGAAATAACCTGTGCGCACATTATGTCCGAGTTCCCGCACGCCATGCTGCACGGGCAACACTCCGCTGCGAGCAACTTGAGAAGAGTCGATTTTCCCGCGCCATTCGGGCCGACAAGCACGGTGCGTTGACCGCGCTCCGCATGAAATTGCATTCCGCGATAAACAACGAGGTCGCCGTAGGCATGATCGACATCTTTAAGCGTGATCACGCGCAGGCCGCTGCGCACCGGTTGCGGAAAATGGAACTTGATCGTCTTTCCGCGCGCGACCGGGGCCGCGATTTTTTTCATGCGATCGATCTGTTTCAGCTTGCTCTGTGCTTGCGATGCTTTGCTTGCCTTGGCGCGAAATCGATCGGCAAACAATTGCAGCGACGCGATTTCTTTCTGCTGATTTTTGTAAGCGGCGAGCTGTTGTTCTTCGCGCGCTGCTTTCTGCTCGACATAACTGTCCCAGTCGCCCCGGTAACGCACCAGTTTCGAGTGCGCGATCTCGACGATGCTGCCGACAAGCTGATTCAAAAATTCGCGATCGTGCGAGATCATGACAATCGCGCCCGGATAACTTCGCAGATATTCCTGGAACCATTGCAGCGATTCGAGATCGAGATGATTCGTCGGTTCGTCGAGCAGAAGGAGGTCGGGTTCCATCACGAGCAACCGCGCGAGATGAGCGCGCATGATCCAGCCGCCACTTAAGGCGCTCGCCGGGCGATCGAAATCAGTTTCGCGAAACGCGAGTCCGGCGAGGACCCGTTTTGCTTTTGGTTCGAGCTCCCACCCGCCGTGCTCATCAAAAACATGGAGCGCATTGTGATATGCCGCGTCATCGGCCTCGGGCTCAGCCGATGCTCGGCTACAGCGGCTTCGTGCTCCTTGATCACTTTCTGCGCGTGCACCAGCGCCGGCGAAACGGCGAGAGCAAGTTCGAGCACGGTTTCGTCTCCGGCGGCGGCGGTTTCCTGCGGAAGAAATCCGATCGTTGCGTTCTTCTCGATCGCGATCGTCCCCTTATCGGGCGAGACATCACCGAGGAGAAGCGCAAACAAGGTTGATTTGCCAGCCCCATTGGGGCCGACCAATCCGATCCGATCGCCCCGATTGACCTGGAGCGATACGTCGTCGAAGAGCGCCCGGCCGGCGAAAGATTTCGAAAGTTGTGAAACGGTCAGCATTGCAGGAAAGCGCGCAGTGTCCCCTTGTTCGGTGCCCAGCGCAACTGTGGTCGCGCGAGCAGACATCGCCTTATCCTAGGATCGTCAACGTGAAAGAACTCCAAGCCTTCACGTGGCCTGCCGGAATTGATCGACGTTTGACGAACCGAAATGGAATCGGCAGGATTCGCTGCGATGAAAATCCGCGCGATGATCAAGCTCATCGAGGAGGATGGTTGGTATCTGGATCGAACGCGCGGTAGCCACCGGCAATATAGGCATGATCGGAAAAAAGGTGTGGTCACTATTGCGGGAAAGCCCAGCGACGATCTTGCGCCGGGCACGCAAAATAGTATCCTTAAACAAGCAGGATTAAAATGAGCCGGTACTTGATTATCATTGAAGAAACTGCGACCGGCTATTCCGCCTATTCGCCCGATCTCCCAGGCTGTATCGCCGCGGGCAAGGCTCGAGACAGCGTCGAACGCGAAATGCACGACGCCATTGAATTCCACCTCGACGGCTTGCGCCGTGCGGGAGAACCGATCCCGACGCCTCGTTCGCAAGCATCCTACTGCGAAGTAGGCGCCTGATTCCGCTCGCGCCAAAACGAACTTCCAAAAGAAGCGAACGATTTTGAAAGTTGTGAAACGGTCAACATCGCGGAAAGCGCGCAGTGTTCCCTGGTTCGATGCCCAGCGCAACAACCTTAACCACGAATCGAGGAAAGGGATTTCCGAGATAGAACACGTCGCGATCGGGTATCGCGCGGGTAGACGGCAACGCAGCTAGGTAGCTGGCGCAAGCACGGGGCCGTGCGAGTGATCAACGTAAAAGCTGTGAGGGTGGCAGCGAGTGAGAGCGGGAGCCGAACGAGTTTCAATAAACACGAATGATGAAACAATTTTCTGCGTCTGGGGAGCGCGTGCGTCTCGCATGCTGGTTGCGGTGTCCCGCCGCAACGAACTTCCCTGCAGCGTTCTTTGCCACAGATTTGAAACTCGGTCGTTTTCCATCTCCCTCGTCGCTTACCCTCGCGACTTTGCCTTCTATGTCGCTGATCCCATCAGCTCCATTCACAGATCTTCACGGATCAATTGGATTCGTGTCTATTCGTGTGCATTCGTGGTTACAACTAATCTTTCGTCCGGCTCGAGTTCGGATTCAGGGCGGACAAATCAGCGGAATCACCTCGCGTTTGTTCCGGCGGTAAACGCGAAAATCCTTGTCGGCTGTGATCACGCGGTGGTGCGGATAAAGCTCGCTCATACGGATCAGACAAAGATCCGCGAGGTCTGGTTGCCGATCCGCATAACGCTTGGCTAAGGCTGCGAGCTGCGGCAGATGATCATTCAGATCAAAAGAGACCTTTACCAACTCGCTGACAATCATTTCGAGGACGACCTCGACGCTCCTCAATTTGAAAGCCGTTTCCGCCAGGACGGCTTCGCAGGCGAGCGCTGGTTCGCTTAACTCATTGGCCACTCCGACCGCCCAATCGTGGTGCATGTCGCGGCTTGCGGCGAAAGCCACGAGAAACCCGGTGTCGGCAATGCCTAGCACTAGCGCTGAAAACCTTTCTTCGTGGACAAGTCACGCGGCCCGTGTCGAATAATGCCAGCGAGGCGCATGAACTTTTTTCGACGAACGATCCGTCGTGCGAGCACGTTCAAGATGGTCGCGAATCAACTTGCCCTTGAGACACGCCGATCCGCGCCGCGGTTTGTTCGATCCAATCCGCCAGCTTTTTTGTCGGACGAAAGGTAATTGTCTGACCCATATGGCAAAAATGTAAACACAGAGCTTCGAACGGTCAAATGGCACAATTGCTATCGGAGGAACGATTTCAGGAAGCGCCGCACTTCGTCGTGGTTGCCGATGGTATGAAAGTACAGCAACGCCGGTGATTCCAATGTAAAAAGCAATCGGAGTCCTCTGCCGATTCGGCACTCGTAGACGCTGAGACGGCTCCCTTTGGGCGAGAGGTCTCGAATTCCAGCGCCAGAATGCAGATGGGGTTTGCCGAAATTCTCTTGAACGCTTTGGATCAGTTTGCCAACGCGTGCGCGCTCGGGCTTCGGCCAACCGCGAAGTTCGCGTCGCAGGTCCTCGGCGAGATAAGCGTCATAAAGCTTCTTCGATCGACCCCCGGAATTTTCTGGCGCGTCCGCTCGCGATTTCTTCTTTGGCTTTGGCATGCAGGTTGTGAGCGATCTTTCTCATCTCGCCCGTGCTAAAGCCATAAACATTTCGCGTCAGGATGTTCTTGGGCAGATTGGCAACGGTTCTTGCAAATCGTCGTTCCAATTCATCGATCTTCTTTCGAAGCAATAGCGCGGCGCGAACGCGAGCGCTGGTCGTGGATCTACGATTCAGTGTGAGCGGCATGAGGCCAATATCTTAATCGATCATCGATTAGCTGCAATCGTGCCGACCAATCCGATCCGATTCGCCGCGATTGACCTGGAGCGAGACGTCGTCGAAGAGCGCCCGGCCGGCGAAAGATTTCGAAAGTTGTGAAACGGTCAGCATTGCGGAAAGCGCGCAGTGTTGCCTCGTTCGATGGCCAGCGCAACCTTCGTCGCGCCGGAAGTCAAAACGAAGGCGGATCGTGTTGCGCGATCAGGGATCGCTTTATTCGCCGCCCTTCCGAGCTGCGAGTCCGCTGCTCGTTAGGCAAGCGCGCCGCCAACAGCGTCGTTTTGGCGCGTGCCGGTGGAATCAACCGCCGTGCCAATTCTGAAAAAATATTGAACAAAATTGGTTGAACGCGGGTGCGCCGGCGCGGCTGCGCAGTGTCTAACTGAGTGAAAATAAAAAAGGAGAAAAAAACATGAACTTCATCGCTCTCGGTTTCGCACTTCCAGATGCACTCCACAACCCGTGGCTGCATGGTGCTGCTTTAGTGGTGTTGTTAGTCTGCCTGCCGCGCTTGCTCGGAATTGTTTATATTCCGCACACCCAGGTTGGCATCATCGAGAAAATCTGGAGCAGCAAAGGTTCGCTGCGCGAAGGCCAGATCATTGCCCGTAATGGTGAGGCCGGTTATCAGGCCCGCTTCTTACGTGGCGGTATTCACTTCGGATTATATCCGTGGCAATACCGCATTCATAAAGAACCGCTCGTCGTCGTAGCCGAAGGAAAAATGGCATACGTCTACGCGCGTGACGGTGTTCCGCTGGAACCGATTCAAACACTCGGTCGAACGGTGGATTCCAATCATTTCCAGGACGCGATGCGCTTCCTCGAAGCGCACGGTCAACGCGGTCGACAGCGCGGGATTCTACGCGAAGGCGTTTATGCCATTAACCTGGCGCTGTTCGTCGTCATCACGGAAGAACGTGTGTTCTCCGGACCGGTGCGCGAGTCAGCCGATCGTTACGAATCGTGGAAGGCGCAACTCGCTTCCATGCGCGCCTTTGATCCGGTAGTTATCGGAACAGGCGTTGGCGGTCAGAGCCATTTTCGCGCTGGCGTTACTGAAACTAGCGCAAGCGAAGCAGGCTCAACCCCGTCGTTAGCCGCAGCCACGCCCGACTTCAATCCGAACGTCGACACCATCGGCGTGGTTAGTATTCAGGACGGACCAACCATTGGTTCGGGCGAAATCATTGCTCCTGAAGCCAAGGCGATCGATGGAAAGGATCACAATTATTTCCAGGACCCGGAAGCCTTTCTGCAACTCGGAGGAAAACGTGGCAAACAATTACAAGTGCTGACTGACGGCACGTTCTTCATCAACCGCTGGTTCGGCACAGTGGAGATCAAAGCCAAGACCCTGATCCCGATTGGCTATGTGGGCGTGGTGGTCTCATATCATGGCGCAGCGGGAGATGACACTACCGGCGAAACGTTTCGTTACGGCGAACAAGTTGAGGCCGGTCATCGCGGTGTCTGGCGCTCGGCGCTCGCGCCCGGCAAATACGCACTGAACCCGTACGCGGTGAAAGTTGAGCTCGTGCCGACGATCAACTTCGTGTTGCGCTGGATCAGCGGCCAAACCGAAGCGCACCATTACGACGAGGACCTAACGAGTATCGACCTGATCACGGCCGACGGTTATGAACCGCGTCTGCCGCTGTCGTTAGTCTTGCATATCGACTACCAGAAGGCGCCGTCGGTAGTGCAGCGGTTCGGCGATGTGAAGAGATTAATTACGCAGACGCTCGATCCCATTCTGACGGCCTATTTCCGTGACGTCGCGCAGACATCGCACATGCTGGATTTGCTGACCAAGCGTGAAGAAATCCAGAAACGCGCGACGGAAGAACTGGGCGAACGCTTCAAGCGCTACGACATCAACGTGGTCGCGGTCTTGATTGGCCGGCCGGAATCGCGAGAGATCGCCCTCGGAAAAGCCGATCCGATCGAAACGTTGTTCGACCAGCTGCGGATGCGGCGGTTGGCGGACGAACAGCGCGCCACCTATGCAAAACAAGAGGAAGCTGCGCAACAACAGGTCGCCTTGAACCAGGCCAAGGCGAAAGCCGAACGTCAGACTGAGCTGACTCAGAGCGCGATCGCCGTCGAGATCGCGAAGAACCGTGGTCAAGCTCAATTCGCCGAAGCCGAACAGTTGGCGAAAAAACAGGTGACGCTCGCCGAAGGTGAAGCGCGAGCCAAGGAACTGATCGGTAAAGGCGAATCTTCAAGGATCGCGCAGGTTGGTTTGGCCGAGGCGGCGGTCACATTGCAGAAGGTGAGCGCTTTTCGTGATCCGCGTCTCTACGCGTTGAATGTTTTCGCGGATCAATTCTCCAGGAGCGTCCAGCCGCTGGTACCGAGCAGGCTGTTCATAAGCAATGCCGGAGGCACAGCGGGCGACGGCCAGGGTGGGGGAAGTGTTCTCGAAACGCTGCTCAATCTGATCCTGAGCGAGAAAGCCGGGATCAACCTCCAGGAAAGTACCGGCAGCTCGAAGCCGATGGAGGATTTTATCAGACAATTCACCGGCAGCGGCTCAGCTGGAAACGGCGACCCGTGCGGAGTCGGAGATCAGAAGTCAGACGTCAGAAGTCAGACGTGACAAGCCAGAAGTCGTCTCGCACTCGGCGCACTCCGGGTGCGAGCGGCTTCTTCCTGGTGCGTTTGACCCGCACAGATGACGCGGAAAACGTGAGTCACATCTTCCGGGTCAGTTCGAATTCGAAATGCTTTTTCGTTCCGTCCGGGTTCAGCGTCTCCCACGTTTCGCTATTGATCGCCACGCCGCAGAAGTCCCGTTCCTCTAGATTGTCCGACGACCCAAGAGGCGCGCAGAATTCATTCGGAAATGAGTCGCCAGCTGTTCACATCCCTGTGTCATCGGACAAATTTCACTTGGCGCATTGAGTTTGGCCTTGTGACGTTGCGTGATGAGAGGCAAGCCCACCACGGGCGGACTTAATCGAAGAACGCTCTCGATGAAGGCGCTTGTTTCGCAAAGCCGTGGAAGAAGTTATTAGTGACAAGTGACCACTGACAAGCCACGGACGATGAAAGTGCTGGTTTCTCAAGATCACGGATTCCGCGTGCAGGAGATTTCGCGGCCTTTGCTAAGCGAGGGCGAGATGCTCCTCCAAGTCACAGCCTGCGGCGTCTGCTTCTCCGATGTTCACAAGATTCGTTTTCAACGAATGGAAGACCCCGTCGTCCTGGGTCATGAAGTAGCCGGCCGGGTGGTGGAATCGAGCGCTGCGAAATTTAAGGTGGGCGATCGCGTGGTCGTAGCGCATCACGTTCCGTGTGGCCGATGTCATTACTGTTGCCATGGAAATATTTCGATGTGCGCGGAGTTCAAAAAAACCAATCTCGATCCGGGTGGATTCGCGGAGTTTGTGCGTGTGCCGGTAGAGCATGTGGAGAGCGTTGCCTTTCCAATTCCGGATAGTCTGACTGACAACGAAGCTTCTTTCATGGAGCCGTTGGCTTGCTGCGTGCGCGCGGTGAAGCGCGCTGGAATCCAACCGTCGGATGTCGTCGTTGTGGTTGGTTTAGGTTCGATCGGTCTGCTATTCATGCAATTGATCCGCCACGCGGGTGGTAAGTGTATCGGCCTCGATCTCGACCCAGCTCGCCGCGAGTTAGCAGACTCGTTAGGCTCGACCGCAACATTTGCCGGCTCCGAACCCGATTTCGAAGAATCGCTCGCCTCGATGACGAACGGTCGTGGCGCTGATGCGGTCTTGCTAACTGCGGGAAATCCGCCACTTGTTCCGACGGCGTTGTCGTGGTTACGCGCAGGCGGGACGTGCCTCGTCTTTGCCAGTCTCCATCCCGACTCCGATGTCACACTCGATTGGAATCAGCTCTATTACCGTGAAATCAATATCGTGACGTCGTATTCAGCTTCGCCGGATGATCTGCGCGAAGCGCTGCAATTGCTGGCGAATGGTTCTGTGCGCGTATCGCAAATGACCGGACACACTTTTCCGTTGGAGCGGTTCTCCGAGGCGCTGGCTGCGATCGAAAGCCGCACGATTCTCAAGGCGATCATGACTCCATCGCGAGTGACCAGTGACCAGTGACCAGATGAATGCGCTGATGAAAGCGGTGATGTTCTACGCACCTGGCGACTTGCGTTTGATGGAAACGCCAATTCCTTCAGCCGGCCCCGGCGAAGTCGTCGTGAAGATTAAGACGGCGCTTACCTGCGGGACCGACTTCAAAGCCTATCGACAAGGTCACCCGGTTTTGCTGGCACACACGCCATCGCCATTCGGACATGAGATGGCGGGAATCATTAGCGAAGTCGGCGCAGGAGTGACCTGGCTGCGGGAAGGAGAGCGAGTCGTCGTGCTGAACTCAGCGCCCTGCGACGATTGTTTCTTCTGCGAACAAGGCATCACGGAACTGTGCGAAAATCTCGAGCTGCTCAACGGCGCTTATGCCGAATACATTCGCGTCCCGCCGCAGATCACGCGGCACAACGTTCATCCGTTACCGGAACATTTGAGTTTCGCTGAGGCCGCGCTGGTCGAACCGTTCGCGTGCGCTTTGCATGCGGTCGATAAGATGCGGCTCAAACCGAGCGAAACCATTGCCGTGATCGGCGCCGGCAACATGGCGCGGCTTTTAATTTGCGCGCTCAAAGCGGCGGGTGCGCGCGTGCTTGTGATTGGTCGAAACGCGGAACGGCTTCGCCTCGCTACTGCGGCCGGTGCGGACGACGTGATCGATCTTAGCCGTGAACCAGATGCAGTCGCGGCGGTGCGTCGCCGAACGGCCGGCCATCGCGGCGCCGATGGTGTAATCGAGGCAGTTGGTAAACCAGAGACCTGGTCGCTGAGTGTTGCGATGGTGCGGAAAGGCGGGCGCGTATGTCTTTTCGGAGGTTGCGCGGCCGGAGCAAAAGTGGAGCTCGAAACGCATCGCATTCATTACAATGAGATCGCGCTCTTCGGTGTCTTTCATCATCGACCCAGTTACGTGCGGCAGGCGATCGAACTTCTCGGCAATGGAGCAGTGCCAACTGAGTTGCTGATCGGGGGGCGCATCTCCCTCGAAGATCTCGTGTCCTTCTTTGCGGAAAATCGCGACACTAATGCGTTGAAAGCGGCGGTGATCATGTGATTCCCGGAGGGAAGCGAGGGGTCAGAGCTTATTATTGATACTGATTCACCGCAGCAACAACGGTGGTCAATGCGACGGCACGAACGATCAGTCTTGAGAAAAACATTTCGGACTGTCGATAGTAAGCTCTGACCCTCATTCCCCTTCGGTGACGTAATATGCAAACCCAAAGGCGACTTCCCACGGAAGACTGCGAACACCATGGATGATGAGAGGCAAGAAGATGCCGGCGATGGTAGCCAATGCTGAACAAGCGAAGCCAACCAAAATTGGTCTGTAATCACGTGACGGCTTCACGATCTAATGAGACAGAGTTAGATGATTTGTAATTGCCTAACGCCCCACCACTAGCCGCCCAGCTTCTTCTCAAGCGCCCGGACCCGCGCGATTAATTTTCCAAGATTCCGGACCCAAACTATCTGCTTCTTTGCTTCGTGCGCCGGCTCCGCAACTCGCCCCCACCAGACCCCGCCGGAAATGCTTTTCGAGACGCCGGTTTTGGCACCCAGGATCGTGTCGTCTCCAATTTCCACGTGGGGGACCACGCCGACCCCCCCTCCCATCATCACCCGTTTCCCGACCCGGCTGCTACCAGCGATGCCGACTAGCGCCGCCATCACGGTGTTTTCGCCGATAACGACGTTATGAGCGAGGTGCACCAGGTTGTCAATCTTCACTCCCTTCTGAATCCAGGTTCGCCCAAACCGCGCCCGATCGATCGTTACGTTAGCCCCGATTTCAACGTCATCGTCGATTTGAACGATTCCAATCTGAGGGACTTTTTCATATCGGCCGTGCGCGGGTTCAAATCCGAAGCCATCCGCGCCGATGGCCGCCCCCAGGTGAATCACCACCCGCTCGCCAATCCTGGTCCGCTCCCGAATCTTCACTTGCGGATAAATTATGCAATTCCGCCCGATGGTGGTTTCGTGACCGATATAACTTCCGGCGCCGATGACGGTTTCGTCCCCGATTTCCACCCCGGCTTCTATAACAACAAAGGGCTGAATCGAAACGGCCCTGCCGACTTTCGCCGTCTGATCGATCACGGCACTTGGGTGAACGCCGGGAGCAAAACTGATCGGCGGCGGTGCAAATTGACGAACCATTTGTTCAAACGCTTTCGCCGGCGCTTGAACGCGGATCTGATCGATCGTCGTCCCCTCAGCATAATCGAGCGGAACAAAAGCAGCCGACGCCCGGGTCGCCCGTAACTGAGTTGCGTATCGTGGGTTCCCGAAAAAGCTGATTTCGCCTCGGGTTGCTTCAGCCAGTGGGGCGGCGCCGACAATCTGCCGTTCCGGATCGCCGCGTAACTCTCCTTCGGTCAGGCCGGCGATTTCTCGGAGGGTAAAAGTTTTCATGTGGCACAAGGGTGTCGCTTGTGCCGTCGATTCGCAAGCAGGGTTTCTGTTTCGCGCCAACTGTAACTGCCTCACGCACGCGCGCCTGAAAAAGAGTCGCGCTTTTAATTTCTAACTGCCTAACGAGTTTTTGCGCACGCTTTCGCTGCGTTGCACAGCACGCGAATCATAGGTAAGCCTAACGAATCAGGTTTGCAGCGCATTACTCAACCGCCGCGACTCAGTCGATGACATCATCTAACGAGTATTCGGCCCCAAAAATCTGTAATTAATTGCAGATAAAATCTGTGTAATCCGGTTGCCTTTAGCGGGGACCTGGAGCGACACGTCGTCAAAGAGCGCCCGGCCGGCGAAAGATTTTGAAAGTTGTGAAACGGTCAGCATTGCGGAAAGCGCGCAGTGTTCCCTTGTTCGATGCCCGGCGCAACTCGTGTCGCGCAATCAGAGATCGCTTTATTCGAAGATCGACATCTTCTTTGCGGTACTCGGCAATCGGGATTACGGCTGGAGCGTAGTGGGAGACAAATGTTAAATAGCCTGCTCGCGAAGTATCAGACTGATTTTTACCGTCCTTTGAATCGCGCTCTGCGCGGCGTCGAACAACTAACGACGGCCGACTTGCTCATGGCAGAAAAAATCGATAGCGCCATCGAAGGCTCTTCGATTCGGCGAGACATGATTGTGTATCGCGGTTTCAGGCGAGATGTGGTCAACGAGCTGGAGCCAGGCGACATATTCACCGACAAGGGATTCTCCTCGTGCAGTCTCTCTGAAACAGTCGTGCGGGACAGATTCGCCTATGGTGGCGGAACGATTTTCCTGTTCGTCGCTCGGAAGGGGACGCGTGCGATTTATCTCGACGATTTGCTAAAGTTTCCAAAACCGGAATTGGAAATTCTATTTCCGCGCGGCACTTCCTTTCGAGTATTGAGCAAAGAAAACCGGCGCGGAATTAGTTACTTGATGGTCGAATTGATATCACGATCTCGGACCTTTCGTGAAAACAAACTCTTAAAGCAAACTTCTAGGCGGAACATCAATTCGCTCCAACTGAATTCAAATCGTAGTCCCACGAAACGCGCTGACCAAGGAAAGTGCACACTGATGGTGGGCGGCTGCGGAATCAGTTTCGCATACTGTTAGCCCACAACGGCCACAAATTCGCCAATAACCCGTTAATTCGGAAGCGTCATCTCGATGCAGGACGATCTCTTTGAAACCGCTGTCGCGCGAATCAGGCCTTAATATGATACGCTCGTGCGCCCAAGAATCGTCAGAAGCGATTTTCTTACTATCGTAAATCTTTACCGGTAAACTGACCGCTAATCCGGATCTTGAATCTTGCGATGTTGCACCAGAACGACCCTACCCTGTCGACTGCCTTCCGGTGACGCTTTGAAAACGCACCACGACCCGTTTGGAATCCTCTTGTTCATCGATTCACCTACTACTTTCGCTAGGAAAACCCCTTTCTTTGCTACAAACGGATCGGGCAACTCAGCCCACTTACATCTGTCGATCCACTGCTCCTCGCTGAAATCTCCCGCCGCGATCTTCAAATCGAAAATTGGAACGGCGTTTACATAACGCTCCAATTCGCCCTCTCCCAAAATGCGGAAAGGCAGAGTCGAAACTGGCTCTTTGTCCGTCACGACTTCGGCCGCAGCTGCACCGCGCTCGATACGGCTGCGAAAGAATTCCTCTGTTTGCTTGTCGACGAAGTAAACGTAGCAGCCCTTCATAGCGCGAGAGAAAAGGACGCGATAAGTGTTCTTTACAAGATCGACAAAGTCGCTTTTGGAACGCCGCACGACAGTATCAAACGAATTTTCGCGCTGACCAACCCACCCAATTTCAGGACGGTACACTAAGTCCGCGCCAACGATGACACCGGCGTAATCGAACTCGAAACCTTGCGCTGTATAAACACACCCGACTTGATCGACTCCGCGCGGATCGTATGCCCATAACGCAGCGCGTGGTATGCCACGCGCTACATGACCCGCGTCAGGCTTAGCATTCCATGGTCGTCGGAAGTCGCCGATTGTAATATCCTCAACGAGAGTTCCGTCTGATTTAGGGCCAGACCACTCCCAGCAAAAACCCGCTATCAATCGCGCAGAGTGTCCTTCAGCGATTTTCTCTCGGATTAATTCGTCGAGGCGTTTAGGTGAATCAACAATCGCAAAGTCAAAATTATCATTAGAGTTCCAAAGCACATTTGCTGTGCGCTCGACACCGAGCGTGTTTTCGATCCAGCTCACGAAGCCAGCGGAACCCGCACACCGAAACTGCGCTTCGAGCTTGTAGTCGAAGATTCGGCATCCCGTTTTCGTCGCGAAGTCGATGACATATTCGGCGGTACCGATTTCATCAGGACGCACCGATTGTTTATCATCGATAAAGAAGATAGCCGCTCTACTTGCATTCATCAGCTCTTCGATTTGTAATTTGCCTGTCGCAGGAAATTGTCTGCTTCTGCTGCGCTCCCACATGCGATGCGCTTCATCGCAAATCATAACGTCGACCCATTCGGGATCAGCACGCATATAACTGCTGAAATTGCGAACGAGTTCTTCGACTCGCGGGCCGACAATCTTGCGGAGCGTCTGCGTGAACGCTCGCGATCCGGTGACGTAGTGAACGTGTAAATCTTCCCCCGACAGCCTCGCTAGCAAGTTGAGCGCTATGACCGATTTTCCGGTGCCGGGACCTCCACGTATTACCACTACTGTTTTCTGGCGCTGACGCTTCACGTCCCGCGCGACCGCCATCACTCGCTCGAAAGCCACGAGCTGTTCATCGAGTAAAATGTATTCGGGCTTTCCGTCCAGAAGCCGGCTCACGTGTTCCAAAAGTTTTTTGCTGGGACGAAATCTCCCTTCAACAATCCGACGTAGGGCATGTTGGTCATCCCCGGTAACGAGGTCTTTACGGAGAAAAGAAATTAGTTTCTCGACATCATCAGCGGAAAAAACCGGATTCTCGTCCACATACGTGGAGTACTTTGCTGCCAAAAGCGGATCACCGGGTTGAATCAGGTAGTTATGAAGATACGAGCAGCCGCGCAGCCCAATCGGGTTCGGCGTTTCATAGAATGCCGGCTGATAGTCGGCGAGGTAACGGCAATATTGGCCAACTTGCACTGAGGGATGAAGGACATCGCGATTGTTGCCGCCGACGAAAGTAACGACTCGTTCGGCATCGCCTTCCTCGCATCGTTCCCATTGTTTTAGCTCTATGATCGCAGCATGATCATTGAGAAGACTGTCGCGGCCAGTAAGAAGGCAGTCTAAGCGTTTTGAAGTTAAAGGAAGTTCGTACTCAAGCAGCACGCCGTTAGCGGCGAAACGACCGGTCTCAAAGACTTGTGAAAGCGCTCGCAATGAATTCCGCCAAGAGTTTACTTCGCTCGGGGCTGCCTCGCGGCGATATGTGTTGAAATACGCAGTCCGAAGTTTGTCAGCTATGCGATTGTGAACCGCGTCGGAGATGAAGTCTTCGCTAGACCCAGCGTACAGTCTCATTTTTTTTCGCCGTTCGCCTGATGAACTTCGAGAGCAGTTAGAAATGGCTCGTTCAAATCCATCCCGACATCATGTTCCGGCGCGACGCGCTTGAAGCCCGCATACATGAGGCACATCAGATGTAGGCCGGAAAACTTTCGGTTCGGGCAGCGCTGCGGAGTTCGTATTTTTCATCAGGCGATGCGTAGTCGAGTCCGTTCCTGCCAAGGAGTGCGATTTCAAAGGCGATGTTACGAATCTGCTCCGGCGTCATCGCATCGAAGCGCTTGAATGCGTCAAGGAAGTAAAAGACCGCCGCTGGATGTTTTTCTCGCAGGAGGGCGGGATTTGTCGTCCCCTCTGTCGGCGGAGTTTCGATGATCTCATGCTGGCCAGGATCAGTTTTCCATTCATACCACGCGCGCAGGCCAGTCATTTCCGCAAATTCATCGACGAGTTTGTATTCATCTCCCGGCTCAAGCTTATCGACCTGCTCCGCCCAGCGGTTGAAAAGCTTTTGCGAGAGCGCAAAGGTATCGAAACGCCGATAGACTTCGGAAAAAGTAGACGCGCCAGCGAAAAGATTGTCCAAAAACAGGCTGTACGCGCCGTTCAGCGCCAAGCTCGCTTGCATAATTTTACGGGGTGTGACTTGGCGAATTTGCGGGTTCGTATTTGTCTGCGCCGCTTCGAGCGCCAGTCCTCGCAACGACAGAAATTGCGCTGGCTGGAGAGATGGGAATGTGTTTCGGATGTAGCGCTCGATGGTCATATCCAATGGGCAGTTAAACAAAAAGCCAGTGAGCCCGGCAACTATCGAGAGGGTCATTTTTGTGATCGACTCTTCGGAATATCCCTGCTTCTCGAGCTTTCGGATGTCGCCAGCGATCGAGCGAATTCCCGCTTCGCGACTCTGCGCCGATGTAGCGAAGAATAGGTTTTTGCCTTTTTGTCGCGCCTCCGATTCGAGTTTCAGATGCGTAAGCTCGTGCGCTTCCAAATGTGCGAGAAGTTCGGGATCGTAACCGCGTCTGGTTTTGATCACGTGATAATCGCGCCCATGTTTCCAAGCCATTTGGATTGTTGCTCCCAGCATGTCTTCGAAATCGGTCTCTTCGAACCTGACCGGGAATCCTGAGAGTTTCTCCATCTCGGCCTTGTAATCCTGGACGCATTTAAAAGCGTCTGAGTGATGTTCGCACCGCGAGTTTTCGTTGAACCGTCACGTACAATTCTCGCGCGCCATCAAAAACCGGTTGCGACCGAGCATCCTGCATCTTCGCCTCTGCAAAGAGCTGCGTAAGCGTGTCGCTGGCAGTTTGAGATTGACCGTCTTCCGCAAGCGTCAGCGCTTTCCCGTAGTATGGATTCGCGAACTCTGGATTCGCCTCGATCGCTTTATCGAAGTAGTCGATAGCCTCGCGTGTTTGCCCCTTCTTCTGGTATCCCGCAGCCAAACTGTTCAAGGCCCACGCGTCATCCGGCTTAATCTCTAGAGCTTTCCGAAGGAATTTCTCGCCCGTCTCCAGATCGGCTTTTTCGCGAATGTACAGGTTACCCAAAACGACCCAACTCCACGCATCTTTCGGATCCAAACGCAGGACTTCGATCAGGTGGTTTGTCGCATTCTCTACATCTCCTATCTCCATGTACGCCATCGCGAGATCACGGCGCGCAGCGTGAAATGAAGGCTGCAATTCGAGCACTCGCTTATAAATGTCGATCGCCTTTTTGTAGTTGCCCTCGCTCGCATGCTTCACGGCTCGCGCCGCAAGTCTTGCTGCTTCCTCGCGCTTTGCGTCGGCCTCTTCCGGATATGAAATGACGACTTCATCGCCTTCCAGCGTGACGACGATTGGTTTCGGCAAGAAGGCGTAATGTTTCAGCACATACGCCGTGATTGCTGCGAGGTCTTTCGGTTGATCAGTGGTTTGCGGATCGACTTCGAAAATCTCAGCAGATCTTCAGGCGAATTTGTTTCATCGGGTTCGACGCACAGCCAGTACAAGATAAAGATTTGCCGGCTGCAGCTTTCCAGCGGGCTTATTGCCGTTCGCCCGAGGCAGCCAATCTGCGGTCGAAGAATTCGGCGGTGGCGCGGTAGCGCGGAAAGCAAGAAGTAGTGAGCAGGATAGACAAGCGCGAGTGCCGGACCAATCGCTCCAGCGGAGCAGGTCGTGAATTTAGCCTGGCGGCGCGTTGAACCGTTGAATCGTTAAATCGTTACATCGGGAGGCATTTCAGTTTCGCGGCTCACCTCGTCTCATAGAGATGGGGCTACAAGGCGAGGAGTCGGGCGCGCAGTTTTCCACCAGATCGGTGGATAGAAGAGTTATTCGCGAATCTGGCCCTCGCCGCGGATGACGTATTTATAAGTCGTTAGCTCTTCGAGTGCCATCGGCCCACGCGCATGAAGCTTGTCAGTGCTGATACCAATTTCCGCGCCGAAGCCAAATTCGCCGCCATCAGTAAATCGCGTGGATGCGTTCCAATAAACCGTGGCGGAATCGACCTCCTTGAGGAATTTCTCAGCCCGCGCGGCGGCGCGGGTGATGATGACATCGCTATGATGAGAGCCACAGTTTTCCACGTGCGCAATCGCGTCTTCAATGTTGTCCACGGTGCGGGTAGCGAGGATGAGATCGAGATATTCCGTTGTCCAGTCTTCGTCGCGCGCGGAATAGAGTGGCTGATAGCTAAGAGCTGAGAGCTGACGGAAGCTATCGGGATCGGCGTGTATTTCCACTTTCTTGCCAAGCAGTATCGGTGCGAGTTTTTTAAAAAATGGCGCCGCGATTTCACGGTGCACAAGCAGAGTCTCGATGGCATTGCACACGCCCGGACGCTGCGTCTTTGCGTTGACGACTATTCGCACCGCCATGTCGAGATCGGCTTCCCTGTCCACATATGCGATGCAGAGCCCGACATAGTGCTTGATCACCGGCATCCGCGCATAACTAACAACTGTTTCGATCAATTCCCGGCCGCCGCGCGGGACGATGAGATCGATGTACTGATCCATCTTCGCCATGTGCCGCACGGCATCGCGACCAGTTTTTGGAATGAGCAAAATGCTATCTTCGGGCAATCCCGCGCTGATTGCGCCGGCGCGGAGCGCTTCGGCAATCGCGATATTGGAGCGAATCGATTCCGAGCCGCCGCGCAGGATGACTGCGTTTCCCGTCTTCGTGCAAAGCACCGCAGCGTCACTGGTCACATTCGGGCGCGACTCGTAAATAATTCCGATAACTCCGATGGGGACGCGGACCTTTGAAATGTGCAATCCATTGGGACGCGTCCACTCGGCGATGACCTTTCCCACCGGATCTTCGAGCGCGGCAACCTGACGAATGCCGTCCGCCATCGCCTGAATGCGTTTTTCGTCGAGTTTAAGCCGGTCGATCAGCGATAAGGAAAGATGGTCCGTCGCCGCGTTCTCGATGTCCTCGCCATTTGCGTGCAGGATCGCGCCGGCACTGGCACAAAGTTGATCTGCCATCGCCAGCAGGGCGGCGTTCTTCCTCTCCGTGCTCATTCGGGCGAGCGCACGCACGGCAGTGCGAGCGCGTCTTCCGCAGCTGAGGACCTCGTTTCTTAGATCGTCCGTATCCATATCAACGCAGGTGAAGAGTAATTATGCCAACTTCTCACTCTCGCTGCTCAAAGCGAGCTGGCGTCGGACTTCTGAGCCGGCACAGGAAACAGTGTTCCGACTCGCTCGCCCGCCGCGATCCGCGGAATGATTCCGGCGCGCCGGCCGTTTGCAATCACTGTGGGGATGCCGGCTGCGATCGCAAGTTTTACTGCTTCGAGTTTTGTGACCATGCCGCCCACCGAGAATTTGCTTTTTTCCTTGCGAACGAAACGAGCTGCGTCCGCGACATCAACGACTATCGGAATCCGTTTGCCGGCATGATCCATCAGCCCGTCAACGCTTGTAAGCAGGATGAGCAATTCGGCTTCTGCCAACACCGCGACCTCGGCAGAGAGGCGGTCGTTGTCCCCAAAGCGCAGTTCTTCCACCGCCACGGAATCGTTTTCGTTAACGACTGGCACGACGTTCTTGCATTCGAGCAGACGTCGCAGGGTGTTTTTCGCATTTTGATGGCGGGTGCGGCTGTCCAGGTCGCTATGCGTGAGCAAGAGTTGCGCAACATTGAGCTGGTGTGTTGCGAACATCGAGGCATAGAGATGCATCATCTTAGATTGGCCCACAGCGGCGCACGCCTGTCCGGTCGTTAAGTCGAGTGGACGCTCCTTCAGCCCGACAACCCGCATTCCTGCTGCGACCGCACCGCTGGAGACGATGATGCATTGGCATCCGTCACGAACGAGTCGCGCCACATCGGTAGTGAGACGGCGAAATTGTTTGTCATCGAGGGCGTTGGCGCGCGGCCGGGTGAGAATGCCGGAGCCGAACTTGAGGAGAATGCGCTTGGGTTTCCGGTCCATGCGGAGCTGCTACACAAACCGGGAAACGAAAGTTCGCAAAGGCAATTTCCATTACGCTGTGCTTCCGCGTTTGTGATGAAGCTGGCATTGAATCGTGAATACTTGCCACACCCCCGACCGGCAGCTTTAGCGATGACGCGCAGCCTTATCAGGAGAAACAGGTGCGCAATGCACTGAGGCAGGTGCAATCGTGAAACCGCCAGATCCTCGTCAGCGGGCTTAGTGCGCTCCGCCCGAGTTGGCCCATTTGCGGTCGAAGAATTCGGCGGTGGCGCGGTAGGCGCGCACCCAATCGCTTTAGCAGAGCAGGTCGTGAATTTCGTCGGGGATGATTAGTTCTTCGAACACGACGTTTTGGGCGCGCAGTTTTCCGTTAAAATAGCCACAGTTAGGCCTGTCACTGCTTCGAAATCGCGGGCTTGCCGCGAAGGACATACTTCGAATGACGAAGCACCAGCCTTCGCCAAGGCTACGGCTTGGCAAGCGAATGACCCGCCTTCGCCGAGGCTACGGCGTGGCAGGCGAATGACGAAGGAATGACGAAGCACCGCCTTCGCCAAGGCTACGGCTTGGCAAGCGAAGACGAGCCGCGCGAGGCTACGGTTGGCAAGCGAATGACGGTAGACTCAAGGCTGGCGGAAAGGCCGAGCTGTTTACCCACGATAAAGATCATGCGAGCCGATGTCGACTGTTACCACCACATCGCCCTCGACGTAGAATACAGCTCGCAAATCTGCTTCGATCTCCACCGCGTAAATCGTTTTGTTGAACCGAGCCGAGAGCTTGTGAATCTTGTGAGGTCGCAGTCGCGGATCGAACGGGTTTTCCTGGAAGATTTTCCAAGCTCGGCGCGTCGATTCCTTCTGGCTGGGTGAGAGCGCGTAGAAGCTCTCCCAGAACCGCTGGGTAGGCTTAAATCGGTATTTCATTCCGCCGCGCGAGACGGCGGTTTCACTCCACTGAGCACAGTTTCCATATCGGCAAAACGACCCGCAACGGCGTCGTCCATACCTTGTTTAAAGGATTCTGGAATCCAGGAATCATCATTTTCCACGACGAACTTCGCCACGTGCGCCCGTTCGCTCGCGGGAAGAGCTTTGAACTGCTCGATGATTTCGGTTGCGCTCATACGACAAAAATAAAACATCCCTTACTCTTCGCAAAGCTCTTTGTTCTGCGCTGAACTTTTTCTCGCGACGTGATACAATTATCGCCATGCAAAAAACGTCGCTTAAACTGCTCGATGTCGTGGCGCTGCTCGTGGACAAGCCAGGAGAGCAACTCGTCACCGGGCAAGTCGGCACAGTGGTTGAGCTGTTGGCGCCGGATGTTTATGAGGTGGAGTTTCTCGATTCTAAGGGACGCACTATCACGGTCACGGAGTTGAAACGAGCGGACTTGTTGCTGCTTCAGCATGAACCCGTGTTCGCGGCCTGATTGTAGACTCCGCCTCGAGACATCTCTAGCATCGCCGTCATTTTGCCGGACATGCTCCTGCGGAATCCAACATCGATTCCACAGAACGGCTGAACGTTGAGGTACCATGGAAATCGCGAACTCCTCGATGAACCTTGCACGCCGTTCTTTGCGCCAGATGATCACGAGCGTAATTGCGCAGCTCGGTTTCCGTCGCGGTCGCGCCTGCTTTTAAGACGACAAATGCGTGGGGCGTCTCGCCCCAGCGCTCGTCCGGCATTCCTACGATTGCCACCTCTTGAACGGCTGGATGTCGCAGCAAGGCGCCTTCGACTTCCACCGACGAAATATTTTCGCCACCGCTAATAATAACATCTTTTAATCGATCCCGAATTTCCACGTAGCCATCGGGGTGAACGGCGGCGGCATCGCCGGTATGAAACCAGCCGTCTCGCATAGCCTCGCCTGTCGCTTCGGCATCTTTATAATAGCCTTTCATGACAGCATTCCCGCGAACGATGATTTCACCAATCGCCTCACCATTTTGTGGAATATCGTGTCCTTCTTCATCGACAACCCGCAGTTCACCTGACGTGAGCAGTTCTACTCCCTGGCGCGCTTTAATGACGGAGCGCTCAGCGCACAAAAGCTTTTCGTGTTCAGGTCGTGATTCGCAGATCGTAATGAAAGGCGATGTCTCGGTTAGCCCGTAGGCTTGGGTAATCACCCATCCGAGTTCCCCTTCAATTCGCTCGATCGTTGTCGCCGCCGGAGGAGCTCCTGCAGTCAAAACGCGCACGCCACGGCGTGCTTCGCGTCTGAGTTTTCCCGGACCATGGGCAAGGCCGATTAACACCGTTGGCGCGGCGCAAAGCATAGTCACGGACTCCTGTTTAATTTTCTCGAAAACAGCACTCGGCTGAACTTTTCTCAGGCAGATGTGCGTCGCGCCTATCGCGGTGACAATCCAGACAAAGGTCCAGCCGTTGGCGTGAAACATCGGCAGAGTCCAAAGATAGCGATCCGTCAGCGTCATCGGGTGATGAAGGAGTGTGCCGACTATGTTGATGTAGGCGTTGCGGTGCGTGATCATCACTCCCTTCGGCTTTGAAGTAGTGCCACTGGTGTAATTAATGGTCAGCAGGTCGGTTTCAAGAATGGTCGGCCGGCCAAATTTTTTCGGCGACGCTGCAATCAATGTCTCGTAATCCAACCACCCTGGCTTGCTTCCGCCGAGCGCGACGAAAGCGGATACGTCTGGGATTTTCGATCGAATACTATCGACCCGTTCAAGGTAATCGATGTCCGCACAGACGACGCGCGCGCCGCTGTGTTGAATCAAATACGCAAAATCGTCGGCGGTCAGCCGATAGTTCAGAGGGACCAGAACGGCGCCGATCTGCGGCACGGCGTAAAACGATTCCAGCTGCGCATGGGTGTTGGGGGCGATGTAAGCGACGCGGTCGCCTTGTTTCACACCGAGCGCCTGCAACGCCGCCGACCACGCGTCGCATCGGTCGAAAAATTGCTCGTAACTTAGCCGTAGATCGCCATCCACGACGGCTTCGCGCTCGGGGTAAAGCTTACGACTCCGACGCGCGAACTCGAGCGGAGTTAATGGGGTCTCCATGGTAACTAAGCTTCAATTCGCGGTGACTAACCGTCGCTCCGGCCGATATGGAAATACTTCCGGAGTCTCGCCCTCTCGAAGCTTCCGTTGCACGCTGCGCCAGAAATCCGGATGAAATAAATCCGCGTGCTGTTCGAGCAGCGCGGCACGCGCCGGTCCGGGCAGGCTGGAGAAAATTTGAGAAATTCTTCGGGAAACACGTCATTCTCGCGCACGGAGAACCACGGCTCGGCCGATATTTCTTCCTCGTACGTGCTGGCCTGCGGCAGATCGCGAAAATTGCAATCGGTTAGAAAACAAAGCTCGTCGTAATCGTAGAAGACGACCCGGCCTCGCCGGGTGACGCCGAAGTTTTTGGTCAACACGTCGCCCGGAAAAATATTCGACACGGCCAGATCCTTGATGGCCTGGCCGTAATCGCGAGCAGCGGCTGCACTCTGAGTCGCATCGGCTTCGGTGAAGAAAATGTTAAGCGGACGAATGCGACGCTCGACGTAAACATGAGCGATGACGACATCGTCGCCTTCCAGCCGCACTGTCTTTTCGGCCGCGCGGAGCAAATCTTCCAGGAGGGCCGGCTCGAATCGGTTCCGTGGGATGCGGAGGTGCTCGAACTCGTGCGCTTCCACCAAACGTCCGGCACGATCGTGCTCGAAGACCAGCTTGTAACGGCGCATCACCTCGTTTGGAGTGGTATCCTTGGGAAGATCGAATCGATCCTTGATCACCTTAAAAACGACGTCGTAGCTGGGCAAAGTGAAGACGAGCATGACCATTCCGGGCGTGCCTTCGGCCGTTTTCAAACGGTCGGACGAGGCGTTCATGTGCGCGACGAAATCGCGATAAAACTCCGTTTTGGCATGTCGGTTAAAACCGATCGCGTTGTAAAGGTCGGCGGCGCGCTTGAGCGGCATCAACTCTCGCAACCATTTCACCAGGTCGTAAGGCGACGGCGCTGCGACGCGGAAATAGGCGCGCGTGTAAGAAAACAGAATGGCGAGGTCGCCCTCACCCATTAAGACCGCGTCCAGAGTGAGCCCGCTTTCATCCGGATGACGCACACAAAACGCCACCGGGATTGCCCTGGCACCGGCGGTGATTCGGCCGACGACATACGCTCCGCGACCACGATAAAAGACACCGCGGAAAATTTCGAGAGTGGCATCCTTTTGCTGGACAATCCTGGATAAGATGCGTTCCGCGGCCGCAGCGGTCGCGCGGTCTAAATCGCGCCAGTGATCGTTCGCAAAGCCGCTGTCGACATCGGTCAGTGCACTCGAAATTAAGTCTGGAAATGCTGCGCCGGTGGACGCGCGGCAAAGTTCAGCATCATGTTCGGTCGGC
>CAWIYE010000013.1:0-56565 GCA_963840305.1 uncultured Verrucomicrobiae bacterium
TGTTGTACCTCGCGTTCCGCCAACTCCCGCTCATACGGAAAGTAGCGGTAGGAGCCGTTCATGGGTTCATTTACTCGCGCACGATATATGAGGCAACGACGCGTAGTTCGCCCAAAGCCGGTTGCGAAACGACTCGATCACGTGGTCGGTGGCGACCCCGAGATGCATCCGGCTTCCAAAGACGCTTGCGAAAGTAACCTCGCCAGCTCTCTGGAAGCGCAGCTAACTCACTCACGCGATGGAGGAGGTCCTGGTTCACGGCGTCTGCGGTGTAGAGCTGAACAATGTCGGCGACGGTGACGCCATTGTCATCGCGGGTTAACGGTTCAATAGAATCACCGGCGCCAACTTCGCCTTCCTGGGCCACGGCAAAGTAGAAACCATTGCGACCGCTGTGCAGAAAGCGTTTAATTATATCTGCGCGGCCGAAGCGAATACCGAGCTTGAAGCACGGCATGCGAGGTTGGGTGACAACGAACTCCGCCGAGCCGATGCGAAACCGATCACCGATGTGAACGGCTTCGTCGTGCAGCGAGCCTTCCGTAGTGAAGTTTTCGCCGAAGGCTCCCCAATGCAGGTCCGCGCCCGGAAGTTCGTCTCGCCAGAACGCATAGTGCTCCGATGGGTAAACGTAAACCGCCTTATCGACTCCTCCGTGTACTGTCAGATCAGATTGCTGGTCGCCGTCCAAGTTAAGCTTTCTCACTGGCACCCGGCCGGGGACAGGCGCCTTGAAGATCGATGTGCGAATAGTCCGTCTGTTCCATTCCACTTCGCGGGGAAGGCCTACGCTTACGGACAGAAGTTTCATTGCATGTCGCGATCCGAGTAATTGGCCATCGGCTGGTTTACTGATTTTGCGGCGCCACCGTCGGTCTTAGCGCCGCAGCACCGAAATTCACACTGAAGCGTTTGCACCATATGGATACCGCGCGGTATTTGCCGAGATCCAAGTCACTACCAAGTGTGTAGTTTTGGTCGCCGATGTTTCCTTTGAGGACTCCCAGATCAATGAAACCGGCCTGTTGCACTGTCGCGACGTCCTTCGCATCGTCGGCGGCGACCATGTAGACGTGAACGTCAGGGCCGTTCGATGTGCGGAAGCTCGTTAGGCGGAGAATACGAGTGCCATTTCCCGTTTGAAAGATGGTCGCGGTACCCTCAGTCGGGTGCAAAATGCTGTAGAACCGTCCAGATTCGAGACGCTGAGCCGACTGGCCGCCTTGCCCGGTCGGCAATGCTTCGTCGACACGTCGATTAACGAAGAGCCTCTCTGGCCGAAATGCGTACCAAGCGACCAAGACCGCAACCACCACAACTGGAATCAGAACTTTTGTCCACTTTTTCATTTTCGTATCTCCTTAAATCTATCGGCTATGACAGTGTTTCTTGAACACTCGCGGTTTTTCCCCGCGAGAAGAGGGTCAGGTGGAGCTCCTCAGGCGAGACGCCTAACGAACTTGGCGCGCCAACACCTTCGGACGCGATTCAATAGTCGGTCAAGCCACAAAGGTGTAACATCCAACTTTTGGTTTTGTCACCTCCTGTTCGATCTGTTACAAGATCGATTCTCAATGAACTACATCTTCGCGTTTGCTTTTGGAATCGGGTTTGCATCGCGGTTTGCGCTCCTTCACGCCGCCAGCGGTCGTGGCGTGGGCTGGTTATCTCGGCTGGTTGAATTTCAACAATTCACCGCTCGCTTTCGTTGGATCGATAATCACCGTTGTGATCCTTTCGCTCCTCGCGTGTTCGAGTTATTTGCCGATCTGCAGCCTTCAACGCCGAAACGAACAGCGCCTATGCCGCTCACTGCCCGCATTCTCACGGGCGGTCTTTGCGGCGCCTGCCTTTGCGCGGCAAGTCATCAATCGCTGATCATCGGCGCAATTCTCGGCGGTGTCGGCGGAATCATCGGCGCGTTTGCCGGTTACGAAATCCGGCGGCGTTTGGTCACGGCGTTGAACGTCAAAGATATTTTCGTCGCCCTGCTGGAAGATTTGGTCACGATCGGACTCGCCTGTTTCTTCGTCTCGCGCTGATTCGGGCTGTCAGTGTTTCAGTTTTTCCGTGAAGATGACGACATCGCGCAAAGCGTCGCGAGCACGGCCGCACACGACGGCTGGCGTGTGTTCACTCTTTGGCAAACGTAACCAGTTCGTTGCTGGCTTTTAGTTCGGCACGGTGGAAAGTTACTGCCCATACTCAACAGCGCCGCATGCCTGCTGAAACAAAAAGAAATCTGCAGCTAGGAATTGGCCACGTGTTGTTCATCGACATCGTGGGTTATTCGCAGTCGTCGAACAACGACCAGAGCAAATTGCTCAGTGAACTGAACGCAGTCGTGCGCGGAGCTGAGAGTTTCCGTCTGGCGGAAGCCGAGGGCACGTTATTGCGATTGCCCACGGGCGATGGCATGGCGCTGATTTTTCGCCACAGTCCGGAAGAGCCCGCGCGCTGCGCTTTGGAGATTAGTCACGGCTTAAAGACCCATCCGGAACTGCGCGTGCGGATGGGTATTCATAGTGGGCCGGTTAACCAAGTCGCTGATGTCAACGAACGGGAGAATATTGCCGGAGCGGGAATCAATATCGCGCAACGTGTGATGGATTGCGGGGATGCCGGACACATCCTGCTTTCAAAGCACGTCGCCGAGGATTTACAGCATTATTCCGAATGGCGTCCATACCTCCACGATGTCGGCCAATGCGAAGCGAAACACGGCGAAATAATCTCGATCGTCAACCTCTATACCAGCGAGGCGGGTAATTCGGAGCCGCCTCGCCTAAAGCGACCCCAGCGTGAAGTACGGAGGCGACGCAGAAACGCGTTATTGTTTGCCGGGTTCAGCCTAATGGTTTTGGCCGCAGTGGGGCTCTTCCTGTTGCCTCGCGCGTCTGCGCGCAAGATCGAAAAGTCGATCGCGGTGCTGCCGTTTCAAAATCTGAGCGACGAAAAGGAAAACGCCTATTTCGCCGATGGCATACAGGACGACATCCTGACGAATCTCTCGAAGATCGGCGATCTGAAGGTCATCTCGCGGATGTCAGTCATGTCTTATCGGGGCGACGGCACACGCAATGCCCGCGAAATCGGCAAAGCGCTCGGCGTAGCCTCGCTTCTGGAAGGGAGCGTCCGTCGGGCGGGCAATCGTGTGCGAGTCAGCGTGCAGTTGATCAACGCGAACAACGACGAGCACATCTGGGCGGAAGATTACGACCGCGACTTGACCGACGTGTTTGCAATTCAGACCGATCTTGCGCAAAAAATTGCCTCGGCTCTGCAAGCAAAGCTCTCGCCGAACGAAAAAGCGCGGCTTGATCGGCGCCCGACACAAAATCCCGATGCCTATTTGCTCTTTCTTCAGGCGCACGATTACGCGACCCGGATGGACATCTTTCATCAGACGTCGTCGACTGCGGTGCCACTTTTCGAACAAGCTATCAAACTCGATCCGAACTTTGCTCTGGCGTTCGCAGGTCTTTCGATGGCAGAGAGCTGGTTATACCACAGCTCTGATCCTGTGCCAGCTCGGCGGGAGAAAGCGCGTCTGAACGCGCTCGAAGCGCTGCGATTGCAGCCAGATCTGCCCGAAGGGCATCTTGCACTCGGATTCTCTTACTACTATGGGGATCGCGATTACGAGCGCGCTCTTACCGAGTTTGAGATCGCGAAGCGTGACCTGCCGAACGAGGCTCAAGCCTACATGGCTATCGGCGCAATTCAGCGACGTCAGGGCAAGTGGACGGAATCAACTGCGAATTTGGAAAAGGCTGCCGCGCTCGATCCGAAAAACGCAAACATCCTGTTCAACCTGGCTTCCAATTACATGGCCTTGCGCAATTTCGAGGCGGTCGACAAGATTGCTGGTCGCGCGGTCGCCATAGCGCCTCACTCGTTCGAGATGCTCGCGTTGAAAGGATACTTGGCGCTTGCATGGAAAGGCGATGTTATGGTGGCCGAGAAAGAATTTTCTTCGATTCCAGCCGAGACCGATCCGAATGGGCTGATGACTTGGGCGCGATTTTGGATCTTTACATTGCAACGCAGGTTTCCCGAAGCCCTTGCCGTCGTGGAAAAATTCCCCGGTGAGACATTGATTACTGACACCACCGCGCCTTCGCCAAAGGCTTTCCTGGAAGGCACGGTACATTTGTTCCAAGGCGATAAACCGACGTCGCAGATAGAATTCGAACAGGCGCGTGTGATCTCAGAAAAGTTGCTGCGCGAAGCGTCTGAAGACCCCGCGAGACACGCGCAGCATGGGCTTATCCTTGCGGCACTGGGTCGAAAACAGGAGGCGATCGCCGAAGGCAAGCGTGCGGTCGAATTGCTACCCGAATCGCAGGACGCCTTTGATGGGCCGCGATGCACCGTGGCGCTCGCACAAATTTATGCCTGGACCGGCGAGTTTGATGAAGCACTCCGCCTGGTCGATCATCTGCTTAGCGTCCCCAACGGTCTCACCGTTCCAGTACTCAAGCTCGATCCAGCTTGGGATCCGTTGCGCAAAGATCCTCGGTTCCAAGCGTTGATCGACAAGTACGCGGCCAACCGTTAATACAAATTGTGCAGACGTATGAGATTCTGACTTACACGTTCGCTGGATTGGTTTTCCCGGATTTAGTCGGTGAAGCCACCGTCGCTCTAAAAGAAGTCGTGACCTGGGATCAGAGTTTACCTGGCCTTAAGTCGGCGCGATATTCATTCGCGCAACCCGGTTTGCCCCAACCCTCATACAGCGCGATCAGACGCCGGAGGGCGAGAAACGTCCGAGGGTTCGTCGCGCCCTGTGAGGATTTCAAACTTTCGTAGCTTTGGAGTAAAATCGGCTCAGCTTCTCCGTATCGTCCTTGAGTCGTTAGGCATTCGCCCAACGCATCGTTCGCCAGAGCTACCCAAAAATGTTCTTTTGGCACTGAATCAGTGCGTATCTTGACGGCTTCCCGCAAGACGGCTTCGCCCTCGTTAGGCTGACCAGTTTTCGTCAGACTCAAGCCACGAATGATGAGAGCCGTCGGATAATTATCATAGTGCGTGCCAAAATTGCGGTATACGTCGAGAGCCTTGGTCACTTTCTCAAGACTTTCGGTGAAGCGACCTTCTTCATAAAGCAAGGCGGCTTGATTCCGCAGGTTGTCCGCCAGCCATAGATGTGACGGAGAAAGAAGCTTTTGAAAAATGGCCTCCGCTTCGCGTAGCGCAGCGTCGGCCTCGGCAAACTGTCGGTTCTCGGCCAGGAATCCACCCAGCACCGTTAATGAAAATCCGAAGCCTGGCGTATCTGCTTGTCCCGTTTGGCGATCCTCGGAAATTGCTTCCCGTGCCGTTTGCAAAGCTTCCTCGAACTTTCCTTGATCGGCGAGCGCCGAGGCGAGAGTGCTTCGAGTAATTCCGACAATGTCACGATCCTCTCTTGGAATTTGCGGGGTGAGCGCGAGACTCTCGTGAAAGAGTAACTCGGCTTCGTGAGAATCACCCTGGGTGCGGCGTAAATAAGCAAAGTTGTTCAGTGCGTCCGCCAGGACTTCGGCTGTTATGTTGCCCTTTTGTTGCTCAGCGCGCATCCGTGGCAGGATTTGGCGATACAGCTTTTCCGATTCCACCATTTTGTCGTTGTTGAAAAGGATCTTCGCGCGAGTAGCGGACGCGGCCAGCGTTTTTGGGTGATCTCTCCCGTAAAGCTCGGTGACCAGTGCCAGATATTTCTCGATATGCACATCTGCCAACTGTCGCTTACCCTGCCCGGCATAGCTTGTTGCAACTATCCTCTCCAGGTCCGCTCTTACTTCAGGCTCGTCGGCAAAGGCGCCGCTCTCCAGTCGCTTGGCAGCTTCATCCATTGCTTCTGTCACGGTTGTTGGGTGACTGGTATCCCCTGCCACGGTTAGCTGCGGATTCGAGTAGTTGAGCATCTGTTCGAGAAAGCTATTGATGCTTTCCGCGCGCGCTTTCTCTTGCCGGGTAGCCCGCGCTTCCCAGGCCGTGGCGACGACCCCTCCCACCAAAGCGATCAATACGAGGGCGCCCGCGCCCACCGCGATCCGGTTTCGCCCAATGAACTTGGCACTGCGATAGCTCCAAGTGTCTTTCCGCGCGATAACCGGCAAGCCGACAAGGTGTCGTCGAATATCTTTGGAAAATTCTGCCACCGATTCGTAACGGCGATGCGGTTCCTTGCGCATCGCCCTGAGAACGATGTTGTCCAGATCGCCGCGCAAAAGTCGTGAGTCGTCATGGACTACGGAACGGTGACTGGAATCTGACCTCAGAAGTGCTACGCTCGGAGAAGTTGGTTCCTGTTCGGTAATAGCTCGCGCTAGCTCCTCGGGTCGATTTGTTTTGGTTCGATAGGGACTTTGTCCAGTGAGCAACTTATAAAGGACCACACCGAGGCTATAGACGTCGCTGGTCGTCGCCATCGCTTCTCCGCGCACCTGCTCAGGGCTGGCGTATTCCGGCGTCATCGCGCCGGCGGAGGTCACGGTCTGTTCTCCACCTAACGAGGTGGCAGGATCGAGCAATTTGGCGATTCCGAAATCGAGCAACATCGGTTCCCCTTCTCCAGTGACACGAATGTTACCGGGTTTAATGTCGCGGTGGATAACAAGATGCTGGTGAGCATAGGCGACCGCGCCACACACCTTCCGAAAAAGCGCGAGCCGCTCACGAATTGCCAGTCGCTTTTCCTGACAGTAATCGTCGAGTCGCGTGCCATCGACGTACTCCATGACGAAGTAAGGCACGCCTTCCGCGGTGACCCCGCCGCCGTAGAGCCGTGCGATGTTAGGATGACTAAGGCTCGCAAGAATTTGTTCCTCACGCTGGAAGCGGCGAGTAAGGTCGCTGTCGTACAGGCCGCGCCTGACGATTTTAAGGGCTACCCGGCGCTGCAATTGTCGATCCCGCGCCAGATACACATCACCCATTCCGCCGCTGCCGATGAGCGAGAGAATTTCGTAATTCCCGATTGCTTCGTTTACCTCGGGCACTCTTTCGCGGCAGAGAGTTTCGGCTAGCATTCCAACCGCCGGCTTCTCGATGAATCGGCGAGCACGCTCGTGGTGGCTTAACAAGGCTTCGACTTTTGCCCGCATCGCAGGATCGAGTCGACAAGCCTCATCAAGGAACGCCGGCCAGCCGTCAGGGCCATGTTCGACCGCGGCTTTGACCAGTTCGGCCAGTCGCTCCGCGCGGTCGTCAGGCAATGGTTCCCCTTGCCGTAAGCTCATTACAAAGCCAGAGCTTCGCGAACGTCCAATCGCGAGACACTGTTTTGACGGAAACATTCAGCGCCGTTGCGATCTCGCTTTCTTTCAGTCCACCGAAAAATTTCAGTTCGACTACCTCGCTCTCCCGCGGATAAGTGCTGGAAAAACCTTGCAGGACCTCGTCTAGCTCTACCAAATCGGGGTCCCGATCTTGCAATAGTTCTTTCGTCTCTTCGAGATAGATCTTTTGCAGTTTTCCACCGCGCTTCTCCGCGTTACGAGCCCGCGCGTGTTCGACCAGAACCTGCCGCATCGCCCGCGCTGCGGTCGCCCGGAAATGAATACTGTTCTCCCAACTGATGGCGTTTTGATCGACCAGTTTCAGATAAGCCTCGTGCACCAGGGCGGTCGCCCCTAGGGTATGATCCGGTCGCTCGTTTCGTAAGTACGCAGCGCCCAGACGGCGCAGCTCTTCATACACTAACGGCATTAAACGGGCCGGCGCATCTTTGTCGCCCTCATTCCATTTCTTCAGGATCTGCGTGGCGTCTGTTTTCGTCGCTGTGTTCACCGAGGCTTTTCCGTCCCTGATCTAATTTTGGCGATTGCAGCAGAAATTATTTCAAAAGCAATGTCCTTTTTGGGCCGCCGATTTCGCCATTGTGTCAGTGAAGCTCATAACAAACACGGAAATATGGAGGAACAAACAGAATGAACCGACCCGTCCGCTCGCGCCCTTGTTGGAGAATTATCTTCGCCTTTCTTGCTTTCTCTTGTGCGGCATTGTCGCTGCCGGCGAACGCAGGAGTGGTCACGAACACGAACGACTCAGGTCCGGGCTCCCTGCGGCGGGCGATTGCCGCTGCCGCGGTCGGCGAGACTATCACCTTCGCCCCCGGCGTGACCGGGACGATCACCTTGACTAGCGGGAGCTTGCAAATTAATAAAGACCTCACTATTCAAGGACCCGGCGCCCCCCTCCTGACAGTCAGCGGCAACAACAGCGTGAATGTCTTCCTGATCGCTGCGCCGACAGTTATGTCTGGCCTTACGATTGCCAACGGCAAAGTTGGCATTAAGACCATTACTCTTGGACCTAGTTTGACGCTCTCAAACCTTGTAATAACGCGAAACAGCGACGGCGGCATACTGACGCAGTCCTATATTAGCGTGAGCGACAGCACTATCACTGCCAACGGCGGCCCGGGGTTAGCTGCTGACTACAGTTCGGTCACGATAGACCAGTGCACGATCAGCGACAATCACAATCGTGTGAACGACGGCGGCGGGATTTCTCTACTTGGTTGCAGTGTCACCGTGACAAACTGTACAATTGCTAATAACTCTGCCACTAGTCAGGGTAACCAGCCTGGCTCCGGTGGCGGCATCGCCATTCAAGCTGGTATTTACGACGCTTCGGCGACGATCACAAACTGTACAATAGTTAACAACTTTTCGTCTAATTTCGGTGGAGGTATGGTTTTTTCAGGTACATTTTTTACCGTCACAAGCTGTACAGTAGCGAACAACTCTTCGCGTGTTGCTGGCGGCGGGATCGGTAATATCCCTGGTTTCGTTAACAGGTTGGTTCTTCAAAACACGATCGTGGCTCGCAACCAGGTGAATCAAAATCCCTCAGATATCGAAAACGGCGTTGTAGTCGACCAGACAACAAGTTCCTATAATCTCATCGGCCTCGGCGGCTCCGGCGGCTTGGTCAACGGAATGAGCCACAACCAGGTCGGTGTCGGCAACCCCGGATTGGGCTCGCTCGGGGATAACGGCGGGCCGACACAAACGGTGGCCTTACTCCCGAGCAGCCCGGCGATAGACCAAGGGAGCGCCTTCGACTTGACAACCGATCAACGCGGTTACGTCCGGCCCGTGGACATACCGAGAATTCCAAACGCCGGAGACGGCAGCGACATTGGGGCATTCGAGGCTAAAAGCCCGCCGGCGCCGAGTCCGACTCCGACACCAACGGCGACAGCTACGTTCACACCAACTCCAACGCCAACCGCAACGCCCACAGCTACGTTCACACCGACACCAACGGCTACAGCTACCTTTACACCTACTCCAACAGCGACAGCTACGTTTACACCGACCCCAACGGCAACGGCGACAGCTACGTTTACGCCGACGCCCACTCCAACACCGACTCCAGCACCAACAGCAACACCATGCGCGTGGGTCTTGGGTCAATGGTACCAAGGGCCTACCGGTCATTACTATTCCGTCCAGCAAATCACAGGCAGCGATAACACCTGGTTCACGGCACGGAGCCAGGCCCGAACGCTGGTGGCCCCCAACGGCCAGTCGGCTGATCTGGCCACGCTCACTTCCGTTGAGGAGAACGAGTTCGTCTTTAACGGGATCGATTGTCCTGCTTACTGGGCGATTGACGGCGGCAACCATAATGAAGGACCGTATCTCGGCGGGTTCCAATTCGACAAACTCCACGAGCCGGCCGGAGATTGGGCCTGGGTCACCCTCGAGTCGTGGTCCTACACCAACTGGGCTCCAGGCGAACCGGATAACCTTGGCGGAAATGAAGATTACTTGTGTTTCTTCTCTGTGGATGGTGCCACTCGCGCGAGTACTTGGAATGACGACGACACCTCTACCGTTATCTATTATTACGTTGCCGAGTCAACGGACCAACAGAGCTGCATTCCGCCTCCTCCGGGGATGGTCTCCTGGTGGCCGGGCGATGGTAACACCAACGACATTCAAGGCGGCAATAATGGCATTCTCATGAATGGTGCCACCTTCGCTCCTGGAGAAGTGGACCAGGCATTCCAGTTCAATGGCGGCTCCGATCGCGTGTTCATCGCAGATTCTCCCAACCTCGCCATCACCGCTTCCCTCACACTGGATGCCTGGGTCAACGCAGCTTCCACCCCGCCAAATGGCATCGGCGACATCATTTTCCGCGGCGACGACCGCCCGAATCTCGATCCATACGTCCTGCGTATGGTCGGCAGTAATGTTGTTTTCCAGATCAGCGATGCTGCGGGAAACATCGCATCTGTCGAAGCGCCACTGCCGCTGAACCAATTCGTTCACGTTGCCGGCACGCTCGATGACGCCACGGGCCTCATGACGCTTTATCTCAACGGCATCTTCGCTGCGCAAACCACGACGACTGTCAGGCCGTATGGCACACTGACGGGTGCCAACCCCGGAGTCAGCATCGGCAACTTGCAATCGGACACTGTGCTCGAGCCGTTTGTTGGGTTGATCGACGAAGTGGAAGTCTTTAATCGCGCGCTCGACTGGTCGGAAGTCCTCGCCATTTATAACGCCGGTAGCTTCGGCAAATGCAAGCCGGCTACGGCCTCAGAAATTGGCGCTAACGCCAACATTTTCGGCGCCGGTCATGCTACTGCACCCGGCGGAGGTAACTTGCCGCCGGTTTTTAACATCCAGCCTGGATCAAACCGGGTTCTCACCTTTTCATCGGTTACAGGCTCAGTGAGCTATAACGGCGGCGGCAACTTCAATGACCCCGACGGGATTGGCTCGGCCAGTGATGTCAATGTCTCTTCCACAGGGGGGATTTCCGGCATCATCAACACGCATGCTGGCTTTCTCACCGGAATCTTCCTGGATAATACCGAACCGATGGATCCCGCACCGCCGGTGTTGGATTTCTCCATCCTCGGCACCAGTTTTACCTCTCTTTCTCCGGCACTGAATCAGACTTTCTTTATCGGGGACGGGCTGACGGGCGACGGCAGTGGCAGCGCACAACAATTCATGGTCCCAGCCGGGGCCACCCGACTGTTTTTGGGATTCGCGGATGCTTGCGGCTACCACGGCTCGCCTGGCTGCTACGACGATAATCTCGGATCCTTCACTGCTACTTTCAGCGTTGTGGGGCAGTGAGCCGGTAACTAGGCTGCGGCACCGAAGATACGCGGGGAACCAAACTCGCCAGTCGGTTTGCTTTTAAGCAAACGAGGAGCCAAGTCGGTGATCCTGTTGGATAGCTCTAACTTCCGGGAGGACGTCACGGAAAATGGCAGCATAGCCAACCAGGATGTTAACCTAGTTAGGTCACTTTAACCGCGCCCTCTCGCAAACTGAAATTCAGGCGATTGTTGATGCAGGTAGCTCCGGCAACTGCCAGCCGTAGTGCATTCGCGAGATGCTCGCAATGACGCTTAATTCATACGCGGCAGGAATTCTTCGCGCACGATCTTTCCGTCCTTGACGGTGTAAACGCCGACTTCGGATAATTTCCTGCGCTCTTTCGATTTCTTGTCTGTCACGTCAGCGTCGTATTGCACGACAAATCGATCGTGCCCAACGAATGGCTCGCTTGCCTCGAAGCTGTGCACTTCCATCGCGTTGACCCACCAATCGATTTTGCCGCGGACGCCTTCTTTTCCGCGCGTCTCCGGCGAACCGCCGCCGGCGCTGTATGCTTCCACGCTAACGATGTTGTCGTCATACAAGTCGAGCGCTTCGTACCACGCCTGTTTGCGAACTAACTCCACCACTTTTTTTGCAACTTCTTCAGTACTCATTTTTCCTCCTATGTTTTGGTTTACATATTGCTGATCAGGGCGTCTGTCGCGGCGCCGAATGCTTTCGGGTCACAGAAACGCCCTACAACAAAAATTTTTCGAGTCGATCGAGAACGCTGTTCCAGCCTTCGTTGTGACGATCGCGCGATTCTTCGCTCGGCAATTGCACATGCGTTAATCGCAGTTCAGTGCCGCCATCGCGATCGGAGAATTCGACCGATACTTGACTCGTGTAATTTTCCCAAGCCTCGTCGTCGTCCCATTTCCAGGTGAAGACGACCTTCTTCGCCGGGACGAGCTCGCGGTATTCGCCGAACACGCTCATCTTCTCGCCCTCCTGGTTGACCAGATCCCAGCGATATTTCCCGCCAACCCGAGTGTCGGCCACAATATTTGAGCGTCCGAACCTCTTTCGGCCCCCACCATTCCTTTAGTTGCACCGGATCGGTCCACGCGGCGTAAACACGATCGCGCGGCGCGTTGATGAACCGTTTGATTTCGAGTGATGTTTTCTCTGTTGTTTTTGTTGTCATGATTTTCCTCTTCTCTTCAGCATTGATCCGGAATTTCAGCTTCGACGAGTTTCGCCAGCAGAATGAGCGATTCCTGCCAGCCGAGATAACACGCCTCCGCCGGAATCGCGGCGGGGATGCCTTCCTGCACAATGGTCACTTCCGTCCCGCATGAAACTTTTTTCAGCGTGATCGTCGTCTGCATTTCGCCGGGCAGATTCGGATCGTCGAACTTCTCGGTGTAACGAATGCGTTCATGCGGCTTCAGTTCGAGATAAGTTCCGCCGAAGGAGTGACTCTTGCCGGTGCTGAAGTTCGTGAACGACATCTTGAAACTGCCGCCGACCTTCGCGTTCATCTCGATGCACTTTGCAGGTGAATCCGTTAGGCGGAAGCCATTTCGCGAGCGCATCGGCATCGAGAAACGCGCGATAAACCTTTTCCGGCGACGCGCGCAACACGCGATGTAACCGAACGGTGTTGGGCGAAGCGGGTTTGATTCCTTTTCCCATTATTCTTTCCCTTCCACGAATTGCTTGAGCTCGGTCCCGATGATCGCAGTCCAGCCGGCCTCGAAATTCTTCCGCTCATACGCCGGGGTTTTCGGAAACGTTTCGATGCCGGTGTGTGTCACTGTCACGCGCGTCTTCTCGCCTTGGCCCAACAATTCAAATGTGACCAGCGAGTTGCCCTGGTTCACCATTGTAGCGCCAGGTGTAGGCGATCTTCTTTTCTGGAACGACGTCGGTGATGCGGCAAAGGTGATGGTACTTGTTGCCTTCGTGTTCGACCACGAACTCGAATTCGAAGCCGACTTCGGGTTTGAACTCGTTCAAATCGAAATACCATTCGCGCATTTGATCGACATCGGTGAGCTGCTTGCCAAACCTTCGCGACCGGCGCGTTCAAAGTGCGCTGGACCACGACCGTTTCTGCCAGTTCAGGTTTTTGTACTCATATCTTTCTCTTGTTTGATTATTTTGCTTTCGCGTCCGGCTCGATGATCCCGAATACATTGCCAGCCGGATCTTCCGCGTAGGCGAGCCAGCCGATTTTCGGAATGGCCATTTTCGGCACGCAGATTTTTCCGCCGCGTTGCCCGATCTCTTTAATTGTTTGGTCGAGCGACGCAACCGCGACGGTGTTGATCGTCCCGGGATTTTGTCCTTCCCGCGGCCGCGTCATTCCGCCGTTAATTCCCGGTTCGTTGTCGTCGCCGGTCGTGACCAGCCAATACTCCATCGGGCCACCTTCAAATTTTTGAAACTTCCAACCGAATACGTCCCGGTAGAACGGCTGCACTGCCTCAGGATTGTCAGTGTAAATCTCAAAATGATTGACGCGCGGCATTTTCAGTCCACTCCTATTCGCTCCGTTTTGGCGTCGCCGCCCGCTTGCCCGGCGGCGCGGCCCCGGCGGACCTGTTCGAGGACCTTGGCGGAGGCTTCGTCGTTGCCGTACTCATCGTGCCAATTCCACCACTCGTACGGCGTGCTCTGAGGGTAGCCCTCTGGCGAGTCCTCCCACTCCTCCTGACGCCCGAGCGCGGTCATGTCGAGATAGCTCCAGGTGCCTCCCATCTGCTCGTCACCGCGGCTGTTAATGAAGTAGGTGCGAAAGACCTTGTCGCCATCGCGGATGAACGCGTTCGTGCCATGCCACTCATCCACGCCGAAATCCTTGTCGAAGTCGTCCGTCATCGTGTACCACGGAATGAGATCCCAGCCCATCCGCGCTTTGATGCGCTGAATGTTCGGTTGCGACCCCCGCGAGACGAAGGCCAGAGTGGTGTCGCGCGCGTTCAGATGCGCCGGGTGCGCAACCTGGTCGGCCACCATGGAGCACCCAACACAGCCGTGATCCGGCCAGCCGGATACGCCAGGATCGAGGAACGCGCGGTAAACAATCAACTGACGTCGGCCATCGAACAGGTCGAGCAGACTCACCTTGCCCTTGGGTCCGTCGAACTCGTAATCTTTCTCCACGGCAACCCACGGCATCCGCCGACGCTCTGCGGCCAGCGCGTCGCGGGCGCGGGTCAACTCCTTCTCCTTTACGAGTAGCTGTTGTCGCGCTGCCTCCCATTCTTGCGATGAGACCACTTTCGGTGTTTCCATTTCCACTAGTTTCATATTTTTGTCCTTTCTTCTTTGGGTTGTTTTTCTTTGTGAAAAAATTTTGAGCGCGAGCGCTGCGACTCCTCCACTCGATGTCGCCGCCAGGGCGGCGATGTTGGCGATGCATAGGGGACACATGACTCAAACCTTTCCCTTCTTGTCGGAGGCCTTGTTTGTTTTCTCCAAGTAAGCCGCCAACCGATCGAGTGAGCCTTCCCAGAACTTTCGATACTCCTCGACCCATTGCGCGGCTTTTTTGAGCGGCTCGGCGTCCAGTTGCATTTCGTGCACGCGTCCGTAGCGGCGCCGCCGCAGCAGTCCGGCTTTCTCCAAAACGCGAAGATGTTTCGAAACCGCGGGCAACGACATGGCGTGCGGGCGCGCGAGATCGGTAACACGTCGATCGCCCCTGGCAAGATGCGCGAGGATCCGGCGCCGGGTGGGATCGGCCAAAGCGGCGAACGTTCGGTTCAGCGTTGTGCTCGAATATTTAACCATCTGGTTAACTATTAGCTCGTCATTTCCAACGTGCAAATATTTTTTTCGCGATTTTATGGAACCTGGCCAATCGCCCCCGCCGCGGCAATGATGGGCCACGCGCAGAGCGCCAGCAGCGCCCCGAAGAGGAATGCTTCAATCGCAAAGTGCAGATGATTCTCGCTTGCGAAAAAGTCGCGAGCGAATTGGAGAACAAGTCGTCCTCGTATCGTTCGCGGTTGTTTTATTTTCGAGACCGTTCGCTTAATTGTGATTATGCGCATGTGTGAGCGTACTCACCTGCCCGTTGCGCGTCAGGTTACGAATTGTGAAAAGCGCGTGACACGCCGATGACACGCCCTTGTCATCCCGAGCCGCAGAGACGGCGAGGGACCTCACACCCGCCAGTTACGCCACGCTTACTTTGTGTGATGATCTCAAGCAAATGAGAGGTCCCTCACTTCGTTCGGGATGACAGACTTTTCGACGAATGGATGGTAGTTAACCATGGAAAGAATGCCATCCTCACCCTCGACCAATGCCGTGCAGCTCTCGACCCAGTCGCCGCAGTTGTAATACGTGACGTTGCCGAACTCGCGGATGGCCGCGCTATGAATGTGGCCGCAGAGGACGGCATCCACGTGGTAGCGTTCCGCGTAATGCGCCACAGCGGCTTCGAATTTGCCGATGAAAGCTCACCGCGTCCTTCACCCGTCGCTTTGCATAGGCGCTGAGCGACCAGTAGCCGAGACCGAAGCGGCGCCTGACAAAATTGATGAGCGGATTGAGCGAGAGCAGAAATTGGTAGCCAAGGTCGCCAGCGAACGCGAGCCACTTCACGTTCTGGACACTACGGTATCGAGTTCGTGGCCGTGAATAATCAAGATGCGTTCGCCGGAAGCCGTCACGTGAATTGCGCTCTGCTTGATCTCGATGTTGCCATAGGTCCCACCGAAGTCGGTGACCAGCTCGTCGTGATTTCCCGGGATGTAAATCACATGCGTGCCTTTGCGGGATTTGCGCAGAATTTTTTGGATCACGTCGTTGTGCTGCTGCGGCCAATAAATTCCGCGACGCAGCGACCAGATATCGATCAGGTCGCCGACGATGTACAAAGTCTCGAAGTCGTTCGCACGCAGAAAATCCAGCAGCGCTGCGGCGTTGCAGCCGCGCGTACCAAGGTGCGCGTCGGAGATCCATGCGGCGCGATAGCGCCTGGGCGCAAGCAAGTCCTTAGCCGATTTGCCAAATGAAAATCGCTGTTGCGTTTCGAACGTTCGCGCTGAACTCGTTCGCGGGGAAGTGAACGCGTGCATTCTGCTCAGGCACAAACGTAAGGAATCGACCGGCGCGGACGCAAAAAGATTATCGTTACATTTCTGTGGCAACAAAAAACAAACGGGCGCCCCGGGATTTTCATCCCAAGGCGCCCGGCTCTCGTCTTCTCTGCCTTAACCTAACCTCCGGGTGGAAAATTCCTCTGACCGAGGGCGGTGTTGAATTGGTGACTTGGCACACCATTGCATCCCGGCGTTACAACCCGATGGCGGTCTCGCAAAAAAATGGTGACGTTTGTGTAGCGATCGCGTGAAACTCGACTGTTGCCGGACCCTATCGAGAATTCAGCGACTAGCAGCCGCCCACGGGCGAATGCGTGATTTGAC
The DNA here is from genome assembly GCA_963840305.1 of uncultured Verrucomicrobiae bacterium. Lineage (GTDB taxonomy): Bacteria > Verrucomicrobiota > Verrucomicrobiia > Chthoniobacterales > UBA10450 > Udaeobacter. Next base: position 16,517 of record CAWIYE010000013.1, read on the forward strand.
CGAGCGTTTGCGAACCATCCCGGCGGCCAAGATTCAGGAGCCGCGCAAAGGTTCTCTGACTTGTTAGCCGTGCACCGACTTCTGCGGGGCTCGTTTATCGGAAGGCTTTCAGCTTTCGTACTTAAAGGAAAGTTGCAATCGCGTGCGGTACTCGACCACTTTGCCGTCCTCGATCTTGACATCCAGCTTCACAACTTCGGCAATGCGCAGATCCCGAAGCGTACCCGCGGCGGTCTGAACGGCATTCCTTGCCGCATCCTCCCAGGACTGCGCGCTCGTGCCGATTACTTCCGTTACTCTATAGACTGAATCCGTAGATTTATTTTCTTTGGCCATAATTGTTTCCTTTTTGTGAGTTCCTTAGATTCTCCAATTACATCTGTTCCACGCACAATGTCACGCCAGATTGCTCACGACCGGCTCGCGTCATTTCTCCGCTGTCTTTGATCCGGGTGAGGAAATTAGCTTTCGAAAACGTGGATCATTTCGCTAGAACATCACCTGCATGCGCCCGATGACTTCATCGAACTGGTCCTGGCCAAACTCGGGATTGGCCTGCCGGAAATCCGACCAGGTATGGATGTAGTTAAACATCAGCTTAAGATTATCGCCATGGATGTAGTAGTTGAGACCGCCGGTGATGGAGTAGAGACCATCATTACCCTTCTGTCCCGGATTCAAGTATTGCCATTGAACGGCTAGTTGAAGCTTGTTCGGAATCAGAAAGTACGCCGCGGTTATGTAGTAACCGTTCGTCGTGAAGTTGGCGAACCCTGGAGGGACACCGTTCACGGTGCGGCCATTGACGTATTCCTCCAGGTATTCACCGATTAGATCAAATCGACCCAGCTTAAGCCACGCATCCACGCTCCACGCGGTCCGTTCATCCGCACCTGGTAAATTAAAGGGCGAGAGAGAACCGTCTTCATTTACTAACAAATTCAATGTCGGCGAGATATTTGTGCCTTTGTCATCGCGGCTGTTGAGAATGTCGGCGCCAAGTTTCAGGTAAGATCCCTTACCAAAGACGTCTTTGAACAGCGTCGACTCCAACCGCCCGACATACATGAAGTTATTGTTGTCGTTGACGGTAACGTTGCGTCCGTTGCCGTTAAAAATGCCTGCGTAGTACGTGAGCAAATCTTTCTGCTCGGGCCAAATGTTTGTGAATGGTTTCCCCCAAAGCTGCGCGCCAATCTGCCGATCCGGTGTGATCGCGCCCGTAGGCAAACTGCGCTCAATAATGATTAACGTAGGATCCGGCGTAAGCTGCTCCAGACCAAATGGCGCCTTCCATTGACCAATCTTGAATTGCACTTCCGGAAACCGATGCCAGTTAATGAAAATGTCCGTGGCCGAAAACGCCGTGTGATTGGAATTCAATCCATCGCTCTGACCGAAGTCACCTTCGACTTTGAAATCGAATTGCTCGGCAAAATCGCCGGTTAAATTGACGCGGGCCCGGCGCAGGCGGAAGCGATCTTTCAGAGCAGTTTCGCCAAAGCGGCCCTCAAACGCGGAGACATCGCCGTTTTCGAAATTCGTCTGAATATATCCTCCTAGCACCAGCTTTAGCTCAGGCCCGCGCTGTTGTACATAAACGGGCGGTTTGTCTTCTTCGACGACCGCTTTTTCGACATAGGTTTTCCCGTCATAAGCCACTTTCGTTTTGAATTTGGCATCGGGTACAGACGCAGTCTTTTGTCTTCCGCTTGTTGCAGCCGAGTCGGGCACGGATGCGGTGCGTTTCTAAAACGCCGATCTTCTGCTCTAGCTCCGCGTTCCGTTGTTCCAGTGCGCCGTTTTGTTTCTGCAACTGCTCGACCGCTCGCTCGAGTTTTTCGATTCGCGCCGTGTCAGACGATGACTCCGCGCACAGCGGCTGCGCAGTTAGTAACACAATTGAAGCCGCGCTCACGACCGTTGCTCGCACGATGAATTTCTCAATGCACATAAGTTCCTCCTTGGTTGTGGTTGGTTGATCGAGAGGTAGAACCACTCGGTTCAGAATTGCCTATCCGAACACCGGCGTGGGTAGAAGCCAATTGTCACAGGTAGATGACGGTAGGCCGTGACTCACCGAGACATTCGTGGACAGAAGACGGACTGAGGCTTATTGAATTATTCATGAAGCGTGGGTCGTGCGCGGCATTCTTGTTACTGATCGTTGCCAGTTTCGCTTGTGCAGCTTCATGGGACGATGATTCACATTATGTGTCGTTAGGCCCGCGGAACGGCTACTATATCGTCCGACCGGGTTCGCCCTTGGTGCGGCAACTCTGTCTTTATGAAGCGCCTGTGATCGATACCGCCGACTGGATGCGCCATGGGTACGGAGCAGATGCGCTTGCGTTTCGGTTCAATCGAAATGGTGTATTGATTACGCCTCCGGCTTATATCGCCCAGGAAGCACCGAGCGATTTTTATACGCGGCGAATTGGGTCACTTACTCGCGGTCGCGCGACCGTGCATGACGTAGAAGCTCTTTTTGGCCGCAGCCACACTCGGGCAGATCGCCCCGATGGTTTCATGTGGTACTACGCACTTGAAATTTACAATCCGTTCGAAGAGCACGGCGGCAGCGGCCGTTGACCTAGTGAACGGGGCATCGCCTCCCAACGCGGCGCCGGTTGTCGTTGAGCAGACCCTGAAATTATTAAAAAAGATTCTGGTGCGGACGGATCGAGGAAGCTACTAGACGATTGATCGTCTCGTCCTAAATTCGTTGGATGCGAGTGGTAATTCTGCTGGCGCTCATCTTCATCGCCAGCGCTTCTGCGATGGCGGGTGTGGCCACCATCACCAGCCCAGATCATCCGCAAACGTTTGCGTACGGTGAAATGATTTGGCACGAGCTTTACGTCGGACGAAACAGCAGCGAGCTGGCGGCACGGATCACGTTCAGTAATTTGCCCTATGCCGGCGACAACGAAACGCGCAGGGACGAATCGTTCGACTTTCGCTTTCCAGGTGTCCAACTAAATCCCTCTCGACGCACTTTCTTTGCCAGGAATGGCCACCGCGAACTAATCCCAGTCGCGCGGTTTCGGGAAGATCCCGTATGTAGATGGATTGATTTGGCCCCAAATGCGAAAATGTACCTGCTAAAAGAGAGCGGTCGCGTGACTGCCACTTTGACGACCACCAATTATCCGCGTGTCGGGTCGCGCTGGATCGAGATGAATAATAATTTCTCGCTGCAGAATCTTTTAACGGGGCTTTTCGGAGAGTTCCACCCCCAGCAGGGGAACTAACATTGTCCGGGTCGTCCCGGAATCTGCGCTTCAAACCGCGTACGGCGATTGTGTCGCCTTTCGCCGCCGCGATCTGCGCTCAATTCTTTTGTCCAATGGTCGAAACCAGATCGACGATCATTGAGTCGATTTTGCGCAAGTCTTTGCGACGGCCTTTTTCGGGTTTCAATTTGCGATTGCGAACGATGATGGTGAGATCACGGATCTGGTGCAGCATTTCCCGAGGCACCTGTTCGATCGGTCCATAGGACCTCAGCACGGCGAGGCAGACGAGTAAATCATTTTCGAGACGGGCGATGTATGCCTTGGCAATCGTGCGCAAATCGCGGTGTAGCGCGTGAAGTTCCGATTCAAGCATCGTCACCGGTGACGATTCCCGCGATCTTCGGCGACCGAGCTCGTTTGCGCTTCGCCTTTGCTTTCACGTGTCGGAAGCCGTTGCGGCGTAGTGAAAAGCCCGCCGGGAGAGGCTCTCCCGGCGGGCTTCAATTAACCTAACCAAGGAATTTAATCCTCAGAACTTCACGTTCAGATCAGCGGTGAAGTAATTGTATTCCGCCGTGGGATTAGTTGTGATGGCCAGACTACCCGTATTTCCGCCGGTGCCGAGGTTGTGATTGTACCACCAACCGTGGGCGTAGGTCAGCTGGAGGTTCACAGCGGCAGTGAGGTTGTATGTGCCCTGAACGGCGATACCGTGCATATTCTCTTGAGCGTTAAAAACATCGTCATCGATCAAGTTCGGATCGAGCGCGTATTGCTCAGTGTGTTGATACCAAACGTCTAGCTGCCAGTCGTGCGCCTTCTTCAACTGGCCGATACCGAGTCCAGCCGTGTACGCGTAACGCTGGCTGCCCTGGCCTGGCTCGCCAGCCGCGTCGGCGCGTTGGTCACCTTCAAAATTGGTGGCAAAATCGCCGAATATCCGCATGGGTATTCCCCACGCTTTCCAGCCGAATTCCAACGGCACATCGAAGATCAACAGGCTGTTGATGCCGGTCTGGTTCTGCGCCAGCGAGGCTGCGTTCGTTACATAGGGAGAACCACCTTGATAGTGGATGTTAAACGTGTCGCCGTTGCCGGTGTAGTTGTAGAGCGTCGGCGCGAACTGGAAGTAAAAGTTGTGCGGGAAATTGAATCGCGCACCTACCTGCCACCCCAGCAGGAAAGCATCTGTATTCGGGGTCAGCTGATGTTCGCCACTAGGCTGCGTCGAGGTCGATCTTGATCCGAGCGGGTTCTCCGGGTTCGAATCGTCATAAACGAATTGAGCGAAGTTTGCGAAAAGATCGAGCTTGAGGAACGGCTCCGGTGCAGGCCCCGCTACCATAGCTTTGCCATCCTTGCCGTATGACGCAGGCGCCGGTTCCGCTCCAAATACGAACGTGTGTTTCCATTGCTCAGCCAATCCTTCCGGACTGATATCTGGATCCCAGACCATGCGCGTGGTCACGAAGGGGTTAGGCATTTTGCCTGCGGTCAACGTGACGCCAGGGAAGCCTTTGTAACCGGCATACGCCTGATCGACGGTCACGACGTCGCTGTTTCTTTCGAATGGTCCGCCGCCACCGTTCGTGCTACTCGCTGTGTCGTCGCCGAATGTAACGTTTCCTGAGCGGTCATTAACGCCAGTCGACAATCGAACACCGAAAAACCAATCGTCCAGAAGCGTTCCACGGAGGCCAAGGCGAAGACGATAACGCTCTCGCTCGCGCTCCTGCCAATCGTTTGTCCCTGCGATGCCAGGACCAGGCGCCGCCACCGGGCCCCTGTCTTTGGTCTCGCCGCCGTTGTATTGGTAACGCAAACGGACATCGCCGTAGAGTTCTAACTCGCTGATGGAGCTGGATAATTTCCACTTGTCCGCGCTCGACTTCTCGACGGGGACGTTTTTCTCGACATAGGTTTTTCCATCGTAACTGATTTCCGTTTTTGTGGGCCCTTCCCCAGCGACATGTGCTGGCCCAGCGTGCGTTTTCAAACTGCTGACTTCTGCTTTCAATTGAGCGTTCTCTTTCTGCAGCATTTCGACGGCGGCTTCGAGTTTTTCGAGCCGTGCACTGTCAGACTGCGCGCGCGCCGCAGGCGCAGTTAGCAACGCAATTGCAGCGACGCTGGCGCCCGCTGCCCGTAACATGACTTTTGTGATGAGCATTTGTTTCTCCTTAGTGGTTTGGTTTTCCGGTAATTCTGAGGGAACTCGCTTTCAGCAAACGCGATGGAGGCTAAGAGCCGATTGTTACAGGCGTATGACGAAATTGTGACGATTCGGCAAACTTTGACGTCAAGCCGCCGAAGCGATTCTATCGAGTGATATAGAAATATTGAAATTTAAGACGCGAGCGAGTTTGATTCGCTATTCCATGGAAACGGCTTCTGGCAGGAAAATCTTGATCATCGAAGACGAGAGCGACGTTGCCGATCTCCTTACATTGAACTTGCGCAAGGCGGGCTTCAGTGACTTCGACCGCCGCAGACGGCGCGAGCGGTTTGCAGAAGGCGCGGGACGCCAGGCCGGATTTCATTATTCTTGATCTGATGCTGCCAAAAATGTCGGGACTCGAAGTCTGCAAAATTTTGAAGAGCGACACGGCGACGTCTCACACTCCGATTCTGATGTTAACGGCAAAAGCGGAAGAGATTGATCGCATCGTCGGTCTGGAATTCGGCGCCGACGATTACGTGACGAAGCCGTTCAGCCCGCGCGAAGTCGTGTTGCGGATTCGCGCAATTTTGCGGCGCGGCGAAACGGCGGACGAGAGACTAAAGGCCGGCCCGATCTCAATCGATCCCGCGCGTCATCAAGTTCGCGTTAACGGGAAGCAGGTGCATCTCACCAGCATTGAGTTCAAACTACTGCAGAAATTGATGCAACGCCGAGGCCGCGTACAGGACCGCGATCGCTTGCTGAACGAGGTTTGGGGCTACGAAGCCGTCATCGACACCCGCACGGTGGATACACACGTACGCCGCTTGCGCGAAAAACTCGGTAAAGCCGGGGACGCTATTGAAACCGTTCGCGGTTTCGGTTATCGGCTGCGGGAAAATTATCGAGAATGATCTGGCTCCTGCTTTGCGCGATTGTCGCAGCGACAATCGCCGTTGCCTTGATCGCGTGGCGCAAATGGATCGCGCCGTGGCGGCAAGATGGAGGAGCTCGTGACAGAAATCGCGCGCGGCGAGCAGCCGCGGACATTTCTGATTCACGGCAGCGCCGAGGCTCAACGTATCGGGTTACGCTTGGAAAAGATTTTCAACGATTTGCAAGCAGCTCGATAAGCAGATCGCAAAACGCGAATCGGGCATGCAGACCATTTTCTCTGCGATGCAGGACGCATTGCTTGTGGTCGATTCCAACCGGTCGCGTGATTCTGACTAACGAGGCGTTTCGAAAACTTTTCGCGCTCCCGGAAATTTCGATCGGGACACCGCTGCTGGAAGTTGTTCGCGATGCTACGCTCGACCGAGCGATCGCCGATGCTTTCCGCGGCAGTGAGTCAGTTCGCAGCGAGTTGACCCTGGACGGTTCGCAAATCGAACTCCACGCCGTCGCGACAAGGAACGACGCGGGCGAAATCACCGGAGCACTCGTTTTGTTTCACGACATCACCGAGCTGAAGAAGATGGATCAGGTGAGGCGGGATTTTGTCGCCAATGTCTCGCACGAATTGCGCACGCCACTGTCGATCTTGCGCGGCTACATCGAGACCTTGATGGATAATCCGGAAACATCGCGCGAGGAACTCTTTCGAATTCTCGCAGTGATGGAGCGCCATTCGAAGCGCCTCGACTTGCTCGCCCAGGATCTGCTTACGCTTGCGCAATTGGAATCGGCAAATCCGAATTTGCAATTGGGCAACATCGATCTGTCGAACTTATTCGGGGAAGTGATTCGCGATTGGGAAAAGAAGCTCGCCACCAAGCAGCTCAACGTTATTGTCGATGTTCCGCCTGACTTGCCCTCGATTCACGCCGACCGCCAGCGGCTGCAGGAAGCACTCTACAATTTGCTCGATAACGCCGTGAAATATTCGCCCGAACATGGGGAGATCAGGCTGACGGCTCGGCCGCGCGACGAAGAAATTGTTCTGAGCGTAAGCGACAATGGCATCGGTATTGGCAAAGAAGATTTGGCGCGAATTTTCGAGCGTTTCTATCGGGCCGATAAAGCCCGGACCGCCGAGAACATTCGAGGAACTGGCCTCGGCCTGGCGATTGTGAAACACGTCGCGCAACTCCACGGCGGTCGTGTCGAAGCCGAGAGCGAAATTGGAAAAGGCACGAGTATCCGTGTGCTGCTTCCGATGAGAAATGACGACTGACGAAGGAATGACGAAATCCGAATGACCAAGCCCACTCACCGGGCTTTCGTCATTTGAGCATTCGGGTTTCCTTCGTCATTCGTCATTTTGCCTTCGTCATTCCTGTTTCGTCACACAAACGTAACAGTAAAGATTTTGACCAGCTGAATTGGCCTGCGGCAACTTCGTCGTATGAACAATTCGTACCGCTCCAAAATCCTTCTTGGGCTCACAGTCGCGTTCGGGTTGAGCGCCACTGCATCTGCGCAAATGATGATCAACGGCGCAGGCGCGACGTTTCCGTATCCGATCTACTCGAAGTGGTTCGACGAATACGCGAAGGTCGATCCTTCCGTGCGGTTCAATTATCAATCGATCGGTTCCGGCGGCGGACAGAAACAAATTCTGGCACAAACAGTCGATTTCGGCGCGTCGGACGGACCGATGAGCGACGACAATCTAAGCAAAGCGCCGGGGAGAATACTGCACATCCCGACAGTCGCAGGTGCGGATGTGGTCGCTTATAATTTGCCGGGCAATCCCGCATTAAAGCTCGATGCAGACACAATCGCGGGAATTTTTCTCGGCCAAATCAAAAAGTGGAACGATCCAAAAATCACTGCGCTAAACACTGGCGTTAATTTGCCTGACACAGAAATCGTAGTCGTGCATCGCTCCGATGGCAGCGGGACCACTTACATTTGGACCGATTATCTCAGTAAAATCAGCCCGGAATGGAAATCGAAAGTGGGCACGAACACATCTGTGAATTGGCCGACCGGAATTGGTGGCAAAGGTAACGAAGGCGTGGCCGGCCAGGTGAAGCAGACGCCAGGGGCGATCGGGTATGTGGAACTGATTTACGCCGTACAGAACAAAATGTCGTACGCGGAGGTAAGAAATTCTGCCGGCAAATTCGTAAAACCATCGCTGGAGTCGATCACGGCGGCAATGGCGACAGCGCAAATCCCGGATGATTTCCGATTCTCGATGACGAACGCGCCGGGCGACGGTGCGTATCCAATTGCTGGCGCGACATGGCTGCTTGTTTACGAACAGCAGAAAGATGCCGCGAAGGCGAAGAAGCTGGTCGAATTTCTGAAATGGGCCGCCAAAGACGGCGAGAAAATGGCCACAGACCTCCAATATGCGCCATTGCCTGACAGTGTTCAGCAGCGTGTCCTAAAGCGAATCGACGAGATCAAAATGTAGCTAACTGTGCACGGCAGCGGCTTGCCGCTGCTGCTAAATCAAATAGATAAATTGTTATGGCTGTGGCCGCATCGGTAGCTCTGGGAGACCGCTCTGCGCAAGCAAGGATGGCGCGTCCATCCCGCTTTGGGGACAAAGCCTTTGAATGGCTCACGCTCGCCATGGCGCTGGCGGTGGTGGTGCTGGTCATTTTGATTGGGTGGCAACTCTGGCGGGGATCATCGCTCGCGATCCAAAAATTTGGTTTCCATTTCCTCGCTACATCCACTTGGGATCCAGTGGCAGAACAGTTCGGCGCGCTGCCATTTATTTACGGCACGCTGGTTTCTTCGATGATCGCGTTACTCATCGCTGTGCCATTGAGCATCGCCACAGCAGCGTATTTGACAGAACTCGCGCCTCTATGGATTCGGCAGCCGCTCGCGTCGCTGATCGAAATGCTGGCGGCGATTCCCAGTGTGATCCTTGGGTTGTGGGGCATTTTCGTCATGATTCCATGGCTGCGGGATTATCCGTTTCCGCTCCTCAAGCGCTTCCTCGGCTGGACCCCATTTTTCACTGGGCCGATCTATGGGCCGAGCATGCTCGCTGGTGGAATCATTATTGCAATCATGATCCTGCCAATCATCACTTCGGTCTCACGCGAGATCTTGCGCAGTGTTCCGAATTTGCAGCGCGAGGCCGCCTATGCGCTAGGCGCGACGCGATGGGAGGCGACACGCATCGCCGTGCTCAGTTATGCGAAGAGAGGATTGTTCGGCGCAGTCATCCTCGGCCTCGGGCGCGCTCTCGGCGAAACGATGGCGGTGACGATGGTGATCGGCAACACGCCACAGATCGCAGCGTCGCTCTTCAAACCTGGATACACGCTGGCGAGCGTGATTGCCAATGAGTTCACGGAAGCAACGACTGACATGTATCTCCAAGCGCTGTTCGAAATTGGCTTGGTTCTCTTTGGCATGACCATCCTGGTGAACCTTCTCGCGCAACTCCTTCTGCGAACCATCACGACAACGTCAGCAACACGCGCGGTGCAATAGCGATGCATTTGGAACGAGCAGATAATCATACCTGGCGCAAAATCAAGAGCGTGCTGGCATCGACGATTGCGTTTGTTTCCGCGATTCTTGTGATCGCTCCATTGGGTCTGGTGTTCTTTCATCTCCTCGTCAATGGCGCCGGTTCGGTGAACTGGGATTTCTTCACGAAATTGCCCGCCCCTGTCGGAGCGGTCGGCGGCGGCATGGCAAATGCCATCGTCGGCACGCTCGAACTCCTCGCGCTCGCGGGCGTGATCGGAATTCCAATTGGCGTTTTGGGTGGAGTTTATCTCGCCGAGTACGGTTTGGCTCGGATCAATTCTATCCTGCGGTTTCTAGCCGACGTTCTTAACGGAATCCCATCCATCACCTGGGGCGTGGTGGTTTACGGTTTGGTTGTCCTGCGTTTCAAAGGCTTCTCGGCTTACGCTGGTGGCCTCGCGCTCGGTCTCATCATGATTCCGCTGATCTTGCGCACGACAGAAGAAGTTGTCCTGCTTGTGCCGAATGGTTATCGCGAAGCCGCGCTGGCCCTCGGCGTAAGCCGGTGGAAAACCATTGTCCACATCGTGATGAAAACCGCCTCCAGAGGAATCATCACTGGGATCCTGCTCGCGCTAGCGCGCGTGGGTGGCGAAACTGCGCCGCTCCTTTTCACCGCTTTCGGCAATCGATTTTGGAACCACGGTCTAAGTCAACCAATCGCAGCGCTCCCGTTACAGATTTTTACCTACGCAATTTCTCCCTACGACGATTGGCACCGCCAAGCCTGGGCCGGGGCACTCGTGCTCGTCACGGGCGTTTTTTGCGTTAATGTAATAGTTAGAATTTTGACTCGCGGGCATGCGGCGTCAGTGGTCTAGCCTTTCGCGAATGGAAAATTTAGTTATGGCAACACCGGAACGAGGCGTTATGGAGCGCGTCGAACAGTCGAGAGAGTCGCCGTCCACTGCCGAGCTTGCGCCGGCACGCACATTTCAAGTTAAGAATCTTTCGATCTGGTACGGCGAGAAACGCGCCATCGACGATGTGACGCTGGACATCGCGTCAAATGCCGTGACGGCGATCATCGGGCCAAGTGGTTGCGGAAAATCCACTTTTATTCGCGCCCTCAATCGCATGCACGAGCTGGTGCCGAAAACGCGGGTTGAGGGGACAGTCTTGCTAAATGGCGAGGATCTTTATTCCAGCGCTGTCGATCCCGCGATCGTCCGGCGCAGGGTCGGCATGGTTTTCCAAAAGTCGAATCCGTTCCCGACGATGTCGATCGGCGAAAATGTCGTTATTGGCTTGCGACTAAACGGCGTGCGCGACCGCAAATTCCTGAACGAACGCCTGGAGAAATCGCTTCGCATGGCGGCGTTGTGGGACGAAGTGAAAGACGATCTCCACAAACCGGGCACAAGTCTTTCGGGTGGCCAGCAGCAGAGGCTTTGCATCGCGCGCGCGCTCGCCGTGGAACCGGAAGTCCTTCTAATGGATGAGCCATGTTCGGCGCTCGATCCCGATCGCCACGGCCAAGATTGAAGAATTAATCTACGAGCTCAAAGCCAAGTACACTATCGTGACCGTGACCCACAATATGCAACAGGCGGGTCGCGTCTCCGATTACACTGCGTTCTTTTATCTTGGACGGCTAATCGAGTTCGGGCCAACGACCAAAATTTTCACAAACCCAACCGAAAGACAAACGGAAGACTATATTACTGGCAGGTTTGGATAACAAGGCGCGCCTGCCGGGGGGGCAGCGTAATAAAGAGTAAGAGCACGAGCTGATATTCGACATGGTTACATCAAAACATATTCTTGGGACATTCGACGAATCGCTCGCGGCTCTCCGTAACAACGTACTCATGATGGCTGGGCTGACCGAGCGTAGTCTGGAGCGGGCAATGAAGGGTTTGGTCAATCGCGACGACAATATTTGCATAACTGCAATCGTCGACGACGAAGAGATCGACCAGTTGGAGAAGCAGATCGATAAGGACGGCGTGGATATTTTGCTGCGCTTTCAGCCAGTTGCATCCGATCTGCGCCGCGTCGTTGCTGCGATGAAACTTTCATCAAACCTCGAGCGCATGGCCGACATGGCGACTACGATCGCTCGGCGGGCGCGAAAGCTAAATCAGCACCCGCCACTGGCCGAAGTCGAGCTGATCCAGCCGATGTATGATCATGCGATATCGATGTTCAAGGACAGCGTAGACGCGTTTGCACGCGAGGATGTCGATCTCGCACGTGGTGTCGTTCCTCGTGATCATAAACTGGATGAGCTGAACCGCATGGCCAGTCATAAACTAGTCGATCGAATGGCACAGGACCCGGATCAATTGCGGGGCTACTTGAATCTGATATTCGTTGGACGCTGCCTCGAACGCGTTGGCGACCACGCCACCAATATTGCCGAAGACGCAGTATACGCAGCCGCCGCCGAAGATATCAGGCATCAGAATGCCGTCGCATCCGTCTGAGTTGGCACGCGTTGCATATGCGCAGTTAATTGTCGATGTTGACTGATGCCGCAGGAAGCTCAAGCTACTGCCAGAATCGAAGACGAAAGTAGTGCGATCGCCACTCCACAAGTCGTGCAAACCGCGCATGAGCGTTTTGGCGACCCGAAAAATTTCATCAACCGCGAGCTGAGTTGGCTCGAGTTCGACCGCCGCGTGCTGGAAGAAGCGCAGGACCCGGCGCAACCGCTGATCGAGCGGGTCAAGTTCCTTACGATTTTTAGTTCGAATCTGGACGAGTTTTTCGAGATTCGCGTCGCCGGAATCAAACAACAGATCGAGAGCGAGACCAGCGACATCGGTCCAGACGGTTTAAGCCCCACGGAGACGTTCGATCGCATCCAGAAAACAGTCCGCCAACTGGTAGGGCAACAATATGCACTCTGGAAACATGAATTGGTCTCGGAGCTGGCCAAGAACAAGATTTACGTGCGGGAAATCGCGGAATTGCCTGCGAAACGCGCCGCCTGGGCGCATCGCTACTTTCAGCAGGAAGTTCTTCCGATGCTGACGCCGCTGGCCGTGGACGCCAGCCATCCGTTGCCGCATCTCCTGAATCGGAGTCATAACTTGCTGGTGCGTGCAAAAACGCAGCGGCGCGGCGAACCGCTGCATGCCATTGTCCAGGTGCCGCGCGCGGTCTCGCGACTGATCGCCCTGCCGCGGGGCAAAGGCGCGGACGAACCGTGGGAGTACATTTATCTCGCGTCACTCATTAAACAGCACATCGGCGAATTATTTCCGGGTTTGATCCTCGATGGCGTGCACGCTTTTCGCGTCACCCGCAACAGTGATCTCTACATCGATGACGAAGAAGCGGAGAACCTTTTGCGCACGATTGAGCAGGAACTGCGGCGCTCAAGCCGCGGTAATGCCGTCCGCCTGGAAGTGGAAGCCGATTGTCCGAAAGATTTTCTGGAGTTACTCCTGCGGTTTTTCAATTTGTCCGAGGCAGATGCTTACAAACTCGACGGACCGCTTTCGATGACGCATCTGGCGCCATTGGTTGCGAATGATGCATTTGCGAAATTAAAAGACCGCCCGTTTCAGCCTGCGCGCGATCCTGCCTTGCCGCTTCATGGAGATTTTTTCGAAGTGTTGCGACGCCAGGATGTGCTGCTGCACCACCCTTACGATAGTTTCGATCAAATAGTCGAGTGGATTGAAGAAGCGGCAACTGATCCGCAGGTGCTCGCCATCAAGATCACGTTGTATCGCACCAGCGGCGATTCGCCCATTGTCGGAGCACTGATCGACGCAGCCAATGCTGGTAAACAAGTGACCGCTATTGTCGAGCTGCGCGCGCGTTTTGATGAGGCTAGCAATATTCAATGGGCGCGGCGTCTGGAGGAAGCGGGCGCGCACGTTATCTATGGAGTAGTCGGCCTAAAGACGCATTCGAAGGCGTTGCTCATCGTTCGCCGCGACGCAGATCAGCTGCGACGCTACGTCCACCTGGGAACTGGCAACTATCATTCACGGACTGCACGCATTTATACCGACTTCAGTCTGCTCACCAGCGAACCGCAGCTGACCGAGGAAGTGGCGACTGTGTTTAACACCCTTACCGGCCTCGCTGGCTATCCCGGTTTGAAAAAGTTGATGGTCGCACCATTTGATATGCACAGCCGGGTGATCAAATTGATCGAGCGCGAGCGCGACAACGCGCAAGCAGGAAAACCGGCGCGCATCGTTGCGAAGCTAAATGCGCTGGTCGATCAGGAGATCATCGAGAAACTTTACGAAGCTTCCTGCGCAGACGTGACCATCAATCTCATTGTCAGAGGTATCTGTTGTTTGCGTCCCAAGATTCCCGGGCTCAGTGAAAACATTCGCGTCATCAGCATCGTTGGCCGGTTTCTCGAGCACAGCCGGATTTTTCACTTCGAAAATGCCGGTCAGCCCAAGGTCTTCCTCTCGAGCGCAGATTGGATGCCGAGAAATTTCTACCGGCGGATCGAACTGGCGTTCCCTGTCGAAAACCAAACGTTGCGCGACCAGATAATTAACGAGGTGCTTCCAAGTCTTTTGCACGATCGGGTGAAAGCGCGCGAGCTTCAGCCAGACGGAACTTACCGTCGCCTGAAACCCGAAGGTTCGGAGCCGCGCGCGCAGGCGCAATGGCATTTCCGTGAAGTTTCCCGGGAACGCACAAAAAAAATGACTGGCTCGAAGAAGAAATTGCGCGCCGACAAATTAATTCCGATCATGGTCGCCAGCGACAAACCTGCGGCTCCAGCGGAGCCTGGGACTGATCCGCAGCCGGCGTCATCTGCCTTCGCCAAGGCTACGGCGGACAAGCCGCGCTCTGCTGAAACGACGAAACAGTCGTGATGGACAGAAAAATCCTGGTCATCGACATCGGCGGCTCGAATGTGAAGCTGATGATTTCGCGTGCGGGAAAACGAAAATTCAAATCCGGACCGCAATTGACTCCGCGTGCGATGGTGGCGCAGATCGAACCATTAGTCAGTGATTGGAAATTCGACGCGATCTCGATGGGTTTCCCATCGCCCGTGCGCGACGGGCAAATCCTAAGCGAGCCGAAACATCTCGGAAAAGGCTGGATTGGATTTGATTTCGAAAAAGCATTCGGCAAACCGGTTCGCATCATCAACGACGCATCCATGCAGGCGCTCGGCAGTTATCGTGGCGGCCGAATGCTTTTTCTCGGACTCGGCACAGGCCTGGGCTCAGCCCTGGTCTGGACCAATTATGTGCTCCCGCTGGAATTGGGTGATCTGCCGTATCGCAACGGCAGCATCATCGAAGATGATCTCGGGAAACCGGGCTTGGCGCGGCTTGGCGAAAAGACTTGGCGGCGCGACGTCGAGCACGCGCTCGTCCAATTGAAAAAAGCGCTCATTGCCGATTACGTGGTCCTCGGCGGCGGCAACGCTAAAAAATTCGATGAACTGCCGCAAGGAATCGAACGCGGACATAATCGCAATGCATTTTTGGGCGGAACACGGCTCTGGCAAATTGACCCGCGCACGCGTCGGCCGAAGTGGCAAATTCTTTAAACGCTTTAACGAACCTTTAACGCTTCAACGATGGAACTCTATTTTCTCAGACACGGCGAGGCCGATTGGCCGGACTGGAACAAATCCGACGATGAACGTCCGTTGACCAAACGCGGCAAGAAAGAAATGCAGGAAGTGGCGAAATTTCTCGGCCGCCTGAAAGTGCGGCCCGACTTGATCGTCACGAGTCCGCTGCCGCGGGCATCGCAAACCGCTGAGATCGCAGCCGATTATTTGAAAGCGAAAGTTCGAAAGGACGAATTGCTCGCGCCCGGATTTGGGATGACCGAACTGCGAACGGTGCTGAAACGGCATCGAGCAAAAGTCTTAATGCTGGTCGGGCACGAACCGGACTTTACGAATGTCATTTCGGGATTGACCGGCTCGTCGCTTAAACTTTCCAAAGCGGGCGTCGCACTGCTCGATGCAGATCCAGAATCTGAAGAAGGAAAACTTCTCTGGCTTTTCCCGCCAAAATTTTCTCGAAAATCTAAGTGACGAGCGCTTTCGCCAGCGAGTGCGATGATTTGCCTTCCCACTCTTGGAGCCAGCTCATGACGCGAAAGCCAAAATCGCGCGGGCGCTCTGCAAGGAAGTGTTCCGCCAGCTCCGCCGCGCCCCGCTGCAGATCGCTCTGGCTGACTTCAATCACGGCGAGAAGCTTGTGACCTTCTCGTTGCCATTCCGATTTTCCATGTTCACTCCGCAATCTCTCGTCAAGGAAACTCAGGTCGTGCGCACGACCGAGCAGATCGCCCAACGAATGCAGGTCGTTGCTCAGGGTCTTTAACACGACCGGATTGATTGGCCGAAGAATACGTAATTGATACCAAAGCGTTTTCGCCCTGGACCTGAACGCGTGAAAATTTTCGGTGGTCGGATTTGCTGTTGTCTTGGCGAGTTCTTTCCGGGCCTGCTTGTAGCTTGCCTGCACAGCGCCGCACAGCTGCTTACTGTTAAGCTGGTCGAGGGTCCAGTGATCGATGGCTGAGCCCGCCTGCTCCAATAGAGGGACTGCCTGCGTTTGCCACTCTGCGAACGCAGCCATGAAATTTCCCAGTTCCATGGTGAGCATCGCCTCCAGTTTTCCGTAGGTGCTGCGGCGATGGCGTTGGGTGACTTCTTGAAGTTGCCTCACAGTCTGCAAACGCACTTCCGCATCACGGATTTCCGAAGTCAGCCGCCCAACATCGCGCAGGCAACGGTCTTGCTGCTTAAACAAGCCGCGTCCGATCTCTTTGCGCACCAGCCTCAGGGCTGCACGCGTTTTTTTCAAATGTTTGCGGGTTTCGTGCACCGGCGTGTCGTTGGGCTTTTTCTCGCCTTTAGCACTGGCGATCGCCCATTCGATCTGTTGCCGGCAAATCCGGCGAAGGTTCTCCCCCAGAGTTTCGCGATGCTTCAATTGGTAACTCATGGCTGATTCATTCGCGGGCCAGTCTCACATTGCTGTAACGTTTTTCGCCGGTGATTTCACGCCCAAACCAGCGCGGCGGTTTGAATTGTTGGCAACTCGCGTGGCTTGGAAATTCCACTTCAGCCACCATCAAACCATGATTGCTGCCGTGATAAATGTCGATCTCAATTTTAAGATTCTTCCACGGAATTTCGTAGCGGGTTTTGCGCAGTCGCCGCCCCATTGTGGCCGGCCACAGCGTGGCAAATTGCTTCGGGCTCAACCGGATCTCGCGTTCTTCTCTGTCCGCCGCCCGTCCGACCTTGAACGTAAGGGAAGTCGTTTTTCTTTTTTTGCGCAAGCGGACGTGCCGCCCGCCCGGTTCGTTCGCCAGATAGCCCTGCGCGATTCGGAAATGCCGTGAACGCAAGATTTCCAAGGGCAATCGCTTGATCAAAAATTTACGTTCGATCTCGCGCGACGAGACGTGATGGGGCCGGCGCATCTCGTCGATTCAAACGTTTCTTGAGCGACTCGCCAACAATTATTCGCCAGAAAAATCTACATCTGGCGGATGCGGCAACTTTTTTTTGCACTCGCGAAAGCGGCATCGGCACGAGACATCAGTCCCTGCAGGCAACCTGATTCCGCTCTGAAATTGCTAAGCGTTGCTGCGAAATGCCGCGTATTACGGTTTCGCGGAGTCTGCTGGCGAAACGGCTGGTCGCGCGCTCTCGGCGGGTAAAACACCCGCGCCAGAATCCGGCGCCGGGGAGACACCCGACGAAGTCTGAGCAGGCGTAGTCGCTGGTGACGAAACCGGCGAAGATTTCGCCGCTCCAGGCGCAGGCGAAGTGGGCGGCGCGGCCTGCTTTTTCATCAACTCTCGGCGGAAAGCGCTGTCGGCGGTGCTTTTGTGCGCATTAACGATCGATATAGCAAACGTCAGCACGAAAAAAATGCCGGCCAACCAGGTGGTGAATTTCACCAGGACGTTGGTCGTCTGCGCGCCGAAGATATTTTCCGTGACCCCGCCGCCAAATGCCGCGCCCAGGCCTTCGCTCTTTGGCCGCTGCATCAGAATCACTAGCACCATGAGCAGCGATACGAACACAAAAAAACCTAGCAACAGGTTGATCAAAATGTTCATTGGGACGCGAAATATCGCCGGTTAATGACGAATGTCGAATGACGAAGGAAACCCGAATAACGAAATCCGAAACTAACCCAGCACCGGAACGCCGTGATTCGTCATTCGTGCTTCGTCATTCCTTCGGCATTCCTCATTCGACATTCGTCATTCTTTTTGACCTGATTCCAAATCGCGTCCATCTCCGCAAGGTCCACATCGCCGAGCTTCTTCCCACGCGTTTTCAGTTCGTCCTCCAATCGATTGAATCGCACCACAAATTTGTCCGTGGCTTTCTGTAACGCGCTTTCCGCATCTATCTTGCATTTCCGTGCCAGGTTAACCACCGAGAAAAGAACGTCGCCAATCTCATCTGCGATCATTTCTCGGTCTTGCGATGTGATCGCTTCTTTCACTTCGCGAAGTTCTTCTTCCACTTTCGCAATCACGTCGCGCACTTCGGTCCAATCAAAATTTACCCGTGCCGCTTTCGATTGCGCTTTTTGCGCACGCATCAGCGCCGGGAGAGCCTTGGGCAAACTGGCCAGATAATGTGAATCGGCCTTTTTCTCTTCGCGTTTGATCGCTTCCCATTGTTTGAGCACGGCGCCGGAATCCGCCTTCGCCAAGGCTACGGCGGACAAGTCGTGCGTGTCGCTGGTTCCGAAAACATGCGGATGCCGTCGAATCAGTTTGTCCGAAATCTCCTGGATGATGTTGTCGATGTTGAAGCGCCCGGATTCCTCGGCGATCTCGGCGTGCATGACCACCAGCAGCAACAGATCGCCCAGCTCCTCGCGAAAATGCACGTCGTTCTCCTCGCGCGCGGCTTCCGTCACTTCGTATGCTTCTTCAATCAGTGCCGGCAGCAATGATTCGTGCGTCTGCTCCCGGTCCCACGGGCAACCGCCGGGCGCGCGCAGCCTGGCGACGATGTCGCAGAACTTCTGAAAACGATCGCCTGATTGATTCATTCAGAACCAATCAAACATCAAACGTCGAACATCAAACATCCATTAAATCCGCCAAAGCGAGCGATGTGTGCCGAACTCGGAGATTTCGCCGGAGGACCGTTTGCTCACGTAAATGGTGATTGAAATTACGCTGACAAAAGTGGCGGCAAAGACCAGAGCCACGAGCCACGACGGGATGTGCCCGATGTGCAAGGCATGGTAAAATGAGACGAAATCGTTAATCGGCGCACTGGCGTGCAAAAATATTTTCGTCAGCCACGCAATCAGGATGAGGATAAAAATGAACATGTAATTGCGTTTCAACCGGCGCCCGATCGCCTCGAGCTTGGTGATCTTGAAACAGGGCAAAATCAAATCTTCGCACACGAGTTTTTTCCATTCGCCCTGAAGCATCTCACGATTTTCCATCACCATCGGGACGAGAAAATGCGCTTCGAGCATACGGAGGCGGGCGCGGAAGGCGTCGTAAAAACGATAGCGCCGTGCTTCAATCCAGAGCAGTACCCAAACGATGGCGAGATTGAAAAAGAAAATGATGTGCGGCACTTCGCGGGTCGAAAATGCGATGGTAATAATGGCGGTGGTGCTGGTAATTGCCCAGTTCGTAGTTACGTCCAGCCGTTGCCGCCAAACCATGATCCGCCCCATCTCGCCGCGATAGAAATGGGACATTGCATTGACATAGCCGGGGTCGTAAAGGCTGCGTTGAAAAGAGACTGTCCGCTCTTCCTTTGGGGCCACTGCTGTATCTTGCGCTGCCACGATTTTAGGTGCGGCAAGCGGTGCGCTTGCCCTACAATTACTGGATAACTGGCTTTGCCGCATAATCCAATAAATCTCTCTGCCCAATGGCTATCGCGCTCGCTGATCTTCTCGATGAAAGACAGGTAATCCTGCCGCTGCGCTCCCGAAAACTGCCGAATGCGCTGCGGGAGATTATTCAGTTGCTCGCGCAGAATCGAAAGATCGACGATGCGGAAAGATTTCTCGAACGAGTGCTCGCGCGTGAACAGGAACACCCCAGTGTAGTCGAAAATGGCGTCGCATTTCCCCATGCGCGCACCGATTTGGTTGATGAAATCATTATCGGTATCGGGCGCAGTCGCGCGGGGATTCCAATTGGCGCAGATCAACAGCGTGCGCGACTGATTTTTGTAATCGGCGTGCCGGAACGCCTGGTGAACGATTATTTGATTTGCGTCGGCACATTGGCGCGCCTGGTGAAGGATGAAGCCACGCGATCGAGGCTGCTCCATGCCGAGACGCCCCGCGAATTTATCGAAGCGCTGACCAGCGCTTTGTAGCCCGGGTCGGGGACCGCATTCGCCCCGGCATCACCGATGCCGGCCACAGGTTCAGCGCACACCAGCGATTCTACGCGAGTTTTGCTCAGTGGAGCGCCGGTCTGTGCTGGTGCAATCTAGCCACGGTCGGCAGCAACATAGTCTTTCAGGTTCTCCTGAGGGATGAGTTCCTGCTCAGCCGTTGCCATATTCTTGATTTTCAGTTGTGGCCACTCGTCCCCGTAAAGGACCGCAAGCGACGCGCCCGCCTCTTCGGCGGCTTGGAATTGGCGGGCGACTTTTGTCGGCGTGAGAGGGTAATCGACGAGAAAACCGCGATCGCGCAGTTGCTGGATTTGTTTTAGCGCATCGACCCGGCGTTCTTCCTTGGCGATCACGACGTAGATGTCGATCTTGCGGTCACTCGCAATTGCTTTCTCCATCGCTTCGACAGGCGCGCGGGACTTCGTTGATTAATTCGCCGAGAACGACGTCGCCCATGGCAAAACCGAGCGCGGGCAGCGAGACGGCGCCGTCGCTAAGTTGCGCGATTAAATTGTCGTAGCGTCCGCCGCCGGCTATGGCGCGAAATTTTCCAGCGCGGTCGAAGACCTCGAAAACGAGCCGGTGTAGTAAGCGAGACCACGAACGATGCCGATATCGATCGACACAAAATCTGCTAAGTCCGCGACCGCGGAGGCCGTCGACGAGTTTGCCGAGCTTCTCGCTCTTACCGCCGCTTTTTAAAGTCGTAAAGACTGGGTCGGCTAGCTTGCCGAGTTTCTCAGCTGTCTTCTCGCGCGGTTCGCGCCCAAATTTATCGATCGCTTGCAGGAATTCATCCCAACGATCTACAGGCACATCTTTTTCACGCAGAAAATCTGTCCAAAATTCGCGATCGCTGATTCGGACGACGAAATCTTTCACGCCGAATCCAAACGCACGCAGGACATCGATGCAGAGTGCGACAAGTTCGATGTCTGCCGCGAGACCCGTCTCACCGATGATGTCGCAATTTAACTGAAAATGTTCGCGCAATCGGCCGCGCTGTTGTTTTTCGTACCGGAAGAATTGGCCGATGGAGAACCATTTGAGCGGTTTCTTGAACTCGCGCTCGTGCGCGGCGACCACGCGCGCAAGCGTGGGCGTGAGCTCGGGACGCAATGCCACCTCGCGATCGCCTTTGTCGGTGAAATTAAAAAGTTGATCGACAATTTCTTCGCCGCTCTTTTTTTTGTAAAGCTCTGTCGCTTCGAGCGGAGGCCCTTCCCATTCGACAAAACCGTAACGACGAGCCACTTCCCGCCAGCGCGCAAAAATGTAATTGCGCCTGGCGCACTCCTCGGGAAGGAAATCGCGGAAACCGGGTAAACTTTGCATGGCGTCGCGTTACGTTGCCCTCGCAAGGGAGCTGGGTTTACGCCTGCTGAGACGACCGCGCGAGGCTGAATTTACGATATCAGGACGTAACTGAAGAAACTCCGGCATTAAGGGGCCGGAGATATAAACGATGGAGAACATCCATTTAATCAAAGCAGAGGGACAAATATGAAACAAACCAGATTAGCGAAAATATTGGCCACAGGCGTGCTTTGCGCGGCGGCGCTGGGTGTGGCGCTAGCGCAAACTACAACGACCACAACTACGACAGATCCTGTCACAGGCACGACAACGACTCAGCAGGCGACGACCAGCGCGGCCGGCACGATCGTGACCTACGCGCCGGATTCGGATTACATCGCATTCCGCACAGCGCCGGATGTGCCGCCCGTGCGTTATTACTACACGAAAGAGACGAGCGTTGTAGATCCGGAAGGTCGCGTCGTCAGTTGGTCGGCGATTCGTCCAGATATGCCGGCGACAGTGTATTACACCACTGTCGGTGATCGAGTCGTGGTGCGGAAGGTTGTCTTGGCTCAGCCTGTCGTCGTTAAACACGAGGAAACGACTACGACTACAACGACGAAACCATAAACAATGACGAAGCACGAATGACGAATGACGAACGAAGCACGAATGCTTAAATAAAAATCAAGCGCCGACGTTCTCATCGTCATTCCGAACTCGTCGTTAGACTCGTCATTTGTCATTCCACTCGGCGGGCCTCTGTAGATTTAGTGCGCCCGGGTTTCCAGTTCTGTGCTTCTCGGATAAGTTTGCGGCCGCATGGCTGCATCGAAAAGAGAGAAGCCGGATTTGCAAAAGAAGGTGCAGGAGGTGCCGCACAGGCCCGGCGTGTACCTGATGCGTGACCGGTTCAATCGCGTGATCTACGTGGGCAAGGCGCGCGACCTGCGCAAACGGGTGAGTTCATACTTCCTGCCGTCCAAATTGGCGCAGGCCGATTTGAAGACGCGCGCCATGCTGGACGCCACGTGGGATTTTGAAACGCACACCGTTCGCAGCGAAGCGGAATCAGTTTTGCTGGAAGGCAAATTGATCAAGGAATATCGGCCGCGTTACAATGTTTCCTTTCGCGACGACAAGCGCTTCCTCGTGGTCAGAGTTGATCTTTCAGAAGAATGGCCGCGTTTTCGGCTGGCCCGATTCAAAAAGGACGACGGCAGCCGCTACTTCGGACCGTACGCGCATGCCGGAGCGCTGCGGCAGACGTTAAATTTCATGCGAAAAAAATTTGGGGTGCTCACCTTTGGACGCGGCGCGCCGACGGAGCGGGAATTGAAATCCTCAACCTATCAGGTGCCGGTGCGTTTGAGCGAGATCAGGGCGGAGCAATACTGCGAGCGCGTCGCGCAAGCGTGCGAGTTCCTCGAAGGCAAGTCACGAGAGATGATCGCGGTGCTCGAAGAACAAATGCATAAGGCTGCCGGGAAAATGGATTTCGAGAAGGCAGCTGAATTGCGCGACATGGTTGAAGATTTGCGCGACACCACCAAGCCGACACGACGATTCACGCGCGGCGGTTTGCCGAGCACAATCGATCCAATGGCGGACGTGCGTGAGTTGTCGGACGCGCTGCGTTTGCCCCAGCTGCCGCGCGTGATGGAATGTTTCGACATCTCGAACATTTCCGCGACGCATGTCGTGGCATCGATGGTTTGTTTTCGGGACGGCGTGCCGGACAAGAACAATTACCGGCGCTACCGCGTGCGCACTGTGGAAGGACAGGACGATTTTGCGAGCATGGCGGAAGTAGTGCGGCGACGCTATTCGCGGATTCTTCTTGAGGCGCGAGCGACAAGTGCTAACGCGGCAGAGTTTTCGCAGGAAACAGCCGTCGAGGGGCTTCGAAGATTGGAACAGCAAACGCCCAACTCCGAAAGCTTTCGCGAGCAGGCTGCTCAACGTCCAACGTCCAACGTCCAACCAGAAGATCGGCGATTCCCAGCGCCAGTTCGTTTGCCTGATCTGATCATTGTCGATGGCGGAAAGGGCCAGCTCTCGGCCGCGTGTCGTGAATTGCAGCGATTAGGCTTGCACGATCTTCCCATCATCGGCCTGGCTAAGGAGCGCGAGGAGATTTATCGGCCCAGTCGGGCATTGCCCTTGCGGCTACCGATGGATTCGCCTGCGTTGCGTTTGCTCCAGCGCATTCGCGACGAGGCACATCGTTTCGCCAACGCGTATCACCAGCTGCTCATGAAAAAACGCGTCGAAGAAAGCATTCTCGATGATTGTCCTGGTGTAAGCCAGAACCGGAAAAATTTGTTGCTGCGGCGATTTGGCTCGGTGAGTCGTCTGCGCAAAGCCAGCGTTGAGGAGATTGCCTCCACGGAAGGGATTGGCCGAAAACTGGCCGAAGACGTGCATCGGTTCCTGCAAAGCCATTGACGACGCTGTCATGTTGAGCGAAGCGAAACATCCAGCTACGTCAACCGATTACGGATGGTGGTTTGCGTGCGAAACCGACCAAAGTTTATCAGTATTTGACTAGCAAATTACTCGAAGTAGCTGGATCCTTCGCTTCGCTCAGAATGACATTCATCGAGAAATGTGGTCGTCTGTGGATCGCCTTGTGGCTCTTCGCGCTGTCGGCAGCAACGCGAGCACAGACGCTTGCGCCCGCCCCCGCAGTGAGCCCAAGTGCTTCGCCGGAAGAAGAGACGATCGTCCCCACTTTCGAGACGCAAAAACTTGCGCGCACTTACATTCTCGATGTTCCGGCTCCGCGCGGGCAGATCACAGACCGCAATGGCGCGCCGCTGGCGCAAAACCGGCTTAGTTACAATCTGGTCATCAATTTTCCAACGCCGCTGGATTTTTCGGATTCGCAGGCGCTCAGCTACACAAGGGAAAAGATAGATGCGGCAGCGAAAATAATCGGACGCAGATTCCGGATTTCCGATGAGACGATCCTGCGTCATTACCGCAACCGGGGAATCATGCCGTTCGAGATCGCACAGAATCTTAGCCAGGAGGAATACGAAAACATCAAAGACGCGTTGCCGGCCGGCATGATGGTGCGGCCCATTTACGTGCGGATTTACCCGAACGGGAAAATTGCCGGTCAAATCGTTGGGTACACGGGTAAGACCGGGCGAAATCCCGACGGCATTGTTGACAACCACGAAACTCTCTGGCCGGAAACCGAGGGACGCGAGGGGCTCGAGCAAACCTTTAACGAGATGCTCACGGGCAAGCACGGCGAATACAAACTGACTTTCGACAAGGACGGCCGGAAGACTTCCGAGAAACTAATCACTCCGCCTGAGCCCGGGTATAACGTTGTCACCACTCTTGATTTGCACCTTCAAGAACTGGCGGAAAAAGCGCTCGCAGCAAAAGCGAAGCGCGGCGCGATGGTGATTATTGACCCTAACGACGGCGACATTCTCGCGCTGGCATCCTGGCCTACTTACGATCCCAATGTGTTTGTTCCCTCCATCTCGGCCGATCAACTCAAAGCCTTGCAAGACGACAAGGACATTCCACTTTTGCCGCGAGCGTATCGTTCGTCTTATCCGCCCGGATCGACCTTCAAGATTGCGGTGGGCATCGCCGCACTGGAAAGCCACGCGGTTTATCGGGACGATCGATACCAATGCGTGCCGGCCTATCAGATCGGCAACGTCACTTTCCACAATTGGAAAAAAGGCGATCGCGGGGCGCTAAATTTTGTTCAGGCGCTCACGGAATCGTGCGACACGTGGTTTTATCAGGTTGGGATCAAGACCGGGCTCGGGGCCAATCATCGATTGGGCATTGAAACTCGGCTTTGGCGCGAAGTGCGGCATTCCGTTGCGTGGCGAAGCCGAAGGCCGCATTCCGAACGACGAATACATGAAGGCGACGCACGGCCGCAAAATCCTCAACGGCGACATCGCCAACATGTCAATTGGCCAGGGAGACATCCAGGTGACGCCATTGCAGATGGCGCAAGCGATGGGAGTCATCGCCAACGGAGGAACGCTTTATCAAACCCGTCTCGTGCAGCAGGTGCAGACATTCGATAATCAAATTGTGACCGCCTACCAGGTGCGCGCCAAAAGAACGCTGGATCTCTCATCCGAGACGCTGGACCAATTGCGCACCGGAATGGTTGACGTCGTTAATGGCGCAGGCGGCACGGCGCATCAGGCCAGCCTCGATGATGTCGAAGTTGCCGGGAAAACCGGCACCGCGCAATGGGGACCAAAAAACAAAGAGCGCACCGCGGCATGGTTCGCCGGATTTTTGCCTGCCGACCAACCGCGATATGCGTTTGCGGCTGTTTACGAGGGCGACGTCGGGAGCAAAGTCCACGGTGGTTCCGCTGCTGCGCCGATGATCGCAGATGTGTTCAAGGAAATTTACAAGGAACAGATGGTGGCCCACCACGAGCAGCGCCGGACTCGCGAACAGCCGGAAATCCGCCGAGCTGAGCCGGTAGAGCAAGACGACGACTCAGATTGACTGAAATTCGCCGCGAGATAGTGATGGAGACAGCTTCCCCAAAGCCGTAGGCAGGATCGAACGGCCTGAGGGCAGGCCGTCTCCGTGTCGCATTACGCGGCCGCGGTCTCCTTCTGCAGCTCCATCGTGCCCTTGAATTTTGGCGGTTCTTCTTCGATTCCGAAGTTCTCGGAATAAAGTTCGGCGATCTTTGCCATTCGTCGGCCGTGAGCGGCGGACATTCGGGCGCCTTGGCGAATTCAACGAGTTGTTCTTCGTTGTAAATGTTCGGCAACGTCGAAGCAACGCGATCGTCCGCGAGCAACCACAGCAGCGCAGCCTGCCCAAGCGTGCGCTCGGAATTTTCTAGAAATCGTAATTGCTCAACTTTCTTGATTCCATTCAGCAGCCAACTGCGCGGCCGATGGCTGCGATGATCAGTCGGCGGGAATGTTGTTTCCGCATTGTATTTGCCTTCGAGCATTCCGGACGAATGCGTCACGCGAATGAGAAACATGGTGTCCTTGCCCGCTTCTGTCGCTGCGTCGTGAAATGCGCGCCCAGGATGTTGCTCGAGCATGTTGTAGATGTGTTGCAGGCTCGTCATGTCGCGCTCGCGAATGCAATTCACTCCCTCGTATAGCCAGCCGATCGCGGGCCCAAGCGCGATGCCGTAGTAACGAACTTTTCCTTCGCTCTTTAATTTTTCGAGCGTTCTCCACAACGCGTCATCATAAACCTGCTCCATCCGAATGTTGTGCAGTTGCAGCAGATCGATCCGGTCCGTTTTCAATCGCTTCAGCGCAGCATCGGTTGCGCGTATGATCGCGTCCGGTGAAAAATCCTGCGGAATTTCGCGTTGCCCGCGTCCACGCGCCTGACCGTAATGGACAAAATCGTAGCCGACCTTGGTCGCGATCACGATTTCGTCCCGCTGATTCGGGAACGCCTTCGCGATCAATTCTTCGCTCAATCCATTGCCGTACGTATCGGCCGCATCGAACAGGGTGACACCGAGATCGAACGCCTTGTGCATGAGCGCGATCGCTTCGCCCTCCGTGAAAGTTCCCCACCAGCCGGTGGAAATCGTCCACAATCCAAACCCGACTTCGCTGACTGTCAGATCGGTGTTTTTGTAAGTGCGAAAACGCATACGGTTATATTTACCGCAGAGAACGCAGAGGTCACGGAGAGAATTAGACTTTTTCCTCCTCTGTGGCCTCCGCGTTCTCTGTGGTAGAATTTAGGTGTGGAACAGAAAGAGGACGCCGCGTTATTGATTGTTGCCCACGGGTCGACAGTGAACCCGGATTCGAGTGCACCGACATTAGCGCATGCGACGGAAATCCGGCGGCGTGAAATTTTTGCAGATGTCGAGTGCGCGTTCTGGAAGGAGGAACCGAGTTTGCGCGATGCCATCTTCTTGTTCGATCCAGAATCGATTCGCGAAGTTTATGTCGTGCCGAATTTTATCAGCGAAGGTTATTTCACGCAGACGGTCGTGCCGCGCGAGCTTGAGCTGAATGGCCGAATCACAAGACGTTCCAACGGTCAAATGTGGAGATACTGCGATCCTGTCGGAAATCATCCGATGATGACGGAGCTACTGTTGCGGCGCGCTCACGAAATCGCGGCGGGTGTTCCCGAAAGTGAGACAACGCTCTTGATAGTCGCCCATGGAACCGATTTGAATGAGAACAGCGCCGTCGCAGCGAAACGCGAAGCGGAAAAGATCCGTGCACTTGGAAAATACGCGGCCGTGCTGAACGTTTACATGGAAGAACCACCACTGGTATCAGATTGGCGGAAGTTGACGACAACCCAGAACGTAGTCGTGGTCCCTTTTTTTATTTCTGACGGCTTGCACAGTTACGAGGACATCCCCGAGCTGCTTGGTATCAAGGAGCGACGGCCTGCCCAGCCCTCGAAAACAGCCCGGTGGGCGGCTGGGAAGCCGCCCCTCCTTGAAGGGGATCTTCCGCAGCAATCCTTACAAGATCGACGGCCGCTCGCTGTTCTATGCGCCGTCCATCGGCACAGACGCCGGTTTTGCCGATATCATTGTCGAGCAAGCGTTGAACGCAAAAAGTTGAAATCGTGCTGGCGCTTGGTTTGTTTTGCGCCAGATTGGTCTCCCGCAAATGAAGGAGATAACGTGCAAAAGGCTGCAGGAGATCGGGGCGTTTGCGTTGGCCGGCGGATGCACTCGAAAACGAATGAACCAACTGGTGGAAATGATTCGCGCCGCGCGCGATTACCGGTGGGTCGGCCATTTACAAGATCATCAAGGATGAATTTGTGATCATGGCCGAAACCGGCAAGCGAGCCGCCCACGTATGCGCGTTTTCCCATTACACAGGGGTTGTGCGGCGCGGCGCTGGAATCGGGCGAGCCGATCATCGTGGGCGACGTGCACAAGGACATGCGTTATCTGCCCACATTCCACACCACGCGCTCTGAGATCATTGTGCCCATGCGAAATAGCCACCGCCACATCCTCG
The DNA here is from genome assembly GCA_963840305.1 of uncultured Verrucomicrobiae bacterium. GTDB lineage: Bacteria > Verrucomicrobiota > Verrucomicrobiia > Chthoniobacterales > UBA10450 > Udaeobacter. Next base: position 44,972 of record CAWIYE010000013.1, read on the forward strand.
GTATGCTCGATGCCGAGAGCGATAAATTGAACGCTTTTGGCGATGAAGATCGCCAATTTTTGGCACGCGCAGGCGGGCTGATCGCGCATTGTTTGCATTAAGGTTGCCTCGCAGGAAGAAAGCGGCGTCAAGCCGCCGCACTCCAAAGCACGCTTCGCCCGCGCGAACACAAGGAACGACGGTCTGGCCGGCCGTCGAAAATATGACAGCTGGGAAGCTGGCATTCCTTGCGCGCGGCGCGCACCCGCGTTCCCTTGCTTGAGACATGCCAGACGCTATCGACGAGCTCCTCAAACGCCTGATCAGTGCTCCATTTTATTTCGGTCAAATCCTGGTCCGAAGAGCTAGCGGCAGCGGATTTGTGCTCTCGCATCGTGATGACGAGGCGGCGGATCAATTGAAAATATTTCGAAGCGCAGAAGACGCGATTGAGATTGCAAAACACGACGCCGCTGGCAACTATCGGCCGCTTAAAACCGCGCCGAACCTGCGTCACGGCTGGCGCTTGGAGCTTCAAACGCTGGAGGACCTGAGACGCGCACTGGAATATTTTTATCCTGGACGGATCGCGATGTTCGCTGCCTGGAAAAGCGACCAACTGCAAGCTACGCCATTGCGGGAAACGTTGGATCGACAGTCGGGAATGTATCGTGTGGCGGCAAAAATTTCTGATTCGCAGATCAACGATCTTGTCGGGGACTTCTGCCGATCCCGAGCGGCCGTGCCTGACGGCCGGCTGTCTGCGGACCATCTTGTGGAAACGCGATGCGGACGGAACGATTGCATCGACAAAGTTACCGAAAGAGAAATTTGATCCTGCATATGACCAAGCCCAAGCGCTGGGTGGGCCGGGGTCGACGTCCCCGGCTACAGTGCCGCTGCTTTGTCAGGAAGCGTGCAATCTGTTGATCGCCGAATGCCGGAAAGTGGTGAAAGGCGAATGATCATCCGCGCGCGCACCGTTGTGACGATGGATGGAGCGCCGATCGAGAACGGCGCGGTGGCTGTTTCCGGAAATCAAATTGTCGATGTCGGGAAATTTGATGAGATCAAAAGACGCAACGCGGGTGAAATTATCGATCTCGGCGAGCAGGCGCTGCTGCCGGGGTTGATCAACGCGCATTGCCACCTCGATTACACCTGTTTGCGCGGCAAAATCCCGCCCCAAAAATCTTTTGCCGATTGGATTCGCGCGATCAACGCGGAGAAGGCAAAGCTCTCGCCGAAAGATTATCTCGTCTCGATCGACAAAGGTTTCGCAGAAGCCAAAAGATTCGGGACCACGACCATCGCGAATCTCACTGCGTTTCCGGAGTTGATTCTGAAGATCAGCACGCCGATTCGAACGTGGTGGTTTGCGGAACTGATCGATGTGCGCATGCCAGACCGCGCAAGCGAAATTGTCGACCGGGCGATCGAATCGCTGAGGTCTGTGCCGAAGTGGGGCTTGGCGCCGCACGCGTTGTTTACGGCTTCGAAAAATCTTTATCGCCGCTGCGAGGAAATCGCCGGCGCGAGAATATTTTGTTCACCACTCATTTGGCGGAGTCGCGCGAGGAGATGGAGATGTTTCGCGATGCGTCGGGGCCGCTCTACGAGTTTCTGAAGAGCATCGGACGCGATGTGAGTGACTGCGGGAACGAAACGCCGCTGGGCCATGTTTCTCGGCGCGCCCGGCGGTCGCGCCCTACCGAGATGGATCGTTGCGCATTTGAATGAACTGACCGAGAGCGATTTCGAGTTGCTGAAAAAATCGGAGAAAAAATTTCATGTCGTGCATTCGCCGCGCAGCCACGATTATTTCAAGCACAGCCGATTTCCGTTCGAAAAATTGCGCGCGCTTGGTTCAACGTTTGCCTGGGCACGGATAGCCTGGCCAGCAACGAAAACCTGAGTTTGTTTGCCGAGATGCGCGCATTTCAGCGCAGCGTCCGTTGGATTTCGCCAGCTGAAATTCTGGAAATGGTAACGGTCAATCCTGCGAGAGCCTTGCAGCAGGAAAATGCGCTCGGGCGAATTCGGCCAGGTTTTCGCGCCGATCTCATAGCCATTCCGATTCGTGGGGAGAGAGATTTACTCGAGAAGATTGTGGGGTACGAAGGCTGGATCGATTGGATGATGGTGAACGGAAAAAAGTAAACGCCTCTGTTCCGGCGAGCGCAGGCTGGCAGCCCTATGCTCCCCAGAGTTGCTTGCCTGCTACCGGTTGCGCCGGTAAACTCGGCGTATGGCCGGACAGGGAATGCAACAGACACAAAATCTTGCTCTGCAGCACGTTCTCTCGCCGCAGTTGCAACAAAGCTTGCTCATTCTCCAGACGCCGCTGCTTGAGCTGAGAAATCTCGTTCAACAGGAAATGGAGACGAATCCGGTGATCGAGGAGTTGCCGGACCAGCCCGGCGCCGATGAACGCAGCGAGGCCGAACCTTCCTCAGACGACAATTTCAAGGACGAATTCGAGAAACTGGCGAGCCTTGACGAGGAGTGGCGCGATTACATGGCACAGTCGGCCAGCTACCGCGAGGGCGATCGGGCTTCAAATGAGGCGCAAGAAAAGCGCCAGTTCCTTTTCGATTCCATTCCCGTGCAGGAAACGCTTCAGCAAAATTTGATCGGGCAACTGAATCAGAGCGTGCTCAATGCCAGCGATCGCAACGCCGCCGAGCTGATCATTGGCAATATCGATGACAACGGATTTCTCCAAAGCACGCCGGAGGAAATGGCGCTGAACTCGGGAATCCCAAAAGAAGATTTCGAGAAGATGCTGCCGCTGATCCAGAGTTTTTATCCGGCAGGAGTCGGCGCGCGCGATTTGCGCGAGTGTTTGCTCATTCAGCTCCACCGGCAAGGGAAGGAACACCGCCTCGAATACAAGATTGTCTCCGAGCACATGGAAGATTTGGGCAGGCGACGTTTTCCCGAGATCGCGCGGAGGATGGGGATCAGCGTCGAAGACGTGCAAAAGGCCGCTGACAAAATCGCGCGGCTGAATCCGCGTCCGGGTCAAGTTTTTGCTGCTGCGCCGCAAAACTATGTCCTGCCCGACGTGATGGTGGAAAAGGTGGATGGCGACTATCAGATCAGCTCAAATAACGAGCAGATTCCGCATCTGCGGATCAGCAATCTTTACAAGGACATCATCGCTTCCGGCAACACTCAGAGCAGCGAGGTCAAAGATTACATCCGAGACAAAATCCGGAGCGGAAAATTCCTGATCCGCTCGATTCATCAACGGCAGCAGACAATTCTCAACATCGCGCGCCAGATCGTTGCGCGGCAGCGCGATTTTCTCGAACATGGCCCGTCCCATCTGAAGCCGATGACGATGGGAGAAGTTGCCGATGCCGTGGGCTTGCACGAGACGACAGTTAGCCGCGCTGTGTCCGGCAAATACATGGCCACACCGCAGGGCGTGTTCGAGATGAAATACTTTTTTACGTCCGGCTACCAAACCGCGTCCGGCGAATCGCTGAGCAACACCAGCGTGAAAGAAGCCATTCTCGATTTGGTGAAACACGAGAACGGCATCGCGCCATTAAGCGATCACGAGATCGTCGAGATTCTCGGCGAGCGCGGCATTCCGATCGCACGACGCACCGTAGCCAAGTACCGCACCGAACTGAATATTCTGCCGAGCCATATGCGGCGAAAATATTGAGCCTCCTGCTGACGTTGTAGCGGCGGCTGTGTCAGCCGCCGACCCAAACGATGGGTGCTTGGCACAAGCGCGTCTACAGTGTCAAAAATCGGTGTTCCATCTGTGCACATCTGTGGCTAAATAATTTTAATGAAACCCTCTCTCCGTGCCGCCGTGATGGCCGAATGGCGCGGCTTGCCTGAGAGAAAAATGCGGACCGACCGCTGGCAGTCGCCTGCGGAACTGGTTCCAAAGCTGATGCAGCGCATGGGACTTCGTGAGCGCCTGCATGAAAGAGAAGTAATCGACGCATGGTCCAAGATCGTTGGTGAATTCATCGCCGCGCATTCGACACCGTTCGCGTTGCGTGACGGAATTCTCTATGTCCGTGTGCTCCAACCGGTTTTGCACTACGAACTCGAGCAAGTTTCGAAGATCGACATCCTGAAAAAGCTCAAAAAACGCTTCGGACCGAAGACCATTCGCGACGTTCGTTTCCGCGTTGGTTAATAAAGACGCTCCGGATTCGTCCGTTGCCCCTGAAGCGGAAAACGGTATTGTCGAAACCTTAAAAGTGTGAATGTGCAACAAAGGTCTGCAGAGCCGACGCCTGATCTCCAGCTCGAGATTGCACATCTCCTGTTAATTGACGTTGTCGGTTACTCGAAACGGCTCGTGAACGAGCAGATTGAAGTCGTGCAAGAGTTGACTCAAATCGTCCGCGCAACGGAATCTTTTCGCGCCGCGGAGGCAAGCGACAAACTTATTCGAGTGCCAACCGGCGATGGGATGGCGCTCCTTTTTTTTCGCAGCCCGGAAGAGCCGGCGCGATGCGCTCTGGAGATTAGCAGAGCACTGCACGGTCATCCGCAGTTTCAAGTACGGATGGGGATTCACAGCGGGCCGGTTAATCGGGTCACCGATGTTAACGACAAAACGAACATAGCCGGGTCTGGAATTAATGTGGCCCAGCGAGTGCTGGATTGCGGTGATGCCGGGCACATTCTTTTGTCCGCGCATATAGCCGAGGATTTGGTCCACTATCGGCACTGGCAACCCTACTTGCACGATATCGGTGAGTGCGAAGTGAAGCACGGGCTGCGGCTGCATCTCTTCAATCTGTACAAAGACAACCTTGGCAATCCGCAGGCGCCTCAAAAATTCAAGGCACAAAAAAGATCGCGGCAGAAAACTTTCGCAGTTCGTCCAATTAGCGCTCCCGCATGGTCCAAAGTCGCGCTTACGGTGGCTTTACTCGTGTTGACAATCGCCCTGGTAATTAGCTCGTTGATGTTCTTCCAGCGAACATCGCCGCGGAAGATCACATCGAGCGCAGCGGAGCCGACGAGCAGCGTGCCGGTTCCTATTCCCGAAAAAAGCATTGCCGTTCTTCCTTTTGTGAATTTAAGCGATGAAAAAGAGAGCGCATACTTCGCAGACGGCGTCCAGGATGAAATCCTCACAGACCTCGCCAAAGTCGCCGATCTGAAGGTGATTAGTCGTACAAGCGTGATGCAGTACAAGAACGCCGTAAAACGCAACCTGCGCGAGATCGCCCAGCAACTCGGCGTCGCAAATGTGCTCGAAGGCAGCGTGCAACGAGCAGGGAACCGCGTGCGAGTGACAGCCCAGTTGATCGATGCCAGGACGGACACGCATCTTTGGGCGGACCACTACGATCGTGATCTGGCGGACGTGTTTGCTATTCAGAGCGAGATTGCCAAAACGATCGCCGATCAGCTCCAGGCCAAAATTTCTCCGAGTGAAAAGGCGGCGATCGAGAAGGCGCCCACCACTGACCTTGCCGCGTTCGACCTTTACGAGCGTGCCAAAGCTCTCTGGGCTGATGTCACCGATCCGTTCCACGCCCAGAAGAACCTGTCGGAAGCCGCGCAACTGCTCAATGAAGCTGTCGCCCGGGACCCGCAGTTTCTGCTCGCCTGGTGCCTTCTTTCCAGAGTGCACGGTGCTCTGTATTGGACTGGGCATGACCACACCCAGTCTCGTCTCGATCTGGCTAATGTGGCAGTACAAACCGCGTTGCGTCTTCAGCCGGAGGCGGGTGAAGCTCACCTCGCGCTCGGCGACCTACTACTACTATGGCTTCCGCGACTACGCACGGACTCGCAGCGAACTGGCCGTTGCTAGGCGCACCCTACCTAACGATGCTGACATATTCCTTTATACCGGCTTAATCGATCGCCGAGAAGGACATTGGGACGAGTCCACGCGCAACCTCGAGCGCGCCCTTGAGCTGGATCCGCGCAACCTCTTTACCCTCCAACAACTGGCGCTGACCTATTCGACACAGCATCGCTATACCGACGCGGCTCGAATATATGATAGCGCGCTGAGGCTTGTGCCAGGCGACCCATACACTCGCATACTGCGGGCACTGGTCGAATTGGATTGGCGTGCAGATGTTAAGCCCTTTCAAACTACACTGGGCACCGTGGTCGCGAAAAATCCCAGCGCGGCTCCAGATGTAGATACCCCTCTTTATGCTCTGTGCGAACGAACTGCCGCCGCGGCCGCGCGTGCGCTGACGAACTACCCGCGTGATGGCGTGGCCACCGACTACGGCGTCAACTGTCCGCGCGCATATTGGGAGGGGGTCGTCGCTCTTTGGCAGGGTGACTCAGCGAAAGCGCAAGCGGCCTTTACCTCGGCTCGGAGCGAAGTAGAAAAGCTTTTGGCGAAGCAACCCGACTTCGCAGCCGCTATCAGCCTTTTGGGAGTGATCGATGCCGGTCTTGGGCGGAAAGAAGATGCTCTCCGCGAGGGTCGTCGCGCGTGCGAATTGCTGCCCATTTCCAAGGACGCTATTAGCGGCGTGGGCTTAGCCGTTAATCTAGCGCAGATCTATGCCTGGACTGATGAAAAAGATCGGGCCATCGAACAGATCGCCGCGGTGGAGCGCGTGCCTAACGAGCTTAGCTACGGCCTTCTCAAGCTTCATCCTTATTGGGATTCGCTGCGCGGCGATCCGCGCTTCGAGAAAATCGTCGCCTCACTCGCGCCGAAGTAGCAGGCAAACCGACTCCTGCAACATAAAGGACCGACTCGCGAATTCCATCTATTCCGAGGTCTTTTTCGATCAGCGTGTCCTTGAGGGCAGCAGTGCAGAATGGCGCCAGGCCCAGCCAGGTAGCTACCAAACAAAAAGTTTGGCACAGGTGACCGGCATCGAGAAGCACCACGCGGTATGCCCGAGGATGACGATACTTCCACATCGTCCGCGGGAATACCGCCGTCATGATGAACAATGCGGCGGTGCTTTTGACGAAATGTTGCCGGGCGCAATACAGCCATGCGTCTTTGCTGGTCACGTGCGCTCTGATCCCCTCCAGCCGATGATGCACCGAATCGTAATGATACAGACCGCGGTTGAGACCTTTGACACGCAACGCCATCAGATAAACTTCGATCGGATGCCGCGCGCCGCCCGAAGGACTCGTCTTATGAAACAACTTGCCGTAGCTCGGCGAATGGAGATAGCCAGTGACGCCCCAGACGAGCGAGAGCAATTGCGACACCTGTTCAAAGGTCAACGCACGTCTCGCGAATTGCCGATGGGTCTTCCTGGCCATTAACACTCGGATGAACTCGCTGTCAGGAAAACTCCGGGGCGGCAGCGAAGTCTTCGGCGCCCCCCGGATGATGCTGAACTTTTCAGGCTGCGCTGTCTGCGGCAAATATTCTTTTAGCCGAGCAACGCTCCAGTTGCTGGGGTCGATGAATGGCGTGTCCTTGGTCGAGAAATGGAAGCTGCCTGCGGGCAACCAAGGCCCCCACTGTATAGCAATGCGTTTGTCGCGCGCCGCCTCGGCTGAATTTTTCCGTACCAGCAGGCCGTGCGCTACCAGTTGTGAGATAGCCGTACGGACGCTCTTGCCGCTATAACTGGCAAAGTGATCAACGGCTTCGTCGTACGTTCGCCAGGAGCTGAAAAAATGCAGAACCTCGCACGTGATCGGACTGCTGGCTGTGGTCAGCCGGGTGGCGAAATTGTGGAAGAACAGCTGATCACCGTTCCAATAACTCAACAGAGTCGCGGCTCGGCGGAGTTGCGATTTCGTCCTCCGCCGATCACGATGCTGGCGCGTCACGCCGTGTGCCCGAATTGCTATGACCTGTACGGAATCTGTGCAGTGTAAGGTATAGCGGCCAGTGCCGCTTTCACCCGTTTCAGATTAAGCGACATTTGCTGATGGCTCTTCTGAAGTTTATCAACGTCGGCGATAGCTTTTTGAATTTTCGGATGACGTTTCTTTGGCTTTCTCTTTTTAGACATTGTTATTATTCCTTTCTTCGAGCCACGGAGACCATTTTTGGAGAATCCGAAGCTTTACATTTGTCTGCGAGGATATTTAAGAAGGGGACCGAATGTCAACAGTGGCGATGCAATTGCGCTGAAAAGAATCATCGGCGTGCGCGATTCTCAAGCTGGAGATCCGGCTTAGTTTGCTCAGACGTGTTTTTGGGGTTCACCCTGGATCGGTGAAAAAGATCGCGCCATCGAACAAATCGTTGCCGTCGAATGTGCGTCGGGCGTCCTCAGCTATGGCCTTTTGAAGCTCCTCCCTTATTGGGATGCGCTGCGCGGCGACCTGCGTTTCGAGAAAATTGTTCCCTCGATCGCGCTGAAGTAGCAGGTAGACCAACTCCTGCAACATAAAGCACCGATTCGCGGATCCCATCGATCCCGAGGTCCTCTTCGATCAATGTGTCCTTTAGCGCGGCAGTGCAAAATGGCGCCAGGCCCAGCCAGGTCGCCACAAGACAGAACGTTTGGCACAAATGCCCCGCGTCGAGAAGCACTACGCGATAGGCGCGAGCGTGCTGGTACTTCCACATCGTGCGCGGAAACACCGCCGTCATTAAAAACAAAGCAGCTGCGTTCCTGACGAAATGTTGGCGGGCACAATATAGCCATGCTTTCTCGCGCGATGTGTTTGTGCTGATCACCTCCAGTTGATGAGTCGCGGGCTGGTAATGATACAGACCTGCTCTCAGACCTTTGACGCGCAGCGGCATCAGATACACTTCGCCCGGATGCCGCGCACCGCCCGATGGACTTGTTTTATGGAGTAACTTCCCGAATCTGGGGGAATATAGGTAGCCGTTGACTCCCCAAACCAACGAGAGGAGTTGCGATACCGTTTCAAGCTGGAGCTCTTTATCCGAGAATCGTCGATTTGTTTTCCGGGCCATCAAAACTCGGAGGAACTCGGAATCAGAAGACGGAAGCGCAGGCAGCCGCACTTTCGCCACGCCTCTTAAAGTTTTGACAATCTTGGGCTGAGGCGTCTTCGGCATGATAGACTTCAGCCGATCGAGGCTCCATCCGCTACGGTCCAGGTACGGAACGTCCTTTGTAGAGAAATGAAAACTCCCTTCGGGAAGCCAATCGGACCACTCCTTCGCGATGCGACTATCTTGCGCCGCTTCAGGTGAATCTTTCCGGAGCAGCAGCCCGTTTTTTACCAATTGAGAAATAGCGGAACGCACGCTCCGCGGGCTGTAACCGGCAAAATGCGCGATCGCCTCCTGGCAGGTTCGCCACTCGCCGAAGAAATCGAGAACTCCGCAAGTAATCGGTCTCCCGGAGACGGTCAGTCGCCTGGCGAAATTATGCAAAAATAGCCGGTCATCCCGCCAGTACACGAATAGGCATCTAGCCCGTCGCAATCGGATGGTCTGCTGCCGCATCTGTCTCGATTGATGCAGGGTCGTTGCAGGACCGCATCAAAATCGGGTTACAGACGATGCGGATCGCTGGCGATTTTTTGGAGACTATCGCTAACGGGTTGCAGATCCAGTTTAAGTTCTGGATGAGCTGCAATAACTTTGTCGACTTGCGCCTTAGCGCCCGTCGCGAGGTTGTCAATAGGGGTTTTTTTTGGGCAGGGTGTTGTATTGTTAGCCATTGTTATTTTCCTTTCTTTAAGCAACGGAAGCTTCGGGATTCAAAGCTTCACGTTGTTGCGTAGCCTATTTAGGAACGGAATCGAATGTCAACACTGGATGCAGGCCGGTGATGGGCGTTTCACGGCGACGCCGACCAGCCTTGCACTACGAGCTCGAACAAATTTCCAAGTCCGAAATCCTGCGAAAACTAAAACAACGCTTCGGCGGCAAGACCATCCGCGACATCCGTTTCCGCGTCGGCTGAATTCGACCGCAGATTACGCGGATTAAACGGATTCCTTTTGGCCGAAACACCTTTCGTGTCGATTGGTGTTGATTCGTGGTACTCGAAGATTTTCGGGAACTTCGCCTGAGCGATTCCGGACAGCTCAGTGACGTGAATAAATCTGGGATTCGCTGTGAATTTTTTTCTTTACAGCCCGTGTCCCGCCCTGCTAAAGCCGAGATCGGCAGGGCCTCGCGAGCAGCCGGATGGGAATCGCGAAAAACCATCTGTGAGGCCAATATGAACAAAGGCAGTCGGCAAGCGCTCGTCAGATCTACACTCAGATCATGTTCATACGTAGTCACAGCCATCACATTTGCATCGCTGCTTGCAAGCTGTGCCAACGTGACGTTTCACCCTGGCGTCCCTGATGGGACCCCTGGTGGGACGACGCCGGACTTGAGCAGACAAACAGGGCTCAAATACTACACGGCCAAACCGTATCTGCTGATTGGGCCGACCGGCAACAAAGACGCTCCATTAAAAGCGGAGATTATTTCCCTGCCGGACCTGGAACATCCAACGTATGCGATTTATCATCCGGGTTGGGGCCAACACATTTTTAGTCTGGCTGTTTCGTCCAATGGAAATTTGAGCAGCTACGGCCAAACCGCCGATTCGAAAATCCCGGAGACTATAGCCGCCTTAGGATCATTAATGGGAGGAGCGGGGTCGCTTGCGGCCGCGATCAAGCCGGTCGCGAGCCAGATGGCTGCTACCGCCCAAAAAAATCTAGCTCCAACGACCTCTCCGAAAGCTTTAGTTCAAGCAGCCATTGATGAACTTAACAAAGTTGGGACGGCAACACCTCCAGGGCCCCTTGTAACAGATAGCGCGAAGAGAGCTGAAAAACTTGCGGCCGACCTCAAGGACTTGATTGAAAACGGACAGTTAACCGAAGACACGCTATCGGAAATTTCGGGACGGATTGAGAAGGCCAAAATCGACCATCCGTCCTGCAATTCAGCAGCGCAAACCATCAATCATTTCTATAAGCAAGCTCAAAATGACATTGACGCTGCGATTAAGGCGCTTCAGGCCGGAAAACCAAAGCCGGATTTCAAGCTATTCGAGATTCAAATGAAAAACGGCAAGACCTGTCTGATCCCAGCCGACTGCAAGCTTGCCTCGAAAGCGATCGAAGAATGGAAGTAGGATGTACGGCTTCACGAATAGTATTGTCATTGATCGAGGTAACTCCTCACTGGGCTTCGTACTCAGTGCTCCCGCAGTTACCAGCTATGGCGTTTTCGCGTCGACGTGCAAAGGAATCTTCTCGCTCTTTTCATTCTCCTGATTCTGCAATGCCTTGCTGTTCTTGCCCGCGCGATCCCGCACTTGACCGAGCATTTCTTTTTCGGCTTGCCCGTGGCGGCATTGGCCGGCACAATGCTCCGCATGATCCATGCTTTTATCGGGTCGCCCCGGAGAGGCATGCCATTTCAGACAACTTTTGCCCAACCAAGTGGTGCGGGCGGAAATCTAAAACGATAGAAAGAACAACACATAATGAAGAAACATATTTTGGTCGTCACATTAATCACTGCTGCCTCAATTCGCGTTTGCTTTTGCCAGTCGCCAACGCCAACGGAATCGCCATCCCTGAACGGCGGCGGGCCGCATTGCGGCCTTCACAGTCGCAATGTCCAGCTGTTCAGCTTCTACGGCACCAAGGACATCGTCACTCACCATGTTGCGAATCTGCCGGTAAATCTCTCTGAACGGCGCATGTTTCTTCAAATCACTCAGGGCGCGAAGACA
>CAWIYE010000014.1:0-132017 GCA_963840305.1 uncultured Verrucomicrobiae bacterium
CTTACGATAGACAAAAGGTAATTGTTATTTGAAAGGGGTTGAGCCCAGGAGAAGATCGCAGCTGCCGGGTCGCTCATCCTATTTCGCCGAGGCGAGTGCAAGAAACGGTCTAATCCTGACAAGATGTTGCGCGCGCGAGCACGTTAGGAGAGCGATCTTCGTAGCACTATGAAAGAACTAATTAACATAATCGTCCAGAGAACTGGAATCAGTCAGGAAAACGCGCAGAAGTCTGTGCAAGTGACGCTTGGTTTCTTGAAAACCAAATTGCCGACTCCATTAGCGGCGCAGTTGGATTCAGTCCTTAGTCCGGGAACCAGCCCCGTCGTGACTCCGGTAACGGCCGGCGCCAAAGCGTAAGTTAAATCGGGAAAATATCGGACCCGATCCACGCAGCGTGGGTCGGGTCGGGTAAGGGAAGCGAATTGAGGGGCGACGTTACATCAAGTGGAGAAAATGGGGTCGGTCGCTACACATAAGGACGTAAAGGCGTCGCCCACGTCCCGACAGACTGCCGCAGTCATCACCAGCGGCTACAAACGCGGCTGACACAGCCGCCACTACAGCTGCTTCAGCTCATGCATTTAGAATGGCCCAGTCCGGCACATCATCCCCCGCTACGATCAAGACCAGACGCCAGTCGCCACCTAGCTCCGGCGGAAACGAGAGCGGCCGTATTTCGATTCCGTCGTCTGCGCAGTTACACAGAACACACATGCAGGCATGAGCCCAGTTTCGCCCGGCCTCAAGATCAATGAATCCAAAGTGGATCTCGCGGTCGACGGTGAATGGTTGACGATCGAGAGATAGAATGTCACCGGGAGCAAAGCACCGGTCAGCGATGTAGGCTACCGCCGTACGCTCAAAGCCACGGGGAACCGCAGCCAGGATTGCGGCTCGCGCCTGGTCGACGTTCACCTATGCGATGGCTTTCGGGCTTTCCCTTTGGATAAGGCCGTACGCACGACTTTCGTGAGACTGTTGCGTTCGCCCTCAATCGACTCCGCGATAACTTGACGGAACGATCTCGACTTGAGCTGCTTCGCCAACTGGATGGCAAACTTCTCCACTTGCTCCGGCCCCGGATCCGGCAGGATTTGCCAGGGAAACAGGTATCGGTACAGCGGCGGTATGAAGATGGGTCGCCGGACTCCCCCGAAGTTGGCTGCCCCGCCACACGGAGCGTTCTCAGCGTACTGAGGATTGTCGTCCGGGCCGGTGTCGTTCGCGTTGGCATACACAAATGCCTCTGCTGCCGATACGCGGTCGTCCGCATTTGTATCGGCGTTTGGGCTGATAGAAGAGCCGTCCGGGTTGGCCCAGGCCATTGCGGTGATCCAAGCGAGCGCGAAAGGATCGTACTGCGGACCGCCGTCCGAGCTGGTGTTGGCATCGACGGCCGTGGCCACACTCGTGCATGAGGCCGGTGATGCATTGATGATAGGTTGGATAAAACCACCCGAGAAGCATTGTTCCATCATGACCATGAACGAGGCGAATTTCGGCAACGCTTTGATCGCGTCGGCCAAGTCGCTCTGTGTGGTATCGTCGCCTGAATAGCTGATGAGAGTGGAGACACCGTTGACGGTGTTGCCGTGATTGTTTGTATGCAGAAACAGGTTGTCCTGGGGACCCATTTTTTCTCCGACGGCCGCGATGGCCGCCAGCAATTCCTCTTTTGTTCCGGAGCCGTTGATCTTCATCTGGTACGGGGTGTTGTCGCCCGGCCAATTTCCCACCGGCGGCGGAACCTTTTGCCAGGACGCGTCGTTGTAGTCGAGCGTTCCGTCAAAGCTGAGGACGGTGATATTGGCGGCCGGGACCCGGTACAGGTTCACCAATATCCGGTAGAGAAATTCGATGTCATTGACATGTCTGTTCATCGAAGCGCCGGAGTAGAGGATGGCATACCAGCTCGACGCGTTCTCAAGGTAAAGCCACGGCGGAAGGTAGAGGAGCGGATACTGGGCCCGCGAGACTGCGGACACGGTGGAAGCCTGGTGAAACAGTTCGAATCGTTCGCCGAAATCGAACGTCGGCGGAAGCAGTGCTGGTAATTCCTGGATGAGTTCTCCAGTCTTCGGATCGTGGAAGAGGTACCGGCACCGGTGCCCCCAGTTTTTCGTAGGCTCGTCGTCCGCGAAGACAATGATACTGTCGCGCGGCACCACGATGTCGCCACGGTTCGGTTGAAGGACCTCGCCGCCGCGGTAGATAGCGTCGTGCACATAAAGGTTGGTGGCTGTTCCTCCATAACTCGCCACTCGAATACGAGCCCGTTGGCGAATGATATTCAACGGCACCGCTGCGGAATGTTTAGTCGGCATGTTTTCTCCTTTTTGCCCAATGAGTTATTGGTGTTCGGGTTTCGTTAGCGAAAAAAGATCAAGTAAACGAGAACGCTTACCACTACCACGGCCATGATAATCAGTTGCTGCAGGTGTCTCGCATCAAAGGGCCGCGACGGAATTGCCCGCGATGCGGCAGCACAATGACGGCAATGATGATCGACGATCGAAAGCGCGTAGCCGCAGGTGGGGCAAGGCTCCAGTGGCACCTGATACCAATCGCAGACATTGACCTAATAGCGAGGAATACCGGAGGAAGAGGAGGGAATAGGGGTCAGTCGTCGCTATCGACGAAAATCTCGACTGGCGAGTGCGCTGCTGCTCGGTTTCACGGCGGGTGGACGGCCCCTGCACTTTCAGGTATCGTTTGCCGAGACGGAATTGACGAAGATTATCACAATTTATGAGCCAAACCCGAATGAATGGGTTGATTACCGCAGAAGGAGCTAGCCATGTTTAACTGCCATGTATGCGGCAACACAGCCGCGAGAAACGAATTTGTGAGCGAGGTGTTCACGATTGATGGTCGTCCCGTCCTCGTCGAACATATTCCCGCCCAAATCTGTGAGCGTTGCGGCGAGCCGACCTTCTCTCGTGAGACTACCGAAAGGGTTCGCCGGCTCGTCCATGAAGCGCGGCCCGCCAAGACTGTCCCTCTGGACGTTTTCGCGCTGGCATAAATTTCTATTGCCGACTGAGCTCAACGAGGCGTTTCTGGTCATCGCCTATTTGACCGACAAACCCAAAGCCGGAGAAGATTTATGGCCGACAAAGTAAAAGTGTGGTTCGACGCGGAGGCAGACTATCTCGAAGTGAGGTTTTCGGATGCTGCCGGGTACATGAAGGAAACAAAGCACGATGCGTTGATGGAGCGTGTGGACGCGCAGGGCCATGTCATTGGCTTTAGCGTCATGGGCGTAAGCCGCTTCAAAAAGGATAAGCCGCTTGAAGCAGACCTTGCTCCCGCTTGAGATTCCCATTCTTACCCGCGTGTATGGGTGCATGGAGTGTTGAGGAGCAAAGGGGCAATGATGATCGGATCTAAACTCCGAACTCCGAAAGTCTCGAAGACCGCGCCAACATCCCCGATTCCGACATCATCGTTGCCGAATGGAGCGAACGAGCTCAAGAAGTGAGAGCCGATCTGACGTTTTGACCAGCAACATTGTATCTCGCTCGCCGCCTTTTGATCGCCTCCAGCGGTAACGCGACTTCGACCAGTTTCTTTCGAACTTTGAGGGGCGTGGTCATTGGTTTAGTCTGGGGAGCGCGTGCGCTCCCCAGAGTCATCGCGGCGGCTAAGCCCTATCGCTTCGAACCATCTAAGCAAACTCTAGCGCGGAACGGGCGCCTAGCTCGTCACTCCCAATGTCGCCAGCACGATTTCCACCGCGAATGAGCTAAAGAAGTGAGGGCCGATCTGACGTTTTAGCCAGGTTCTGATCCGTGCAATCAGCGTAATCCGCGGTTAAACTCCGAAGCGCATCAGCTGAGGCCGGACCTGGTAATCTCAGCAAGTGAAAGGTGAGATTAGAAATTGTTAATGTAATACCAAACGAACCAATCATCACATGCCAGTCGCCGATTTTAAAACCTACTGCGCAATGCTCGACCGAGCGCGCGCCGGGCGGTTCGCCCTTCCAGCTGCCAACGTCACGTCGCTGACCACGGCCAACGCCGTCCTGCGCGGACTCGCGGAGAGCAAGGCCGACGGCATCATTCAAATTTCCACGGGCGGCGGCGCGTTCGCGTCTGGCACGACGATCAAGGACTCTGCGCTTGGCGCGATCTCCATCGCGGAGCACGTTCATCGCGCCGCCGAGCGCTATCCCATTTACGTGGCGCTGCACACCGATCATTGTTTGAAAGACAAGCTCGACAAATTTGTCCTGCCGCTCGTCGAGGAAACCGAAAAACGCCGCGCCGCGGGCCAGCCGAATCTTTTCACCGGACACATGTTCGACGGCAGCAATCTCTCGTTGCAGGAGAATCTCGATATTTCCGCAAAGCTTCTCGAACGCTTCGCTAAAAATGATCTCGTGCTTGAGATCGAAACAGGTGCTGTGGGCGGCGAAGAGGATGACGTTGTTGGCGACCATGCCGCGAAGCTCTACACTACGCCAGAGGACACGCTCGAAGTGGCGCGACGGCTCAACCCGATCGGCGGACGTTATCTGCTCGCAGCCACATTCGGCAACGTGCACGGCGTTTATAAACCCGGGCACGTGAAACTGAAGCCCAAAGTGCTGAAGGATTGCCAGGACGCGGTCGTGAAGGCGCACGGAGAGAAGGCGCGCTTTTATCTCGTCTTCCACGGCGGCTCCGGCTCGACACAGGAAGAAATTCACGAGTCGCTCGATTACGGCGTGGTGAAAATGAACGTCGATACCGACATGCAGTATGCGTTCACGCGCGCGGTCGCCGGGCACATGTTCAAAAATTACGACGGCGTGCTGAAAGTGGACGGCGAACTCGGCAGCAAGAAAGCGTACGATCCACGGTCGTATCTCGCGCTGGCGGAAGCGGCGATGGCCGAACGCGTGAAGCAGGCTGTGAGCGACTTGCGCGGCAACGGGAAAACGATGTTCGCGTCATGACCGCGGCGTTTCCCGCACACAAAACCAAAATCGTCGCCACAATTGGCCCGGCGTCGGAATCACCGGAAATGCTCGTGCGACTCGTTCGCGCGGGAATGAACGTCGCGCGGCTCAATTTTTCGCACGGCGACTTTTCATATCACGCCGAACTCATCCACCGGATACGCGACGCAGCACGTGAAACCGGTCGGCGCGTGGCAATCATGGCTGATCTGCCGGGACCGAAGATGCGGCTGGGAAAAATTGACCCTGAGCCGATTCAGCTTTTGCCCGGCGCGCGCTTCACGCTAACGAATGAAGACATCGTCGGAAATGCGCATCGCGTCTCGATGAGTTTCGAACCGCTGCCGCGTGTCGTAAAGCCGGGCGATCGCATCTTTCTCAACGATGGTCTCGTGCAGCTCGTGGTCGAGCGCGTGGTGGGCAATGACGTGGAATGCACGGTCGCTGTCGGTGGGAAGCTAAGTTCGCGGAAGGGTCTGAATCTGCCGGGCATCGAGCTGGGCATCAGCGCATTCACTGAGAAGGATCGCGCGGCTCTCGAATTCGCGCTCGGCGTTGGTGTGGATGCAGTCAGCCAGTCGTTCGTCCACTGCGCCGCCGATATCCAGGCGGTGCGCGAGGCGGCGGCGAAAGTCGGGCGGCAGCCGTTCGTCATCGCCAAAATCGAGCGCGCCGACGCGCTGTCGCACTTCGACGAAATCCTCGCCGCTTCCGACGGAATCATGGTCGCGCGCGGCGATCTCGGTGTGGAAGTGCCGATCGAGGAAATCGCATATACGCAGAAGCAATTGATCGCGAAAGCGAATCTTGCCGGCAAACCGGTGATCACTGCGACGCAAATGCTCGAATCGATGGTCGCGAGCCGTTTGCCCACGCGCGCCGAGGCGACTGATGTGGCGAACGCGATCCTTGACGGCACCGATTGCGTGATGCTCTCCGGCGAATCGGCGATGGGCAAATTTCCAGAGGAAGCTGTGACGATGCTCGCGAAGATCGCCGCTTTTACAGAGGCGCACCGTCCGCGCAGCACTTTCGCTGCGCGTCGCGATTTTCTGCAACAGAAGATGACGACGATCGGCGGCGATCGTATGGCGTCTGTCGTCGAGCACGCATTGGAGACAGTGCCGTGCGACGTTGTTCTCGTGCCGACACGTGGCGGCACCGTGGCGCGCGCCATTTCGCGCTTCAAACCGGCGGCCTGGATCATCGCACCCAGCTCCGATCCTGCTGTGTGTCAAAATCTCGCGTTCTCCTACGGCGTGCACCCCGTCGATCTCGCAGAGGAGCCTGACGACTGGCGTCAATGGGCCGCGCGCTGGCTGAACGAGAACGGAATCATCGCCGAACGCGTGATGCTCGTTGCCGGCCCGTCGCCGCGAAATCCGAATGCGAATCATCGGATTGAGCTCATGCGCCTCGACGCGCCGAGCATGAAGCCACGGTGAAAATCAGTATCCTTGGCGCGGCTGGAGGGGAAGTCACCGGTTCGTGCTATCGCGTTCAGACGAAACAGGCGCGTGATTCTCGTCGATTGCGGTCTTTTTCAAGGCGGCAAAAAGTCCGAGGCGCTCAATCGTTCGCCAACGACTCCGAATCGCAGACTCGATGCGGTGCTGCTCACCCACGGGCATCTGGATCATACCGGACGTCTGCCGTTGCTCGCGAAATGGGTTACACCGGCCCCATCTACGGAACGCCTGCGACGCTGGACATGACGGGCTTGATCCTGCGCGATTCCGCCCGCCTGCAAGTTGCCGATACCGAGCGGAAGAATCGAAAACGCCTGCGCGCGGGCGAACCGCCGCAGCAACCCCTCTACACACCGGATGACGCGGAGAAAATTCTCACGCAACTGCGACCCGTGCCGTATCAAAAACCGTTCGACGCAGCGTCCGGAATCAAAGCGATCTGGCACGATGCGGGTCATATGCTGGGCTCAGCCAGCATTCAATTAATTGTTGATGAAGACGGCGCGATCGAAACGTGTCGTTTTCTCCGGTGATCTCGGGCCGCGCAGCGCGCCGATGCTGCGCGAGTTCGAACCGTTCCAGCAGGCCGATCTTGTTTTTCTAGAATCAACGTATGGCGGCCGGGACCATCGCTCATTCGCCGACACGGTCGCGGAGTTCGAGCGAATCGTGATCGACGCAGTCAATCGCGGCGGCAAGATGCTTGTGCCGACGTTCGCCGTTGGTCGAGCGCAGCTGATCACGTTGCTGCTCGCGAAAATGTTCCGCGCCGGAAAAGTAAGGCCGTTTCCGATCTTCCTCGACAGCCCAATGGCAATCGAGGCGACGAACATTTACATGAAGCACATGGAGCTTTTCGACGACGAGATGAAGGCCTTCATCCGCGACCGTCCCTTGCGCGCAGACTTAAAGACGATGAAACCGACCGCGACTGCGGAGGAATCGCGCGCAATCAACGATGTGCGCGGCGCATGTCTTGTGATGGCCGGCGCGGGGATGTGCAACGGCGGCCGCATACTTCATCATCTCAGAGCGAACCTTTGGAAGCCGAGCACGCACGTGCTCATTGTCGGCTATCAGGGGGACGGCTCGCTGGGCCGACGGCTGGTCGATGGCGAGAAAGAGGTGAAGATTTTCGGCGAAAAAATCGCCGTGAAAGCAACGATTCACACGTTGGGCGGGTTCAGCGCGCACGCGGGGCAGAGCGATCTTTTGCGTTGGTTCGATGTCGTTGCGCCGAGCAAGCCGCGCGTGGTACTGACTCACGGGGAAGACGACCAGCGCGCCGCGCTTGCCAAACTCATTCAACGGCGCTACCGGCTGCCATCGAAACTGCCGAAGATGGGCGAGATCATCGAGACTCTGAAAATCAATTAACATGAGCAAGAAAAAAGCATCCTTCGGACAATCCGACATCGTTCGTCTCAGCGACGAAGACGCGGCCATCCAACTCCTTGAACGCGCAGTGACCGGTCTGTGGGACGTCGTCAACGAGCTGACGCGTTTCCGGCGCACCACGCGCCAAAATTATCGTGTGACAATCTTCGGTTCGGCGCGCATCAAGCCCGGCACGCCCGCATATGAGGGAGTGAAGAAACTCGCCGCCGAATTAACGAAGATGGGTTGCGATATTATCAGCGGCGGCGGCCCCGGCCTCATGCAGGCAGCAAACGAGGGAGCACACTCGGTTCATCCCAAGGCGCTCAAGCGTTCCGTAGGAATTCGGATCGAGTTGCCATTCGAACAGGAGGTCAACCCTTTTGTGGGTCAGGCGTACGAACACCGCACGTTCTTTTCACGACTCCACCATTTTATGATCGTGTCCGACGCCTTCGTGGTCGTGCCGGGCGGTATCGGCACGTTGCTGGAGTTATCGCTCGCGTGGCAACTGCTCCAAGTGCGCAAGCTTTATAACACGCCGCTCATTCTGGTTGGGAAAATGTGGGCCGAGCTCGTGGAATGGGGTCGCCGCTCGATGCTCCGCAAAGGGCATGAACTCGCCAGCGAAATCGATTTCACCATCCCGCACTGCGTAAACACGATCGACAAATGCATCGCGCTGATCCGCGAAAACCGCGCTGCCTGGCTCGCTGCGCAGAGTTCAAAGTAACGACATGAGCAAGCGAATCGGCGTTGTCACCGGCGGCGGAGATTGTCCGGGTTTAAATGCAGTCATTCGCGCCGTGGCAAAAGCAGCGGCAAAGCGTGGCTGGGAATGTGTCGGCATTGTCGGCGGCTACGATGGCTTGCTGGAGCCGCGGCAGACCAGACCGCTCGATTACCATGTGCTCAGCGGATTGTTGACGCGCGGCGGAACGATTCTCGGCACGGCCAGTCGCGGGAAATTCTCCGCGAAAGTTGGCCACGGCGAGAGTCGCGCGTTGCCGAAAGAATTGTTCGATGGGGTCAAGGCCGGCATGGACGCGCTCGGCCTGTTCGCACTCGTGACCATTGGCGGTGACGGCTCGCTCAGCATCGCGCAACAGATGTTTGAACACGGCGTGCCTGTGGTGGGCGTCCCCAAGACGATCGACAACGATCTCGAAGGAACGCTTTTCACCTTTGGATTCGACTCCGCCGTGTCGTGCGCAACCGATGCGCTGGATCGCCTTCACACTACCGCTGAAAGTCACAAGCGCATCATGGTTCTCGAAGTGATGGGACGCTATGCGGGGTGGATTTCCCTGTACGCCGGCGTCGCCGGCGGCGCGGACGTGATTTTGATTCCCGAAATTCCATTCAGTTACGAAAGCGTCTGCGCAAAAATCCAGGAACGCGAGAATCTGGGGAAGAATTTCACAATCATTATCGTCGCGGAAGGCGCTCGTGAAAAGGGCGGCGGCTTTGTAACTTCCGGCGCGCAGACGAAAATCGGCGAGGCGCGGCTGGGTGGAATCGGCGCAGTCGTTAGCGCGGAAGTCGAGAAACGGACCGGCAAGGAATCGCGCGTGTGCGTGCTCGGTCACCTTCAGCGCGGCGGATCGCCGACCACGTTTGATCGCGCGCTTTGCTCACTGTTCGGCGCGGAAGCGATCGAGCTGGTGGCGGCGGGTGACTTCGGCAAGATGGTCGCTTTCACGGGCGACCAGATCGGCGCGATCAAAATCAGTGACGCGATCGGAAAACTCAAAACCGTGCGCTCTGACGGCAATCTGGTCCGCACTGCGCGCGCACTGGGCATTTGCCTGGGCGACTAACAAGACGTGGGCAGTCTGTTGTCACTAACCGCAATTACAGAAGTGGCACCCGGAAAGATATCTTATGCTCTCCTCCTTGTGCGCATTGCCATCGCAGCCACAGCAAAAGCAACGAGAATCAATAACGGGTAGAGAGTTGCCGGCTTCGGCAGCGCGCGGTTAGCTGTCTGAGGTTTTGGGCGATTCTTAAATTCAATGGGAATCTTGACCTGCGAGACTGTGCCCGGCTCGAAACGCCATTGCGAATACGCTTCAAGAGCAGCACCGTCGAGGAGTTGGTTTCCAGTCCTCTGAACCATTCTTGCTCCAGTAACCTTACCGGTCTGTTGATCGATTGTGACCAAGACAACCCCTTTCCCAGTGAGCCCCTGTTTCGCCCATTCAGGTCGATATACCGGCTTGGGCGTGTAGATCGCCTTGAGTGGTGGCTGCTGTGTCGCAGCGGGACTTCCAGTCTGAGCGTGCAGCGAAGAAACAGAAGCAAGCGTGATCGCAAGAACGACAGGGAGCGCACGTATCCATTTTCTTCTGGAAATCCTGCTCGCGTTACCAACAAGGCCAGACGCTGCCGCGCGCACTTGCGGGTCCGACATTCGATAAACGCTTCGATCGAGCAGGTAATGAATGAAGCCCGTCGCAAAGCCAAGCGCGACCAGTGCAGGTACCCAGGAGGAGGTGCGTAGTTGCGTCGCGAACGCGCCGAAGATCCGGTCGCCGTAATACGTCCCTGTCTCGCGGTTTGCTTCCACCTCGAAGAGTGGCAACAGAACTACGGACAGCGCCATAAAAAAGAGCACGACCGCCCACGGCCGAATGTTCAACTTATGCAGAAGGCCACGCACGATGCCGCTGGTTGGACTTGGCTCCGCGCACGGTGTCTGCGAGCCCAGCCCTGTGGCGAGAATCCAGTGCTGCGAACGTCCAGATCACAAGAAACAGAAACAAACTTCGAGGACGAAGAGCGAGTCCAACCATCACCGCGATTCCAACAATGTACAATACGCGTGGCAACGACCATCGTGGCGCGCGCAACTCCGCGAACAGTATGGCGGCCGTCGCGATAAGCAGCGTCAGCATTCCGCCGCTGCGGATTCCATCCTGCGCCGACACAATCCACGCGGCGAACGACCAGCGATCGATCCACTGATCCTGATAGGCGACGGATCCGGCGAGGATGTCTGCTACAAAAACAAGCACGCCGCCTACAGTGAGCGCAAAAAAACGATCCAGTCGTCTAGTCTGAATGCACCAGCCGCGATCGGCGCGTGCACGGTAGAGTGAAAGGGCACCGAAATGCTGCGACGCGAAATGGTATGTCACCCACGCGTAATCGACAATCGCCAGTCCAATCAGTCGCTCCTCGCGCGTCCATGGCAGCGCTGAGTCGCCAGGCAGAAATATGGCAAAGCACGCTGTTGTTATTGCAAGCGGCAGCAAGACGAACCGGATCGGTTCGAGTCGTAGGAGCGGTCGGTATGCCTCAGTGCAGTACGCAAGATACGTGCTAGACAAGCGATGTCCGATCCAGAAGAGCGCGGTTAAACCGAAGTAAAGTAGATCGAGTGGGCTCGACTCCGGATTGGAATACCCGTGCGCCAACCACAGCACGATGGGCGCGAGCCAAAGCGCGCTAAGCATCCAGAATCCGTCCCAGAGTGGTCCACGCACCCACGGCGACGGCCATTTCCGCACCCATGGGGCTGCCGTTCCGATTTCAAGTACGGCGGCGGGTGAGGAAAGCTCGGCCATTCGAGCATTGCTGAGTGCACCGTCGGCGGCGCACTCAGATTTATTTATCAGGCAACCCCGTTATCTCTGAATTTGCATGTCAACGCCGCCACCAGTTGCGTTGACATCAAGGCCTGTTTGAGTGGCGGAGAGGCGGACTATCACACCGGCCTGATTTGACATGAGGCTGCTAGCTTTCCCTTTGGCAATAGTCACACCGCGGGTGCCCTCGGCACCGACATTATAATGACCGTTGAAATCTTGAAGATGCTTTAGGTTGAAAACCTCGCCATACGCGGAAACGCCTGTCATGCCGACTTTGCCTATCGATAGTCCGTTCACCTTGACCGGATAGTCTTTGCCCTTGTAGGTCAGCGTCCCTGACCCCCACCTGAAACCGATTCCAAGGGCGAATGAACCCCCGCTCAGGCGCAAAGTTGCGTCTGACTTGGATTCATGATGATGAGTCGACGCCTGCGTGAATCCCGTCATCCCTGCGATCACGAGCAATAGAACTGCGATTTTCTTAACGTTGTTCATAGTTGTATCTCCTGCGATTTTTGTTTGTGCCACCAAATTAGAACTTTTCCTCCGTCGGCTTCCATTGGAGGAAAGTTCTATATGACAATCGAGGAACTTCGTCAATAATTGCGGGTTGAAAAGTAAAAGAGTTATGAAATCACCAAGCAGCAAACTATTTCACAGCGTGATCGCCATCTTATGCGCCACGCTATGTACCACGCTGTTCTCACCGGCCTCAATCGTGTTGGCACAGCAAGCTCAATCCCAGGTTATGACGACCACGGAGCAGGCGCCGAAGGTTCCGAATGATCAATTGGACTCTCTGGTCGCGCCGATCGCTCTTTATTCAGATCCACTCCTGGCTCAGACGCTGGCTGCTTCCACTTATCCACTCGAGATCATCCAACTTCAGCAATGGATGGATCAGAACAAGAATTTGAAAGGCAAAGCGCTGGCGGACGCAGTGGCAAAGCAGACGTGGGACCCAAGCGTTCAGGGATTGGTAGAGTTTCCAGACGTGGTGCAGCGTATGGCCGGCAATATTCAATGGACGACGGATTTGGGAAACGCATTCCTGGCACAGCAATCTGACGTGATGGACGCAGTCCAGCGCATGCGCGCGAAGGCTCAGGGCACAGGAAATCTAAAGACCAGCTCACAACAGACGGTGGAGACCCAAACCGTCTCTAGCGGCAAGCAGGTGATCACAATTGAGCAAGCGAATCCCGATGTTATCTATGTCCCGTCTTATGACCCGGTCGTGGTGTACGGACCTGCTCCGCCTGCCTATCCTTATTACCCCTACACCTATCCGGGCTACGTGCCAGGGACAGCTTTGATGTGGGGCGCGGGAATTGCGCTAGGTGCCGCCGCGTGGGGCGCTTGGGGCGGTCACTGGGGCAATTGCAACTGGGGCGGCGGGGATATCAACATCAATAACAACAACAATTTCAATCGTAACAACAACTTCAACCGCAATAACGTCAATCGCGGACAAGGAGGTAACTGGCAGCACAATCCGCAACACCGGGGAAATGCCCCGTATGGCGACCGAAATACGGCCAATAAATTCGGCGGACGTGGTCCGGGTGGGCCGGTGGTGCGGGTGGCGTTGGGGGTGCCGGAAGACCCGGTGGTGTCGGTGGCGCGGGCGGCGTTGGGGGTGCCGGAAGACCCGGTGGTGTCGGTGGCGCGGGTGGCGTTGGGGGTGCCGGAAGACCCGGTGGTGTCGGTGGCGCGGGCGGCGTTGGTGGTGCCGGGAGACCCGGTGGTGTCGGTGGCGCGGGCGGCGTTGGTGGTGCCGGGAGACCCGGTGGTGCTGGCGGTGCAGGCGGCGTTGGTGGCGTCGGAAAGCCCGGTGGTGCTGGTGGCGCTGGAGCGGGAGCTCGTCCCGGCGGCGGCGCTGGAGCTGGTGCTCGCCCAGCTGGCGGTAGCGCTAAAAACCAAGTCGGTAACCGCAGTGCATCGTCCCGACCTAGTTCCGCTTCTCGAGGCGGCGGAGGATTTGGCGGCGGCGGTAGCGGAAACTACGCGCGAGCCAGCAGCAGCAGAGGCGGCCATAGCATGGGCGGTGGCGGAATGAGTCGCGGAGGCGGCGGCGGACGTGGCGGTGGAGGCGGCGGCGGACGCGGTGGCGGCGGCGGCGGACGCAGAAGATAAGCAAATCATTCGATGAGAGGAAACAAATGAAATCAAAATCAAACATCATGACTTCTTCAAAAATTTCTCTGATCGCTTCCGCGATCGCTATTTCCTGCTCGTTAGGCCTCGCCTTGCACGCGGCCACACCGTCCAAACCGGATGCAGCTGCGGCGTCGCAACCAAAGCAAAAGGAATTCGACACACCGAAACAGGCGGCTGATGCCCTTGTTCAGGTCGCGGCGAATTTTGACGTTGCCACGGCGAAGGAAATTCTGGGGCCGGACGGTGAGGATATAGTCGCTTCCGAAGACCCGGTTCAGGACAAGAATCGGGCAGCCGAGTTTGCGGCCAAGGCAAAGGAAAAGAGCTCGATTGAAATAGACAAGAAGAATCCGAATCGCGCCATTCTCCTGGTGGGCAACGATGATTTTCCTGTTCCCATTCCGATCGTGAAGCGCAAAGGCAAGTGGCTCTTTGATACGAAAGTAGGCCGCGAAGAAATATTAAATCGGCGCGTCGGAGCCAATGAACTAAACGCCATTCAGATTTGTCGTGGCTTCGCGGAAGCACAACACGAGTATGCTCAAGAAAAGCACGATGATTCGAAGGTAAACCAATACGCGCAGCGAATCATTAGCTCACCAGGAAAACAGGACGGGCTGGCGTGGCAGAACGCGGACGGAACGTGGGGAGGTCCGGTTGGAGAAGGAGTCGCAAAGGCGCTCGAAGAAGGGTATTCGAATCCTAGTAAACCTCAACCCTATCACGGCTACTACTTTAAGGTACTAAAGGGACAAGGACCTGCGGCGCCCATGGGAGAGATGGACTTCGTGGTTGGCGGCGCGATGATCGGCGGATTTGCGCTGGCTGCAGCACCCGCGGAATATCGTGTGACCGGAGTATATACGTTCATAGTCGGCCCGGATGGGATTGTTTATGAGAAAGACCTCGGACCCGATACGCTGAAAACGTTTCAGAGCATGGACAAGTACAATCCTGACAAAACTTGGAAAGTAACTAAGGACGACGTCGAAGACGACTCAGCGGACCAGGGTCCCGAATCGCAAGGACAGTAGAATCTTACAATTCATCGTTGTCGTTAGCGCTACTTGGTCGGCAACCCGTTTCGGATTACACCACACGATTGTACCGCCTACGTTAAGGCTTGGCAGCAATGAAAGTGCTGCGATTTTTCGCTTACACAGTCGCTTGGCTCGTCGCAGTGCTTTGTGTCGCGTGGTCGTTTGGTGCCCTCTATTTTGATTTTCCAACAGCGGGCGCGATCGCGGCGATTCTGTTTGTCGTCGTTTTGCTCGCGGCGATCGTATTCGTCCGCGGAGAACTGCTAAAGCTTGCGATTGTTTTTGGCGCATTCGCGCTCGTTGTATTGTGGTGGCTGACGCTTAGGCCAAGTAATGATCGTCCCTGGCAGCCAGATGTTGCACAGACGGCGTGGGCGCAAATCAATGGCGACTCCGTGACACTTCACAACGTGCGAAATTGCGACTACCGCACAGAGACAGATTTCACGCCGCAGTGGGAAACGCGCACCGTGCGGCCCTCGCAGATCACTGGCATGGATGTGGCTATTAATTACTGGGGTTCTCCCTGGATCGCGCATCCCATCGTGAGCTTTCAATTTTCGGATGGACTTCCGCTCTGTTTTTCCATCGAAACGCGCAAGACTGTTGGACAGCAATACTCCACTTTGGAAGGTTTTTATCGGCAGTACACGCTTGTTTACGTCGTGGCGGATGAGCGCGATGTCGTTCGTCTGCGCACTAATTATCGGCGGGAGGACGTTTATCTGTATCACACGGTGGCTTCCCCGGCGCAGGCGCGAGAGAGATTTCGCGAATACATAAACAGCGTCAACGCTCTGCACGAGAGTCCGCGCTGGTACAACGCGGTTACAAGCAACTGCACCACTAGCATTCGCACGCAGCGAGCAGTCAAACTGCGTGCACCATGGGATTGGCGAATTCTCTTTAATGGAAAGGCCGACGAAATGCTTTATCAGGATCACGCCATCGCCACCGGAGGTTTATCATTCATCGAACTCAAACAGCGCAGCCTGATTGACGAACGTGCACGCGCCGCCAACGATGACCCGGATTTCTCCCGGGCAATCCGCGAGGGTTTGCCTCAGGGCGATTAGCAAGTCTCGAAAACGAATCGCTCATCTTCAATCTTCACATTCCGCCCGCGATTGAGTAATCGAATCTGCAGTAAATCCATCCAGGCCGAAAAAATAATGACAAAGGCAACGAACATTCTTATGACGTTTACGCTCGGGGCGACTCTTCAATGTCTCTCCCAAACGCCGGAACCTTTTGAAGTGCGCCAGGCAGTAGCCGTGTTTGAAGAGCTGCCTGAGCTCAAAGCGAGCGAGATCCTCAAACCGGAATTGCTCAAGGGGCCCCATTATGTCGTGCGCGACCCGGTCCCGACGGCGTCCGGAATGAATCAGTTCACGATCGATTCCGACTTTGGTGTTTTTGAAGCGGACGGAAACGAGATGCTGCTTCAACGGCTGAAGGAGATCGATGCAATCGCGCGGCTGCGGGAGGTTTCGCGCACTGACGAGTTTAAGAAATCACTAGTTGCCGCGGCAAAGAGCCCGCTCAACTCGGCCAAGAATATCGCGAGGGATCCGGCGCAGGCGATTTCCAATGTCCCAAAGGGAATTATGAAATTCCTCGGCCGCGCAAAGGAGACAGTCCAGAACGTTGGGAAAGGTGGCGGCGAGGACGAGCTCGATGGGAGCAGGATGAAAGACGTGATGGGTTACTCGGATAAAAAACGGAAGATCGCGCTCGAAATGGGGATCGACCCATACAGCACCAACACCGTTTTGCAAAAGCAGCTGGACGATGTCGCCTGGGCTTCGTGGGCTGGTGGATTCAGTTTTAGTGTCGCTACTCTTCCACTCAGTGGCCCAATGGGAGCTGCGCTCGCGGTAACCGATCTCAACAGCACGGTCGAGCAACTGCTGCGGGAAAAATCGCCGTCCGAACTTGAGCAAATCAATCGCTCTGCCTTCCGCGCAATGGGCGCCAGCGCGAGTGACATTGAACGGATCCTTCACGGCGGCGCGTTTACGCCGACGCAATCCACGACGTTCGCGGTCAATCTCAAGTCACTCAAAGGCGTGGCAAATCGCGGGGCCTTTGTGAAAGTGGCAGCGCAAAAAAGCACCACCGAGGCAGACGCTCTCTTTTGTGTTCACACCGCGGCCTTGATGAATCAGATCGACGAAAAAACGCCGATCGCCCGCATCGCAATGCTTCACGATTTTCCGATCTGCATCGCGAAAGACGGAACAATCATAGTAGCCTTGCAATGGGATTACGCCGCCTGGACGTCAGGCGCGGCAGGCTTCACCAACGACGTGCAAAAACTCGCTGCGCAATCCGGCAAAAACACAAATGTTCTGGTCGCGCTTTCCGGGGAGATTTCATCGCGCTTGCGACAGGAATTAGAAATGCGCGGTTTCACAGTGCACGACCGCCTTGCGCCAGGGCCGCTAAAGTGAAACGCGCAGGTTGAAACCCTCGACGCTAAACTTGTCCGTTTCGGCCCGCGGTTTTCAGCAATTTCTTTAATCGCAGGCTTCGCCGCACTGAATGCAGCATCCATTGCGCAGCTTTCTCGCTGAGCTCGGACGCGCTGCGTAATCCGAGCTTTTCCTTGATGTGCGCCTGGTGTGTTTCAATTGTTTTTACGCTGAGATGCAACTCAGTTGCCAAGCGTGACGCGCCGAACCCGCGCCCAATCAAAGAAAAGACTTGCAGCTCGCGGTCGCTCAGCGGTTTCACCTCTGAGCGCGCTGGCTCAATCTCGTTGGTCGCGAGACTTTCCAGCAGACAGCGGATCACGGTAGTGCTCGCAAAGAGATGACCGTCGGAGATCCTGTTAAGCGCTTGCAAGACTTCCGCGGGATCATCTTCCAGCGCTAGATATCCATGGGTCCCGGCACGGAATGCGCGTTGAATCGTCAATGGATCTTCCCGTGCCGAGAGCACAAGAAGTCGAGTTGCCCTGTTCAGTCTCCGGAAATCCTTGATCAACTCGATGCCGCTCCCGCGACGAAGCGTCAATCCAAGGGCGACTAACTGCGGTTGATGGAGGACAAACATTTCCCGCGCCGTGGGCGTATCATCCGTTTGAGCGCAGACAGCAAATCGGTCGTTCGCGTCAATCAAAGAGGCCAATCCGGAACGGATGAGCGGCGCATGATGGATGATGAGCACGTTTATTCTTACTACCATCTTCATCGGGGAATCCATCGGGGATTTTGTCCGGGAAGATCGCTGCGGCCCACCCTCGTGGCGGCTCGTAACTATGTTTGATCTTTGTTTTTCTAAGGGGAACCTCTGCATGGCTCTACTCTTTCCGTTAAGGTTTATATTTGATTTGCCGAACGAAGTTAAAGAAAAAACTTAAAAAAATCAGGGACTGCCCCCGATAGACAAGCCCGCGCGGATTTGGTGGAATTTGTGCGAATGTCAGCCAAATCCCCCCGCCGCGCGGCCGCCGCTTCTGGAAGCGGCGGGAAATTTCCATCTGACGCTTTTGAGAATTTTAACTCCGCGACAGCCAAATGGAGTCCTGAAAACGCGCTCGCCCTCGCTTGGGCATCCAATCTCGCTTACGAAGAAGACTCGACCATTAAGTCAGTGGCAGACCAATGGTCGCTCCAAGCCCAGCCTGCAATTACCGGCCCGCTCGACATTCAAGGGTTCGTCGCGGGCAATCAAGCGATAATGATCATCGCCTTTCGTGGAACGATTAATGAAAAGAACGGCAAATTTGACGCCAATAATTGGCTGGT
The DNA here is from genome assembly GCA_963840305.1 of uncultured Verrucomicrobiae bacterium. Lineage (GTDB taxonomy): Bacteria > Verrucomicrobiota > Verrucomicrobiia > Chthoniobacterales > UBA10450 > Udaeobacter. The sequence continues at coordinate 18,340 of CAWIYE010000014.1, forward strand.
AAATCTCGATGCGCGGCAAATTGATGTCGCTCCTGCATTTCACACCACTGGTCGTGTTCACGAAGGCTTCGCCCGCGCCTTCAGCACCCTTTGGCCCGGCATCCAGGAGGATATGGCCAACATTCAGAACCAAGTGCAATCCAAGGCGCAATCCCTCTGGATTACCGGTCACAGCCTCGGCGGCGTGCTGGCTCTGATGGCTGCAGCTGCTTGCGCGTTTTCCGATAATCGCATCCCGTTCAACGGCCTCTACACTTTCGGCCAACCGCGCCTTGGTAATCCTGATTTCTGCGGCAACTGCGACATCCAGTTCGGTCAGCAATACTTCCGCTTCGTTAACGATGAAGACATTGTAACGCGTGTTCCTCCTCGCTTCTTCCCTCATTTTCCTCGTCCCGACATCTACGGCCATTGCGGACAACTGCGTTACTTTGACGCGCAGGGAAAACTTCACTCCGACGAGCATTACTGGAATTCGTTCCTTGCCAATGTCCAAGTCGGCTTCCAAAGCCTAATCGACCTGCCGAAGCTGCCGCCCATCAAGGATCACGAAATCAAGAGCGGCTACATCGACCACATTGCCGCGTACATCGACAGCGGAAAACCACCGATGTGATGATCGTGAATTCAAAGGCGAAGTTTTCCGTACACATCGTACCCATCGCACGTCTGGCGACGTTTGTAACGGCTCTCGCCCTTTTCGCTTGTTCCACTCCGACACTTGTCGAGATTGCGCGCAGGGGACAAGCCGGTGCTACGGGCACCGGCGTGAAAGATGACGTTACCGTCCAATATCATGTAACAGATCGAGACGTTCTAAATTTCACCGACGAAGTTAAGCGAAAACTCGCGAATCGCTCCACATTCCACATGAGTGTTCGCTACGGTTCTGCCACCGCGCAAGCTACCCTTGGCGCGCTCGCGGGTGCCGCAAAAGTAATCGGATGGGGAGTTAGTACCGCCAGCGGCTTGGGGCTCGGCGCCACTTATATCTTTGGGTTAGGTCAGATTTTCGACGCCAAAACCCACGCCCTAGCTTATGAGCAAGCCTTCACCGCCATCCAAAGTGCCGAGGCCGCCTTTTACTTTCATCAAACTGGCATGCGCTTCATCGAAAAACCCGCCGGCTCGGGCAAATTCGTCGTCGATTACCTCACTCGTGACCGAAGCGAGCGGCCGCGATATTCCACGGTCGGACCGTCTCACGCCCGACGGCGAGACGCTCTATTACAAGTGCGTCAAGAACCTTAAAGTCCTCGACGATGTCTTGGCCGGCAAAATCCCCGATCTCCAGGACTTGAAGGACGCCAAGGGCGACACAAGCACCACTACCACCAGTACCGCTCCCACAATGCACTGATGTGCATTTCCATGAATTTCCTGGCACCGGCATTAACAAAATTTACACCCGCGTTTTCATGAAGCGAATTCGGACTCATGGCAACCTACGAAACTGCGACTCATTTGATGCTGTACTTCCAAAAACCAAGATGCCTCCCGCCTACACTGCCGCCTCGCTCAATGGACCCGGTCGAACCAAAATTAGGCTGTGCGCGTGCCGGTTGGTTATCGCACTAGGTGCAATCGTTGTCTTCGCCGCTTCTGTGCATGCACAAACGCCGGTCTTTATCGTTAGCCTGGAACTTGGAAATCTGGCGGGATGGCTCGAAAAGCTGAAGACAGATAAGGTCATCACCAGCGAGCAGACGAGCGATGCATTGGTCGTGGAGCAGTTGCCTAGGCTGAATCTTTTCATTGGCGACAACTTGATGAAAACGCTTCAGCCGACGGAGTATACTAAGGATGATCCTACATGGTATTCGGACCCTGTGCAGAAAAAGGAGGCTCTCGGCAGGTCCTGGCTGGAATTCATCTTAAAGCGGGATGCGACCAATAAGGCGAGTCGCCACCAACCCGCATGCCGGACAGAACAATATTCAGGTCGGCCTTAAATGAGGCAACACTGCCGGAGGGCGCGTGGTTAAGCTGCTTGGACGGGCAATCGAATGAACTTTCTCACGGAACTGTAGTTGCGACCGCGCTCGGCGACTTCGTAGCCGTCGCGGCCTCCGCCGGGATTGGTGTTACCTTCGATTGCATAGAAGTCATGCTGAGAGTCTCCGTTGCGAGAAACGATACCTGTATGCGAGAATTCGTAGACGACGATGTCCCCGGGGTTGGGCTTGCTGTCCTTGGCTTTAAGTGGGGGATTGAACACTTGGTAGTGGTTGTCGTTGCCCCATGAAATAAGACCAAAAGCAGCCGTAGTCCGGGGCACGTGTGTAACGTCGAGTCCGCCTTCGTCTGCGTATTGCTGAACGCACCAGTCCACAAATGCTGCACACCACGGCCAGCCCTGGCCGCTCAACCCCGTGGACTGTTGGTATTTCAGAATCGAAGAGCCCTTGTTCTGATGCTTGTCGTCTTCCTCGGTCCCGATCTGTGTTCGGGCGATCTTAACTAGATCATTAATGTCAGCCATATTACCGTTTAATCTTGATTTACTGTTGAATATTCAGCCGCTATAAAGCTTAGGCCTTACTCAAAATATATCACATTGTATGATCGCAAGGCCGGAAAGTAAACCGAGAGTAGCACTCGTGGCAGCTGCGGGAACCCACCCTGTTTGATCGCGTACAATACCATCCACATGAGTACCCCGATCCTGTTGGTAGGCTTTGATTGCGGCTTCGGTCTTCGGCCCGAAATCACCATCCACCGACCTGAATCCGTTGCAGGAGTTGAATACTTTTTGGGGCCGCGTTGTAACGCTGCAACAACGCCACCCGAGGCGCCACGAGCTAACGCTTGGAGTATCTGGATCGGCTGGTAGTGCCTGCCATGTCACAGGCCCTGCGATGCAATCCACTGTCAAACCTGCGCCTTGTTGGAAGTCTTTGACAGACTGTTCCGTTGTCCCGTCGAAAATGCCCGTGATACTGCCGGGAAGGAGGGCCTTCGTCATTACAAAGATACGTCGAAGTCTGCGCACGTCGTGACCAGCCGCACGGCCAGCTCGAGTTGCACAGCGCCTTGGAAACTAGCAGATCATCAGTGACGTGCCAGTTATTCGCAATTCTTTGGTAGGATTGGCTCCATACCTAGGAAAATTTCGGGCTCTGAATCGAATAGGAGATTTCCATTGTCACAGTTTTTTTTCAGAATTGAGGCCACTTCCTGTAGCCGTGCAATAACTCCCTTGGCTTCATCACTCGTCATAAGAGTTTGATTTTGAAAATAGTCGAGTAACTCGCCCGGATTTGTTTTTGCAAAACTTTGAACGTGTTTGTACACGCTAGAACTGATGTGACGAAGATGCTGAACCATATTATTTTTTTGAACTACATTGCTATCTTGCCGCAATCCGCAATCGTTGTCGGCAAGAACCATTACGGGAAACTGAACATAAGGGATATGGTTCGCGTTTAGATACTGCATCGTCGTTTGATTGGTACCGTCAATCGGTTTGTTTGCCTTCGTAGCTTTTACAGAATGAAGCTTTTGACCAGCGTCTGTTTGCTCCAACCAAAAAATCTTGTCTTTTTTAGCTACATTTCCAAACCTGTCCTGTTGAGCCAATATGTGATCGATAATTGCCATTTCACCTACATCGCGAACGGCCATCATTTGCCCGAGTGTCTTCAGCGAAGGCGGAATTTGACTCCTTAGCTCTGCGCCTTTCGTAGCCATGGCCCAAGTTGAAGATGCAAGAAAGGGAGCTGCAGGATTGGAATCGGGACCCCTGTGATTCAAAGTAGGATGGTGATCAATTCCACCCTGGTGGTCGAGCAATGCTCCGTAAAGAAGTCCGTCCTTTATCACTTTGGGATTTGAATTTGCCATTTGGCTAACGAGTCCAGCCCAAGTTTGCTTTATGAGCCCGTGAGCATAGGCGCCGGCTATTTTTTCGACTCCCTTGTGGGTTGCTTGTTCCATCGTTCGATAGACAGTTGCCGGAACATCAACATGAAGTTTGAGTGCATCAGCCACCTTTCCGTAAGCTAATATCGCCGGAGTGTAAGAGCAGCTTGTTGATTGCTTATATTTTGCTAGAAAGTCGGCGTTTCTCCCTGTCTGCTCGGCGCATTCCTTCTGTTCAAAGGATGCTCTTGAAACTCCAGTCGGTAATTCGTAGATATCAGTCCCAGGATTTGTGCTATAAAGCGCAGGACACAAAACCACGTTCGGATCGTCGAATTTAATTTTGCAAAGGTCGTCTTCATCATCCTGTCGGCCTGAATCAATTTCAGTTCCAGGAGCCGGAGGAAGTGCTACACATTCTTCTCTGCCGTAGGAAACACGTGATCTACCAAATGACGAAGCCGTTGGCGACCCGGCCGGTGAGGGCAATGCACCTTTCTCAGTCGGTGAGGGTGATGCAATGGGCGATTCGCTCGGGGTGGGTGATTGAGCTTGCACAACGCAGACGGTGGCAAAGCAAGCAAACAACAGTGCAACGAGAAATACTGGAATTGCTTTTTTTAGTGGATTCATGGGTTCTTCCTCTCTTTTCCCCGCTACATTGATTCTGCCATTGCAGGTCTGGAAGAGGTGGGAAGAACCTGACGGGGAAAGTTCCTCCGCCTGATTCAGATCCGTTTTAGCGACGCTGAGTTTGGAAAAATCGCGCTAGGTAGTCAAGACAATTCATGCAAGCGCGAATCGCCGATTCCAATTCCAGAAACGCCGTCAGCTTTTCATCCGCCTGCGAGGACTCTTTACTTTTCGGCGCTTGGTTTTACCTCTTGTGGCGTGAACCCTGCCCCCCGGATTCAGGCCTTTGTATCGGCGCCAGACCAGCAAAGGAAAAACATACGCGCACTCGGAAGGAAACAAATTAGAGCTCAGTGTCTTACGAGCGTCAGAAACTCCGGGTTATCCTTCAGATCCTTGATAAACACCTGGCCGTGCCGAGTTCCATCAATGTCGTCGTAACGAAGTATTTCTCTTGAGTTGCGACTGGCAACATAGAAGCGACCGTCGTCGCCAAACGCCATCCCAGCCGGACCATTGAGACCGCCTGCTTTCGACGCCACATAGACCTTCGTTGAATTCTCAGCAGTATCGTGGAGTAGAATTGAATCGTTTCCACCATTTCCAATGAAAAGATAGCGACCGTCCGGGCTGAATAACAAATGAATTGGGTTATCGAGCCCATCACTCTGCGAAACAAGCTTTCCTAAATAGCTACCTGAGTGGGCTTGATACTTTCTGACGCAGTTAGCCTCGCGGTCCGCGACATACAAATTTCCATCTAAGCCAAAAATGGCTTCCCTGACCACCCGAACGCCATTTGATGAAAGATTCTTCGACGGAACAAAGGTCCCGGGCGGCATTGCATTGGAGTCCTTTATAAACGATGGCAGAGCCATGGGTGTTCCAGGTTTCCCCACTTTGCTCGTGGGACCGTGATACCTCGAAATCAGACTGGTATCCTGACTGGATACGTAGAGATCGCCTTCAGAATCGAACACCGCGTTAAAGGGGTGGCTGAGTCCTGGATTCGACGCAGCATCTCGCTTTGCAAGGATATCGATAAAATCGTGTTGGCCGTCCCTGTTGAGTGCGCCTTTGAACTTGAGCACTTCACTGTATTCGTAGTAGGAGTTGACCACATAGAGATTTCGGTCCGGTCCGAAGACGAATCCGCGAAGTTCACGCAGGGTAACGCCTGCGGCGAGACTCTTCGTGTTTAAGGCCTTCCGCACTTCGCGTCCGTCGCTCGAATAGACGTGAATATTGTTTAGCGAGTCCTTTTCAGCACCTCCGTGAAAGCTGACGTACCATTCGTTTGGCATAGACCCGATTGCGGTTGGCCCAACTTTCATGGCGCTGCCGTGTAGTGCAAGGGGATTCGCAATTCGCGCTTTGCTTTCGACAACCCCTCTGCGATGGTGTACGCACTTTACTGGAGGAGGTTTTTATGGCTCAAACTAATGACCCTTACGAGGGGTCGCTTGACCGGAGCGCGGCACGGGGCGTTCAAACAATTACTTATTCAGTCCCAAGCGGTGGACCTGATGAGATATGTGTCATTCCACAACACCTTCCCGACGCCAACTATCGGGGCCAGGATGGCGACGAGGACGTTGCAGATGAAAAGCGCCTGGGAAGTTATGACTTCTATAAAATGGGCAACACGCCGGACGATGGAGCCGTGGCCATTTGCCCGAAAAGTAAAAGTACCAGCGCAGCAGTAGAGGTAATTGAAATTCCGACAGGGAACACAAAGCCCTCGCAGGAAACTGCGAGTTACTGTTCTGGATTGGAGAAATCCGGTAAGACTCTTGCGAAATTTAAGCAGACCGACAATGAATTCACCACGACGAGCACTGCCGCAGTTCTGGGTTACTATCACCTGTCCCGAGTTTTGGGGGACATCTGCGAAATTAAACCAGCCGTTCTTCGTACGATGGATATCGCGCAGCACAAACTTATAGTGAGACTGGCTGCCGATATGGGTATCCACGGCACGGTTGGCAAGAGCTGGAATTTGTTTAACACATACTATGCCAACCCGCGAGGTTCTTCGGTTGCGCAGACTCTATTTACTTCCGACTTCACGCAAATCTATGGAGCGCTTATCGAAAATACCTCAGGTGAAGAAGGCTACGCGGAGTGGCTAAACGCGGGAACAAATCTCAGTACCACACAGGCTTTTAGACGTATGGCTGACGCGCGTCCCGTCAAAGTTATTTTGGGCTCGACACAGTTCTCTCAGCAGAATGTGCAAGCGTTAGTCGGGATGCGTGACATGAGCGAGATGATTCTGATTGATTACTTAATGGCGCAATCGGACCGCCTGACAGGCGGCAACATCAGCGACTACAACTTTGTTTATTTCGTTGACGGCGGCCACGTAAATGGTGTTAACGCGCATAAAGCCCAGGATGTTCCAGCGAACGTCACCAAAGTTACTGTGAAGAAACTGACCATTAAGGATACTGACGCGGGGCTTCTCAATCAGAACGTTTTCGAGCAAAAAGGCTACATCTCACAGATCAGTCACATGCACCCCGATACCTACAATCGGTTAATAGCGTTCGCTCAGAAGTGGAAGGAAGATCCGTCCGTGAAGGACTTCTTTCATAAAGAATGCACGTTCAGCATAAGCCAGCTTGCCCGATTCGAAAAATACCTTCTGACGGCGGCGGATACGTTGCAAACCCGCCATGGAAACGGAAAACTGCTACTCGACCTAGACCTTGACGACTATTTTCAACCGGGGGCGAGCAGTTCTCCGTCGCCGACGCCGTAAGCGTTCAGGCGAGGTTACAAGACTGTCGATTGCCTCGACAGAATTCGGAGATCTTCAGCTCCACTGCTTCGGCGGTTTTGTCCAGGTTCCGCTTACCACCACTTGGGTGCCCCCCACGAGTGAATTGTCTTGGATTAGCCGCGCGACATCTACTGACTCTATGCGTACACAACCGTGGGAAGCTGCGTACGCAGGGACGATTGGGAAGTAATGAAGCGCGATTCCTCGGTTTTGCATAAACCACGTAACGTGTGTAGCGCGAGAATCACTATTAAGACTCTGCTGGAAGCCTTGCACAGGGTAGGTTCCTTTGGGCGTGCATTTGGAGCCCGAGCGGCGACTCGTGGCATCATCATTGCAGTTGAGACCTGTTAAACCTGCGCCAGGTGACGTCCTGAACGGCCCCGTTTCCTGGCTATCAGCTTTAGGGCCAGTCCAGGTGAGTGTCAGCGGGTGATCAGGATCGTCCAAGCTCACCGAAATCTGCTGTATGTACGTCTGCGGAAAACCATCGTTCCGGAACGGATGGTTCCCCAAAGTCTCAGGCTGAGCTGCCCAAGCCCTTTCTCGCGAGACCTTAAAAAGAGGTTTTCCTGCGTCTAATGCCTCCAGCTTCCTCGCACGCGCTAAGCGTTGCTTCAGAGTCGTTTTCGCCTTCGCTGACTTCTTTCGTTTTGTTTTCCCGGAACTGATTGACCGCGCGCGGCGACGTTTTAGCGGTGATTTCTTCTTCAGACATAGAAACATTATTTTGAGGTCACTTCGGCACGAACTTGAAGCCCACGTAAGTAGCAGAGCTTATTCCCAGCAACGTCATCACTGTCGGGTCAAAGGTCGGCATAGTCCATTGGAACACGGACTGCCAGATGAACACAATGCCGAGCATGAAATTCCAAACCAGCATCTGCAGCCGCGCTATTTCCGGGTCACCTCCCTCGGAAATCAGGTCATTAAAGAACCCTTGTGAAGGACGGGGGGCCTTGGTTCGACCAACTCCGGCAGCGACAAGTAATGTCGTTCCCTGAAGACCCAGCAGGATCGGTGCACTCCCACTGATAATGTTGCGATACTCACCCATTAATGCCCAAAGGTAAGCAAAACAGCCGACGCAGATTGTCAGCCACCATGCAAGAACCACGCGGGACAAACTCCAAGCTGCTTGTTGATTAGGTGGCAGACTCGTATCGCGCCCGTCACGGAGGGCTGCCGTGCCTAACGCAGCTGCCAACACGGCGCAGATTGTGAAGACTACGGCGGTGATGGCTGCACCCTGGCGAACCGGCGGTACAAGAGGCAAACTACGATATACCGGCTTGGCGCCGGGCGTGTAAATTTCGTCTGCGTTTACTAGCGTCGGTAATCGGAGGACGTCGCCACCGGCGACAATCGGCCGGGCAAGGGAAATCTGGGCACTAAAAGTTGGGCCAGCAGCGCGAATAATCGCGCGCCATTTTTCGAGTTCTTTAGCCTCCGTTGGAGCAGTTAGGTAGAACACAATACGATTGTATGTCTCGCCTTCGAACTTTCCCGAGCCAAAGGTTGAAGCCGCAGTTGCATCGAAAGGAACAATAGTCTCAAATACCTCGCCTGCGAGCATTAGCCGTAGATTTGAGCGCTCGTGAAGGACCCAGTGGTTAACTTTCACCTGTAGGCTATCGAGTTCGACCTTTTCCTCATCCGACAGCGAAGGGGATTTCTTTTTCTTTAGGTCGATAAGCTTCAGGTAATTCTGGAGTTCGTCTGATTTTAAGTTTTCCGGCAGGAGACGCTGATCAGCCTGTCCCTTACGCACTAACCATCCGTCAAAATTCTGTAGAAAAACGGTTATTGTCAGCGCATCTGTAAATAGATTGCTCTCGATGATTTGGCCGTCGTTATTACACCAGCCAATTCGTATGTCACTTACGTACTCTGCAGTCCCGTAGCTTGGGATTCGGTTCAGCGGCGGGTACGACGAAAGATGTTTCGCGTTGGACCAAACAAGCCACCAAACGATTATCGCAACCCCAAGACCCGCCCCCCAAACAATATAAATGGAACGCTTCACAGACAAATATTAGCGGCTCGACGGCAGGGTGAGGAATTTGACCACGAATGTCAAGACTCCGATTTCGACGAAAGTCGAGCGGCTCCCCGTCAGTGCCGGTGTGATGAATAGTAGCCGTTTTGTGGCGACGATTTTCTGTCGAGACGTTTCCCCCGGGTGCGTTAGATTAACACGGGCCGCGGGTTGATTCGTCGGGTAACTTTTGTTTACATCGCCTACCAGAGCCCAAGCGGTCTTATGCTCAGTCAGAGCAGGCGCCATTTCAGTTCTCGCGAATTTCTTTTCGTTTCCCATAGACGGATTCCGCCGAGGAAAGCATTTTCATTTTGGCCGCGCTCGATTCCCTTTGGCAATCGATTAAAGCGATGCACAAGGCCGCCGCCCAGGACGACGTAATCAGCGATGAAGGCTTGCTTCAATTGACCGACAGCATAGAGCACTTCGCGTTTCCATTTCTTTTGGCCTAACAAGTCCAAGCCTGGAATGCCGAGATAGTTTTCAATGATCTTGCCATGCGGATATGGCAGGTCGCCGAGCTCGAGCGGCATTAGATCCTTGTCCCAAACGAGCGCTGAACCCAGCCCGGTTCCGAGTCCCAGGAAGAGCATGCGCCCGGCGTTACGGTAACTGCCGAGCGCTTGCATGGCCGCGTCGTTGATCAGACGCACCGGTATCCCAAGTGCTTTGGAAAAATTGAAACCGATCCAACCTTTGCCCAAATGCTTCGGATCTCTTGTGATCCGTCCGTTGCGGATCGGTACAGGAAAACCAATGGACACCCTGTCGAATTTCCAACCAGGCACAGTCTCTCTGAACCCTGCGAGAAATTGTTTCGGTCCCATTCGCGGTCCGGAAGGAAATGCGCGCTCGTCGCGGAGCGACATTAGCAGTTTTACATGTGTGCCGCCGATATCGACGACTAGAACTTTTCTTTTCATCGGCGACCGGCCCCGAACGTATCCGGGTAAAAGCTACCGGTCGCGCCGTCCGCGGAGACGCTGAAAGAAGCTCTGTTGTTGTGGTTTCGCCGCCGTGCTGGCAGGCCAGCATTCCACGATTTCAAGAGCGAGAAAACGGAACAACAGTTGTCTGGCAGATTTCAAATCGAGCCGCAGATTCTTGGCAATTTGTTGCACCGACCGGGCGCCATTGAACTGGGACGCGAATTGCGCCTCGTCCGAAGTCAGTTTCAACTTCTGCACCTGCTCGAACCCGTCTTTGGTGTAAGCCGGAATGGATGTCGTGTCGAAGTTTGCAGGCTGATCGCGATTCTGAACCAGACGCAAAGTCTCCAGCGCCCAATCAGTCACGTTTGGTTCCCCTTGTATGTCCGCCAGCTCACTTAGCAGATCGGCATTCTTTTCAAACGTTATCCACGCGCGCGGCACAGTCCAAAGCTTGGAGAAAAGCCTTTGCCCATAGTGCTGGATCAGTTCCACCGCCTCCTCGCGAGGGATCAATTCTTCGCGAGCAAGAGTCAGGAAGAATGGGGTTCCTGTTTCCCTTTGTTGGTTGCGAGCGCGGTCAACAACTACCGGATCGATGTCGGTGAGAGCGGTCGGCGTCTCTGAACAATAAAGATCCGGATCCCGACTTGTGACAAGAACGATCTCGCCGTCGCGCGCCAGAAGGTCGATTGGCTCCTCATCGCAGGATGATCGTAGCAAGCCGGTGAGTTTCTCTTTTGCGATTGCTTGCAGCGCGCGGTTCAACGGAAATAGGCTAGTGTGACCGCAAAAATAAACGTCACCCGTCCCCGGCTCCTTTCCTGGAATGACGTCTTCAGTCGAAGCCTCCGTCACAGGTTCGCCCCAATCTGAGGCTGGTGGCGAAGGGTTCCACCAGTCGTCGGATTGGAGGGTCTCCGCATCGACAGTGGCCTCCGCCGCGCGTTCATCCTCTTGCGGAACAGGGGGATGTTCGGTTTCCTCTCGCTCTTCGCTCTTCGAAGATTCCATTTGAGCTTCTATTGGTTTTGGTTTGCCGTGTGCTTCCGGCATAGTATTCCTCGTCTTGGTAAGCAAATCCCATGTCAAGGCTTTATCAAGAACCCAATCTTCGCAATTAAGAAGTCGCGCTGGTCATTGAGAAGCGTCGCCCCAGGTCGCGTCGGCTGATTTTTCCGCGCTCATTCGTTGGGATCGTGTCTAAGATAAAAATCTGTTTCGGCACTTGCCAGGGGCTTAGTCCACCGCGGCAAAATCGCAGCAGGTCGGTCTCGCTTACATGCGGTGATGCGACTACGCATGCCACCACTTCTTCGTTGCGCAATGCTCCGACGGCCGCCAGACGACCGAACACGACTGCCTGCCGCACCCCGCTAAAGCGCAGCAAATGCGCTTCTACTTCCGCCGGATTCACTTTCTTTCCTGCGACGTTAATCACGTCCGAGATCCGGCCCACGATCCTGAATCCGGCACCGTCACGCGCCAGCAGATCGTCAGGAACAAAGATTCCGTTGCCAAGTTTTTCTTCCTCTGGCTTCGGAAAATAACCGTCGCCCACAGCGGCGCTGCGCACACGAATCTGGCTCGACGGCGCGGTTGGATCGACAAGTTCGACATGAACGCCTTGCATCGGTTGACCGATAAATCCTTCGACTTCGTTCGTCGCGTCGCGATCGTAACAAATCCCGCCGCATTCCGACGCGCCGTAAAACGAGTGGATGGGTAGTCCGAATTTCTCCCGGAATTTTTTCGCAACGCTGACCGGCAACGGCGCACCGGCAGAAACGCAGAGACGCAGTTTCGGAAGCGCCGGAATATCCTCCATCTCCGAAAATGCCTGGTAGAAAAGCGGCATGCCGGGAAACACGGTAGCGCCAGTTCGCGCAAGATCGGCGAGCACGGCGCGCGGCGTTCGGTCGCGGCTAAGAATCATTGGTACGCCACGGACAATCAGGGGCATAAGCAAATTGCTGAAACCGTACGAGTGCGAAATCGGGATGACGCCGAAGTTGAGATCAACATCTAAAATTCCCATGGTGTCGCAGATCTGATTGCAGTCGGCTAGAAGCTGTTCGCTACGAAAGCGAACCAGACGCTGCTCTGCCGTCGTGCCCGATGTTAACTTGAAGAGCGTCGGCGGTTTGTCACCCCAATCAATAATTCCGCTTTTTGCCGCGATCGAAAACGCTTTGTCAGCCTGGTCCTTGGCAACAGATTCGTCAATTGGAAGAACAGCATCCCGCTTCCGCAAACGAGACCAAAAAACGCGACGGCCAATCTTGATGATTGCCAATTTGAATTGCGCTTACATCGTGGGGCTTCGATGAACGCCCTTTCGCTTCCAAAGCGCGGGCCATCGTCGTTTCAACGGCTTGCGCATGTTCCTCGATGCCGTGGAATGTTCTCAAAACTTCGCCAGCTGTGTTAAAAATGGCCGGCGCGTCGCCCTTCCGCGCAAGCGTTTCTTCCCATGCTCCCAGCAATGGGTCTTCGGATTTCATCGCTTGCAGGAAGCCGCGCACGCGGATACATTCCGCGCTCCATTTGAAAGATGAAAGCAGGCATTCATCCAGAGTATTACGAGACCGACATGGTCTGTGCGTGCGGCGCGGTGTATCACACCCGCTCCACGCGTCGCGATATTAAGATCGGTATTTGTGCCGCTTGTCATCCCTTTTTCACCGGCGAACAAAAGTTCGTCGATACTGCCGGGCGCGTCGAGAAATTCGCTCGCCGCTACGGCAGCACCAAAGCCGCGCGGGCTGAGAAGAAAGCTTAGCTGGATTCTGTAGCGGCGTTGCTGCGGTGAACGCCCTGCTCGGATCCGCGATCAGCGATCGCCGCTACAAGCTATGGACTTTAATTCTCTCATTAAACTGAAACGCGAGCGCTTCGAACAACTCGAGCGCGAGATCGCTGATCCGGCGCTTTTTTCCAATCGCCAGCGCGCGAGCGAGATCATGCGCGAGCACGCGACCATCAAGCAACTGCTGGCAAAGTGGAACGAACTCGAAGCTGCGCGCAAGCAACTGGACGACAATCGCGAGCTGGCGATGTCGCGCGATGTCGAGATTGCTGCGATGGCTGATGACGAAATCCCGGATCTGGAAAAACGAGTCGGCGATCTTGAGCGCGATGTTCAGATCGCGTTGCTGCCGCCCGATGAAAATGAAGAGCGTGACGCCATCGTGGAAATCCGCGCCGGAACCGGCGGAAGCGAAGCCGCGATTTTCGCTGCCGATCTTTACCGTATGTATCATCGTTATGCGGAGAGTGCCGGCCTGAAAACCGAAGATCTCGAATCGAGTCCGTCAGAGCTCGGCGGATTCAAGGAAGCGATCTTCCGAGTTTCCGGCGAATCTGTTTTTCGAAAACTTCGTTACGAAAGCGGCGTTCATCGTGTGCAACGCGTGCCCGCGACCGAGGCGCAAGGTCGCATTCATACATCGACAGCCACCGTGGCGGTATTGCCGGAGGCGGAAGATGTCGATGTGGAATTGAAGCCGGAAGATTTGCGAATCGAAGTTTCGCGCTCGGGCGGACCGGGTGGGCAAGGCGTGAATACGACTGACTCGGCCGTGCAGGTCATGCACATTCCCACCGGCATGATCGTGCGCTGTCAGGACGGGCGCAGCCAGATCAAGAACAAGGAGCGCGCATTATCGATCTTGCGGGCGCGCCTGCTGGAGCGAAAGCAGCGCGAGGAAACGGAGAAATACAGCGCGCAACGCCGAGGCCAGATCGGTACCGGCGGCCGCGAAGAAAAAATTCGTACCTACAACTTCCCGCAAAACCGCGTGACCGATCATCGCATTGGTCTGACGCTTTACAATTTGGACCGCGTGATCGACGGCGATCTAGGGGAATTGATCAGCGCGCTGCAGGCCGCCGATGTGGCCGAGCGGCTAAAAGAAACCGCAGCCGCGTAATTCTCCTTTTGTCATTCCGAGCGGAGTCGAGGAATCTCTCACTGTTTCAAAACCAGAAACATTTAGAGATGTCTCGACTTCGCTCGACATGACAAAAACGAAGACTGTTCTTGAAGTGCTGCAAGCGACGACTGCGTATTTCAAGAAACATAATGTCGAGAGTCCCCGACTGAATGCGGAACACTTGCTGGCGCATGTGCTGGGGTGCAAAAGGATCGAGCTTTACTTGGAATTCGAGCGTGTGCTAACGGAATCGGAACTCTCGCCGCTGCGCGAATTGGTGAAGAACCGCGGTGAGGGTGAACCCCTTCAGCATCTGCTCGGCACGGTCGAATTTTGCGGCCACGTTTTTCTTTGCGACAAACGCGCAATGGTACCCAGGCCGGAAACTGAAGAACTCGTTGAGTTCTTAGAATCCGAAATCCGAAATCCGAAATCCGAAATTTTGGATGTGGGAACGGGCAGCGGAGTGATCGCACTGAGCTTGGCTGCGGAATTTCCTGAGGCGCAGATTCTCGCCGTCGATATCTCGGACGATGCACTAGCGCTCGCGCAAGAAAATGCGGCGAGGCTAAACCTGGCCAATCGGGTGCGATTTCTGAAAAGCAATCTCCTTGAAAATGTTACGGGGACTTTCGATCTCATTGTCGCAAATCTTCCTTACATCTCGACACAAGACCGGCACACCCTTTCCCGCGAAGTGTTACACGATCCGGAGGTCGCAGTTTTCGCCAGCGGGCGCGGTGATGAATTGGTGCGCGAACTGATTGCGCAGGCACCGTCGCGCCTGCGTCCCGGCGGAATGCTGGCCTTGGAGATCGGAATGGGCCAGAGCGAGGCGCTTCTTTCGACCCTGGCGGAAAAAAATTACCGCGACATTTATTCGAAAACCGATTATTCAGGTGTGACACGTTTCCTGTTTGCGAGGTATGGATAAAATTCTCATTCACGGCGGCCATCCGCTTTCTGGTTCTATCAAGGTCAGCGGCTCGAAGAATTCCTCGCTGCCGATTCTGGCCGCGACGTTGCTCACGCGCGAACCGTGCATCGTTCATCGCGTGCCCGACCTAAGCGACACGCATTACATGCTGCAAATTTTGATCCATCTCGGCGCGCAAGTGGAACGCGCCAGCGGAACAGTCACGGCGGCGGCCGAGAACGTGCAATCGGTCGCGCCTTACGATGTCGTGCGCAAAATGCGCGCTTCGGTTTGCGTGCTCGGGCCGCTGCTCGGCCGTTGTAAAGAAGCGACCGTGTCGATGCCGGGCGGATGCGTGATTGGCGACCGACCAATCGATTTGCATCTGAAAGGTTTCGAGGCGCTGGGCGCGGCCGTGCGCGTGGAAGGCGGCAATATAAAAGTTTTTGCCCCGAAATTGCGCGGCGCGGTGATTAACTTGCGCGGGAAATTTGGGCCCACCGTTCTCGGCACCGATAACGTCATGATGGCGGCGGTGCTGGCGGAGGGAACAACCGTGATCGAAGGCGCGGCGCAGGAACCGGAAGTTGTCGATCTTGCAAATTTTTTGACCAAGATGGGCGCAAAGATAGAAGGCGCCGGCACGCGTCGAATCATCATCGAAGGCGTAAAAGAATTGCACGGCGTCGAGCACGACATCATTCCCGATCGGATCGAAGCGGGAACATTTCTGGTCGCGGGCGCGATTTGCGGTAAGGGAATTACCATAAAGCGCGTAACGCCGGAGCACGTGAAAGCGGTCACGAACGCGCTTGGGAATTGTGGTTTTCGACTTGAAGCGACAGGCGACTCGATTTCCGTCTCACCAAACGGTGAAACCAAACCCCTCGAGCTGGCGACGGAGCCGTATCCAGGTTTTCCCACCGACATGCAGGCGCAAATGTGCGCGCTACTCTCGACGACAGACGGCATCAGTGTCATCACAGAGAACATTTTTCCGCAACGCTACATGCATGTCGCGGAGTTAACGCGGATGGGCGCACATGTCGATCTTGAAGGCGCGACCGCGGTGATCCAGGGCGTCGATCATCTCTTTGGCGCTCCAGTGATGGCGAGCGATCTGCGCGCCTCGGCCGCGCTGGTGCTTGCGGGATTGAAAGCAGACGGAATTACCGAGGTGAGTCGGGTCTATCACATCGACCGCGGCTACGAACATCTCGATGAAAAATTGAGCGAACTCGGCGCGCACATCGAGCGTGTAAAAGCAGTGTAGCCTGATCTTTTTTTCTTGCGCTTCGCGTCGCAAGCGGGCAGTCGTTGTGATACGCAAGCGAAAGGATAAAACATGGAAACATCGACATCTTCCCGAGACGTTAGGACGTGGAACGTGCTTTGCCACGCCACCGCATTAGCCGGGTTTTTCGTGCCATGGGCCGGTCACATTCTTGGTCCATTGATCGTGTGGCTCGCTAAACGCAGCGATTCCCCGGAGATCGATGAGCACGGAAAGGAATCGCTCAATTTTCAGATATCGATGTTGATCTATAACGTGATCGCCGGTGTGCTTTGTCTGGTCCTGATCGGTTTTGTGATCCTCGGCATCCTGCACATTCTAAATCTGGTGCTGGTGATCGTTGCCTCCATTCAAGCGAGCGAGGGAAAGTTCTATCGTTATCCAATAACGATCCGGCTGATCAAATGAATGACGAATGCCCAATGACGAAGTCCGAATGACGAAAAGAGCGATCGAGCAAGTTTTCGTCATTTAGGCATTCGGATTTGTTCGCGTCACTCGTCATTCATGCTTCGTCATTGTTTTTCTGCCAGGGCTCGCAACCTCCTTAGGTTCATCACGTCTTCGCGGAGGTCTTTTCCCTTCGGTGTTTCCAGCACTTTCGGGATTTTGCGGAAACGGCGGTCACGCATGATGAAGCGGAACGCATCCAGGCCAATCCGGCCTTGGCCGATGTGTTCATGTCGATCGACGCGTGAGCCGCGCGCGGTTTTGGAATCGTTGAGGTGAATGGCAACGAGACGATCCAGGCCGATCACGCGATCGAATTCGCGCAGGGTCTTTCGCGTTGAACGTTCGCTGCTGATGTCGTAACCCGCGGCGAAAAGATGCGCGGTGTCGAGACACACACGTAACGCGCTCCGGTTCGCGCACGTTCTCGATGATGTAGCGCGAGATGCTCAAACCGATGACCGAGGCAGGAACCTTGTCCGGCCGTGGTCTCGAGCGCGATCTTCGTTTTCACTGTCGGAATTTTGCGAAACACCTCGTCGATCGAATCGACGATTTTCTCTAAACCGGCTTCTTCGCCTGCGCCGATGTGCGCGCCCGGATGCAACACCAGAAATGGCAACTCAAGCTGGTCTGCACGCGTGAGTTCCTCCGAGAGGGCGCGGATCGAATTCGCATGAAACTGCGGATTCGTCGCCGCGAGATTGATGAGATAATTGGCATGCCCGAAGATTGACGACAGCTCACCTCGCTGGACATGATCAAGAAAAGCGCGGATTTCCTCTCGCGTCAGTGGACGCGCAAACCATTGCATATTGTTCTTTACGAAGATCTGCATCGCGGTGCAGTGGATTGAACGCGCGCGCTCAATCGCCATGCTCACGCCGCCACGGATGGACATGTGCGCGCCGAGAAGCAGTTGAGACGGCGAATCGGCGAATGGGCGAACCGGCGACGGGCCCGTCTTGGCGTTTCGCCGTTTCGCCGTTTCCTTTCTCTTCACTACCGGCTCAAAACCGCCGGGTGCCAATCGGGTTTCTTCAGGCTCCCCGTGCCGGCGTATTCGAAAAGTTTGTAAACCGGCATGAGCACCACGCCTGGACCTTTCATGCTCAAGCGCAAACTGAAATCGAGTTTGTCGTCGAGAAAATGAAGATCGCCGTGGCCGAGCATACTGAAGAGCAGGCTAGCAGCTTCGAAATCGTCGGTGTGAATAATGCCATTCTCGACCTTGAAGGCAGCGGTCGCTGTGCGCGCGGCGCTGTATCCGCTGCCGGGAAGGATTTTGTTCAAAATTCCTGACAGCGGCCCGAAAATCGGAATGGCGAAAACGTCGCCGTTGCTTACCTCGACTTTCCCGCGACCTCGCATGGTGCGCGAGTCACTGCCCAAGCCGGTGAAGTCGTAAACGCCACGCAAGAGACCCTGTGACGTCTTGTAGTTAAAATACAAATCGGTCAGCAACGGAAAGTTGATGTCGCTGACGGAAATGCTTGCGTGGTAACGGGGATCATTTCGCGCCAGTGAGAGGTCAAGGTTTCCGCGCAACGTGCCAGCGAGAAGAGCGCCACGAAGATCAGTAATTTGCAGCCGGTCGTTGGTGAAGAGCAATCGCCCGGAGACGCGGTCGAACGGCAGCGTTTTTCCAAGAAAGACATAGTCCATTCCACTGGCGCCATCCACCTTGATCTCCAGACGCGTGTTTTTGCCGCCGTGAAACTGGTAAACGCCATTGGCGGTGACACTGGGCGGGCGCCGGAATTTGTATGGCGCCACAGCCTTCGAAGACTTCGGGTCGATCCAGAAAATTGCCTCGGCTGGATTCAGCGAGCTTCTGATATTTGAGACGCGCACCTCATGTTTTTTAAAATCGTAGGTGAAAGTTCCCGTGCCAGTGCCTTCATCACGTGACACATGAAGGTCCTCGCAAGTGAGCGCGCCATCGGCGAAATGAATTCTGGCGTTAGCACTGTTCATCCATGTGCCGTGGAACCGGCTGCGCCCCAAAGCAACGGTTCCCTCACCTTGCCAACTCTCCGGCTTGCGATCTGTGCCACGGATTTCGAGTCGGATTGCAGGCGAACGTTGCCACTGCCATTCCCGCAGAAATTCGTTCAGCTCCGCGGGAACAAGCGGACGAACTGCATCTGGAGATATTGTGCTCTCAATGTTCAGACGAAAGTCGGACGGCGCATCGAAGAGATCCGCTTTGAACTGGCCCGTCTGATGGCGCACGCGCAGGTCCCGAACCAATGTGCGCTCGCCGTCCCATGAAAAATCCGCGGTGAGATCGGAGAACGGCACCTTCTTGTACACGAACTGCCCAAAAGCGGCGTGCCCGATGATTTTTGGCCGAAATCGAGGCGGTCCAAAATTTACCGAGCCGGAAATCTCGACGAGAGGCGACGAGTGAAACTCCGTGCCGGCGAGCGGTCCGCCCAACCCAAAAGCATCAAGAAACGCTTGCAAATTCAGGCTGCTCCGCGCTTCAAAATTGGCGGTGTTTGTTTCCGAGTTCCAATCAGCGTGTCCAGCAAAACTGCCCTTTCGGTCATTCCATTCGCAATGTGCGATGTTCAAGTGCCGATTATTCCATTCCGCAGCGGCGGACAGATCTCTCATTTCGTAGCTGCCGCGTTGCAATCGGTCCCCTTGCAGCGTCACCTCCACGCGCGCCTTTTCGATTTCGGCCACGTCTCCGCTGAATTTCAACTGCAGCGATGGAACCACGGCGGGGAACTTGAACTTTTGCAATTCATTCAATACGCGCTGCGCAATCAACAAATGTCTTTGCCATTCCTCGGGTGAAATCGGAGGCGAAGGTTGAGAATTCTCGCGCTTGATCAGTTGCCCGGTCGCAGAAATTCGAATCCCGCAGAAGATTCCGTCAGCCTGACTGACATAGATTTGTTCCGGCGGAAAATAGACATGGGCGCGGAAGCCGGTGAGTTGCGCTTTATCGGCCTTCCCACCTCCCGTCCTAAGTGGAAAGGTAATTTCGGCGTCGCGCACATCAAGCGCGTTAAGAAACGGCTGGTGATGGATGAGCGCGGCGTAATTGATATCGAGCGAGACTTCGCTAATCAGGGCAAGCGTGTTTTCGCGATTCTTGTAGTCGAAGATCCTTACGTTTTTTGCGACCAGACCACGGAAGGGATCCAGCGTGAGGCGTCCGATGTACGCTTCGACCCCCCGTTTATGTAATTCCTCCACGACTCGGGAGCGCCATTCCCGGCCAAATCCCCTCTTAGCAAGATAATACCCGCCGCCGATAATCCCAAAAATTGCAGCGAGGACCGCCAAGCGCACGATACTCAGAGCGATTCGGCGCGCCCATGCGCGTTTTCGACGGCGTGCGGAACTCCCGAAACCTTTCCGGGGTGGCTCAAGAACGGCAGGCATTAGTTTTCGTTAAAGCGTTGCAGCGTTGAAGCGATAGACCAACTTAATGCTTTAACGGTTCAACGCCTCAACGTGATTTCAACCTCCGACCTGCCCGCTCTTAACGCGTCGTTCAATTTGGTCAGCACCATCTTCATTTCAATGGGTTGGTACTTCATCCGGCATGGGGCGTGGCGGCGTCATATGGCATGCATGATCGCAGCCGTGATCTCCTCGGCCTGCTTTTTGGTGGGCTACATTATCTATCACGCCCGCGTCGGCGAGAAATCTTCGGGATACACAGGTTGGATCGCCGCCATTTACTTCCCGATACTGGCTTCGCACGTTCTGCTTGCTTTTGTGACCCTGCCTCTGGTAATTTTGACGCTTATCCAGGTTTTTCGGCGCCGATGGGACCGGCACAAACGCATTGCGCGCTGGACGATTCCAATCTGGCTGTACGTGTCGATCACAGGGGTATTTGTGTATTTGATGCTCTACCAATGGTTTCCTCCCGGAAAGTAGCCATGTGCCCTGTAGTGTCCGCTGTCTCAGCGGACTCACAGGCTGATGAGCAAATTAATGCGCTGAGAACAGCGCACTCTACAGCTACAGCCGCAGACAGCATTATCTGCGTCATGCTAAGTCTTGCGTTCGGCAATTATTTGATGTTTGATCACACGATGCGCTGCCGCGCAAGCGAGAAAAATTATGGTGACTATTGCGACGTTCAATGAGCCGGCCAAAGCGCGGCAACTGAAACGACGTTTTCACGATGCCGGGCTACAGGCCGATGTTCACAATGAAGCACCGCTGCAACAGGTCGCTTTCATGTCGCGTCCGCAAGCGAACGCGAAAGTGATGGTGGAGGACAGCGATTTCGAAAAGGCCCAGGAGCTTATGAAGGAATGGGAGGCCACCGATCCGGACATCGCCGCCGCCCTCATTCGCTGTCCACAATGCGGTTCTTCAAATATCGAGTACCCGCAGATGACGCGAAAATTCATGACTCCAGCGCTCGTCATTGTGCTTTGTGCCTTGAAAATTATTCCCAAGGAGTTTTACTGTCAGGATTGCAACTTCACCTGGAGCAACCAGGAGGAACCTACCATTGGACGGCTTTGGCACCGATTTTTTCCCGGCGGCGAATCGGGCACCGAAGCCTCGTAGCACGGACGGTGCTTTAGTCGGAATCAGGTTTCGACATTCGATATTCGGATTTCGGATTTTTGCTCTTCATGAAGTGGCTATTCGTTTTACTGCTGGCTTTGGCCATCTTCGGCGGCGCTGCCTGGTTCGGTTACAACACCTTTGTCAAAGAAGAGATTGCAGTGAAAAAGGAACAGCGCGGCGAAGTCACTCCGCCGCCGGCGCCGGACATCAGTCTGCCGGAATTTCAAGCGGCGGCCCAACTGCGGCAGGATGGAAAACTGACCGAAGCGCGCGACGCGCTCATCGCGTTAATCCAAAAATATCCCTCCGGAAAGCATCTTGACGAAGCGCGAGATTTGCTCGGGGAAGTGAACATTGACATTTTGCTGTCGCGTTATCCCTCTCCGGAAAAGGCCGAATACGTTGTGAAATCCGGAGACGTGCTAGCGAAGATTTCGCGGAAGCTAAAGACGACGCCTGAGTTGATCATGCGCATGAACAATATGAGCGGAACGATGCTGCACATTGGCGAACACCTGCTCATTTCGCACCCCGATTTCTCGATAGTGATTCAACGAAAAGCAAACCTGGTTGTGCTGCTCAATCACGGCGCCTTCTTCAAGCAATATCACGTGCGTGAAGCAAAACTACCGGGCAAACAATCAGCCAAAATCACGGCAAAAGTTGCCGAAACGATGGCTTGGAAAGGCGGAAAACGCGTCGGCATTGGCAACAAAGAGTATCTTAGCAGTACCCGATGGATCCGACTCGCGGGCGCTCCAAGTTACACTCTGTATTCGATGCCCAGATGGGACGCATCCGAATCTCGAGCAACCGCCTCCGCCAACCGGCTTCGGCCTGGCAGCGTCCGATGTTGAAGAGCTAAGCAGCCTTGTAAACAACAAGACCGCTGTCACCATTATCGACTAAAATCTGGAGTTAAAAAAAGTTAAAATGGTTACATTGTTAAAACGGACATGATTCAACGCGAACGAGATTAACTGGAGGTTGTAACCTTTTTAACGTTGTAACTCTTTTTAACCTTTTAACTTCACCATGGACTGGCAACCGCTCGATTTTGAAAGACCGATCTTTGAACTGGAACGGCGATTGCAGGATTTAAAGAATCACTCCGACAAGCACGATGTCGATCTTGATTCGGCGATCAAAGAACTGGAGACAAAGCTTCGCGAGACGCGCCGGCAAATTTATGGCAATCTGACGGCCTGGCAGCGCGTCCAAATTGCGCGGCATGTGCAGCGGCCGTTCGCTTTGGATTACATCGAACGGTGTTTTACAAATTGGGTCGAACTGCATGGCGATCGCCGGTTTGCGGATGATAGAGCCATGCCGTGTGGTCTGGCCACACTTGGCAGCCAGCGTTGCGTCGTTATCACTCATCAAAAAGGGCGCAACACGAAGGAGAACGTGCTGCGCAATTTTGGCTGCGCGCATCCTGAGGGCTACCGCAAAGCATTGCGATTGATGCGGCTGGGCGAAAAATTTGGCATGCCGGTGATCTCATTGATCGATACGCCGGGCGCTTTTCCTGGGATCGGATCGGAGGAACGTCACATTTCAGAAGCAATTGCTGTAAATCTTCGCGAGATGATGCGGCTACGCGTCCCAATCATCGCTGCCGTCATCGGCGAGGGCGGATCCGGCGGCGCGCTGGGCATTGGCGTCGCAGATCGGGTGTTGATTCTCGAGAACGCTTACTACTCGGTGATCAGTCCTGAAGCGTGTTCTGCGATTTTATGGAGAGACCGACGCCATGCTGCCGAGGCCGCCGAAGCGCTTAAGCTGACTGCGCAGGATTTGTTGAAACTCGAAGTCGTGGACGAAATTGTCCCAGAGCCGGAGGGCGGCGCGCATCGAGACTATGATTCCGTTACCGCGAATGTTGGCAAAGCGCTGCGCCACGCTCTCCAGCAGGTTTCGCAGGTTCCAGTTACCGATCTGCTGGAAATGCGATATCAAAAATTTCGGGGACTTGGCGTCTTCGCAGGAGGGAAAAGCGTCGGCGCCTCGGCTCGCGCGTGATGTGATGTTTGGGACTTGGGGAAGATTAGTTGGTGTGTGGCTAAGTGTAGTCGCTGCCGTCACGTTAACGGGCACGAGCGTTATTGCGGCGGACCTTCGTTTCGATCGCGACACGTTCGCATTCGCTAATCAAACCGTGTTTGAATATCACGAAGGACATCCTTCTTTACGGAGAGGATCGTCTGTAAGACGAGACATGTATAAGCGCCACTGTTTCGTGCTATGCCGTACTGTCATCCAATTTAAGAAGTTCGCGCGCTTCGATCCGCGCGGCACTCCGTTAGACGATACGGCATTGGCTGCCCGCATTCGCGCTGTGACACACCGACAGCCGTGGGTAGAGCCATTTCCGAAAGATCAACGAATTGTTTTTCCGGGCTACAAGGACCTGCGGGAAATGAGCAAGGCGCGTCGCGAACTTGTGCAGTTGAACATCGGTCATGGCTGGCCCAGCTATTTCCGAATCAGCAATGCCCGCATGATTTTTCAGCAGGGCGCCGGGTATCAGGAGGAGACCCACGCTCATTTGAATGCAGCTTTGGCGCGCGGGCAGTTGTTTGCTGCGCTTTCTTACTACTTTCCCCCGTTTCAGCATGAATCACTCCGTCTTGGTTTTTAAGCGGAAGTCGTTTTCGCCGAATCCTGGAGTCGAAACATATTATGTTTACGATCCGAATCATCCAGAGTCCCCGCGCGAGCTTACGTGGTCCCCGCACACTCGCAGTTTCTCGTATCAAAAAGATTGGGATTTCGTAGGCGGCTACGTGCGCGTTTATCAAGTTTACGGCAAATGGCTGCAGTAGTTTGTCATTCCGAGCGGAGTCGAGGAATCTCTCAATTATTCATTCGTAGGCGCTGACCAAGATAATAGATAGCAGCAAGAGATGTCTCGACTTCGCTGGACATGACACGAAAGTGAGCCATGCCAGATCAACCATCACCACCGAAACCGGCTCCGCCGACACCTATGCCGCCGCCAGAACCGTTGCCGCCTAACCCTCCGCCGGTTCCGCCGGTTGGGAGGTGAGAGCTTATTTTGCTAAGCGGAAACAAAAATCGCAGCGCCGGTTCGACGCGCGCTGCCCACGCGGCTTCGCTGTGGTTGGCGCCTTTCGACTTCGAGGTAACTAAGATCGACCTCGGGCTGCCAGCCTTTGTCGATTAAGTAATCGCATAAGTAGCGTGTCAGTTCCCAACCAGGCTCGTCCGTGCCCGTGTCGAGCCAGATTTTCAGCGGCGGCTTTTCACCGAGAATGCCCACCAGCCGAAAGATCGCGTAATCGTCCCACCAAATCGATGGCGACATCACAATTAAACGCGTGAATACCTCAGAATAAAAAATTCCGATCGCCAATGTGGCCAAACCGCCGAGCGATGATCCACCGAGTCCCGTAAATTCTGCATCCGGCTTCGTTCGATACTTTTTGTCGATGAACGGCTTCAATTCTTCGATCAAAAATTGCCCGTAAATGTGGGCCAGGCCGCGGCTGCGCTTTCTCGGGTGGTCTTTCGGTTCGATTACACCGGGCGTCGGCGCGTATTCATGGACTCGTTCTTCGCCGATGTTTGCCACCGCCACGATGATGAGCGGCTCGATCAGTTTTCGATGGATCAATCGCTGCGCGGTTTCATCCACTCCCCACTCGACTCCGGCAAACGACGTGGCGGCGTCGAAAACGTTCTGCCCGTCGTGCATATATAAAACCGGATAACGTCTCGACGAGAACCGCCAATAACCGGGCGGCAAATAGACGAGCACGTCGCGCCGGTTTCCCAAGACCTTGGAGTGAAAAGCGCGATGCCGTTTGATATTGCCGGTAAGCGTGTGTTTCGGCATCGAAACCGAGATGCTTCGCGAAGATGAAATCTAGTGCAAGCCTTTCGCTTGCGATTTCATCGGCTCGCAATCAAGATGCTCGCGCCAAGTTTATGAACGAACGCTACATCAAATGTTACACGCCGTGGCTCAACCGCGAGTTTGAGATGCTCGTTTTCGGCGAAAAGCGCGGGCTGCCGCTGATTCTCTTTCCGACTTCCGGCGCACGTTATTACGAAAACAAGGATTTCGGGCTGGTCGGTGCCATTGCGTGGTACATCGACAATGGAAGAGTCACGGTTTACTGCCCGGACGGCATCGATCTGCAAAGCTTCTACAACAAGTCCATTCATCCTGCCGACCGAATGCGCACACACAACGCCTTCGAAAACGTGATCGTTCGCGACGTGTTCGACCTTGCGCGTCGAGAATGTTCTGCCCATCGCGTCGCAGTCTGCGGCGCGAGCCTCGGCGCTTATCACGCCGCAAACATTGCCTTTCGTCATCCCGACGCCATCAGTCATCTCATCAGCTTGAGCGGC
Source organism: uncultured Verrucomicrobiae bacterium (assembly GCA_963840305.1). GTDB lineage: Bacteria > Verrucomicrobiota > Verrucomicrobiia > Chthoniobacterales > UBA10450 > Udaeobacter. The sequence continues at coordinate 44,118 of CAWIYE010000014.1, forward strand.
TCGTTCGACATCAGCTCATTTTTCGATGGCTATCACGACGACAACATTTACTTCAACAGCCCGTATGAATATCTGCCGAACATGCCCGACCCGTGGAAATACAATCACATGGGCATCATCATCGGCACGGGGGAATGGGACGTCACGCGCCATGAATCGTATCGCTTGTCTGAAGTTTTGAATTCTAAGGGGATCAACCATTGGCTCGATGACGGAAAATGGCGCGGCCACGACTGGAACTATTGGCAGGACATGCTGCCGTATTACTTGTCGAAAATTGTTTGAATTCTCGTGGTTGTTTCCTTAGCTCGCTCCATTTGTCATTCCGAGCGGAGTTTCGCGAAGCGAAACGCAGTCGAGGAATCTCTAGCTAATATGCATTGAGCGATGGCGCGGGATTACGACTTCTGGATTTATATTGTCACCAACCGCAATCGTTCCGTGCTTTATATTGGCGTTACGAATAAGCTCACACGACGCGTTTGGAGACATCGAGAAGGCATCGGCGCGAGTTTCCCGGCTCGATACCCGTGCAAGAAGCTGATTTATTATGAATATTACCGTGACATTCGCGACGCGATTGCGCGCGAATCGCAGTTGAAGAAATGGTCGCGTGCGAAGAAAGTTGCGCTGATCACAAGAATGAACAGGTTGGCTCGACTTGGGGGCGGATGTGTTGCAGGACCAGTGACAATTTAGAGATTTCTCGACTTCGCCTTCGGCTTCGCTCGAAATGACACGGATCCTATGAAACTGGTAATCGCCGCGACCGGCGCAAGCGGAGCGATCTATCTGCAAAGATTGCTCGAACAGATCGATTGCGCCGCCCATGAGGTGCATCTCGTCATGAGTGCGCACGCGAGAGAAGTTGCGAAGCAGGAGATCGATGATCTCAAGATTCCTCCGGAAGTGTCGCAGCATTCTGAAAACGACATGAACGTGCCGTTCGTGAGCGGATCAGCGCGTTTTAACGCGATGATGATTGTCCCCTGCTCGATGGCCACGCTGGGACGAATCGCTTCCGGTTCGCAGCGACAGCGTGCTGTTGCGCGCCGCCGATGTTTTCTTGAAAGAACGGCGTAAATTAATTCTCGTGCCTCGGGAAACACCGTGGAATCTGATTCACGCACGCAACGTGGTCACTTTGCTCGAAGCCGGGAGCCATTGTTCTCCCAGCGATTCCATCGTTCTACAGCCGCCCTGAATCGGTAATCGCAGTTGTCGATACGGTAGTGTGGCGCATTCTTGATCAAATTGGTTTGCCTAATCCCGCTGCATATCGTTGGGCCGAGGAACGCGCTCGGGCGAAAACTTCGCGAAAGAAAAGTTGAAAATCGAAGGCAGGCTCGCGCGATGGCTCGTCGCGTTTGGATTTCGTTTGTTGCAGCTCTTGGGACGTACGCTGCGTTATGAAATCGACGACCACGCGGGCGTCGTCGGCACACTGATCACGGCAAATTATATCGGCGCGCTCTGGCACAATCGATTGCTGGTCTTCCCCTTGGTCTTGCGCCGTTTTTTTCCGGGACGGCATGGCGCCGCATTGATTAGCGCCAGCCGCGATGGCGATTTGCTGACCAATGCCGTTCAGCGTTTCGGTTACGATGTGGTTCGCGGCTCGAGCTCGCGACTGGGCGCAAGCGCAATTCTCCAGCTGGGCGAAGTGCTTGCCTCACACGGCGACGTGGTAATCACTCCGGACGGCCCGCGCGGGCCGGCTTACGAACTTGGGCCCGGAATTATTTTTCTCGCGCAAAAAACCAGCGCGCCTGTAATGCCTGTCAACATGGAGTATTCGAGTTGCTGGCGGATTAAAAGTTGGGACCGATTCATCGTGCCGCGACCGTTTGCAAAGATCCGCGTGATCATTGGCGCGCCACACCACGTCAGATCGACAAGCACTCCCGAAGAATTTGAAACCGAGCGTTTGCGCTTGCAGGACGCCATGATGGCGCTGGTTGAAATGCGATAAGATGATTACCTTCCGCAGATGCCCAAATCGACCGATGGCTGCGTTTTTATTTCGATGTCATCCTGAGCGGAGCGAAGGACCCCACCCAGGTTCCTGTCTCACACAAGGTACTCTGGGTAATCAGCGCATCGGATTGTGGGGTTCCTCGCTGCTCTTGGAATGACAAATTTGAGCATATGGCACAGTTAATCGATGGCCGCGCAATTGCGGAGACAAGTGTATGTCGATCTTCGCCGCGAGATTGCGGAACTAAAGGAAAAAGGCGTTACGCCGGGCCTTGCCGTAGTTCTCGTCGGCGACAATCCAGCTTCGCGGGCCTATGTGCGTTCGAAAGACAAGATGTGCCGCGAGCTAGGACTGCACTCGGTGAAGCTGGAGCTACCAGCTTCGACCACGCAAACGGAGTTGCTCGCGCGCGTCGAAGAATTCAATCGCGATCCGAGCATTCACGGCATTCTGGTGCAATCGCCGCCACCTGAGCACATCGACGAGGCGGCCATCGTGCGCGCACTCGATCCGCGCAAGGACGTGGACGGATTTCATCCGGAGAACGTCGCAAAGCTCGTGCTCGACGATCCCAGCGGCTTCGTTCCGTGCACGCCTCTTGGAGTGCAACGTTTACTCCTCGAAAGCAAAATCAAAATTAACGGCGCTCACGTCGTGGTCATCGGCAGAAGCATGATCGTGGGCAAACCGCTGGCCTTGCTTCTGATGCAAAAAAATAAAAACGGCAACGCCACGGTGACGGTGGTGCACTCGCGTAGCCGCGATCTTGCGCAGATTACCCGCTCGGCAGACATTGTTGTCGCGGCGATTGGGCGCGCGGAATTCGTGAAAGCCGATCACGTACGCGAAGGGGCGGTGGTCATTGATGTTGGCATCAATCGCGTGGAAGACGCAACGAGCGAGCGCGGTTATCGTCTCGTGGGCGATGTCGCATTTGACGAAGTGTCGAAAAAGGCGAGCGCGATCACGCCAGTTCCCGGCGGAGTCGGCCCGATGACGATCGCGATGCTGATGGCGAACACGGTGAAAGCAGCAAGGCAATCGCTGTAGCCACGTGCCTGTGGCACGTCTATCCCAGACGGCCCACAGGGCCGTGGCTACAACTCCCGCGAAACAATTTTTCGCGTGAGCAAACGCAGGATTGCCGGCTGAATTTGCGCGGCGCGAACAAGGAACGATCCGACATGCGGCCGCAGGACTGCGGCGCGCGCGAGGCGATTGATCCACAATCGCCCGCGATACATTTCGGCGCAGGCGCGGCTGAATTCGCGCAAAGCTGATTGCCGATCTTTGCCATGAATAATCTTCGCGATCGCGATTGCGGCCAGTTCACCCGAGCACAGCGCATAATAAATTCCCTCCCCCGTAAACGGCTCCACCACGCGCGCGGCATCGCCGATGAAAAAAAGATTTTCGTGCACGCAGGGAACCTGTGAACGCGTAAGTGGCGTGATGCTGCGCCACGCTTGTTCAGTGGAGATTTCGAAATGGCGTTCCGCCCATCGGCGCAATCTGGAAATCGTGGGTGGCGTGCCTACGAGGCAAAGATTCAGCTCCGTTTCATTCACCGGAGCCTGGCCGGAATAACCTTCCGGAAGAAATTGCAGCACGACGCGCCTGCCAAAATTCTGCGGCAGCGGGATGTGCGCTTGCAGCGCCACCCGTTCGCGCGCGGGGCGCGGCAGCAAATTGCATAAGCGCGCCACGGTAGAATTACGTCCATCCGCGCCGACCAATATTCGCGCTGAGAAATTTTCGCCGCCGGCAGTTTCAATTTTCCAGTTCTCATCGTGAGCCAACGCGGTGACCGTTGTTCCCTCCCGAACATGCGCGCCGAGTTCACGGGCGCGCTTTAACAGGAGATCGTCAAACGAGCTGCGCTTCACCGAAAACTCGCAATCGTTCCCCGATGGAAGATCGACAATCACGTTACGTCCGCAAATGGCGATGAACTCCACCGATTCCAGTTTGGAATGCGACAAATCTCGTACGCGATGCGCGAGATCGAGTCGCTCCAGCACCGGCCAGCACGACGGATTCAAGCAATCGCCGCAAACTTTTTCCCGGGGAAATTTTTCCCGCTCAAGCACAAGCGCTCGCAGTCCGGCGCGCGCGCAAAACGCGGCGCAGGTCGATCCCGCCGGGCCACCGCCGACGATTGCGACATCAAAGATTTCCATGACAACGTTCAACGCTCAACGCTCAACGCCCAACGCTCAACCGGACGGAATCTGAATTGGACGTTGAGCGTTGGGCGTTGGACGCTGAATTCCCCTCAGAGCCTAATCCGCACTGGCGTGCGATGTAATAGCAGAGCAGATTGACTTCGCATGAGCTGGTCGCTTCCGATTTTCCGCGTCGCGGGAATTCAATTGCGGATTCACATCACGTTCTTGTTGCTGATTGTCTGGCTGGCCTTCGGCTATTACGCGCAAGGCGGTTCCGCCGTTGCGGCGAGCCGAGTCATATTTGTTCTGCTGCTTTTTCTTTGCGTGGTGCTGCACGAATTCGGGCACGCGTTTGCGGCGAAAGCATTCGGAATTAATACGCCCGACATCACGTTGCTGCCCATTGGCGGAGTGGCGCGGCTCGAGCGGATGCCGGAAGAGCCGGTGCAGGAATTAATCATCGCGGTGGCAGGGCCGCTGGTGAATGTGGTGATCGCGCTCGGTTTGTTTGTGGCAGGCGGATCGCAAGCGCTGCTTAATCCCGCAACAGTCGAAGGCGGCGGTCTTGTCGCGCAGTTGCTGACGATCAACATTATACTGGTTCTTTTTAATTTGCTGCCCGCGTTTCCAATGGATGGCGGGCGCGTGTTGCGAGCGCTGCTGGCGACGCGAATGAGCTACGCGCGCGCTACGCAGGTGGCCGCGACGGTCGGCCAGGGGTTTGCGTTCGTCTTTGGCTTCATCGGGTTGCTCTGGAATCCATTCCTGATCTTCATCGCGCTTTTCGTTTACATCGGCGCGTCACAAGAAGCGGCCCTGGCGCAGATGAAGGATGTCTCGCGCCGCTTTCCAGTTTCCAGCGCGATGGTGCGCGAATTCCGCACGCTTTCTGAAAACGCCAGTCTGCAGGAAGCAGTGGACGCGTTACTGGCGACTTCGCAGCACGATTTTCCAGTCGTGGACGAAACGGGCAGCATCGCCGGTTTGTTGACGCGCCACGATCTCATCGCTGCCTTGCGCAAGAACGATCTCGACCTGCGCGTGGGTGACGTCATGCGGCGCGACATTCCAACGGTGACGACGGGCACACGCTTCGAAGATGCATTTCGCATCATGCAGGAATGCAACTGCCCGGCGGTGCCGGTGCTTGATCGGATGAAGCGGCTCGTCGGCTTGCTCACGCCCGAAAACGTGACCGAACTGATGATGGTGCAATCGGCCATGCCGCAACGCCGGGTGTTGTGAGCAGCGTTTGGCGTTCACGCGGCTCCGGGCGAAGACCGCCTAAAGGCGGAACTCCGAACGAAGTGCCGCCAGCTTCTCAACAAGTATTCTACGAGCTGATGCGCATCGGCATCAGCACGTAGAGGAATGGCGTTTGAATTTTTAAAACGCCTGGGCTCATCTCGTCGATGAGATCGAGAAAGACTTCGTCCTCGGTCAGGGCGCGCAACGGCGCCATGAGAAACTCCGGATTAAACGCGATGGAAAATTCGCGACCCTTATAAGCGACCGCGATTGATTCCTTCGCTTCGCCCACCTCCGGTGTGGTGGCAGTGATGTCGATATTGTTCTTGCTGAAATTCAGTTTGATCGAGTGCGATTTGTCGCTGGCCAGAAGCGAAACGCGCCGCACTGAGTTCAGAAACATTTCGCGCTCGAGTTTGATCCGTTCCTTTGCTTCGCTGGGAATGACCTGCTTGTAGTTTGGATAGTTGCCTTCGATCAATTTTGAGACGAGCAGCGTTTTGTTTAGATCGAACGCGATCTGGCCGCTGCCCATGCTCACCTTGACGTCGCCGTCATCGGTCAGCAGGCGTTGCAATTCCGTTACGGCCTTGGTCGGAACAATCAGGTCCGCTTCGTGGCTGCGGGGGAATTCCAGCTCGATCTCCACCATCGCCAGGCGTCGTCCATCCGTTGCGACCAGCGTCAGTTTGTTGTCCTTGAAACTGAACAAGACGCCGTTGAGCACGTAGCGGGTCTCGTCAGTCGATATGGCGTAGGAAGTCTTGCGCAGACCGTCGTGCAAATCTTTCTGCCGAATGGTGACGACTTTGGCATCTTCAAATTTCGGCAACGGCGGAAATTCATCCTCAGGCAGACCCAAGAATTTTGAAGAAACTTTGGCCGCTCCGAATTGAAGCGGCATTCTTTCCATCGACATCGACCTGAATTTCGCTCGATGGAAGTTCGCGAACGATATTGAAAAGACGGCGTGCCGGGAGAGTGGTCGCTCCGGTTTTGTCCACGTGCGCCTCGCAACTGCCGCGCACGCCGACATCAAGATCAGTAGTGGTGAGATGAATTTCATCCTTGTCCGCCTGCAGCAAAACGTTGGAAAGGATCGGAAGAGTGGTGCGGGTACTGACCACGTTTTGGACTTGTTGCAGACCTTCGAGCAGTTTTTCTTTCGTAACGCTAAATTTCATGATGAGCAGAGCGTTTAAGATGTAACGCTTGGGATTTTATTCGGCAAGCCGCAATCTCACATCGTAGGAGCGGCATCCTGCCGAAGAGGATGCGCTGGAAGCGCATGACACGTTCACCTTTGAAGCGAACTGTCGATGAATGAGATGGTCTGGCGAATGTTATCTTGTTCGACCATCCGTCTCTTTACCAGCTTGCAGGCGTGCAACACGGTGCCGTGATCGCGCCCGCCGAATGCCTCGCCAATTTCATTCAAGGACGCTTTGGTCAACTCGCGCGCCAGATACATCGCCACCTGTCGCGGAAAGGCGATACTCGCCGGGCGCCGCTTACTGGTCATATCGGCCACGCGCACATCAAAATGTTCGGCCACGCGCCGCTGAATTTGCTCGATGGTGACCGAATGCCGCGCTTCCTCCTGCAAAATGTCCTTGAGCAAATGCTCGACCACTTCCTGTGTAAGTTCCTTGCCGCTGAGTGACGCGAAAGAGGCCACGCGCATCAGCGCGCCCTCCAGACGACGCACATTTGTGCGAATGCGGGTGGCGAGAAATTGGAAAACTTCGTCCTGCAATTTAATCTGCATGGTACGCGCTTTTTTCCGCAAGATCGCCAAACGAGTCTCGATGTCCGGCGGCTGAAGCTCCGCTGTTAGTCCCCATTCAAACCGCGAAACCAGGCGGTGCTCCAGGTTCGCGATCTCCGAAGCTGGCCGGTCGCTGGAGAGGACGATCTGTTTATGCCCGTCGAAAAGCGTGTTGAACGTGTGAAAGAATTCCTCCTGGGAACGCTCCTTTGCCTCCCAGAAATTGGATATCGTCAATCAAAAGAAGATCAGCCTGGCGATAACGCTTCCGGAATTTGACCAGATTACTGTGCTGGATCGCATCGATGAACTCGTTGATGAACAGTTCACTCGAGACGTATAGCACCTTCATGTTTTTCTTCTTCGTCCAGACGTATTGACCAATCGCTTGCATCAGATGTGTCTTGCCAAGACCGACCCCGCCGTAAATGAACAGCGGGTTATACGTGCGCGCCGGTGCCTGCGCGACGGCGAGACTCGCCGCATGCGCAATTTCGTTGTTCGGGCCGACGACGAAAGATTCGAATGTGTTTCGTGGATTGAGTCCGGGTACGGTTGCACCTGGCTTTGCGTCCCCTGGTGGTTCCAGTAAAACTTCCGTCGAAGGCGCGCTATCCTCCGCACTCAACGCGTCGGGTCCCGAGAGCGAGGAAAACCTTACCGAGCGCGGATTGCCAAAGGTGGTGACAATGGCAGTCTGCAAGGCCGGCATATAATTACTCTCGATCCAAAGCTGATAGATATTGTTTGGAACGGCAAGAGTGAGCGTTTTGTCTTTGGCCTCGATCAACTCGACGGCAGAAAACCAGCGCTTGAAACTATCGGCGCTAATTTGCGGCTTGAGCGCAGCCGATAACCGCTGCCACAACTGCGCACATTTCTTGTCCATAGCAAACTTGTTAACAGTGTTACACAAATGCCACACTGGCTGGCGCCAAGGGTAATCGCTTGAAAAAGCCAGCTCGAGATGGGCGTGACCTCCAGCGTAGTTCGCTGGAGAAATCCTGCGAAAAAAAGTGAAAAACGCGTAAATACGAGGGAAAATTGAGAGTTGCACGTTTCAACGCCGCTGTAGCTGCAACCTGCCGCGCATGCGCAGTTGAGCGTGCGCCGGGGGACCTTTCGATATTACCCATTCTCGCTGGTAAAAGTTTCTCAGAGATGTTCACAACTTATTCACATGCGGATTGTCCTCGCCCTCGCCAGCGGGCTTGAGACTAGAAACCCGTGTTAAAATCGACAAGAAAAAAATGAATTTTATTTTTTGTTCCGTGAAAAAAATTTTCTTGACTAGAAAAAGGAAACGCGCGTGTCCGAGGGAGAACAAAAAAATTGATTACTCAAACAGATTTGCTGCGACGCTTGGCCGCTGTCGATACGTAATCGCAGGGGCGAACTGATCCGCGTTTTTTCTTCAAGTGTGCACTCCTGAGTTGACCGGCTTGGCCTGGGGCGCAATTTTCCCGGCTCTGGCGGGTGCGGAAGGCTGGTGATTCACCAACGCAGATGATGAAGGAAAAGTCGAGCTGGCTACGAAGGCCTCAAAAGCGATGCGAAGACGCATCGCCGCGCCCGCATCGCTGCGCGAAGCTGCTGCGGGCAGGGCATTCCAGAGGACTGCGTGCGAAATCCGCGGACCACGTCTGCTCTGTTTCGCGGAAGCTTTGGGGGCGCGTGCGCGTCCTCGCGTCGCTCTACTTGTTTTCGACGGCGATCGATCCTCACTGGCGCAGGATGATAGGACGCATTGTTCCGGGCATTTCGCTGATCCTTCTTCTCTCGGTCTCATCTGCGGGTGCTGTTGACGAGCTGTTGCCGCCGTTCGGCTTTCGGTGGAACGACTCGGTCGCGCGCGTGGAAGCAGTACTGCACGGCGCAAAGGCCAAAATTACCTCGCGTGAAAAAAAAGAGAGCCGGGAAGTGTGGACTGTGGAAGGCCTCGTTCATCCCGGATTAAAACGCACCCTGTTTACCTTTAAGCAGAGAGCGCTTGTCGCGGTCGAGCTACAGTACGAATACCCCGAGTGGTCGATCGAACGCTACAACCAGCGGATGGGAGAAATTCGCAAATACTTCGATGAGAAGTACGGAACTGGAAAACTAGTGTCGCGCGGTAACGAGCACGATACTGAAGTCATCCAAACGCTGGTCGGGTATCAATGGATGGTCGGCACGACGATGCTGGAGCTTTTTTATTTCTCCGCGCAGCACGATAACCTCGTTTACCGCACCATCTCGGTTGACTACAAAGCGTTGTGAGGGTCTCGGGTTCGCAAAACCCTTCGGATTTCGCCACTCGCGCAAGCGATTGCGGACAAGATCGACACGAACGGCTCTGGCGCGTTTGGTTGAGTGATGACGACTAGGCGGCGCAGCTCCTCTAAATCCGAAACTAAATAGCTAGCGCCACTGAGCGTAACTTTGGCGCCAGCTTAAGCTTGAAATCAGCGATCGACCTCGCCCATCACGATATCGACGCTGCCGAGGATTACCATGACATCTGCAACCACGTGGCCGAGACACATGTCTTCGAGAATCGTGAGATTGATGAAGCTTGGCGGGCGCACGCGATAGCGATAAGGATTCGGGCCGCCGTCGCTGATAAGATAAAACCCGAGTTCACCCTTGGGCGCCTCAATTCGCCCGTACGCTTCTCCTACTGGCGGACGAAACGAGCGGACCTTCACTTTCGGATTCAGGATCGGCCCCGGCTGAATCTGGGCGAGCGCTTGTTTCAAAATTTCGATGCTCTCGCGCATTTCGAGCGCGCGCATCATCAAACGATCATAAGTGTCGCCATGTTCGCCGAGTGGAATCCGGAATTTGAATCGTGGATAAAACCCGTAGCCGTCCACTTTACGGACGTCGTAGTTCACGCCGCACGCGCGCAGCATTGGGCCGGTAATTCCGGCGCTGATCGCGAGATCGGCCGAAAGTTTGCCCACGTTCTGTGTTCGTGCGATCACGATCTCGTTTCCGAGGATCAGTTCATCGAATTCGTCGAGAAATTTCGGGAAACGATCGGCGATTTGCTTCGCCCGGGCGAGCCACTCATCGCTAGCGTCAACGCGGCAACCCCCGAACCGCATGTAGTCGCACATCATGCGTGCACCCGACAGCGATTCGAATAAATCGAGAATCTTCTCGCGTTCGCGGAACGCGTACATGAGCGGCGTGCCCCACGCGCCCATATCACTCAGCAAAAACCCGAGAAGCGAGGCGTGATTTTGGAGGCGCGTCAATTCGGCGAGAATAACGCGTAGATACTGAGCGCGCTCGGGAACTTCGATGCCGGCGAGTTTTTCAACGCTGAGCGCGTAGGCCCAGTTGTTGGTCATCGAACAAAAGTAATCGAGACGATCTGTGTACGGCATCGAGCCGAGATAAGTTGTGTGCTCGCCAATCTGCTCGTGGTTACGATGCAAATAACCGAAGACTGGTTTGAGTTTGCGAACGATTTCGCCTTCGAGCGCGACATTCATCCGAAAAACGCCGTGCGTGGATGGATGCTGCGGCCCCATCGAAACTTCGAGCAACTCACCCTCAAGGCGCGAAGTCATCCTCACCGGTGGGCGCTCCATTGCTTCGAGGGTTTCAACTGTCGCGCTCATGCGAATCGCAGAGTTAAAAAAGTTACAAGCGTTACATCGTTACAAGGGTGAAAGCGCGAGATCTTTTGTAACGTTGTAACTCTTGTAACCATGTAACTTTTACGGCTGCGCCGCGATTTTTTCTGCTCCATCAAGCTCCGGCCGCGGTGTGTAGCGCTGCTTCGCTCTGGCCAGCACGTCATCGTGCGGCGTCGGTTCCCATTCAAAATCGTCCGGCTGCACATAATCTTTGCGCATCGGATAATCTTCGAACTCGTCCCACATCAAAATCCGCCGCAAATCGGGATGCCCATCGAAACGGATTCCATAGAGGTCGAAAATCTCGCGTTCCTGAAATTCCGCGCTGCGCCAGACCGGCGTGAGCGATCGCAGGCGCGCGCCTGCCGCGCGATCTGCGCTGCGCATCCGAATGATCACTGGGCCATGTTTGTGCGCCATTGAGTAAAGATGATAAACGGCCTCGAGATAACCCGGAATTTTCTCCTCCGTCGTCTGATCGACTTCTTTCTCGACGCCGTCCACGACTGTTTTTGTTTTCGCCTTTGTTTTCACGATGCGATCGAGCCAATCGACGCCGGTGACGTTTGAACAAAAATCGAGCCGCAGCGCCGAGTCATCCCGTAAGAAGTGTGCGACCGCGAGCGCATGCTCGTTGTCAATGAGGAGTGAGGGCTGACTAGCCGGTCCCAGGTTCGGAACGATGTCGATCTTCGCACCAGGCACGGCCGCTTCTGCGCGCGCTTTAATTTGCTCCAACGACTCCACGATCAGACCCGCTCAAGTTTCGGCGGTTGAAAAACATTACGATTCGCCGGCGGCTCCAGATCGTGTTCGCCGAATTTCGGGACTGGAAACTCGCTTGGTTGCTCGGGCTTAAGAAACTCAGCCTTGTCCGTACCGGTAAGTTTCTGACTGTCGATCTTGCGCTGGAGCTCCATGAACGCGTGCAACAGCGCTTCCGGTCGGGGCGGGCAGCCGGGAATGTAAACATCAATCGGAATGTAACGATCGATTCCTTTGAGTACGTTGTATCCTTGTTTGAACGGCCCGCCGGAGATCGCGCATGCGCCCATGGCGATCACGTATTTCGGATCCGCCATCTGATTGTAGAGACGCACAATTTGTGGGGCCATTTTCTTGGTCACCGTCCCGGCAACGATCATCAGATCGGCCTGGCGCGGTGAGGGCCGGAAAACTTCGCCACCAAACCGGGCGATATCATAGCGGGACGCCGCAGTGGCGATCATCTCAATGGCGCAACAGGCCAGTCCAAATTGCAGCGGCCAGATCGAGTTCTTGCGTCCCCAGTTATAGAGCTCCTGCATGGAAGTCACCCAGACTCCCTGGCGTTGAAGTTCAGCGCGAAGTTTTTCGTCGATCTCGCTCATGCCCGTGAAACGTTAAAAAAGTTAAATCGTGTCGCTCGGCCGCATCCGTTCCAGATTTAACAATGTAACCTTTCTAGACCTTTTAACCAGCGCCGCGCTAGCGCGCCCATTGCAGGCAACCCTTGCCCCATGCCCAAACGAGACCTTCGATCAAAAGAAATAAAAAAATCAGAATGGCAACAAACGCTCCGACCGGTAATGCGGTGAATGCGACTGCAAACGGCACAAGAAAAATCGCCTCCACATCGAAGATCAAAAAAATGATGGCGTAGAGATAGTACTGTGACTGGAACTGAACGTGCGCTTCACCAATGGACTCGACCCCGCACTCGTAGATCGCGTTTTTTTCCGCGCCCGGCTTTGGCGGTTGGAAAAATCGCCGCCACGTCCACGCCAGGGCGAGTGGCACCAGCGGAAATGCCAGCGCCACTCCAATGAAAATGACGATAAACAGGTAGGGATTCGGGGTCATTCTCGACGGCTAAATCTTAATGCATCCCAACGCCTTTTGTCGATGCGACGCTATCAGAACAACATCGCCGATGCTGGCTACTCGTCAGATTTTCTGCCGAACCAGCGACGCTTTTTCGGCTTGGGCTCCTTCCGGGGCACCCGGCGCCTCGGTCGGCTTTTCTTCTTTCGCGGCCGGTTCTTCCTTCCCGGCCAGCTCTTCCACCTCTGCCTCTGGGCGCTGTGGTTCTGCTGGCTTTGGCTTTGGTTCTGCCTTTCTCCGTTTCGCCTTTTTTTCTTCTGCAGGTTTTGCCTCGACGACCTCCGCCATATCGACCCACTCGATTAACGCCATCGGAGCGGAGTCGCTCTTGCGCTGGCCAAGCTTCACGATACGCGTGTATCCGCCGTTGCGCTCCGCTGATCTTGGCGCGATGTCGGCAAACAATTTCTTGACCGCATTCTTTTGACGCAAGGTCGCAAGAGCACTGCGGCGGGCGTGAATCGATCCGTTTTTGCCGAGTGTAACCATGCGTTCTGCCAGCGGTCGCACTGCCTTTGCTTTGGCCAGAGTGGTTTTGATGCGTTGATGTTCGATCAAGGAACAAACCTGATTCGCCAGGAGCGCCTTCCGGTGCTCAGCCGTACGACCAAGTTTGATCGTCTTTTTTTGATGCCTCATAGCGTCGCCTCTTTGAAGTGTTGAATCGTTAAAGCGCTGAGATAGAAAGCGGCGTCAAGCTGCCGCACTCCAAAAGCGCGGGCGCGCGCGAAATGATTCGCCGTTTCACGTTTGTTCTTGTCCATTCGTGGTTTGACTGGAAGCCTTATCTGGAAGCGGGAGCAGGGGCCTCGCCAGTGCCATCGCCGCTTACAGGCATGTCGATCAAGCCCGGCTCGAATTTCATGCCCAGACTCAAACCAAGGTGTTGCAGTTTGTCCTTGATTTCGTTTAACGATTTTTTGCCGAAATTGCGATACTTCAGCATCTCGGCCTCGGTTTTTTGAGCGAGCTGACCAACCGTGGTGATATTCGCATTGTTCAAGCAATTGGCCGCGCGCACACTGAGCTCGATCTCGTTGACGCTCATATTGAGCAGCTTCTTTAGCTTCAGATTTTCTTCGCTCACGCCAGCCGGCGTCTGGTCGAACTCGATCACTTCTTCGTTGTAGTGCACAAAGACATCGAGGTGGTGCCGCAGAATCGCGGACGCCTGGAGTAGTGCGTCATCCGGCGTCAAACGCCCGTCGGTCCAGATCTCGAGAATGAGCTTATCGTAATCGGTGCGCTGACCGACTCGGGTATTTTCGACTGCATACTTGACGCGCGTCACTGGCGAAAAGAGGGAATCGATCGGGATAATACCGATGGGCTGATCGGCACGTTTGTTTTCCTCGCCGGTGGCAAAGCCGCGGCCGACGCGCACATCGAGCTCCGCGTCAAATTTGTGTTTCTTGTCGAGAGTGCAGATCACCTGCTTCGGATTGAGCACTTCAAAACCTTGAATGGCCTGGATGTCGCCGGCGGTCACTTCACCTTCCTTGTTCACGGTAAGCGAAAGTTTCTTAGGCTCGTGGTCCTGGCCGTCCACTTTGAATTTCACCTTCTTGAGGTTGAGAACGATGTCGGTTACGTCCTCGACCACACCCGGCAGCGTGGCGAACTCGTGCTGCGCGCCCGCGATTTTTGCCGCAGTAATGGCAGCACCTTCCAGCGACGAAAGCAGAACGCGCCGGAGAGAGTTCCCAACGGTGTGGCCGTAGCCGGCTTCAAACGGCTCGGCAGTGAATTTTGCGTAGGTATCAGTAGCCGTGCTCTCGTCCTTCGCGAGAGTTTTCGGCATTTCAAAACGACCGTAACGGATTGGCATATATCTCAGTTAGCGATTTAACGAGTAAGTGATTTAGTGATTTTGCCAGAGACAAATCTCCCGATCATTAAATCGCTAAATCGCTAAATTCTATTGTTCGCCGGGTTTCCCCTGGCGAGTGCGGCCTCGCATCCAGCGACGGAGACCCAGGGACCAACGGCGTATTTTCAAAAACTCGCTGCGGAGAAAGAAATAAACATGCGATCCGCAATTTCGCAAACGGAGCTTTTGGAGCTAGCCCTCGACTACGCTATCCGGTAGTTCATTTGCGTTTGCCCGCGTTTTGGGAAAGTAAGCGGCTAGCAGTTTGCCGATTTCGTTAATCGCCTCGACCAGCGCGTGACTAAACTTCTCATTTTGAAAATGCGCCCGCATTCCGTCCACAATGCGCTGCCAGAACTCGTCGCCGCATTTCTCGTGAATCGCTTTGTCGCCGACTACGGCGAACTTGTGCGCACGTGGCGCCACGAAAATCAGCACCGCATTGCGCTCTCGCGTCGTGTGCATACGCAGCTGATGAAACTTTTTCTGCGCAGCGACCAGCGGATCGGCGTTCAATTTCCCGCGCTGAATGAAAACGCGAATCTCGCCGGAGGTTTTTGATTCGCCTTCGCGAATCGCTTGCACGATTCGGTCATGCTCGACTTTGCTAAGAAATTCTCGCGTTCGCATTTCGGTTACCAGCTCGAGCCCGCGCCTCCGCCGCCAAAACCGCCGCCACCGCCGCTGAATCCACTAAAACCGCCACCGCCTCCACCGCCGGACGACCATCCGCCGCCACCCATCGGCAAAAAAACTGGACCACCACGGCCCGATGAGTAGCCGTAGCCGCCGAGTCGCCGCATCATTCGCGAAATAGCGATCAGCACAATGACAAAGATGATGAAGGGCAACAGACCCAAACCTCCGGCGCCACGATGTTGTTCAGCGACCGTTTTCCCCGATCCTTTGTACTCGCCACGAATCGCTTTGCAGATCAGATCAATCCCCGTGGCGAGGCCGGCGTCATAGTTGCCATTCCGGAAAAGCGGTTTGATGTGGCGTTCAGTGATGTCGAATGCTGTCGCGTCTGGCAGCGCGCCTTCCAAGCCGTAACCGACTTGGATAAACATCTTGCGATCCTGGATGAACACGAAAAGCACCACGCCATTGCGCCGCTCCTTCTGACCAACGCCCCACGCCTGTGCCACGCGCTGGGTGTAGTCCGCGATATCGGAGTCGCTCTGCATTTTCGGAAAAACCGCGACCACGACTTGATCAGAAGTTTCCCGCTCAAATTGCGCGAGTTGCTCGTTGAAACGCTGGGCGACTTCATTCGAAACGACGTTCGCGTAATCATTGAAGTAACGATCGGGTTTCGGCGGAATCACTTCCGCGGCTTGGGAGTTGATCGCAAATAGAACCCCGAGCGCGACTAGTGATGCAGACAATCTTGTCTGC
This sequence comes from uncultured Verrucomicrobiae bacterium, assembly GCA_963840305.1. GTDB lineage: Bacteria > Verrucomicrobiota > Verrucomicrobiia > Chthoniobacterales > UBA10450 > Udaeobacter. Next base: position 60,040 of record CAWIYE010000014.1, read on the forward strand.
ACCATAAGCCTCGCAGGCAGGATTGCCTGCATCACGGTCTTCACGGCGACGCGGTCGCCGCAGGCGCCGCGGGAGCGGGCGTGCCAAAATTAAACTGCACTGGCGGTGGCTGTTCCGCGCCCGGCTGCGCAGTGAAGAATGGTCTTGGCGAAAAACCGAGCGGACCGGCGACGAAATTCGTTGGGAAACTGCGCACCGCCACGTTGTAGTCTTGCACCGTCTTGTTGAAGTTCCCGCGCTCGACGGAGATTCGGTTCTCGGTCCCTTCCAGTTGCGCCTGCAAACTGAGAAAATTCTGGTTCGCCTTTAACTCCGGATAGCGCTCCACCACGACCAGCAGTCGCGACAGTGCGTTGCTTAACTCCCCTTGTGCAGCCTGGAATTTTTCAAGTTGCGCGGCGTCAGTGGGCGCTTTGTTTGGATCGATTTGCGTTTGCACACGCCCAACGCTGGCACGCGCATTTGTCACTTCGACTAGCGTTGATTTTTCGAAGCTGGCTGCGCCCGAAACGGTGTTCACGAGATTCGGAATCAAATCTGCGCGTCGCTGATAGACGTTTTGCACCTGCGCCCAGCTTTGATCGACAGCTTGCTGCAACCGGACGAGACGATTGTAACTGCCGCCAATTGCAAGAGCAGCAGCGACCACGATGAAAAGTACGATCACGAGCACGACGCCGCAACCGAGTGCGAATTTGTTCATAACCAATATGGATAATTATTAGCGATTACTTCGCCAAGACTGGAGTGACCTGCGATGCGACTGCCTTCCAGCGCCTGCTCGTCGTCGGAACTGTGTTGCATAATGCCTGACCGTTTGCCAGACGAGCCGGCAAGTCAAACCTGGCATAAATCATGGGACACGGCCGAGGAGCAGCCGCAGGAAATGCGCATCGGAGAATTTTGCCTCCGATCCTTGCCGCACAACGATCGCCTTTAACGACGGAATGATGAACAGCCGCTGATAATGGGAACCCAGTGCGACGACCATGTCGGGCGGCGCATCCTTGCAAATGCAGACGCCTGTCCATCGCACGCTTTGCCAAGGTAAATCGAGCATGCGTTCCAAATCTGCCTCGCGACCATTCGCTGCCTGCTGAGTTTAGCCAGAATGTCAGACCATATGATGGATTTGCCTGCGAGCCGGCGAACGCCTCTCGCAATAAATTCGCCGGAACAATTTGCCGCCAGCGATAACTTGCCGTTGCCGAGGACCAGCTCGCCCAGTCGCGCCCATTCTCGCGCCGTCAATTCAAATCCTGTCGCGGCCAGCGGATTGCCGAGAAAATCTTTTTTGTAGTTGAGGCGACCAAGCCCAAGCCGGTCGGACACGTGGCCTTCGAAGTATGCGATGGTGCTGCGACCTCCTAGTTTCCGGCGCAGCAGCTCGGAAAAGATCTGAAGATGGCTCGGGCCATAGATGAAAGACGCACCCGGTTCAGCAAGCGTCGGCAACCGAATTGCCATGGTGTTTCGGTCTCGAATCGATGCGCGTTGAAGAAACGACGCGCCTTCGATGCCGTCGGTCTGGTTAAGCAATTGGCGAATGGTGATTCGCGATTTGCGCGGGTCACTCTTCCATTCGGTGATTGTCTCTGAGACGAGATCGTCGAGTTTGAACAATCCATCATGCACCGCCGCCAGCGCGGCGATTCCCCAAAAACTTTTTGTTCCGCTGAAGATCGGCCATCTGCCGCCAGCCGATCCACCGTTTGCATAATGCTCGAAAACTGTGCGGCCATTTTGCAACACCAGCACTGAAACCCCGCGGTTGCTTTCGGAATACTTTGCTGCACGCGCGCAATCGGACGGACGGATTTCGCCAAGAGCGGAAGGTGACTGTGGCAAATGTGACAAGAAGCAGTCCGCTGTAGCCGCTTCGCTGTGCGAAGCGCAACCATGACGAACGATTCATGCGCGGGTCGCGTCGCCCACAGGGCGACGGCTACAGATCTGTTGTAGCCGGGGTCGATGTCCCCGCCTGGCCGGCATCACCGATGCTGGCTACAGATGGCCGCGCGCTCGGCAGATCACGTCTCCGCAATTCTTCCACGTTTGGCAATTCATCGAGATTGCGCAGCCCGAAGTGATCGAGGAAAAACTGTGTCGTCTCATAAAGAAGGGGACGCCCGGGAATTTCGGCGCGGCCGGCGATTTTCACCAGGCCGCGCTCCATTAATGTTTGCAGCACACCGTCGATGTTCACGCCGCGCACAGCTTCGACATCGGCGCGGGTAATGGGCTGGCGATAGGCAATGATCGCCAACGTTTCCAGCGCGGGCGCGCTCAACCGCGCTGGCTTCGCTGCGGGGAAAAGCTCACGTACCCATGGCGCGTACTTTGGATCGGTGGCGAGTTGCCAGCCTTCTGCTTTTTCGTTGAGCTGAAATGCGCACTCTTGTTCGATGTACTGGATTTTTAGTTGTTCGAGCGCCGCGGCGACTTCGGGTTCACGTATGCGTGAGAACTCGTTAGGCCCAGTATCCGGGTCCTGTGCGCTCTTGACTACCGTGACTATTTCACGGATCGACAGCGGCTTTTGCGCGCTGAATAGGAGCGCTTCAATAATTCGAATGAGACTCATATGTCCAATGTGGCCTATACTCCGATCGCGCTCTGAATCGCCTCCGCGATTCGGTCCGCTTGCTTGTCGATCTTATCCGACTCGCGTCCTTCTATCAGCAGACGAATTTTCGGCTCGGTTCCCGAATAACGCAGAAGCACGCGGCCTTTGCCCGAGAGCTCTTTTTCCGTCTCGCTTACCAGCTTCATGACCGCGGACAGTTCGGTCAGCGGGCGCTTCTCTTTCACGACTAAATTGCGCTGGGCTTGAGGATATTTTTGCAAGCACCTCTTCAATTTGCTTAACGGCTGCCCGCTCTTGTGCATGATGCGCAAAACCTGTAGCGCGGTGATGATGCCATCGCCGGTGGTGGTGAAATCACGGAAGATGACGTGGCCGCTTTGTTCGCCGCCAAGATTCAGTTTTTGCTGCATCATTTCTTCAAGAACGTAGCGGTCGCCGACTTTTGTCCTCACCACTTTTCCGCCGCGCGCGTCGAGCGTCTCATCAAGGCCAAAATTGCTCATCACCGTGGCCACCAAAGTATTTTGCTCGAGTCGGCCAGCATCCAAAAGATCCAAGGCCGCAATAGCAAGAATCTCATCGCCATCCACAATCTCGCCGTCCTCGTCGCAGAGAAGAACGCGATCGGCATCGCCGTCATGCGCAATGCCAACGTCCGCGCCATTTACCTGCACGATGCGCTGGATTTCTTCCGGATGAATGCTGCCGCAGCCGTCGTTGATGTTCATGCCATTGGGCTGGTTATGCGCCACGGCGACATCCGCGCCCAGTTCGCGCAAAACACAAGGCGTCGATTTGTAGGCCGCGCCATTCGCGACATCGACGGCAACTCGCATTTCCTCGAGCGACATGCCGCGCGGGAAACTCGCTTTGGCGAATTCCACGTAGCGGCCGAGCGCATCGTCGATACGGGTTGCGCGTCCGATTTTGTTCGCCGTCGGCCTGATGGAATCGATCTCACCGGTGAAAACGAGCTTCTCGATTTTTTCCTCGATCTGATCGTCGAGCTTGTAACCGTCGTGCCGGAAAAATTTGATGCCGTTGTCCTGATACGGATTATGCGATGCGGAGAGCACGATGCCGGCATCGGCTCGCAGCGAGCGCGTTATGTAGGCAACGCCCGGAGTAGGCAACGGTCCGATGACGAGCACATCTACTCCAAGCGAAGTGATCCCGGCCACGAGCGCGTTCTCCAGCATGTAACCGGACAGCCGCGTGTCCTTGCCGAGCACGATTTTCGGACGCGCGCCATCAGGCGTCCTGCGCGGATTCAGTTGCGCGAACACATACGCCGCCGCGCGACCGAGTTTCAGCGCCGTCTCCGCCGTGACCGGCTCCACGTTCGCGACACCGCGCACGCCGTCAGTTCCAAAAATTCTCCTCTGTTCGGTCACGGCCGTAATTTTACCCCGTGAGATAACACTACAACCAACTGTTGCACAAGGATGGCGGTCGTATCTCACGGGGTAAACGTTCAAATAGCAGTTCGTAAACGGGAAACTTTTGGAAGCATCAAGGAGTGACGGCTGGCGCTTGGTAGGGGCGATTGACCTCAATCGCCCCTGGGCGGTTCAGGTGAACCACCCCTACCTTTTCCCATATATGCAGGCTTGATTTTCACACGAATTTTTAGTTCGATCGGTATGTGGCCCCCGCTGATGACGACGTGACGTCACTGACCGCGATTGGCGGAAATGCTCATCACGGCCCGGCGGCGTTTACAACAACCCATTGGAGCATCGTGCTCGCTGCTCAGGGCCGATCGCCAGCCGCTGAAGAGGCGCTGGAAAAATTGTGCCGCAGTTACTGGTGGCCTCTCTATGGCTACGTGCGGCGGCAGGGCTATGGTCCTGAAGAAGCACAAGATCTTACTCAGGGTTTTTTTGCGTTGTTGCTCGAGAGAAAAGATTTCGACGCAGTGCGGCGGGAAAAAGGGCGTTTGCGCTCGTATCTGCTCACGTCGCTGAAAAATTTCCTGGCAAAAGCCAGGCGTCGTGAACTCGCAATCAAACGGGGCGAGGGCCGGGCGTTGGTCTCAATGGAACAATTACTCGAGCGGGAGCGCGCGGATTTTGAGGCCACAAACACCTTGAGCGCTGACCGAATTTACGAGCGCCGATGGGCCTTAACTCTACTGGAGCAGGCGCTCGGGCGATTGGAAGAAGAATATCGCGTCGCGGGTAACGCACCGTTGTTCGAGAAGTTAAAGCAAACGCTCACTGACGAACCTGATCAGCCGTCGCAGTCGGAGATCGCCCAAGGAATGAACATGAGCGAAAACGCGGTAAAGCAGGCGCTTTATCGTCTCCGTCAGCGATATCGCTTGCTGTTGCGGGAAGAAATCGCTCACACCGTCGCGGTGCTCGGAGACGTGGAAGACGAGTTGCGGTACTTCATCGCAGTATTGCAAACGTAGCGACACGAATTACAGGAATTTGCACGACACGAATTACATGAATTGTCACAAATTGTCAGAGGACCGCGGATGACAATGATGGCACGGATCAAACAAGGAGCGGCGATTTCGCAGTGGCCGCATCAATTAGTGTAAATTAGTGAAATTAGTGTCTCAGTCGTCTGAAATTAGTGTCTGCGGCAAGTGCGGGAGCAAGCTCTTCGCCGATGCGCCAAAGGGACTCTGCAGTCTATGTCTCTTTAATGCTGCGGTAGCACCGCTTCTGGAGGACGCGTTGGACTCCGTACACGTTCCAACCAAATTCGGCGACTACGAGCTGCTGGAGGAGATTGGTCGAGGTGGTCAGGGCGTAGTTTATCGGGCGCGGCAGGAAGGTCTGAATCGCACCGTTGCGCTTAAAATAATTGGTCTAGGAACTTGGGCGACCGAAGCGCATCTGAAGCGCTTTCGCCGGGAAGCGGAAGCTGCTGCAGGTCTTCAACATCCAGGCATTGTCCCCATCCATGAGGTAAGGGAGCGTGATAGTCACTGCTATTTCAGCATGGATTTCATCGAAGGCGGCCAGCTTGACGAAGTAGTCAGGCATACGCCGATTTCGATCCGGCAAGCGGCGGAACTGATCGCGAAAGTAGCGCGCACGGTGCACTACGCGCATGAGCACGGCATTCTGCATCGCGACATCAAGCCGGGAAACATACTGGTCGATCAGAGAGGCGAACCGCATCTCGCCGACTTTGGGCTGGCGCGGCTAATAGAAACGGAAAGCACTCTCACGCGCACGAAAGACTTAATGGGCACGCCTAGTTACATGGCGCCAGAACAGGCGGTTGGTAATAACGCCCAGATTACAAGAGCCACAGATGTGTATGGACTCGGAGCGGTCCTTTACCAATTACTGACCGGGCATCCGCCTTTTGCTGGCGGAACAACCTACGAGACCATCAAGTTACTGCTTGAGACTGAGCCACGACAACCGCGCCTGTTGAACCCAAAAATAGATCGCGGTCTTTCAACAATCTGTATCAAATGCCTCGAGAAAGATCCAAACCGTCGTTATCCCGCGGCTGCGGGACTGGCCGAAGATTTGGACCGTTGGCTAAGGCACGAACCAATCCAGGCAAAGCCAGGTGGATTTTTTACCCACGCTCGCAAGTGGGTTCGCCGGAATCCGAGTGCGACCGTCCTCGTCGCGTTGCTGGTCGCCCTGGCGGCGGATTTAAGCGTGACGGTGTGGAACCGTAAACCGCCGGTCCTAATCCCAAAGAGCATCGCAGTTCTTCCATTTGAAAATCTGAGCGACGATCCGAATAGCGCCTATTTTGCGGAAGGCATTCAGGAAGAGATCCTGACACGGCTGGCTAAGATCGCAGAGCTAAAAGTGATTTCGCGCACTTCAACACTGCGGTATCACAGCAAGCCCGGCAATCTTGCCGAGATCGCAAAGCAACTCGGCGTGGCGAACATTGTCGAGGGTAGCGTGCAGAAAGCGGCCGATCAGGTGCGGGTCAATGTGCAGTTGATTAACGCGCAAACCGATTCCCATCTTTGGGCAGAGAGCTATGACCGGAAGTTGACTGACATCCTGGGGGTTGAAAGCGAGATCTCCAAGGAAATTACAGACGCATTGCAAGTGAATCTGACCGGCCGCGAGCAGCAAGCATTAGCAGTTAAACTGACAGCCAATCCGGAGGCTTACGAAGCATATCTGCGCGGCCTCGCCTTTGAATCACGTGCCTACTCGCACTTCAATCCTCCTGATCTCGTCGAAAAAGCCACCGATTTTTATGAGCAGGCGGTACGGCTTGACCCCAATTTTGCGATTGCTTGGGCCCGGCTTTCTCGCGTGAACTCGCAGATCTACTTTAACCGCTTCGACGCGAGTTCCGTCGCTGCGTCCGACGCAGCGAAACGCGCTTTGGAGAATGCGCAGAAACTGCAGCCGAACTCGCCTGAAACCCTGCTCGCCCTGGGTCATTATCAATACTTGGTGCTCCGTAATTACGGGCTCGCCAAAACCACGTTCAGCCGCGTCAGCAAAATGTTACCCGGCAGCAGCGAGGTGCCATTGGCCCTCGGCCGAATCACCGAACGCGAGGGACATTGGGATGAAAGCATTGCCTACTTCGAGCAAGCGCTCGGCTTGGACCCGCGTAATGTGGAGCTACTTACGAGGGCGGCATGGAGTTACGCCATGCTTCGACAGTTTCCGATCGCGTTAAAGCTCTATACTCGAGCCCTCGACATTACCCCAAACGACTCAGATGTGATGGCGTCAAAGGCCGGCATTTATCAGGCTCAGGGTAACTTGCAAGAAGCCGCCAGCCTCTTATCAGAGGTAAACGAGCAGAGCCCTAATGAAGAGACCCTAAACGTTAAGATCAGGCAGTTGAGACTTGAGCGAAATTACGGTGAGGCCGTTCGATTGCTGCAAGCTCGACTAGCTCAATTCCACTTTGATTCTCAGTTCTGGAGGAGCTTTGATCAGCTGGCGCTTGCTCTGATGCAGAGCCTTGCTGGCGATACCGCTGGCGCAATGGCTACTGCTGAACAGGCGCGCAGTGGACTCGAGCAGCTCTACAGACATCAAACAGACGAGTTCCTGCGCATTGCGGGAACACTGTCTCAACTGTGTCGAGCTTATGCCCTGATGGGGCAGCGGGACTCAGCCCTAAAGGCAGCCGAGCAAGTAACCATGCGGGTTATAGATCCAATGGATGCTCCTATGGCGGAGGAGAACCTGGCGTTCGTTCAGGTTATTGTCGGGGAGAATGGTCGTGCGATATCAACTCTCACCCGGCTGTTACAAACACCATATAATAGCGAGCTTTACGGCCCGGGGGTTGTTACGCCAGCGCTTTTGAAACTCGATCCGATCTGGGATCCGTTGCGCGCCGACCCCGCTTTCCAAAAGCTCTGCGAGGAAAAGTAGAAGCACTTTCACCACGGATCGCACGGATACGACGGATTGAGGACAAGTGTTCCACCTACCCATCCGGCCGTCTGATCTGAAGCAGCACGGCTGCGCCGACTCTGATGAGTGGATTCAGTCAACGCGCGGTGAAACCCGGACGGACTTCTCGCACTCATTCATCATCATGAAGCGAGTAAACATCAGAAAATTATTCGCGTGAATTCGTGTTCATTCGTCGTTTGAGGTCTGGCTCTTATCCGTGACATCCGCGTAATCCGCGGTTGCCTTCATTGTTCCGCGTAACCTCGGACCGGATTTCGGACAGTACTCGCTTGGAAGGGCAAACACAATTCAGATGAGAAACACAACCGCTTGGATTCCAACTTCAGTCGCAATCGCTCTCGGGATATCAACTCTATGAAAAAACAACAAAATAAATCTACCCTCGCCCGGGCGCTGCATGCCGTCCTCCTAGTTGCTCTGCTATCTATTTCTGCGGTCTTACTGGCCTCCAGTTTCAAAACCGCTCCGGGTGCCGGCCAAGGCCAACATCGCAGTTCTACAAACATTCACCGGCAGACGCAGGGCGCGTAAGGCCATCTCTACCTTCATTGAGATTGTTGAAAGGAAATAACAAATGAAAACAGGAAAAAAAATCAGCGGTTACATGCTTCGCAGTGCCGTCGTTGCTGCGCTTTTCTCGTCAGCGATTGTGGGTTTTACCTCGGCCTTTAACCTACCGGGCAGATGGACGCTGCACTCCGGCAGCGTGTTCAAATCACCGAGACAAGCCAGAACACTCACATTTGCTGATCGCGTCGCGTACCAGCGCGCGATTGAAGAAGTTTACTGGCGACATCGGGACTGGCCGGGCGCAGATGGCAGCGCAAAGCCATCGCTCGATCAACTGATGCCGCATGTGCAGATCGAAAAAAAGGTGGAAGATTACCTGCGCAATTCTCGAGCACTGGAGGACTACTGGCAAGAATCCATCACTCCAAAACAACTCCAAGCCGAGATGGAGCGAATGGCCAGTCACACCAAACGGCCAGAGATATTGCGTGAACTCTTCGCCGCTCTGGGGAGCGATCCTTACGTCGTCGCGGAATGTCTCGCGCGTCCCGCGCTGGCGGATCGCCTGGCTAGAAGCTTCTATGCCCATGACGAAAGGTTCCATGGTGCTTTGAGACAGCGTGCGCAAACCGAGCTGGCCAACCAATCCGTCGCCAAAATGCAACAGACCAGCGGCACCTACAGCGAAATCGAGTGGGCTAAGAGCGATGATGGGTCTAGCGTTACCATGGAAACCAAATCCTCAAATGTCGTAGCCAAGCTCATGCGAGGCATCGGCAAAAACGTCCCGCAGGCACGTGACTACAGCGAGCGCGAGGACACGTCTGACGAAGTGAAACTGGATAGCACTGAATGGAACGACAATGTGCAAAAGCTCGCTGCAGCCTTCGGCACCGCAAAAGCTGGTAGGGCGCGACTGCCGGGGGCAGCGATAACGCCCGGTGACGACGCTGCCGCAGACCCTTGGGCGCAAATCAAGACCAATGTGTTAAGCCCATTACAAGAGGACGAAGACCGCTATTACGCCACAGCGGTGCTGCAGAAAAGCAAGGATCGGTTAAAGGTAGCTACGGTTGCCTGGCTGAAGCAACCCTTCGAACCATGGCGGGTCCAGGCAGAGTCCCAGGCCCGCAATATATCCGCAATCAGCACGGCAAATTACACGTTACCAGTAGATCCGCAATGCGCCGATGACACTTGGAGTCCAACCGCCCTAGGCGTACCTGAAATCCGATACTACCACACCGCGATCTGGACCGGCAGTGAAATGATCGTCTGGGGCGGAGCTGGCCCTTCCGGCTTCCGTAATACCGGTGGGCGATATGATCCTGCCACAGATAGCTGGACAGCAACCAGTACAACCAACGAGCCGGATGCCCGATTCCTTCACACGGCAGTGTGGACCGGCAGTGAAATGATCGTCTGGGGCGGAGCTGGCCCTTTCGGCTACCTTAACACCGGTGGACGATACGACCCCGCCTCAGATAGCTGGACGACAACCAGCACGACTAACGCGCCCGAGGCACGGATTTTTTACACAGCCGTCTGGACTGACAGTGAGATGATTGTTTGGGGCGGCCAGAATGACGGCGGGAACCCCCTTAACACCGGCGGGCGATACGATCCTGTCACGGATAGCTGGACAGCAACGAACATTGCCGCCCCTGAGGCTCGCTACTACCACACTGCGGTCTGGACTGGCAGCGAAATGATTGTCTGGAGCGGCATTGGCAGCAATAGCATTTTTAACACTGGCGGGCGATACGATCCTATTACGGATAGCTGGACAGCAACCAGCACGACGAACGCCCCGGAGCCACGCTACATTCATACCGCCATCTGGACCGGCAGTGAAATGATTGTTTGGGGCGGCCAGAATGACGGCGGAAACCCCCTTAACACCGGCGGGCGATACGATCCTGTTACGGATAGCTGGACGGCAACCAGCACGACGAACGCGCCGGAGGCACGGATTTTTTACACAGCCGTCTGGACTGGCAGTGAAATGATTGTCTGGGGCGGCATTGGCAACCTCGTCTCCTACCTTAACACCGGTGGAGCGATACAACCCGGCTACAGATAGCTGGACGGCAACCAGCATGACGAACGCGCCTGAGGTACGAATCCATCACACTGCCATCTGGACCGGCAGTGAAATGATTGTTTGGGGCGGCTATGGCAACGCACTCCTTAACACCGGCGGGCGATACGACCCCGTCACGAACGACTGGACGCCAACCAACACGAGCGGTCCGGAAGTACGAATCCATCACACTGTAGTTTGGACTGGCAGTGAAATGATTGTCTGGGGCGGCCAAAATGAGACCGGGAACTCCATAAACACCGGTGGTCGATACGACCCTGTTACGGATAGCTGGACGGCAATCAGCACGACTAACGCACCTGAGCCACGCTACCTTCACACCGCCGTCTGGACCGGGACTGCGCTGATTGTGTGGGGGGGACACACCAACAGCGGCACCATTAACACCGGTGGTCGATACGACCCCGGTACAGACAGCTGGACGGCGACCAGCACGACTAACGCGCCTGAGGCACGTAACCTTCACACTGCGGTTTGGACCGGGACTACGATGATTGTCTGGGGCGGCTATGACAGCTCACTCCTTAACACGGGCGGACGATACAGCCCGGCTACAGATAGCTGGACAGCAACGAACACGCTCGCCCCTGAGGCACGCCAGTATCACACCGCGATCTGGACCGGCAGTGAAATGATTGTCTGGGGCGGCATTGGCAACATCAGCGGCATTCTTAACACCGGCGGGCGATACAACCCGGCTACAAACAGCTGGATAGTAACGAACACGCTCGCGCCTGAGGCACGCGAGCATCACACCGCGGTGTGGACTGGCAGTGAAATGATTGTCTGGGGCGGACTTAGCAACAACAGCAACCTTAACACCGGCGGGCGATACAACCCGGCAACGGATAGCTGGACGCCAACCAGCACGACTAACGTTCCAGAGGCACGCCAGTATCACACTGCGATCTGGACCGGCAGTGAAATGATCCTCTGGGGCGGCCAAGGCAACATTGGCGATCTTAACACGGGCGGCCGATACGACCCCGGTACAGACAGTTGGACTGCAACCAGCACGATTGCCGCCCCCGAGGCACGCTACTATCACACAGCAGTCTGGACCGGCAGCACGATGATTATCTGGGGCGGGAATGGCAACATCAGCGGCGCCCTTAACTCGGGTGGGAAATACTGCGTTGCAGCATCAGCGCCAACTCCAACGCCAACCGTGACTCCGACAACGACGGCCACTCCAACGGCCACCGCGACCGCCACACCAACACCCACAGCTACAGCCACACCCACAGCTACATTTACCCCAACGCCGACGCCCACATTTACTCCTACGCCCACGGCTACCACCACAGCTTCCGCTACACCTACACCTACGACTAACGTCCAAGTGACTGTCCGAACGAATCCCGCAGGGCTCACGTTCACGGTTGATGGCACGCCTTATAGTTCAACACAAACGTTTTCCTGGATGCCTGGCTCAAGTCACACCATTGCTACAACTTCCCCGCAGAGCGGCATCGCGGGCGTTCAATACGTATGGACAAATTGGAACGGCGGTGGAGCTATCTCTCACACTATTACTCCCGCTATTAATACGACATACACAGCTACGTTCAGGACGCAATATTACCTGACGATGGCTCACGGGACAGGTGGCACAGTGACTCCGGCCAGTGGATGGAAAGACAGCGGAGCAAGTGTTTCAATCTCGGCAAGGCCATCCACGGGCTACAGCTTCGACAGCTGGACAGGCACCGGGTTCGGCTCCTTTTCGGGCACTGCCAATCCTGTTTCAATCACGATGAACGGGCCCATCACAGAGACGGCGAGCTTTGCTCAGAATGCTGTTCAAGTGACTATCCAAACAAATCCCGCAGATCTCGCATTCACCGTCGATGGGACAACGTATGGCTCAATACAAACATTTTCCTGGGTGCCCGGCTCAAGCCACACCATTGCCACAACTTCCCCGCAGCGCGGGGCCGCGGGCGTTCAATACGCATGGTTGAATTGGAGCGGTGGCGGAGCTATCTCTCACATTGTTACTCCCGCCATTGATACGACGTACACAGCAACATTCAGAACGCAATATTACCTGACGATGGCTCACGGGACAGGTGGCACAGTGACTCCCGCTAGTGGATGGAAAGACAGTGGAGCGACTGTTCCAATCACGGCAAGGCCATCCACAGGCTACAGCTTCGACAGCTGGACAGGGACCGGGATCGGCTCCTTTTCGGGCACCGCCAATCCTGTTTCAATCACGATGGGCAGCCCCATCACAGAGACAGCTACCTTTACTCATAATTGAATACCACCACCTGGCGCCGCCACGCGTGTTAGGCTTGCATTAGTGTTGCAAGGTTATTGAGGTCGAATCGCCTCGCCGCGGACCTAGACAGGGCGAACATCGATAAACGGTCCACAGCTCGTGGCAACCTTTCTTGGATCCCCTAGTTCGCAAGTCTTCTACAACTTTCCGCGTAACCTCGGATCGAATTTTGCGCAGTACACGCGTGAAAGAACAAAAACATTCACATGAAAACGACAATCGCTTTAATTCTAACTTCAATCGCAATCTCTCTGGGGATATTTGCTGCCGCCTCGAGCGGCGTGCAGCCCTATGAACCGGCTACGGTGGGCTGGAGCAGCACCGGCAGCCTCGGCACTGCACGAGAGAACTACACGGCGACGCTGCTGCCCTCGGGCCAGGTGCTGGTGGCAGGGGGATACAATGGTAGTTATTTGAGCAGCGCGGAGCTGTATGATCCGATGACTGGGACGTGGACGCCGACCGGCGATCTCGGCACCCCACGCCAGCTGCACACGGCGACGCTGCTGCCCTCGGGCCAGGTCCTGGTAGCGGGGGGATATAATGATGTCAGTTACTTGAGCAGCGCGGAGCTATATGATCCGATGACTGGGACGTGGACGCCGACCGGCGATCTCGGCACCGCACGTTGGGGGCACACCGCGACACTGCTGCTCTCAGGCCAGGTGTTAGTAGCGGGAGGAGGTGGTGTTGCGTGGTTGAGCAGCGCGGAGCTATATGATCCGATGACTGGGACGTGGACGCCGACCGGCAGCCTCGGCACCGCGCGCGAGCTACATGCGGCGACCCTGCTGCCCTCAGGTAAGGTCTTGGTGGCGGGGGGATACGGTAATAATTTTGACGGCTTGAGCAGCGCGGAACTGTACGATCCTACTACCGGCAACTGGAGCAGCACCGACAACATGGGCACCGCACGTGAGGTGCCTACCGCGACGCTACTGCAGTCAGGCAAGGTGCTGGTGGCGGCAGGATACAACAATACTGATCTTTCGTTGAGCAGCGCGGAGCTGTATGATCCTACTACGGGCCACTGGAGCAGCACCGGCAGCCTCGGCACCCCACGTGATTTGCACACGGCCACGCTACTGCCTTCAGGTGAGGTGCTGGTAACGGGAGGAATCAATTTCACTATTTTCTTGAGCAGCGCGGAATTGTACGATCCGGCTACCGGCAACTGGAGCAGCACCGACAGCCTCGGTACTGCACGTAGGCTGCACACCGCGACGCTATTGCCCTCAGGCCAGGTGTTAGTAGCGGGAGGAGAAGGTAGTGGTGGTGCTTTCTTGAGCAGCGCGGAACTGCATGATCCGGATTTTCCCACGGCGACTCCGACTCCAACTCCAACTGCTTCGCCAACACCAACGGCGACACCTACACCGACCGCCACACCTACACCTGAATCGATCACGCTCAACGCCGCGCGCCACAAGGTTGGGGGAATAAATACGGTGCGCCTTACTTGGAGCGGGGCAACCTCGGTCAACATCGACGTTTACCGGAATGCTGCGCCTCCGATCGCGACGGTATCGAATACGGGCCGCTATATTGATTCCACCGGCAGCACCGGCCAAGCCAGGTACAGGTATTGGGTATGTGAAGCCGGCAGTTCGACCTGCTCAAACAATGTGAGAGTGAACTTCGCGCAGTAGGAGAACAGCCAAGCGAAGCACAGCATATTTGAAGTGCACCGAAACTGCAGTCGCCCCAGCGCATACCGCCCCGCCTTGCCGTGTAGTAAAACGAATGCGGGAGATAGTGCACTGCGCCGTAAGACCTCTGTAAAGGCAGCCGTGCCGGCTGTGAAGGAGTTAGAGATCGCAGGCGACACGCCTGCCGCTATAGTTATGAAGCGTGATAAGCAGACGCCCCGGGGCCAAACCGAAACATTTTGGCGTGCAAGAGCCTTAGGCGATACTTACCGGAGTCAACGACTCCGGCTACAGCTTGTCGATTTCTTCCGCTTTCGCCAAATTCATTTCATTGATTTTTCGATGAAGCGTGCGGCGGCTGATGCCGAGCTTTTTCGCTGCGGCGGTGATGTTGCCGTTTGTCGCAGCGAGCGCCTGGGCAATCAGTCTTTTTTCCGTCTCATGCAAATCCAGCGGGCTCGCTCTTTCTCCGAAAGCCTCGGTCGCTGAAATGCCGCCGGGCAATCCCGCGACTGCGGGACTGGCTACCTGGCGTACGGCCATCGGCAGATCGCGCAACGTAATTTCTTTCCCCGTTGCCATGACGACGCCATGTTCGATGGCTGTGCGCAGCTCGCGAATGTTGCCCGGCCAATCGTAAGTCAGGAGCCCATCCATGGCGTGCGGCGCAAGTTCGAGAAGCGGCTTGTTGTTCTCCTTGGAGAAGTGGCGAAGAAATCCGCGGACCAGAATTGGGATATCTTCTCTTCGTTCACGCAACGGCGGCATGGTGATGCGCACCACGTTGAGCCGGAAAAAGAGATCGTCGCGGAATTTTCCTTCGCGCACTAGTTGTTCGAGATTTTTGTTAGTCGCGGCGATCAGGCGCACATCCGCGCGCAGCGTTTGATTGCCGCCGACCCTTTCGAACGAGCGTTCCTCGCTCATCACTCGCAGCAATTTGACCTGTGTGCTCGGGTCGATCTCGGCGACTTCATCGAGAAAAAGCGTGCCGCCGTTCGCCTGCTCGAATCGGCCGATGCGGCGTTCGTGCGCGCCAGTGAAGGCGCCTTTCTCGTGGCCGAACAATTCGCTCTCAAGAAGTTGCGGTGAGAGCGCCGCGCAATGTATCGCCACGAATTTCGCCTTGTTGCGACGGCTCAAGTTATGAATGGCGTGCGCAGCCAGTTCTTTGCCTGTTCCGCTCTCGCCTTCAATAAGCACATTGGCGGAGGACGGCGCGACCTGCTTGATCGTTTCGAGCACTTCATGTAACGCCGCTGAGTCGCCCCAGATGTTTTCGAGCCCGTAACGTTCGTCCACTTGTTGCCGGAGCGCGCGATTTTCCTGCTCGAGTTTGCGGCTTTGCACTGCGCGCGCGATCAACATTTCGACCTTGTCGAGGTTCAGCGGCTTGGTCACAAAATCGTAGGCACCGCGCTTCATCGCCTCGACTGCAAGGTCGACAGAGCCATAAGCGGTCATCATGATGCAAATCGGTGGACGCGGCATTTTTAGAGCGCGACCGATCAAGGCCATTCCATCTTCGCTGCCGAGGCGGAGGTCCGTGAGGAGGACGTCGATCTGCTCGCGCTCGAGCACGTCCATCGCGCCCGCAATGTCCGGCGCGACATACACATCGTAATTGTCCTCAAGCAAAGTGCGCAGCCCGTCGCGCGTATGCTTCTCGTCATCAACGATCAAAACCGTGGGCTGAAGATCCATATTCGCAGAATCAATTAACCGCAGAGAACGCAGAGTGCACTGAGATTCAAAGAATTTCTCTGGACTCCAGGTGTGCGGAGATTTCAAAGAAAGCACGCTGCTGTGGCGCTCGGGCTGGAATCATGTATCATCGCGCGGTGCACCAGCGAATTTTTCGCGGTCTGATATCGATCTTTTTAGCCGGTTCACCAACGGTGTTCGCCGCGGTGGACTCGAGGGACGAGGGGTGGAAACCGGTTGCCGTTCGGGAAAACAGTCTCGCGATCTACAGCCGCCCGCGTCAGGGTTCGCCGCTCAAGGAGTTTAAAGCTGTCGGGGCCATTGACGCGCCCACCGTCGCCGTTTCTGCGGTGATCGATGACTTCCTGAATTATCCAAAGTTCATGCCTTTTACGACCGAGTGCAGACTAATCAAACGGGACGGCGATTCCATTGTTGGATATCAGCGGCTGTCCCCAAAAATTTGCGCGGATCGCGATTACACGTTGCGCGTCTGGAAGAAGTCATGGCCTGTATCCGATGGTCTCGTTTTTATGAGTCAATGGGCGCCGGCGAACGACCTTGGCCCGCCAGAAACGAAAGGCATAGTGCGCGTCAAAATTTGCGAGGGTAAATGGCTGCTCGAGCCGGATGGCGCGGTCAAGACTCGCGCCACGTATTTCATTTACAGTGACACCGGTGGGGTTCTCCCATCGTTCATTGCAAATCATGTGAGCGTGACGGGAATAAGCAGGCTCTTCGCGGCCATTCGCAAACAGGTCAAGGATCCAAAATATGCCGTGGTCGCTCCGCCATCATCGGTATCAGCTAGCCGTTAGCGAAATCGATCTTGCAACTGATGCGACCCGGGCTTTTCTCACGCTCATGAAAGCGAATCGTTTGCTGTTTGTTGCCGGCTTGTTGGTGGGTGGACTTGCTCTGCGTGATCTGCCTGCTGCCGACTCGGTACAGGAGACTCCGAAGAAACCTGTTTCGACGGAATACCACGGCGTGACTGTGGAAGATCCGTATCAATGGCTCGAAGAAGATAACGACCCGCAGGTGAAGGCGTGGTCGGACGCACAGAATCAACGGACGCGCCAATATCTCGACAAGTTGCCGGACCGCGCAGGGATCGAGAAACAATTGAAAGAGTGGTACGCGAAAACCTCGCCGAGTTATTTTTCGCTCGTCTCGCGGCCTGGAATTTTGTTCGCGATGAAATTCCAGCCGCCGAAGCAACAGCCGTTGCTGGTGACGCTCGCGTCGGCCGACGATCTCAAATCGGAAAAGGTGGTGCTCGATCCAAACGTGCTGGACGCGAAAGGCACGACCACGATCGATTGGTTTGTGCCGTCATTGGACGGCAAACGTATAGCCGTATCGCTTTCCAAGGGTGGCAGCGAAGACGGCACACTTCACTTTTACGAAACCGCGACTGGCAAAGCGCTGCCGGACACAATCGCACATGTCCAATATCCCACTGCGGGCGGCAGCGCGGCTTGGAATGCCGAGGGCACGGGAGTTTATTACACGCGCTTTCCCCGAAAAGGCGAGCGGCCTGACGCGGATCTGAATTTTTATCAGCAGATTTATTTTCACAAACTCGGCACGCCTGACACAGACGACACCTATTCAATCGGCAAAAACTTTCCACGGATCGCGGAGGTCGCGCTGGAAGGGTCGCGTGACGGCAAATACATTCTTGCGACGGTCGCAAACGGTGATGGCGGGGACTTCGCGCATTACCTGCTCGGGCCAGATGGGACCTGGAAACAGATCACGCAGTTCAGCGACCAGATAAAAGGCGCGCGCCTGGGTCGCGATAACGCGCTCTATATGATCTCGCGTGCGGGAGCGCCGCGCGGGAAAATTCTGCGGCTGCCACTCGATGTGCCGGAATTGAAGAATGCGGCCGAGATCGTTGCGAGCGGGGAAGCAGTCATCCAGCAGATCGTCCCAAGCACTGACACGCTTTACGTGGCCGATCTGCTCGGCGGTCCTTCTCAAATCCGCCGTTTCGATCTGAATGGCAAAAACGAAACGGTCATTCCGATTCCACAAATCTCAGCTGTGCAGGGAATGCTCGCGCTCGACGATCCCGCAGGCGCGGGACTCCTGTTCCGGGACGTAAGTTACACCGAGCCGGCGGCGTGGTTCCATTGCGCGAACGAAAAAACCTGAGCCGATAAAAACGGCGCTCCGCAACACATCGCCCGTTTCATTTGCAGACATCGAAGTGAAGCGCGAGTTCGCAACCTCAAAGGACGGCACAAAAATTCCTCTCAACATTCTTTTTCGCAAAGGAATGAGGCGCGATGGTCAGAATCCGACGCTGCTTTACGGATACGGCGGTTACGGAATCAGCATGTCGCCAAATTTTGATTTCACGCAGCGGCTTTGGTTCGATCGCGGCGGTGTCTATGTGGTGGCCAATATTCGTGGCGGCGGCGAGTTCGGCGAAGAGTGGCACAAGGCCGGCAACCTCACGAAAAAGCAAAACGTGTTCGATGATTTTGCGGCCGCCGCCGAATACCTGGTCAAAGAGAATTATACGCGCCCGGAAAAACTGACGATCGAGGGAGGGAGCAACGGCGGCCTTTTGATGGGCGCGATGATTACGCAGCATCCCGATTTGATGCGGGCGGTCGTTTCCCAAGTGGGTATTTACGATATGCTGCGAGTGGAGCTGGCACCGAACGGCGCGTTCAACGTGACCGAGTTCGGGACGGTGAAAGATCCTGAGCAATTCAAGGCGCTTTATGCCTACTCGCCGTATCATCACGTCGTCGAAGGGGCGAAATATCCTGCCGTTCTAATGATGACCGGAGCGAACGACGGACGAGTCGCGCCCTATCACTCGCGTAAAATGACGGCACGGCTGGTTGAAGCGAACAAATCTGGGAACCCAATTTTTTTGCGGACGAGCTCCAGCGCGGGTCACGGGATTGGCACCGCCCTCAGCGAGCGGATCAAACAATTGGCTGATGTCTATGCATTTCTTTTTGCCCAACTGAGAATGAACAGAATGACGAAATCCGAATGACGAATGACGAACGAAGCACAAAGCCCGAATGACGAAGTAGAAGCACAGCCATTCGTCATTTGCTTGTTCGTCACTCCTTCGTCATTTGGCATTTGGCATTCGTCATTCGTCATTAAGTCAGTTCCGTCTTGCGAAGGAAACTACTGATCCTCGCCGTCGCGATTGCGATTTTGCTTCTACTTGCAGGCGCTGCTGGCGTGGCCGCTTTTTACAGCCCGCTAGTCACGCACTACGTCGACAGCGAGTCGTTTCGTCGAGCCATGGAAGATGAGACGGCGAAAGGCTTGCATTTCCCTCGGAGCCGTTACTCAGCGATCCGACGCACCAGCGCATTCACAGCGCACAGCGAGAGTTTTGAAGCGCGGAATGGGGAGAAAGCGATGAAGTCACTCGACGGTCGCGGCATCACTGCAACGTTCGATCCGTTGGGCGTCTTTGTGCGGCAGTGGAGGTTCACCGACGTGCGCGTGCAATCAGGCGATGTCGAGATTCAGATTTACAAGGCGAACCCTGAAGCGGTGGCGCCCAAGCCATGGTTTTCCATTTTCTTGCCAAACAGAGTTTACCTGGAAAAGATCGAATCGGAACAGGCCGATATAACCTGGCAATTTCGCGGCGAGCGAGCCGGATTTTTCGGCACGCACCTGTTCATCACACCTCACGGGCCAGATTTCGAATACGTTGCTACGAGCGGCAGGCTGAAGATGGCTTTGCTTCCCGATCTGGATCTTCATCGCGCGCATCTTCTCATCACCAAAACGCTGCTCACGATCTACGACATCGATCTGGCGTCAGATGTGGGCAGCGGCGAAAGCATCCGCGCCCAGGCAAACGCCGGCATGGGCAAGGATAGGAGCGTTGATTTGAGAGCGAACTTCAACCAGGTCCCAATTCGCTCTTGGCTGCCTGTTGGATGGAAAGAGCATTTGAACGGCAGCGCTTCCGGCGATCTTCACTGGGCCGGAAAAGATCCGAAGCTCGAAAGCTCTTCCGGCGAAGGTTCAATACGCGTCACGAACGGGCGAATCGAAAACCTTCCGGTCCTGGAGAAGCGCGCGGAACTTGCGCAGAAGAAATCATTCGAACATTTGGAGCTGAATGATTGTTCGCTCAGCTTTGGATGGAAATACCCGAGGATCGACCTCAGTAACATTACCATCGAAGAGAAAGGAAATTCCGGATCGAGGGAGAAATGTCGATCGAGCAGCGTCGTTTGCGCGGCACGATCAGACTTGGGCTTACCCGTGAATATCTCGATTGGCTGCCGAACCCGGAAGAAGTTTTTAGCAGCAGAGAGAACGGCTATCTCTGGACCAAAGTGCATCTTTTCGGAACGATCGATGACCCCGGGCAGGATCTCAGCCCGCGCATCATTGAACTTTTCGAACATTCGCCCGGCGCCTATCTCGGTCTCTTCTTTCGTCAGTTTGAAGGTTGGTTAAAAAGAGCATTTAGTGACGACCGCTGACTTCTGACTTCAGTTCTCCGACCTCTGCTCTCTGGCTTCCCCGGCTTCCAGCATCCGAATGCGCTTGTCGATGTACGGCAACCGGATCGTAAGAGTGAGACCTTTGTCCTGGCTGCTCTCGATGGAGAGTTCGCCCCCGTGCTCGCGCATAATGCGGCGCACAATCAATAATCCAAGGCCCGTGCCCGACGGCTTTGTTGTAAAATATGGCTCAAAGACGCGACTCAAGTTTTCAGCCGACATGCCACCACCGGTATCGACAAACGTGATGAGAACATGCGTATCGTCTCGATCGGTGCGGATGCGCAAAGTCCCGCGCCGTTTCATGGCTTCGAGACTGTTTTTGATCACGTTGTAAAACGCCTGCTTCATCTGATCACGATCCAGCTCAAGCAACGGCAGGTCCGAGCGCAGTTCTTGTTCGACAACGATGTCGCGGTCCTGAATTTCAGGCGTGAAAAAGCGCACTGCGTCCTCGACGATCGTGTTGATGTTCTCCGGACGAAGTTGCGGCCTCGATGGCCGGATGGCCCGCAAGAATTGAGTGACGATAGAATCCAGCCGGTTGACTTCGGAGCGGGCAACATCAATCGATTGCTGGAGCTCCGCCTTTGCTCCGTCGTCCAGCTTCTGCACCCCGCGCTCCATCAATTGCAAATGAATGTGCAGCGAGTTGAGTGGATTGCCGATCTCGTGCGCCACGCCTGCGGCCAGCAACGTCAGCGCGTTCAAACGTTCCGACTTCAATCGTTTGCTGGCTCGTGCGCCTGCTCTCGGTGATATCGCGGAGGATCATGACGTGGCCAACCTGTTCCGCATCTGTAGCCGGGGGCGTTGACCCCGGCCGTCTCCGAACATGACTGCCAGCAACAACCCCGCCGGAGTCGTCGCCTCCGGCTACAGATGCTTCGCGTGGCTCTATCATCAGCGGCACGATGTAAAAATTGATGAAGCGATTTTGCGGATAAAAAATTTCCATGTCATGACTGACGGGTCCGCCGCTTTTGGTAAGCGATTCCCAATCGAGACCCCGGACGCGTTCGTCTAGTCGTTTGCCGATTACATCGCCTGCCTCGAGCCCAAACAGTCCGCAAGCTGCATCGTTCAAATACGTGATCCGGCCTTTGGAATCGGTCACAATGATGCCTTCCTGGATGGCATTGAAAACCGTTTCCAGAAAACCTTTCTCCTGGGCCAGGCGCAGAAAATAATTCTGCACCTCCTCCGGCCCGATGCGGCCGAGCCGCTCGATGAGTTTTTCAAGAAAACCGGCTTTCATGATTTAAAAAGCTCCAAACTCCAACACCCCAACATCCGGTGAACTATCAAGCTCCAAGCTTCGAAGTTTCGAATTTCTTTGGAGCTTGGACATTGGGATTTGGAGCTTCCGCCATCGGCGGCGAGCACTTCCACGGTCAGCATTTCCACGCGCAAATAATTCAATACCACCGGCGCGAGGATCAGACCGGGGATACCCATGAGTCGTTCGCCAATGATCAGGGCGACCAATGTCAGCCAAATGGGATTGCGTATCCGGTCGCCGATGATTTTGCTGTTTAGAAAATATTCCAGCTTATGGATCAGAACCAGAAACAGCAGCGCGGAAATCGCCAGTTTCAGGGAAACCGTCAAAGCGACGAAAACAATGATGGTATTGCTTACGAGGTTGCCGACGATCGGCACAAGGCCGCAAAGAAACGTGACCGCAATGAGCAGCGGCGCTTGCGGCAGATCGCACTGCGAGTAGGAAAATCGCCGTCAATACCGTATTGATGAGCGAGATCGTGATCTGCGCTCCCATGACAGTGGCAAAGCTGCGGTAGAAATCGCGGAATCGCGTCGAAACTTCATCGCAGCAAATGGAGTAAAGATTGTTCTTCACTCGATGCGTGTCCGCGGTACGGGTCGAGGCCAGTTTTTAAAAAGAGGCTCCCGGCTGCGATGATTCCGATTACGCTGAAAAACAGTATCACCGTGGTGCTCTTGGCAAAATTAGCGACGTTTCGCAGGTAATGCGCTTGCTGGCCGAGCGCGTCGGTCACGGCCTGCTTAAGACTCTCAAAATCATTAAAGGGTAACTCGATCTGGCGCTTCTGCGCCCAGGCGCTGGCGGAGGGAAGCGACGTGTCTGCCACATCTGGCAGCGCGAGAATGGCAGCGCGAGTAAAAAACGCCGCTGCGGCCCCGATCCCAGCCACAACGACGCCAAACAAGATCAAAGCTAGCCACTTTCTTTTCGTCAGGAAATACAGTTGCCGTAACGCAAAATAGGAGAACAAAACGATCAGCAGCGGTACTCCAAGATGGAGAAGACCCGCCAAAATAATTGTGACGGCGAGCACACCGTAAGAAAGCCGAGTAGGCGTAACCATGGTTCGGTCTCTCTGTTTTAAGTTCATCCACGGCAGATATTGTCAACTACGCCGCCGAGTGCCGTACCATGCGCTGTCCTCTGCGCAGCAGGTTCCGGTGCGACGCGCGATGTCCGCTGAGGACAGCGGACACTACAGCCATACACTTCCAATCAGTGCGCAGCTTTCTCTGTCGGAGCGGGCTGGCCTGTTTCAGCTTCCGCGCGTTCTTTCAGCGCGGCTTTGCGCGAAAGTTTTACGCGGCCTTTGTCGTCGATGCCGATGCACTTCACCCAGATGATGTCCCCGACCTTGGCGACGTCTTCGGTCCGGTTCACGCGAAAATCTGCCAGCTCGGAAATGTGCACCAGCCCGTCCTTGCCTGGCAAAACCTCGACAAACGCGCCGAATTCTTTGGTTGAAACCACGCGTCCCTGGTAGGTCTGGCCAATCTCGATTTCGCGCGTCATGCCAGCGATGATTTCCTTCGCGCGCGCCATGCTTTCGCCGCTGGTCGCGTAGATGTGCACGGAACCGTCATCCTCGATATTAATTTCAGCACCGGTCTCCGCGACAATGCCCTTGATGGTCTTCCCGCCCGGGCCGATGAGCGCGCCGATCTTCTCGGGATTGATTTTTATCGTCTCGATCCGGGGCGCGTATTTCGATAACTCCGGTCGCGGCTTGTCCAGCGCGCTACGCATGATGTCGAGAATCTTCGTGCGCGCTTCCTTGGCGCGTTCGATTGCTTCCGCCATGATCTTGTGGCTGATGCCGGGGAGCTTCAGATCGAGCTGAAAACCGGTGACGCCAGCGTCTGTTCCACAAAGCTTGAAGTCCATGTCGCCAAAGTGATCTTCCGAGCCGATGATGTCGGTGAGCAATTCGTAGCGTTTCAATTTCCCGATCGTCGCCATGCTCGGTCACCAGCCCGACTGAGATTCCCGCAACCGGCGTTTTGATCGGCACGCCGGCATCCATGAGCGCGAGCGTGCCCGCGCACACGCTCGCCATCGAGGTCGAACCGTTTGATTCCATGATTTCGCTCGAGATGCGGATGGCGTAACGAAAATCCTGTTCATTCGGCACGACCGGTTCCAGCGAACGCTCCGCCAGCGCGCCGTGACCAATCTCGCGTCGCCCCGGCCCGCCAGTCCGGCCCGTTTCGCCGACGCTAAACGGGGGAAAGTTGTAATGCAGAATGAACCGCTTCGATTGTTCGCCGCCGCCGTAAGCATCGATCATCTGCGCTTCTTCGATGGGCGCCAGCGTGGCGAGCGCGACCGCCTGGGTTTCGCCGCGCTGAAAAATCGCCGAACCGTGCGCGCGCGGCAGAACGCTCACTTCGCAAGTGATCGGCCGTAAATCCTGATAGCCGCGGCCATCGACACGTTTCTGTTTTTCCAGAATGCTGACGCGAAACGCCTTCTTTTGGACGTAATCGAATGCCTGCGAGATCGCGAAGGGATCGGCCTCGGGATGTTTTTCCAGGATTGCCGTCTTCACTTCCTCGCGCAACGCATCGACCGCTTTGGCGCGCGCGACTTTGCCTTCGGTGTAAAGCGCCTCTTCGATCCGGTCGCCCGCAACACGGTAAGCGATGTCGAGCATCTCCTGGTTCACCTGGAGCAACGGCGACATCGCGTTTCGGTTTGCCCACCATCGCCGCCAGTTCCTTTTGAACGCGAATCATCTCGCGCGCATGGCCGTGCGCGAACTCAAGCGCCTTTACGAACTCAGCTTCCGGCACCTCCTGGGCGGAGCCTTCGATCATGATCACATCGTTTTCCGTGCCGACGTAAACAATATCGAGATCGCTCTGGGCGCGCTCGCTGTGCGTCGGGTTGGCCACAAACTGGCCGTTCACGCGGCCGACACGGACAGCGCCAATTGGCCCGGCGAACGGAATGTCCGAAACGCACAGCGCAGCCGATGCGCCGTTCATCGCGAGAATGTCGGGATCATTTTCACCGTCGGCGCTAAGCAGGATCGAGATGATCTGCGTGTCGTAAAAATATCCCTGCGGAAAGAGTGGCCGCAGAGGCCGATCGATCATGCGCGAAGTGAGCGTTTCTTTTTCCGTCGGACGGCCTTCACGCTTGAAATAGCCGCCCGGAAATTTTCCTGCCGCTGCCGCTTTTTCGCGATAATCGACCGTGAGCGGGAAATAATCCTGACCTTCTTTGACTGCTGTGGCTGAGACGGCGCTCGCCAAGATCGTGGTGTCGCCGCATGTGACGACGACGGCTCCGTCGGCGAGTCTGGCGATTTTGCCTGTTTCGATAGAGATTTGATTAGCCCCAATTTGGGCCGTGACCTTTTGTTGCATTTTACTTTTCCTGGATGTGCGAGTTCCAGGCCGGTCACCCTGACTGTAGGTTTTAAACCCGTTGTCCGCCGCTGGCGGACGCGAAACTAAAACCTAAAATCCAAGGTGATTACTGCGGCCTGGACTGCTGATTGTCTGTTCTTAATTTACTTCTGGCTTCGAGCAGTTCAAACGGTTGGAGACGAGACCAATAATCGGTCGTCGGGTTATTTGCGCAGGTTTAGTTTGTCGATCAGTTTCTTATAACGATCGGCTTTTGTTTTGCTCAAATAATCAAGCAGACTCCGGCGTTGCGCGACCATCTTAAGCAGGCCGCGGCGCGAAGAATGATCTTTCCGATAGGTCTTAAGGTGCTCGGTCAAATGCTCGATCCGGCGGGTGAGAAGTGCGACCTGCACATCCGCGCTGCCGGTATCTTTGTCATGCAACTGAAACTCCTTGAGACTCAACGTTTCACTGCTCTCTGCCATAACGAAGGGCCTACTCTAGACGAAGAACCCATTTTGGCAACCGCGCATAGCATGGAGGCCCTTGAGCCACCTGCCTGCGGCTGTGTCATTCACCAATTCTGTACGGCGGCGGCGTTGGGCGCGGCGGTGGAGTGGGGCGAACTCTTGGTGCGGGGGTAGGCCGCTGCGTCGGGCTGGGCCGTGGAGTAGCGGTCACTGTTGGCGTAGATGTCGGAGTGACTGTTGCTGTCGCAGTTGGCGTGGACGTCGCAGTCACAGTTGCTGTAGCGGTTGCCGTAGCCGTAGGTGTAGGTGACGCACCGGACTGCGCGCAGTATCTCCCGCCGGTGCTCAAATAGGCGACCTGGCCGACGCCGCCCCAAATAATCATCTGAGTGCTCGTCCATTCGGCCGTGTGAGCATATCGGCCATTGGGCGCATTGATCGTGCTAGTGGCTGTCCAGCTATCCGTGGCGGGATTGTATCTCCCGCCAGTGTTCAAATAATCAAGGCCGCCAGTGCCGCCCCAGATGATTGCTTCACTACCGGTCCAAACTGCGGCGTGATAATATCGAGCAGACGGGGCGTTTGTGCTGTTGGTGGTTGTCCATGTATCCGTGTTCGGATTGTATGTGCCACCGGTGTTCAAACTGCCGTGGCCGACAGAATATCCGCCCCACACGATCATTTCACTATCGGCCCAAACCGCCGTGTGAAGCTCTCGGCCCATGGGCGCGTTGCTGGTAGTTGTAGCTGTCCAGCTATCCGTACTTGGATTGTATCTCCCGCCCGTGTTCACATCGTTTGACCCGTCATACCCGGCCCAGACGATCATTTCACTGCCCGTCCACACGGCCGTGTGAACGTATCGCGGGGTGGGCGCATTGGTAGTGCTGGTCGCCGTCCAACTATCTGTGTTGGGATTATATCTCCCACCCGTGTTAAAAAAGACGCCACCCCAGATAATCATCTCGCTTCCGGTCCAGACTGCCGTGTGAGAATCTCGGGCTTCGGGCACGTTGGTCGTGCTGGTGGGTGTCCAACTATCTGTGGCGGGATTATATCTTCCGCCAGTGTTAAAATACGCGGGGCCGTCAGCGCCGCCCCAAATAATCATTTCGCTGCCGGTCCA
The DNA here is from genome assembly GCA_963840305.1 of uncultured Verrucomicrobiae bacterium. Classification (GTDB taxonomy): domain Bacteria; phylum Verrucomicrobiota; class Verrucomicrobiia; order Chthoniobacterales; family UBA10450; genus Udaeobacter. The sequence continues at coordinate 87,025 of CAWIYE010000014.1, forward strand.
CACGGCCGTGTGATTGCTTCTGGCAGAGGGCGCGTTGGTGGTGCTCGTTCCCATCCAACTGTCTGTGCTCGGATTGTATCTCCCGCCGGTGTTCAAAGAGCTGCCGTTGTAGCCGCCCCAGACGATCATCTCACTGCCGGTCCAGACTGCCGTGTGAAACTCTCGGCCATCAGGAGCGTTCGTAATGCTCGTTGGAGTCCAAGTGTCATCGGTACAGATACCCGAGGCACTCGATATTTCGGGAAGCGTATAGTTAACAGTCGCCGCTGCCATTACCTTGGGCCTACGGTTCTCAGCTGTCAGCTGGCCGTGAAACCTTCCATCGTGGTGAGACAACTTTGTTATTAAACGCTCCGACAACACAGGTCTGGCCAGACATTCGGCTATAACAAAAGGATCGTTCCCGAGCGCCTCAAAGAGCTCGTGTAACACCTCGGCCTGTTTGGTGTGCTGCGCCATGCGATCCATCTCTCCCTGTAAGTGCTCGGCAGTGATCGGCCATTGCCAGCGGTGCTCCAGCGCCTGTGACTCCCGCAGATAATCTGTGACTTTCTTTTGCAGCTGCGCCTGAGTCATAACCGCTTCTAATGGCGGCTTCGACCCCGCATTTTCCTTCGGCCAGATGCGATGACGCCAGTAAACTTCCTCAATCGCTCGCTGGTAAGCGACACGCTCTGCAAACGTGAGCGCTGTGTGTCGCGGCGCGGGCTTCCCGTCGGCGCCGGAAGCCGACTGCCACGACAGGTTCGGAGATCGGTCAGCCAAATTAAAAGCCGACGCTTCCGTAATGGAGGCGATGAGGACGAGCACCATCCAACTCACTCGAGCAGACGAATCTAACGCAGATTTTGCCAATTTCGTTTTCATTCCTGCGGCTCTCATGAGGCTTTCCGGAGACTGGCGACCAAGCTCCCGAAAAGCCTGAGAGTTTGTCACCATTCTTCTCCAAAAGTCGAGAATTTTTTCGGTGAAGCTTGGGGAAAAGTGGAAAAATCCTCGAGAGAGAGAAACCTCCCCAGCTCTGCTAAACGCCTCAACTCTTTCCTAAGGTGGAACGCGTTGTTCCTTGGCACGCCCTAGCGATGTGAAGGCGGCTCAACGCGTTGGCAAAGAGCCACCGTCTGCTATGCGCTTCGCTCCTCCCTTTTGCCGTCGTACCAAAGGCTGAGCTTTGCACGCGAACGGACTCCGCGGGGACCGCGGACGATTACGCCAAAGAATTTGCGCAGAAAATGTTTCGCTGGATACATGCGCAATTTCCGTCCTGACGTGACAATCGGTTCCCGCAGCACTTTGAAGCGGCCCAGCTTTTTTAGCTCGAGCGAAAAATAAACTTCTTCACCCGCAAAGTACTGTTCATCGAATCCGCCAACCATATCGAAGTTGCGCCGCGTGGTGAAAAGAAACGCGCCGGCGCCAAGATTCAGGCGGAAGTAAACCGATGAAAACCCAAACAGCAGCATGCGTCCCCAAATTGGGATCAATCCATCCATGTTCACGCGTGCGCTGCCTCCGGCGTAACCCGCTTCCATGGCGGCGATCGCTCCGGTAACGTGCGCGTCATTGATCCGCGTGTCAGCGTCGATGAAGAACAGATACTCGCCCTGGGCAGCGCGCCCGCCCGCATTCCGCGCCGCCGCGATTTGGCGTCGGTTGATTCGGATGACTTTCGCGCCCGCCTGCGCGGCGATCTCTGTCGTCGTGTCCGTCGAAGCATCGTCAACGACGATGATCTCGTACGGCTGGGCCGCGCCAGAAGCCGCAGCGTGAATCGCGGCGAGCGTGGATGACAGCTCGAATTCTTCGTTATGTGCAGGAACGATGAATGAAATCATTTCCCTTCGAATTTGATGCCAGTCTTTTGCACTTCGCGGTAAGGCAAGAGCCAGATAAGCGATTCGTCGTGGAGATCGACAACCTGGATGCGATTGCCCCACGGATCGTGAAAATCGCACCGGAACGGTGGGATCCAGTTTTATCTTATATTTCTCGGTCAGTTTCTTTCGAACCTCGGCCAACTGCGCTTCGTCGCGAACCATGATTCCGAAGTGCCGCATATTTGCGCGTTGCGCCTTTTCGACTTCGAAAATCGCGAGGAATTGATGCTCGCCCAATTTGAAAAAGGCGTCGCCCTCGCCCTCGCTCATCTGTTCGAGATTGAAAACATCTTTGTAAAACGCCACCGCCTTCTCGATGTCGTCCACTTCGATGGCGACATGATTGCATCCATAAACTTGCACACTCATAGGTCAGCTTAACTGAAAAAGAAGCCGCGCGCCCGGCACTTTTTCTGCGTCAGATCAGCAGCAGCTCGAATGCTTTCGAAGTCAATCGCGAACGGTCTTCATCCCTTGCCGGACGATCCGCTCGATCAAGTTGCGGATACGGCAGGCCCGCTTTGCCGGCCGCGAGCGCGAAGTCTTCGTCGTTTGCGAGGATCGGATTTGGGTTGGCCTCGATGAAATAAAGCTTGTTCTCCGGTGTGAGGCGCAGATCGATGCGCGCGTAGCCGTCGATTGTCAGCAGACGATAGATGTCTTTGCACGTTTCCTGGATGTTGGTGACGAGCGCCGGATCAAGATCTTCGGCGAACTGGTTCTCCAAGCCCCAGCGTTTGCGATATTCTTCGTCCCATTTCGCGTTGTAGGTAGCGATCTTCGGTTCGTTCGGCGGCACTTCACGAAAGACCAGTTCGCGAATCGGAAAAACGGTCAAGCCGCACATTGCCCATGATGCTGACGTAAAGCTCGCGACCTTCGATATATTCCTCGGCAATCGCGTCGCTGTTGTATTTCTCGTGAATGAAAGCCACGCGTTCTCGAAATTGCTCTTCATTTTGGACGAACGACGCCTGCGAAATGCCGTAGGACGCTTCTTCTTTCACTGGCTTTACCAGCACCGGCAATTTGAGCTGCTTCGGTCGGCCGATGCGCTGGCCGCGCGGAATGACGACGAAATGCGGGACATGTATTCCGTGATAATGCAGAATTTTCTTTGAAATGCCCTTGTGCTTGCAAAGCGTCAGGCCAGTCGAACCGCACCCGGTGAAAGGCAGGTCCTGCATTTCGAAAAACGAAACAATGTTCTGATCGAAACCGGGCTTGTTCTTGAACTGTTCGACGAGATTGAAAAGAACGTCGGGCGCACAGGTCTCCAGTTTTTGCCTCACCAGATCGACATCGTCGTAGATGGCGAGATGCTCCGCAGTGTGACCGAGCTTGCCCAGCGCGGCCATAACGTCCGCCTCGGTTTTCCAGTCCTTCGTTTTCAGCTCCTTCGTGAAGTCCTGATCGAGCTTGGTGGGACTTGTGCCGTCAAAGAGCACGAGGACTTTGAGTTTCTTTTTCACGATTTTGTTGTGTCTGTCATTCCGAGCGAAGCCGAGGAATCTCGAATATTGATCTTAAGGCGGCAGTAAGAGATGTCTCGACTTCGCTCGACATGACAAGAGGGTCGGTTATTTGGTGCGCTTGAATTTGCCGGTGAAAAGATAATTCATCACCAGCGTGGTAATGAACGCAGTGACACGAAAATCCTCCTGCGGGTCGTCATTGAGCACATGCAGCCCAAGCTCGTCGCAGCGGCGAGTGAGTCTAGCGAGAAGTTGGTTTACCGGGAATTTCTTTTCGTTCGTCCATTGGGAAACCGCATTGAGCAATCGCCGCCTTCGCCGTCGCAGATATGCGCTTGCTTTGATGCCGGCCGGCGCGGCGAAGAGCTGTCGCAGATCGGCATCGTAAAAATCTGGATACGTATCTTCGTTAAGCTTGCGTTTGCGCGCGTAATACGTCTTGAGCTTGACGTTCAGACAATCGTAATCGGCGACGCGATACGTCGGGCGTATGCACCGGCGGCTTGCCTGCCAGTGAGCGCATGAGCTCATCAACGTATTCCAGTTTTCGTAGTGCCGGCCACCCAGCATAATCTTTGCGCCAATCGAGTCCCGGCGTGAGCCAGACCGCGAAGGTCTCGGCGAAATCTTCATCAGGATGACTCTGCGCGTACCAGTCCTCAAGATGCATGACGTAACTGCGGCTGAACGGGCGCGGCCGGTAAGTGTCCGGTGTTTCCTCACGCGATGTCTGCCCGAAACACTCGCTTCCATTTCTTCCGACGCGTAAGTTGATAGGCGTACATGTAAGCGTGCCCCGCTTCGTGTCGCATCAATTTCATGAACCACTCCGGCGTCCCGCCTTCCACCTCGAGCATCATCGTGCGCTCCAGCGCGCGCAGCCGGTCGTGCACAAGAAAGAACGGAATGAAAATCGCCGGGATGCCGATCGGTACAAACCATTCGTCGCCGATGTGAGTGGCGGATGAAAGGTGAGCCCTTTCGCCGAAAGCTCGTCATAGAGCTGCCGGATGAGCGGTTCGAGTGGCGTGCCCTCGAGCCGCAAACCGAGCGTGGAGATGCGGCGTTCGAGAAGTTGCTCGTCGCTCAGCAATGCCCAATCAGCAACGGCTTCCATCCCGCGCACGGTATCATCGAGAAAAGCGCTGTCACGCTTTCGCCGCAAGGCGGGCCGGGCCAATGGCCATAAAGTTTTGCGTCAAGCAAACCGGCGGTCGTATTCTCGCGAGATACGGGTTAGGACCGACGAATATTCCATTTCCGTCCTACTGAGATCAACCCATTCGAACGGAAATGGCTTCGCGTTGATCGCGCGAAACCGCAAAATCTGAAATTCATCGAAGGCCGTTCGCGCCTTCTCATTGAGTCGCTGCTCGGCTTGAGCCGCTTCCTGGATCGGGTGTTTGTATTTCTTGCCGTCGGTTGGCCACTTCTTTTTTCCTTCGAACGAGACGTATTGCTCAGCAAAGTTGATTCCGACAAACGCAACGCAGATTGGATTGCCTCCGCCGCGCTGGAACTGGGTTGCTTGATTGAGCAGATCGCTAATCACGCGATCGATTTGTTTGATCATCGCTTTTGCAAGAATTTTTGTTTCCGCACCGATTTCAATGGTCGCGACCGGGCCGCGCGCCACCAACATTTCTTTCTCGGTGATTGGCATCGCGGCTGGAACGAGTTCACCGAATGTGCCGTCACCACGTCGCCCCGGTTTGCCGGTCATGAGATTCTTCAGATTTACCACGCGCTCGTGGCGCTGGACTCTCTCGACGAGTTTCGCCGATTTTCCGAGTGCGACTAAGTCTTCGTACAGCTGCGAAGCGACCAGATCGCCGAGATTCGCAATACGATGACGATAAGGTTTGCCTTCGAAGAGGCCACGGAAAGTGCGGAGCAACGCGTATTTCTCGTCGCTCATCGCTCGACTGTTAGCGTCGAGTGCGTCGCGCCGAAGGCTCGGGACATCGCGGTGGCGAGATGGAGACGTTGCTCGGCAATCTTCAAATAGGCTGGCTCGATGTCGGTGCCGATGCTGTTTCTGCTGGTCGCAATTGCTGCAAGATTAGTGGTGCCGGTTCCGACGAAGGGATCGAGAATCGTGTCGCCCGCGAACGAGAATAGTTTGATCAAACGTTCGGCTAGATTCTGTGGGTAAGGCGCTGGATGACCGCGCCGCGTCGATTCGCCTTTTATATCAATCCAGGCTGAGCGCAGCCAGGATTTCATTTCGTCCCTGGTCAACATCGAGAGCGCTTTTTGGATCGATGAGGGCGAGCGGTATTCGCCGCCTTTTCTGAGAAAGAGAATGTATTCCGCGTCGTTTTTAATGATCGCACCGGGCTGATAAGGTTTACCGTAAAATCCTGAGCCATTTCCTTTCGCTTCCGTTACGCCGTTTGCGATTTTGAACCACAAGATCGGCGTGAGCGCGTCGAGACCAAGAGACCGGGCGCGCACCATGATGTCTGCATGGAGCGGCATCACGCGGTGGCGGCCTTGTCGGCGTGGAATGCAAACGTCACCGACGACGCAGCAAATTCTTCCACCGGGAGCCAGCACTCTTGCACACTCGTACCAGACTTTATCGAGCTCGTCGAGGAAAGCGTTGTAATCCTCGATCTCGCCGAGCTGGCGCTCATTCTTTTCATATTTTTTCAGCGTCCAATAGGGCGGCGACGTGACGATAAGATGCACGCTCCCATTTGGAATCCACGAGAGGTCGCGCGCGTCGCCGAGGCGCAAACGGTGTTCGGTTCGATCAAAAGGCTTCGGCCATGGATGCGACCGGTAATATTCGTTAAGCGCGAGCAGCCTGTCGATCGCACCCCTTTCATTGTCGGCGTAATCAATTTGCGCGCTACCGGGATCAAGGACTTTTGGAGGAGCGGGAGCGGCCGGGCGCTTTTCTTTCGGTCGGTGATGGCGAAAACCGCTACCGTTACTTGGCTCGCCGTTCGCTGATTTTCGGACGAAATAGAGCTGTTCTTCCTCTTTAGCGCGGGCACTCTTCTTTGAGCTGATCGACGCGTGGGAGGTCTTCCTCGCGACGGGGGACTTCCGCATGATGACGTTTAGCATATGACAGTTTGGAAAGCTACGAAATTGCAGCATTGCCACTGGATGATTGATTTTCGTTTTGCTCTCCGGCAATTGCTCAAGTTCGCCCGGTTTCACTTTCTCGCGTTGATCACGGTCGATTGACAAGTCGCTCAACTCGTCTATAGAGGAGGCCGGCTCGTCACACCGAGTCGTTGTCAGAAGTCCGCGCGTCCCCCAAGGGCTAGCGCGCCGGGGCTGTTCCGAATCCGAAGTAAAAGCTGCATTCCTGCGGCTTTCGGCATCGAGAATAGGGTGCTCCGCCCAAGACTCGACAACATCGGAGCAACCCCAAAACACCATGAAGCTATTTTACACAGTCATATTTTTCTCATTGCTGGCATCGGCCGCATTCGCGCGCGAGGAATCGATCCTGGCGCGTGTCACCAGTTACTGGGCAGGCGAAGGCTCTAAATTCGCCAGCACCGGCCGACGACTGCGCGCCGGACATTGCGCCGTCGATCCCAAGCGAATTCCGTACGGCAGTAAAGTTGTCTTCCCTGATCGCGCCTGCACCGCGGTCGACACCGGGCCGGCGGTCGTTAGTCGCAAAGCGGCTCGTCTATGCGGACGGACTGCGAGCCAACTAAAGGCCATCGTGGTCGACCGATTTTTTGAAACAAAGCGAGAGGCGATGGCGTGGACGAACGCGCATCCCCACTTTATGACCCTTCAAATTGTCCGGCCCGGATCTCACTCAGAACCGCCCGAGCTATGATTAATTGGAAAAAATATTCGTAATCGCTTCTCCCACGACGATAGAGACTTACAGCTGAGATCGCAGGCCGACACTGGACAAACACGGAAACGGCTGTACATGAAGAGCCGATGAAATTGATCAACGCGCCGATTCGCGCTGCCCGCAGGGGCGGGCGGGCGGCATAAAGGCTCGTTAGACTTCGCCAAGTTGGAGCCCGCAATTCGCGGCACCCCAGTGGTCGAATCTCAACCACGCGCGGGTTTTTTCGCGCCGGTATCCCGAACCGCAATCGGCAATCACACTTAACAACTAGAAATTTATGAAACCAACACCTCAAATTAATCAGAACCAGCGCGGCTCGCGTCGCGACAATGGCACAAGACGCAGTAAGCGAAGGCTTCTGCTGACGGATTACAACTATCGTCCAACACCGGAGCCCCAAATGGGTTCCTCCGCCGGTCAGCCGGTTACAAAGTTGCCCGCCTTCCACAAATTAAGCAGTGAACTCTTGGGCGTAGAAAGAAGCCGGGATTATGTCGCCGAGCTTTTGTTCTTCATTCTGATCACTGGCATCGCCGCCTGGCCCCTCATTTCAATGCTCATCGCAGTGACTCGCATGATCAGGAATTACTAACGGACCGGATGAGTCAGGAAGGTTAGCGGTTGCCGCCGACAACGCGACGAATAGTTTGGCGAGCAGGTGAGCATTTATGAGAGCCACTGACAAAGCTCTTGCACATCGTTATCTGGTTGACGCTGATCGCTGGCCGGCTTCAACCTGCATGCAGCGAAGGAACCGCTTTACGATGGCCTCGGCTCGTACTCGCGCAAGATCACGACCGACTCGCCCGAAGCACAGCGCTATTTCGATCAGGGCCTCGCTTTTCTTCACGGATTCAATCACCGCGCGGCGATTCGTGCGTTTCAGCAAGCCGCGGAACTCGATCCAGAATGCGCGATGGCGCACTGGGGCGTCGCGCTCGCGTGCGGTCCGCACATCAATTTCACCGCTGTTCCACCGCCCGCTGCAGAGCTTGCCTGGAAGGAACTTCAGCTCGCTCAAAAGAACGCCGGGAACGCGTCGCCGGTTGAGCGGGCGCTGATCGATGCGCTCGCAAAACGGTACGCAAATCCGCAGCCGGAAGATCGTAGCCCGCTCGATCGCGATTATGCCGACGCCATGCGCGAAGTTTGGAAGAGGTTTCCTAATGATCCCGACGTGGGTGCATTCTTCGCCGAAGCGATGATGGATTTGCGACCGTGGGACCAATGGACGTCGGAAGGCAAACCACAGCCAGGAACCGACGAGATCCTCGGTACTCTAGATGCTGTCTTTAAACTCAAGCCCAATCATCCACTGGCGAATCATCTTTACATCCATGCGGTGGAAGCGTCGCCGAATCCGGAGCGTGCGAGCGCTGCGGCGAACCGGCTTCGCAATTTACAGCCGGGACTTGCCCACAACGTCCATATGCCGTCGCACATCGACATTCGTACTGGCCGCTGGCTGGACGCGGTAGAGACCAATGTCAAAGCGTCGCCGCAGACCAGAATTACCGAAAAGTCTTCGGACCGCCCAAAGGTTTTTTGAACGTATACGTCGCGCATAACCGCCACATGCTTGCCTATGCTGCCATGATGACTGGTCAACGCGATCTGGCCGATGAAACATATCCGCGCGATGGTGGCGGAGTTACCGGCGGATTTTCTCAAGGAAAACATGCTGCAAGCGGAAGGCTTCGTAGCCATGCCTCTGGAAGTAATGGTCCGCTTTGGTCTCTGGGACGAGATCCTCGCTGAGCCGGAACGGTATGCCGAAAATATGTGGTTCACGCGCGCATTCCATCACGCCGCCCGCGCGATCGCGTACGCTGCGAAGGGCAATACGGCCAGCGCGCGGAAAGCGCAGAGTGTTTTTCTCGTACGCGCCAGGCTCGTGCCACAGGAAGCAAGTCTGGGGAATAACAGTTGCGAAGCGCTTCTCGGCGTCGTGACGCCGATGGTGGAAGGCGAAATTCTGGTCGCGGAAGGAAAGATTGATAGCGGTATTGAGCAACTGCGCGCCGCAATCCAAAAGGAAGACGCCCTTAAATACGATGAGCCACCCGGCTGGCTCGTTCCGGTACGCCATTCGCTGGGCGCAGTATTAATGAAGCAACAACGTTTTGCAGAAGCCGAGCAGGTCTATCGCGAAGACCTCGCGCGTTTGCCCGAAAACGGCTGGTCGTTACTTGGTCTCGCAGAAAGTTTGCGTAAGCAAAAGAAAAACGCAGAGGAAGTCGCTAAAACGCAAGCTAAGTTTGAAAAAATTTGGGCAAAAGCCGATCTCACAATTACCACTTCGTGTCTGTGCCAGCCGCAGGCGTGAACTGCGGGGACGTTTTCTCCGCAGCCGAGGGCGAGTTACAGCTTCGCGTAAACGCCCAGCAGCGGGCGACGGGATGGGGTTTTCGAGCGAAAATCGCTGACGAAACCCTCGCGGGTGCGGAGCTCGACGTGCCCAACGCTTCGGGCGGTGCCGTACACCAGCACCGAACCGACAGGCGCGGCGAATGGATCGTTCACGGGCAGTCTCTTGAATCCGTAATTGCTGACAAGTTCTTGGGCCGCGTCTCTGGCGAGTTCGCTCTTCGGGCGGGAATCGATAACGCCGGAAGCGAGCAATGCGTCCTTTACATAATGCCAGCACCTCGAGCGCGAATGCGCATGCGCGCGTTCCTCCGCGATCGTTGCCGCTTGCATCAGCCTCCCATCGATGTGCCGATCAATCCTGCCGGGATAATATTGCGTAATGACAGGAACTGATTCTTTTTTGCCCTCCGGGCTTTTGAAGCTGAAAAGGCCAACGTGCTTCGTTGTCTTGTTTACGGTTTGTTGATCCATTGGTCGCACCGGCTCTGACACGAAAGCTCGCGCAGAATCGGTGGCGATTGCCGGCGCCGGCTCTTTCTTAATTGGATGAGCCAGTTTTTTCGCGACCACCGGCACCCGCTGTTTTGTGATCGCGTGCAGTGGCTTATCCGCAGTTTCCTGCACCGACTTACTGCGTGATGATTTGCACCATGTCGTCGGCGGCCTTCTGATCGTGGCTTGCAAGATTCAACGTTGTCGGAGCCAATGCCTGCGCGCGCAGAGCACCGCTGGAAATGACGAGAAGCGATATGGTTGTGAAGGCCAAAAAGGCCTGTCGTTTCTCCACGAACGCGAGGTTATGCCGGGAACCGTGGCGTTAGGCAAGCTTTTTTTTCAAAAAAATGCAGGCCAGAAAGGCGTCCCGCGCCCCGACATTCTGCCACCGCGTGTGCCCGTGTCGTTCGCTAGTCGTCAGGGAAATAATCCGGCGCAAATCGAGGCGGAGGCGCGAACACCTCGTCGCGGTCGATGAAAACGCGCCTGTGGCGACGCGGCGCGAATTCGCCGTCGTCTGAGTCCGGCGCGACAACCCTGGTGCGGCCGGAGGGCAACCGATAAATCAGCCTTCCATCAGAGGTGATACCAACCATCTGCGCATGCGCCGACGCCCCACGGCCTTGCAACGTCGAAGCAGCGCGCTTCTTTCTGACATGCGAAGCTGTCTCAGCCGTTTCGCCCGGCTGCGGTGCCTCACTTACCTGCCCTGAATTTGCCACTGCGGCTGGCTGTTCACAGTTTCGCTTGGCGAACTGGCGGGACGTCGGACAGCCGACTCGAGTTGCACGTTCGATGTCTGCCGAATGCGTTCGGGGCTGAAGATCAGGCGATGAAACCTGAGGCCGAGTTCGAAACCGTCGCGGCGTTCGCAGACGGTTGGCTCGTAGACGGCACACCGACAGTCCCTGCTTGCGATGTTACGGCCGCGCCGAAAGCAGTCGGGGTTGTAGTCGAGGCATTTTGGACCGCTGACGATGGCGAAGATTCAGGGACACCAATCAGAACGCCGATCGGTTTCGTCTCGCGAGCCCGAGATATGATTTTGCCAATCGGCTCCGGCAACAAGAAGGCGGCGATCACTGCTGCGGCGAGCAACAGCGCCGCGACCGGCAACGCTACTCGCAGGAACCGATTCGGCCGTAGTCTTGATTCGCCGCGGCATTGTTGTCCTGTACGGAATGCCATACTTGTCGGCGAGCGCCCGGCGACGTTCGATTTTCAGCAGGCATTCGCGGATCATTTCCGCCAGCACAACCAAATCCTTTGGCCGTTGATTCGGATCAGGATGCAACATCCGGGCAAGCAAGGCTCGCAACGGTTTTGGAAACTTTGAGAACCTTTAGCGGTCGCTGAAGCTCTTCAGACGAAAGCGCAACACCTGTCAGAAGGACGTAAAGTGTCGCACCGAGCGAATAAATCTCTGAACGGATGTCCCTCGTTTCATGCGCGTTTTGTTCGGGGCTGGCAGCGTGTTCCGCAGAGAGCGCTTGCTCGCGCAGTCTCTGAGTCTTCAGACTTGAGCTCGGCATCGGACCAAGTGTAGGCAAGCCGAAGTTAATCAATTTCACCAGCGGCCAAGTGCCTTCGGGAGTCTGTCCCGGGACGACAATGATGTCGGACGGCTGAATTGGCGGATACGGAAGCCTGTGAAAACTCGCGGATGAGAGCACGCTCACGATTTGCTCGGCCACTCGCAAGGCGGCGTCAGCCGGCATCGGGCCGTGAGCCGCCACCCACGCTGCAAGCGTTTCACCTGGCAGGTGCTCTGAGACGCAGACAAAATCTCCACCTTCGCGTCCAAAATCGTAAACTTTCGCGACATTGACGTGACGCAGCATCTGCGCGGCGCGTGCCTGCTCGTCCAATTTCTCGCGGACACCTGAGTCGATGCTTTCAAGCGGAATGAGCTTTAGATCAACTGGCTCGCGAGTTCTTTCGTCCACTGCTTCGTAAGTAGTCGCTGCACCGTCCCGGCTGATTTCCCGCGGAGCGCCGTCCGATCTCAGGCAGACTCGGTAATGCTGAAGGTAGATTGTGCGCTCCATAACCGGGTCCCGTTGGCCGCGGCGACACCATCATACTCGCCGCTTCGCCAGTGATTCAACCTCGATTTTGGCAGCGAGTTGCTTCGCGTAAACCATCCGCTCTAATTTTGGGCGTTGCGCTTGAATCGAAAATCGCCAATCCGCATACCCGTGGTGTAACGGTAACATAGCCCCGAAGCTTCGGGGTTATTCTTGGTTCGAATCCAAGCGGATTTTGAATTGCGATCCGATCCAAAATGGCCAGCTAGTGTTACCGTTGAACACCCCGTGGTGTAACGGCAACCAGCGATTTTAGAGGCGTTATTCGATGTCGCGCAATTACCAACGAAATAGCCGCAGACGTTTACCCGCTGCGTTCGCAAATCTGTCGAACCAGGCGTATATTTTCTAGTCCGCCTTATGAAGGAATTGAACATAGAGAATCTGCATATCACCGTTGGCGATCAGGAGATTGTTCGCGGATTGACTCTCCGCGTGCCTCGCGGGCGAGGTGCACGCGCTCATGGGTCCAAATGGCTCAGGAAAAAGCACCTTGGCAAAGGTGTTGGCTGGTCATCCCGATTATCATGTTACCGCCGGCAAGGTGTTGATGGACGGAGAAAATCTCCTTGAACTTGAGCCGGATGAGCGGGCGCGACGCGGTCTGTTCCTGGCTTTCCAGTATCCGAGCGAAATCCCCGGGGTAACGATTGCCAATTTTCTCCGTGCAGCGTTGCAATCGCGTCTGCCGGAAGGCGAAGAGCTCGAGGCCACCGATTATTACGCCAAGCTTTATGAAAAAATGGAACTGCTCGGCATGGATCGGTCGTTTACGTCCCGGGCAGTTAATGAGGGCTTCTCCGGGGGCGAAAAAAAGCGCGCCGAGATTCTGCAACTGGCGATGCTCGAACCAAAATACGCCGTTCTCGATGAAACCGATAGTGGCCTGGACATCGACGCGCTCAAGACCGTGGCGCATGGGGTAAATTCATTGCGCGGACCTGATCTTGGCATATTGTTAATCACGCACTATCAGCGCCTCCTGAACTACATCGTTCCCGACTACGTCCACGTGATGGTGGCGGGGCGAATCGTTAGGAGCGGGCGGAAAGAACTCGCTCTTGAGCTCGAAGAGAGAGGTTACGATTGGGCACGCGAAGGGGCGATTGAACCAGCGTTTAGGTAAACAGGGCAAAACTCACAATGAAAACCGAAACTTCTGCAGTCAATATCAACCGAAGCATCGGGGACTTCTCTTATCCGGAAGCTCACGTGCGCGATGCTGGCGCCGGCCTGAGCGAACGGACGGTTCGCTACATTTCGGACGTCAAAGAGGATCCAGATTGGGTGCGCGAATTCCGGCTCAGAGGTCTCAAAACATTTCTGGAAAAACCGCTCCCCACCCATTGGGCGAGCAAGGACCTCGAAGCAATCGATTTCGATAAAATCCGTTACTACCTCTCCCCCGGGACCGAGACGAAACGCAGTTGGGAAGAAGTGCCGGACGACATTAAGCGCACATTCGAGCGGCTTGGCATTCCCGAGCAGGAGCGAAAATTTCTCGCCGGTGTGGAAGCGCAGTTCGACAGCGAAGCAGTCTATTCGAACATCAAGAAAGCCGTCGGCGAACAAGGCGTCATTTTCGTCGGATCGACCGAAGGGCTGAAGCATTATCCGGAAATTTTCCGGAAATGGTTCGGCAAAGTCATCCCGATCGCCGACAACAAGTTTAGCGCGCTGAATTCGGCTGTGTTCAGCGGCGGCTCGTTCATTTACGTCCCGCCCGGAGTGAAAGTGAAACATCCGCTGCAGGCTTACTTCCGCATTAACGCCGAAAACTTCGGGCAATTCGAGCGTACCCTCATCATTGCGGATGAAGGCTCGGAAGTGACTTACATGGAGGGCTGCACGGCGCCGAAGTTTAACACGCCGACGTTGCACAGCGCTGTGGTGGAACTCGTCGCGCTCAAGGGCGCAAAGATTCAGTACATCACGGTGCAGAACTGGGCTTCGAACGTTTTCAACCTCGTGACGAAACGCGGGCTCGCGCATGAAAACGCCGAAGTGAAATGGATCGATTGCAACATCGGATCGCGCCTCACCATGAAATATCCGGGCGTCATCATGAAGGGTCGCAAAGCGCGTGGCGAAGTTCTTTCCATCGCGCTCGCCAATGACGGCCAGCATCAGGACACCGGCGCGAAGATGATTCACGCAGCCGATGAAACGACCAGCAACATTGTTTCCAAATCGATCTCGATCGGCAAAGGTCGCGCCACTTACCGCGGACTGGTCCACGTGCCGAAGCATCTCAAGCATTGCAAAAACAACACTGAGTGCGACGCGCTTCTGATCAATTCGACGTCGCGAACGGACACGTACCCGGCTATCACCGTGCGTGGCACAGGCAATGCCGTTCAACACGAAGCCAGTGTCAGCCAGGTGAGCGCGGAGCAAATTTTCTACATGCAACAGCGCGGTCTTAGCGAGGCGCAGGCGATGAGTTTGAGCGTGAACGGTTTCGTAAACGATCTCGTCCGCCAGTTCCCCATGGAATACAGCGTCGAGCTCAAGCGGTTGATCGAGCTGGAGATGGAAGGCTCGGTCGGATAATTCTCCGCGTAACGAATTTCTGTAGCCCCGAAAGCGTTCGGGGTTGTGGTTCTAAGGCAACACCAAAAATGTCTTCAGTCGCTAATCACGAAGTCGCCAAGTCGGAATCGATTCTCTCCGGGCCGAGCGATCTGCGCGAATTTCCAGATTGGTTCCGTGATCAACAGCGCGTAGCATGGCAACAATTCGAAGCGTTGCCGAATCCGACCCGAAAAGATCAGGCCTGGCGATTTTCCAATGTCGCGTCTTCTCGATCTGGCGCCGTTCAAAATCAGTGCGCCGCTTTCTGAAGACGACCGCAAGAATGTTCTGAAAGTATTCCCGCGGTCTCGACCATTACGCGGCACGGATGATTTTCGCGAACGATCAACTGATCGAGCGCGACGTCGTTTCTGAAGATCTCAAAAGACGCGGTGTGATCTTTCAACCACTCGAGCGCGCAATGGTGGAGCACGCCGATCTGTTCCGGAAATATTTCATGTCCACCGAAGCGACGACTTGGCTCGGCTAAGTTCGCCGCGCTGCACAAGGCGCTCGTTTCGTCGGGAACATTCTTGTTCGTGCCGCGCGGGCTCGAGATCAAAGAACCGATCGAGATCTTTCATTGGTTGCGACACGACAACATGTCGATCTTCCCGCATCTGCTTCTCGTCACTGATGAACTGGCGAAGGTCACAGTGATCGAACATTTCCGCTCGTGCGAGCCAGACGCGCCGCCGGGTTTCGCTTGTGGCGTGAACGATCTCATCGCCGGCCCCGGCGCGAAAGTGACTTACGTTTGCGCGCAGGAATGGGCAGACAACGTCATCGCGCTGCAAATGAATTCGACGACTGTCGATCACGACGCATCTGCGATGAGCCTGAATTTGCATCTGGGCGGGAAGTATTCGCGCTTCGAAAGTTTGAGCCGGCTCATCGGCGAAGGCGGTCGAAGCGATTTGCTCGCTGTCGCAGTGGCCAAACACCAGCAGGAATTCGACGCGCGCACGTTGCAGGACCACGTCTCGCCTCACACCGCGAGCGATCTCCTTTACAAAAATGCGCTCGACGATCGCGCGCGCACCATTTTCGGCGGTCTCATCCGCGTGGAACCGCACGCCCATTTCACTGACGCGTATCAAAAAGTTCGCAATCTTCTCTTGAGCGACGACGCCGAAGCGAACTCAATGCCCGGCCTCGAAATTCTCGCCGACAACGTCCGTTGCACCCACGGCGCAACGTCCGGCCAAATCGATGAAGACGAGCTCTTTTATCTGCGCACCCGCGGCATTCCGACAAAAGTCGCCCAACGTCTCCTCGTGACCGGCTTTTTGGACGAAGTCATCCAGCGTCTCGATCATCCAGCGATAGCTGAGCATTTGCATCGGCTGATTGAGGAGAAGTTCGCGAAATAATGACTGAGAGCGCAGCATGATGACTGACGAGCAGATCGCGGAGAATTGCTCGGCAGTTAATGAAGGAACAAGGATATGTGGATCGAGTCGCTTGAGCCCGATGAGCGAGAGGGCTCTGGAAGTGTTCACGCGAGGCCGTGAAAGAGCTAGCAGAGGATACCGCTCTACAAAAAGTTGTTGCGAGAAAATGTCCTTAACTCTCATATCAGCGTTCGTGACCGCGAACCGTTATCCACGCAGCGATTCGAAATCTCGACGAAAACGATCTACGAGCTTTCGTTCTCAACGCGCAAGCGATTGCTCGGGCAAGACAATGATCGAATCTCGATCAGAAAAATTGCAGAGGATTCTTGATCGTCGCGTTGGTACACGAGAACTTCTATGGATGACTTTCAATGGCTATCGGCAAGGTTGCTGAAGCGAATTTCGTAACCAGAAGATTCCGGAATTGAATGACACCATGGGAAACATCTTCGATGTATTCTCTCTACGGTCATTATGCTCACCGTGAAAAGACTCAAGGCGGCAACAATTAAGGAATGCGAAGAAAACGCGCGACGGCTTTGTTGCTCGCCAAAGTATGTATTCTGATCGCACTGGGCACATTTATTTTGGGCCGTGCGCGGAATGCGTCGAATACGTGACACGGCTGCTCTCGACACCGCCGCATTCGTCAGCGCTACGTGTCTTGCCGCTTCTACCTCCACGGAGCGGCCGCTTTGCAGATCTTGCGCGCGTTGAAATTCCTGATGGCGACGACTCCATTCGCGGCGCAAGCTTTGGCCGTGGAAACTCCGGCGCGCAGCCAACAACTTGCTGCCCGATCGTTGAGCTGCGGCAATACACGTTGCATCCGGGGAAGCGGGATGTGTTGATCGATCTGTTCGACCGGGAATTTGTCGAATCGCAGGAAGCGCTCGGGATGAAGATCATCGGGCAGTTCCGGGACCTGGATAATCCAAACCGATTTGTCTGGCTGCGAGGTTTTCGGGACATGCCGTCCGCGCGCAGGCGCTCAAGGACTTTTACGGCGGGCCGGTCTGGAAGGCACATCGCGAAGCGGCCAACGCCACCATGATCGATTCCGATAATGTGCTGCTCTTGCATCCGGCGACGCCAACTTCGGGATTCTCGTTTGGAAACAAGGAACGTCCTCGAGCGGGAGCAAACGAGGCCCGGAGCGAATTGATCGTGGCGACGATCTATTATTTCGATGCGCCGGTGGATGCTGGCTTCGTTGAGTTTTTCGAGAAAACAGTGAAACCGGCCGTGATCGGTTCAGGCGCAACGGTCCTGGCGTATTTCGTGACCGAGCACAGCGAGAACACTTTTCCCGCGCTGCCAGTGCGGGAAGGCGAAAATGTTTTCGTCTGGTTCGCGCGCTTTAACGATCCAGCGGCATACGAACGTCACATTGCTGCTCTGACCCGGTTCCCGCGTTGGCGCGACGAAATTTCGAAGGAACTCGCGCGACGCCTGAAGCGAGAGCCGGACATTTTGAAATTATCGCCGACGACGCGCTCGCTTTTGTAAAGGCGGCCACAATTTTTCGCGTGGCGAAGATCGTTATCACTCCGACGCTCCCTGTTCGGTATTTAGCTCGAAATTGATTTTTACGTCGTAATGATCGCCTTTGATTAGACCAGCTGGCGGCGAGTCAACCTCGGTGACTTGTTTCGCAACTGCTGCAACGGATTCATTCACTACCAGCGTTTTCGGACGGCTTGATGATTTCGAATTTGGAAACGTGCCCATCCTTTCTCGATGCGGACTTTGACCAAGCGTCGAGAATTTCGAACAGATGGGCACGTTCGTGGTCGGCTGAATCCAGGCGCTGTAAAAACGATCGTGCAGCATGTTGCCATACCAGCCGAATTCCGACGCGCTGCTTCCGCCGCCGGACACGGCGGACTGTCCCGACCTGTCGGGACTTGTCTGAGCGCTTTTCTCATTTTTCTCTGACTTTCCGTTCGCTTTTGCCGAACTTAGTTTCGCTTTTGGCGACGGTTTAGGGGAAGCTTTCGCCACCAGTTTTTTCTTGGGAGTTGGTTTCGGCGTTGGTTCGGCTTGACTGCGGGATTTTGGTGGCTTGGGCGTCGCGGCTCGGCTTGGGCGTGGAAGTCGGGCGGTGGTGTCGGTTTCGGGGTCGGCGAGGGCAATTCGATTTCGCTGTTCGCTGTCACTACGGCAGGCTCTTTGCTCGTGCGCTTCGTCCTCTTTTGATGGTTTCGGTTCCTCCGACGCACTGCAGCTTGGCTGGTGACGATGGTTCGCTTTCCGATTCTCCAGCCGCGAGATCTCCAGCGCCACCTAACCAGACGATGCTCTCCGGGTTTGATGAGGCTCGGGCCGCCAGACTCCAGCGAATGAGCCCCGCGATCAGCGCAACATGCGCGAGAGCAATTAGGACAACGTTTCGCCAAAAACGGCCGGCCTTCGCCATTTATTTCGATTCGGCTCTTGTGGCGATGCCAAGCTTGGTGATTCCCGCCCGTTGCAGAGCATCCATTAGCCCAATTAATTTTTGCACGGGCAATTCGCGATCAGGTCGAATCACGATGGCGATATCCGGATTCTTCTGTTTCAACTCGCTCAGTTGTGCGGTGAGTGTTCCCAAATCGACTACCTGATTGTTAAAACGGATCGTCTCGGCGCGATCGATCGAGACGGTTTGCACTTGTGACTTATTGATCGGCGGATTCTTCGCGCTGCTGGATGGGATCACCAGGTTCATACTGCTCTCGAGCAGCGGCGTTGTGATCATGAAAATGATGAGCAGCACAAACGCCAGATCGAGCAGCGGCGTGACATTGATTTCGCTCAGCGTGGAGAGATTCTGGCGTTGCGAATAGCGTCTCATCTGTTCCCCATTGGACGTTGGACGTTGAACGTTGAGCGTTGGATGTTGCATAGCGGATTGAAAAACGCCGAACGCCCAACTTCCGAACGCTCAATCGCTCAATGACAGAGGCGTGCTCATCACTTCCGCAATGCGGCCTCGCGCGCGCCGTGATCGACATACTTGTGCTCGAACTCGGACGCGAGCTCGGCGGCGAAGTTATCCATTTCCACGATGATCCCGCGAATGCTGGTGACGAGAAAGTTGTAACCAAACATCGCGGGAATCGCCACGCAGAGCGCGGTGACGGTCGTGATCAGCGCGCCGGACACGCCGGGCGCCATCGCCACAAGATTTGGCGAACCTGCCTCGGCCACGCCGGTGAACGCGTCCATCACGCCCCAGACCGTGCCGAGCAATCCGAGAAAGGGCGAACCGCTCACAGCGGTGGCGAGCAAAATCATCTGCGATTCGAGCGAAAGCGCTGTCTCGCCCACTGCGCGTTCCATTGCCGCGTTCACCGCGCCCATTTGCGCCGGCGAAATTTTGTCGGCGATTTCGAGTCGTGCGCGGAAGGTGTCATCCACTTCCGGTGACCCGAGCAAGTGAAATGTCATTTCCTCGCAGCCGGCTCGATACACGTTGAAAACCGGCGATCCCGGAAAGCGGGCATTCTTTTCAAATAAACGTAGCGGTTGTCGATCTTGCCGGAAAGCAGCAAGAAAACGCGCGTTCTGTTTTCGAGCGAAGCGGATCACGCGCAGTTTCGTGATCATGATTGACCAACTGAAAATCGACACGACCGCCAGAAGAGTGAGAACGAGCTTGCCTGCGATCGTCGCGTGATCGAAAGCAAACAGGAGACCGCCGCCGGCCGCTACGATTTCCGGAACGAGCATTCCCGCGTCACCGGGATAAGTAATAACGCCGTTTCACGGAAACGCTACTTGTCATTTCGACCGAAGCGCAGCGGAGTGGAGAAATCTCTATCTTTCATGATTCTAGAGATGCCTCGACTTCGCTCGGCATGACAAGGACTACAAGGATCTCTTCCTCGGAAAGGTCGGTCGCCTCTTCGCCCCAACAACAAACGCTATGCCAATGGCGATCAGGAAGAACGAAAAAAATTGTCCGCGCGTAAAAGCGCCAATCAACTCCGCGTCGGGTTCGCGGAAATTTTCGATCACGATCCGGAAAGATCGCATAGCAGATGAAAAACAGTCCGGTCAGAACTCCGTTCGGCTGGCGGGTGCGCGTCCGCACAAACCACAGAATCGCGAACAAAACAATCCCTTCGAAGAACGCCTCGTAAAGCTGCGACGGATGGCGCGGCGACAAAATTGAGCGCAACGTCGTCGCCACTTCTGGCTGAGTATGCGGACCGCGCCGATGATCGCGTCCGGCGTGGTCAGCGACGGATCGATTTGCGCGCACGCCGCAACTGCGCGCTCGGCTTCCTGCGGATGATCGAGCAGTTCCTTTGGGAATTGCATTGCCCAGGCAACATTCGTGATCCGTCCATAAAGCTCGCCGTTGATGAAATTAGCGCAGCGCCCGAAGAACAATCCGATCGGCGCGGTCACGACCAGATTATCGCCCAGGTTCGTCCACGAGATTTTGTGCCGATGCGCGTAATAAAAAGTGAACAGCAACAAGCCCGAGCATTCCGCCGTGGCTGGACATTCCGCCTTCCCAGACGCGCAAGATCGACAGCGGCTCGCGCAGCATTTCTGGTTTGTAGAAGAAAACGTAGCCGAGGCGCCCGCCAATGATCACGCCAAACAGCGCGCAGCCGGTGATAAAATCGCCGACTCGTTGTGGCGGAAGATCGGCGTAGCCGCGTTTGGCCAACCAAAGGAAAACGAGATAGCTGCAGATGAACGCGAGCACATAAGCCAGGCCGTACCATCGAGGACCGACGTTGTCGTAGATCCGAAAAATGATCGGATCGAGATTGTGCAGGTAGTAAGCGAGCATTCGGTGTGCTGGCGATTGTCACTGATGTCGCTGATACCCGCAATCAAAACGCGTGTCATCCCGAGCCGCGAAGACGGCGAGGGACCTCACAGAGGCTGATCGATCACGCAATTTAGATTGCGTGGCGCTGCACTTCGATCGCGGGTCCTTCGCTCCGCTCAGGATGACGGCGCAGTTTTCTCGCGCGATGTGTTCAACACTTTTCGCAAGAACGGCGCGGTGCGGCTGACTCGGTTCTTCGCGACTTGTTCGGGCGTGCCAGTGGCAACAACTTCGCCGCCTGCGTCACCGGCTTCAGGGCCAAGATCGACAATGTAATCTGCTTCGGCGATCACACTGAGATTGTGTTCGATCACGATCACAGTGTTTCCTTCGTCCACGAGCCGATGCAGCACGTTGAGAAGCAGTTCAATGTCGGCCATGTGCAGGCCGATGGTCGGCTCCTCGAGCAAATACAGTGTCGAACCCGGCTTGCGCATTTTTCGGATCCGCTCGTTCGCCGCGCGACCGACTCCGCGTTTCAATTGCGTCACCAGTTTCAGCCGTTGCGCTTCGCCGCCGCTCAAGGTCGGGCTCGGTTGCCCCAGCTTGAGATAACCAAGTCCGGTATCGACCAGCAGCGAAAGCGGGCGCGCAATTTTCGGATGCGCCGAGAAAAATTGTGCCGCTTCTTCGATCGTCATCTCCATCACGTCGCCGATGGATTTTTCGTTGTAGAGGACTTCGAGCGTTTGCGGATTGTAACGCCGGCCGCGGCAGTCTTCGCACGGCACATAACTGCTGGGCAGAAAATTCATCTCCAGCTTGATCACGCCCTGGCCTTTGCACGTCTCGCAACGGCCGCCTTCGGCGTTGAATGAAAATCGGCTCGCCGAATAACCGCGCACGCGCGAGACCGGCAGTTGCGCGTAGAGATTTCGAATTTCGTCGAACACTTTCACGTAGGTGCCCGGCGTCGAGCGCGACGTTTTGCCGATGGGCGATTGATCGACTTCGTAAACGGCTTCGATCTCTTGCGCGCCGCTGACGAGTTTGAACAAATCGCCATCATCCTGCGCGTTTCCTTTCTTCCAGCTGCTCGCGCACCGCCGGCCAAATCACGTCGTGCATCAGGGTGGATTTGCCCGAACCGGAAATTCCGGTGATCACCGAAAGCCGGCCGACCGGGAAACGAACATCGATCTTCTTCAGATTGTTCGCGCACGCGCCTCTGATTTCGATCCAGTTTTCGACGTTGCGCAGTGATCGGCGCGATCCACGGATCGGATGACACAACGGCGTTTTGAGGCAGCGGGCGGTCTCGGAATTTGGGTTCTTCTCGATGTCGCGCAGCGTTCCAGTCGCCACGACTTCGCCACCATGAAGTCCCGCGCGCGGCCCGAGATCGACGATGTGATCGGCGCGTCGCATCGTTTCTTCGTCGTGCTCGACAATAATGAGCGAATTGCCCTTGTTGCGGAGAGCGGTGAGCGTTTCGAGCAGACGCATGTTGTCGCGCGGATGCAAGCCGATGGTCGGTTCGTCCAGCACGTAAAGGACCCCGCGCAAGTTCGAGCCAAGTTGCGCGGCCAACCGAATTCGCTGCGATTCGCCGCCACTCAACGTTTTTGCCGAACGCCCGAGCGCGAGATAACCAAGTCCGACCTTTTCCATGAAACGCAGTCGCTGTTGGATTTCGGGAATCAGACCGGCTGCGATCGTTTGATGCGTGTCTTTGAATTTCAACCTGTCGATCTTGCGCGCTGCTTCGCTCGCGGAAAGGTTCGTGAATTGATCGATCGTGTAGCCTTGCACGCGCACGTGACGCGCCACGGCGTTTAGACGCGAGCCGTGACAACTCGGGCATTCGCGCGCTTCGCCTTCCTCGATCCATTCCGATTCGCGCTCTGCGGCAAGCTCGTTTTCCAGGACCGATTCCCCGTCACGGTCCGCGGCCGTTTGGAAATCCTGGTCCCAGATTTCGCCGAACCCGCCGCATTCTTCGCATGCGCCATGTGGCGAATTAAATGAAAACAAACGCGGATCGAGCTCCTCAAATGCCCGACCACAATTCGGGCAGCTCATCTCCGTGCTCATCACCGTCAGCCGATTTCTTGAATCGAGCAGACGCGCTGTGCCGCGCCCGATCTCCAGCGCGCGTCGGGCAATCTCGCGCGCGTCCGCGATTCGCTTCCGATCGATTACGCCGACAACGACGTCGATGGTGTGCTCTTTGAAACGCTCGAGTTTCCGAAAGTTTCGGATCGGGACAAGCTGACCGTCGACATAAAGCGTGTCGAATCCCTGGCGTTCCGCCCAATGCGCCACGTCCGTATGAAATCCTTTGCGCGCTTTCACCAGTGGCGCGAGCACCTTCAGCGGCTCCGCGCTTCGCGGCAGCTTCGATCTGTTTCACGATCGCGGCGACACTCTGTTTTGCGACCGGCAAATCGCAGTCCGGACAAAATTGCGTGCCGGTTTTCGCGAACAGCAGCCGGAGAAAATGATAAACTTCCGTCACCGTCGCGACGGTTGATTTGCCTCCACCGCGCGTGACGCGTTGCTCGATTGCCACGCTCGGCGGCAATCCGCTGACCAGATCGACATCGGGTTTCTCGAGTTGCTCGACGAATTGTCGCGCATACGGCGACATGCTGTCGAGAAAACGGCGCTGTCCTTCGGCGAACAAGATGTCGAACGCGAGCGTCGATTTGCCGGAGCCGCTCAAGCCAGTGATCACGACCAGCTGCTCGCGCGGGATCTTGACGTCGATGTTCTTGAGGTTGTGCTCGCGCGCGCCGTGGACTTGGATCGCGCCGTTGCGTCCACTCACGCGAAATCGTGGAGCAGTTTCTGCAGCTCGCGCCAACTCAACGCTGTCATCCTGAGCGTAGGCGAAGGATCTCTCCGACTCGCGCGAGATTTTGCGAGGTCCCTCGCCGTCTTCGCGGCTCGGGATGACAGGCAGCGCTTTAAGAGTTTTTAGAAGCACGCGCCGCAGAAATTTTCCAGTGTGCGACTTCTCAATGTTCGCGACTTGCTCGGGCGTTCCCACGGCGACGACTTCGCCGCCGGCGTCGCCAGCTTCCGGGCCGAGATCGACGATCCAATCAGCGCACTTGATCACTTCCAGGTTGTGCTCGATCACCACGATCGAATGTCCGCGATCGACCAGTCGCTGAAACAATCGCAGCAGCATCGCCACGTCGTCGAAATGCAATCCGGTGGTCGGTTCATCGAAGATGAAGAGATTGCCGCGGGCATTACCGTTCTTTCCGGTATCCGGTGTTCGCGCTCTCCGGTTTCGGCTAAATGCCCGACCAATTTCAGCCGCTGCGATTCGCCACCGGAAAGCGTGTTCAGCGGTTGACCGAGCCGCAAATAACCAAGTCCGACTTCTTCGAGCACTTTCAGCCCGGCGGAAATTTCCGCACCGCACTTGTCGCCGAGCTGGGCAAAGAACTGAATCGCTTCGCTGACGGTCAACTCGAGCACGTCATGAATCGATTTTCCATGCAGTTTCACTTTCAGCACGTGCGGCTGAAAACGTTTGCCTTCGCATTCCGCGCAACGCACGAAAAGATCGCTCAAAAACTGCATCTCGATCTTTTCGTAGCCCGTGCCTGAACAACGTTCGCAACGACCGTTGCCGGAATTAAACGAGAACGCGCCCGCGGCGAGTCCCTGCGCCATCGCTTCCGGTTGGGCGGCAAACAATTCGCGAACACGATCGAACAAGCCGAGATAAAGAATCGGAGTCGAACGCGGGGTGCGCGCCAGCGGCGATTGATCGACCATCACCACGTCGTCGATGCGATGCGCGCCGGTGACCGATTTGCACGCGCCAACGTCTCCTGATCTGATGATTGCCCTTTGCGCGCAAGCAGATTCCGATAAAGCACGTCGTGAATCAGCGTGGATTTGCCGGAACCCGAGACACCGGTCACGCACGTGAAAACGCCGAGCGGTAGATCGACGTCGATATTTTTCAGGTTGTGCTGTCGCGCGCCAACGATCTTGATCGATGATGTCGATTTACGACGCGATTTCGGTATCGGAATTGATTTGCGACCGCTGAGGTAATCGCGCGTGAGGGATTGGGTAGCGCACGCTTGCAGCGTGCTGGTCGCGGCATCGCGGCGACGAACTTTTCGCATGGACTCGACTCGTGAGCTGCATCAGGATTCGCGATGGCGGGACGCCGTGCAGAGCGAAATGCGTTCACTACGCAGAATGCGTGCGGTCGCGAGAAAATCATCCAGCGGTCCGTTCCAGACCAATTCCCCGCCGTGCTCGCCGCGGCCCGGGCCGAGATCGATCAAATTATCGGCCGCGCGAATGATTTGTTCCTCGTGCTCGACCACCAGCAGCGTGTTGCCTTTGTCGCGCAAATTGTGCATGACGCGAACAAGCTGGCCGACGTCGCGCGGGTGCAATCCGATGCTCGGCTCGTCCATGACAAAGAGCGTGTTCACCAGCGATGCGCCAAGGCATGTCGTCAGATTCACGCGCTGGACTTCGCCGCCGCTCAACGTGCGCGTCGATCGATCGAGCGTGAGATAACCGACACCGACTTCGCACAGATAATTCAGGACGTGCGCAGATTTCGTCGCGCAACATCTGCGCGGTCTTATCGCTCGGCGAAATGTCGAGCGCGCGAAGAAAATCGCGCGCATCGGAAATCGAAAGCGCTTGAAATTCTGGAAGCGTTAGCTGTAGCGCGCGAGCGAGCACTCTGCGATCGCCGTGTCGGCGGTCATAGACCGCCGCTACAATTTTGTAATTCAGCGCGTCTGGTTGATAGCGTCCGCCCTTGCACTTGGGACACCTGATGTAAGCGCGATAGCGGCTGAGCAGAACGCGCATATGCATTTTGTAAGTCTTGCTCTCGAGCCAGCGAAAGAAGCCGCGGACGCCGTACCACCGATCGTTTTCGTAATCTTCGTGTACCGCTCGGTGTATTCGCCGGTCACCGCCCGGCTAGCTCGCCTTCGATGACGAAGTCCTGATCGGCCTTCGGCAATTCTTCGAATGGAACGTTGATGTCGATCTCTTCGCGGGCGCATGCTCGAAGCAAATCCTTTTGCGATTCGCCAAATTCTGCGCCGCGAAAAACGCGCACCGACACCTTGTTTGATGCTGAGACTTGCGGTCAGGAATCGCCTTGTTCAGATCGATCGCGATCGTGCGACCGAACCCACGGCACTCCGGACATGCGCCGAGCGGATTATTGAAACTGAAAAGACCTGGCGTTGGCGGCCGAATGTCGAGATCGCAATACGCGCAGTGCCAGCCAGTGGAGAAAGGAAGAGAGTGATCAATGATCGGTGATCCGTGATCAGTCGAGCGTTGGACGTTGGACGTTGAGACGTTGAGCGTTCTCCGAAATCGAGAATGACGTTCACCTTGCCTTTGCCGAAACGCAGCGCGGTTTCGATTGCTTCAACTAATCGCGCGCGATTTTCTTCGCTGATCGCGATGCGATCCTGGATCACCTGCACGCGCGCACCGAGCCGTTTGATTTTTGGATCGGTGTCCACACGCACGATTTCATCGTCAAGCCAAACGCGCAGGTAGCCCTGCTGTTGGAGAAAATCGAAGAATGCCCGAGGCGCGGTCTTCGCGGGGACTGCGACCCAGAACGTGATGAGGATGGTTGCCGGTTTTCCATTGTTATCATCCTGAGCGGATCCCGCAGACGCGGGAGCAGTCGAAGGATCTCTGGAAATTCTTTTATTCGCTGAAATATCGAGATATTCCTCGACTACGTTCCGCTTTGCTTCACCCCGCTTGGAATGACAAGCAGTGAATTGCGTCAGAATTTGCTCGGCGATTGACTGCGCTGTTTCAGGGCGAATTTCGCGACCGCAATTCGGACAGAACGCGCGAGCGACACGCGGCCAGAGCAACTTCAAATAGTCGTTTATCTCTGTCATCGTGCCCACTGTTGAGCGCGATGTTTTGACCGGATTTGATTGTTCGATCGCGATTGCCGGCGGAATTCCGCGAATGTCGTCCACGCGCGGTTTGTCCATGCGGTCGAGGAACTGCCGCATGTACGGCGAGAAAGTTTCGACGTAGCGGCGCTGGCCTTCGGCGTAAATCGTCTCAAAGGCCAGACTCGATTTGCCGCTGCCGCTCGGACCGGTGACGACCGTCAGTTTTCCCAGCGGAAGATCAACGTCGAAGCCTTTGAGATTGTTCTGGCGCGCGCCGCGAATTTCGATGCAGTCCGTGCATGACGCAGCGGTAACGCTTTCCCTGTTCCCGATGTTCGAACCCACTGGAAATATTCGCTGCCAGTCAAGCGATTCGCAAATTTCTGTAGCCGCTTCGCTGCCTGCCGCGCCGGAGCAGCACGGAGGCGGGTGCGAAGCGACGCATGATGGTCTCTTGAACCCGCGCGGGCCGCGTCGCGCCTGCAGGGCGATGGCTACAGATTGAACCGCGCAGCCAATTGCTTGCCCTGATCGAGAAGTTCTTCGGGCACGACGCCGCCTAACGAATCGAAAAACTCTTTGTGCTCGGCCAATTCCCTTTGCCACTCCTCGTGATCGATACCAAGAATTTCAGCGATACATTTGTGATCGATATCGAGTTCGGCGAGATCGAGGTCGTGCGGGCTCGGCAGCCAACCGATCGGCGATTTGAGCGCGCCGCCAGTTCCTTCGCAGCGATCGATAATCCATTTGAGCACGCGCATGTTTTCGCCGAAACCCGGCCAGAGAAATTGGCCTTTCACGCCTTTGCGAAACCAGTTCACATTGAAAATGAGCGGCGGATTCGTGAAGCGTTTTCCAATGTCCAGCCAGTGCTGGAAATAATCGCCGATGTTGTATCCGCAAAATGGCAACATCGCCATCGGATCGCGGCGAACTTTCCCTACCGCGCCGGCCGCCGCCGCCGTTGTTTCTGAAGCCATCGTCGCGCCAAGATAAACACCGTGCGCCCAATCGAACGCCTGATAAACGAGCGGTACAGTGTCGCTACGGCGTCCGCCGAAAATGATGGCGCTGATCGGCACGCCTTCACCTTTTTCAACATCAGGATCCAGCGCCGGATTATTGCGCATCGGTGTGGTGAACCGGCTGTTCGGATGCGCAGCTTTTTCTTTTGAATCCGGAGTCCAATCGTTCCCGCGCCAATCGATGGCATGCGCCGGTCCCGACTCGTCGGGATCTTTGCCCTCCCACCATACGTCACCGTCGTCAGTGAGCGCGACGTTTGTGTAAATCGTGTCGTGCGCGATCGATTTCATCGCGTTCGGATTGGATTTGTAGCTCGTGCCGGGAACGACTCCGAAATAGCCGTTCTCTGGATTGACAGCATACAGCCGGCCGTCGCGAATTTGCATCCACGCGATGTCGTCGCCAACTGTCGTCACTTTCCAGCCTTTGAAATGCGCGGGGGAAATGAGCATGGCGAAATTGGTTTTTCCGCACGCGCTTGGGAACGCCGCCGCCACGTAATGCTTTTTTCCTTCGGGCGATTCCACGCCGAGGATCAACATGTGCTCGGCCATCCAGCCTTGCGTGCGCGCCAAATAAGAACCGATGCGCAAGGCGAAACATTTTTTGCTCAACAAAACGTTGCCGCCGTAACCTGAGCCGACAGAAATAATCGTGTTGTCCTGCGGAAAATGACAGATGAAGCGGCGCTCTGGATTAACGTCCAGCAATGAATGCACGCCACGATTCCACTCCGCGTTTGGATCGTTGCCGAGCCGTTTCACCGCCACCTCGCCCATACGCGTCATGATCCGCATGTTGAGCACAACGTATTTTGAATCGGTAATTTCGAAGCCAACCTTGGTCAGCGGCGAATCCGGCGGGCCCATGATGTAGGGAATTACAAACAGCGTGCGCCCGCGCATCGCGCCTTTCAAAAGGCCGCGAAGTTTCGA
Organism: uncultured Verrucomicrobiae bacterium; assembly: GCA_963840305.1. Classification (GTDB taxonomy): domain Bacteria; phylum Verrucomicrobiota; class Verrucomicrobiia; order Chthoniobacterales; family UBA10450; genus Udaeobacter. Next base: position 115,812 of record CAWIYE010000014.1, read on the forward strand.
GTACATTTCTCCGGGCTCAGACCAATTGTTGGTTGGACCAGCTTCCTGTTTCGTTGGCGTGCAGACGAACGTGCATTGCTCGACTCGCGCCACGTCATTTGGGTTGGACCGATGCAAATAGGAGCGCGGAACTTTTTTCTGGTTCAGTTTGATCACCACATCTTGTTTGAGCGATTCAGCGATCAGGAAGTCGTTTTCCCGATCTGAACCGTTGCACCAGAAAATGTTTTCCGGCTCGGTGAGAGTGGCGATGTCGTGCACCCAACCGAGCACGACTTGATTGGCCGGCTTCGCGTCACCGATTCCTTTCGGAGGGAATATGGCGGGTGCGGAATTTGACATACGATGAAGACGTTCATCTTAACCACGAATCCGCCTTCGCCAAGGCTACGGCGCGACAAGTAGACGCGAATAAACACGAATCCAAAGAAGCCCCCTAAGGTGGCCGCCATTTTTTCGCGTCGGTACATGTTTGTTCCTGGCAGTTCGTTTCACTTGCGCAGACGCAATGCGCGGCATTAATTGAAACCATGTTCGGGGTCACCACCTCCGATGATTATCGGCCGGTTGCGTGGATGGGTCGCTATCCCGTCGATGTGACCACGATGCTCGTTGGAGTGCATGTCGCAGCTGCGATTCTCGCCGCGATTCTTGTAGCACTCGGAGCCGGTTCGATCCTGGCATATTTACAATTCGACAGCGGCGCAGTTTGGTCCGGTGGCCAGTTGTGGCGTCTTTGCACCTACGCCTTCGTGCATGCGCCGTCTGGGCTGCTCTGGTTTGCCATCGAGATGTACTTTCTCTTCGTATTCGGGCGGGAAGTGGAACGTTTTGTGGGGCGACGCGCTTACATTGCGCTGTACCTCATTTTATTGGTCACGCCTGCGGCGCTGCTCACAATCTGGGGTCTTTGGCAGCGTTCTGTCCTTTCCGGTTCACCGGCGTTGCATTTTGGGATCTTCGTTGCTTTCGCCACTATCTATCCCCGCGTCGAGTTGTTTCTCCGGATCATGGCAAAATGGATCGCGCTTATTCTGGCGGGTGTTTACACGTTTCAACTTCTCGCTTATCACGCGTGGAACGACCTGGTCGTGGTCTGGACGAGCATCGGCGCTGCATTCCTTTTTATCGAATTGCGCGGGGCCGGGCCGGAGCTTGCCTGGTGGAATGCCTTGAAAGAGCGCATTCGCCCCAGGCCGAAGTATCACGTTGTTCCAAAAACGCGACCGCGACCGAGCAGCCGCCGGACGGAATCTGAGGATGTCTACTCATCCATCGATCCAATTCTCGATAAAATCTCCAAGTTCGGGATTGGGAGTTTGACGCCGAGCGAGCGGCGGCAACTGGATCGCGAACGCGAACGGTTATTGAAGAAATCGGAATAGCCTGAAATCTTGTCAGCCCACGGAACACGCGAATGACGCGAAAGAAGGGCTGCATCCGGATCGGCTTATCTGAAATTTCGTATCTTCCGTGTGTTTAGTGGACTTCTTTCTTTCGGGTGAGGCGGTCCTCGATGATCTCGCACAGCACGTGCAGCAGAAGCTGGTGCGCTTCCTGAATCCGAGCAGTTGAGTTACTGGAAACCAAAAGATCCACATCGGCCATGCCAATGGTCGATCCGCCGTCGCGGCCCAGGAAGGCGATCGTTTTCAGTTTACGCGCTTTCGCTTCTTCCAGCGCGCGCACGACATTTTTCGATTTGCCGGAAGTGGTAAGGCAAATCATTACGTCGCCCAGCACCCCAAAGGCTGCCACCTGGCGCGCGAAGATTTCGTCGAAGCCATAGTCGTTGCCCGCGGCAGTGAGCAGTCCGCCATCGCTGGCGAGACAAATCGCCGGATACGCGCGACGATCCTTGGCGAAACGCACCACGAACTCAGTCGCAAAATGTGCCGCGTCAGTTGCGCTGCCGCCATTTCCGCACAGGAGCAATTTATTTCCAGAGCCCAAACACTGCTCGATCAAATCGGCGGCTTCGACCATTCGAGCTTCGAGGCTCGCAAGTGAGCGCAGTGTTTCCGCCGCGGCCGCAATGGCGTCGCGAAATTGAGGAAGATGAGACATTGATTGCCGGCTTTGTCTGGAACGGATTGGTGTTGATACAACTTTTCGGCGCTTGAAGCAAAACGAATGATGCCGGCTTGGAAGCATGGAGTCAAAACTCGCTGCTGGATTTGTCTTGTCAGACGTTTCTCAAACCGATAAAAGATCGGCCCCAACAGAATGTTAAATACTCTCGACACCGTGGTCGCCTTTGCGGTGATCATGACTGTTCTCAGCCTGCTGATCACAATTCTCGTGCAGATGGTCTCGACGGCGTTTTCGTTGCGGGGCAAGAATTTGGCAAATGCATTGGCGCTTACATTTCAAACGATCGACCCGACACTCGGCGGGTATGCGCATTCTTTGGCCGCGCAAATTTTGAGGGATCCGATTTTCAGCGATTCTATCTGGCGGCCCAAGAATCGGGTCCAAATCGCTCCCGATGTCAGAACGCAAGCGCTCATTGATGCCGAGAGAAGGTTGAAGGACGCCGAGAGAGAGCTTGCAGCCGATCCGACGGAGACCCACAAGCAAGCAGCGGTGAGAGCGGCTCAGAGAAAAGTGGATACGGCAAAAGCTGGCGTCCGAATCCGCAAAGTCACCCCGAACCGAATGAAACCGTGGGGATTTTTTTCTAAGTTGAAGGACGCAACCGCTCTCGGAAGCGCAATTCGGCCGGGCGAAATCTACCGCATTATTCACGAGTTCGCAGATATGACCCCCACTGAAGCAGCGCTTGCCGATATACCGCCGGAATTGATTGAAAAATCGGCAAGTCTGCTGGCTTGTCTCCAAGAACGCGATCAACCCGCGCAAGAATCAGAAGAGAAACTTAAGCTCATCAAACGCGTGGCGGATGTCTTTACGACGGATCAACAGCAAAAGGCCGTGCTCGATTCGTTAACCAACTTTGGCGCAACGGTAGAGCGCGCGACGACGGAAGCGTACGATCGGTTCCAGCGCTGGTTCGGCAGCGCCCAAGACCGCGCCGAGCAATGGTTCCAAACTCATGCTCGCGTGGTAACGATCATTTGCTCGATTTGCGCAGCATTCCTTCTCCAGCTCGATACGGCAGATATTTATCAACAACTCCGCTCCAGTCCCGCACTAACTCAAGGGCTGACGAAAGCCGCATCAAGTGTAATTGAAGAAGGCGCCAAAAGTCTCGCCCCGAAGAACGCCCCTGCGCACCAGGCTTATCTTCAGTGGGCAGAAAGACATCCGGAGCAGGCCTTGAGCGTTGTGCTCGCGCCACGAACAACACCGGATGAGTATCGGCAAGCTTTGAACGCGCAGCTGGCTGAGAATAACGTCGAACCGGAGCAAGCGAAGGCGTTGCTCAAAGATTACGACGACCTTTACGCAAGCGCGGTGACAAAGTTTGAAGAGGCCAGCCGCGAACAAGCTCAACGCCTGACAAAAACCATAGACGAAGCGGGATTCGACCTCGTGCCGGCGAGTTTTCTTGGCCGTTGGGATCAACCGGCAGAAAGTCAACTCCACGGATTGCCGCGGCTCCAACGACAGATGGGCCATACCTTCAGTCATTTGCTTGGTATTTTCGCTACGGCAGGGTTACTCGCACTCGGTGCGCCGTTTTGGTTTAATCTGCTCAAAAACCTGACGAGTTTGCGTCCCGCTTTGGCGACCCTCATTGAAAAGCGTCCCACCAGTGCGCCCGCACTGCCACAGGCTCCGGCTACTCCGCCTTCTCCCAGCTAGAATCGACGTTCAACTGGTGCGCGATAGAGGGTTCGAACCTCTGACCCCTACCGTGTCAAGGTAGTGCTCTACCACTGAGCTAACCGCGCGCTTAATCGAAGTGATAAGTGACAAGTGATGAGTGATGAGTCAAGCACCGCCCACTTCAAACTGGACAACTCGGAAGTGCGAGACGACTGTTCGTTCCCCGTGAGCGCACTGTTTTTCAAGCGATTTCTGAAGCGACCGTTCCAAGTCGCTTCTATCGTCCCCAGCTCGAAAGCGCTGGTGGAACGCGTCGCCAGCAAAATGGATTTTAGCCAGCCGCGCGTTATCGCCGAGTACGGCCCCGGTGAAGGCGTGCACTCGCGCGAGATTGCGCGCCGGATGAGCGCAGATTCGCATTTGCTCCTATTCGAGCTCGACGCGGCGTTCTCGCGCGCTCTCGAGCGGCAATTCGCGAGCGATCGGCGCGTCCACGTTATCCATGGCGACGCAGCTTCTTTGCCGTACGAACTCAAACGTCGCGGCATCGCTTTCTGCGACTATATCCTTTCCGGCATTCCATTCAGCATTCTCAAGATCGACAAGAAGCGCGCCCTCTTGCGAAAAACGTATGATGCGCTGGCGACGGGTGGCAGTTTCATCATTTACCAAGTCACAAACGAATTGAAGCAGCACGCCACGCTTTTCGAACACGGAGAATCGGAATATTTCCTGCAAAACATCCCGCCGATGTTCATCACTGTCTTTCACAAAACGCCCTCACCGCATAGTCGCGAACGACGCACCGCGCAGTCCAAACGTTTTTCCAGGCTGGCTGGCGTTGGCGCGGATCGTTCCGCATGACCGAGAAGCCGACCCGGACAGAAAAAGATTCGATGGGCGAGATGACGCTTCCGGCGGATGCGCTTCATGGCGCCTCAACTCACCGCGCGGTGCTCAATTTTCCTGTGAGCGGCTATCGGTTTTCGCGGCCGTTCATTCGCGCGCTTGGCCTGATCAAATGGGCAGCCGCGCAAGCGAATCATGATCTCGGTTTGCTCGACGCCGAGCGCGCGGCGTTGATCGTGCAAGCGGCCGAGGAGGTTGCGGAGGGAAAACTCGACGACCATTTTCCGCTCGACATTTTTCAGACCGGCTCCGGCACGAGCACGAACACGAACGCGAACGAAGTGATCGCCAACCGTTGCGCGCAGCTTGAGGGCAAACCGATCGGATCGCGCGAGCATGTTCATCCGAACGATCACGTCAACATGGGCCAATCCAGCAACGATGTGATTCCGTCCGCCATCCACATCAGCGCGGCCGAACAGTTGAAGAACTGTCTCATCCCTGCTTTGGAAAAATTACAAAGCGCGCTTGAAGCGAAGGCAAAGGAATTCTGGGACATCATCAAGATCGGCCGGACCCATTTGATGGATGCGACGCCGATCCGGCTGGGCCAGGAATTTTCCGGTTACGCACAGCAAGTCGCTTACGGCAAGGCGCGCGCGGAGAAAGGGATCGAAGCTCTGCGCGAAGTTGCGCTCGGTGGAACCGCCGTCGGCACCGGTTTAAATCGGCATATCGATTTTCCCAAGAGAGTGCTGCACCACATCGAGCAGCGCACCGACATCGCATTTTACGAAGCAAAAAATCATTTCGAAGCGCAGGGCGGAAAGGACGCGGTCGTCGAGGCGAGCGGCAATTTGAAAACCATCGCCGTGAGTTTGTTCAAGATCGCGAACGATATTCGCTGGCTCGGAAGCGGTCCGCGCTGTGGCATCGGCGAGATCCAACTTCCCGCTACCCAACCTGGCAGCTCGATTATGCCGGGAAAAGTGAATCCGGTCATGTGCGAATCGCTAATGATGGTGTGCGCGCAAGTGATCGGCAACGACACGACCATCACCTGGGCAGGCGCGAACGGCAATTTCGAGCTCAACGTGATGATGCCAGTGATGGCGCACAATCTTCTCGAGTCGATCCGGCTGCTGGCGAACGTGGTCGATGTTTTCTGCGTGAAATGCGTGCGCGGCATCGTGGCGAATGAGGAGCGGTGTCGCGAATTAGTGGAGCTTTCCATGGCAATGGTGACCAGTCTCGCGCCGAAGATTGGTTATGATCGCGCCGCAGATATTGCAAAAGAGAGTGCGAAGACCGGGCGCACCGGTTCGCGAAATTGCGCGCGAGAAAAAGATCCTGCCCGAAAAGGAACTCGAGCGCGCGCTGGACCCGATCAAAATGACAGAGCCAGGCGGAGCCGCTGGCGAGTGATGGAGTGCCAGATGTCATTAACACCTCGCTTCAGCGAGGTGCCCGCCACTGTAAGGAGTCTCAAATCGCTTCAGCGGTTTCTCTATCGCGCTCAAAAACCGCTGAAGCGGTTGAGCGTGCTATGTTTCGTTTTGGCCACCCCGCTAAAGCAGGGTGTTAATGAGAGTGCTATTTCGATACACACACGGCGAGGCTAAAGGATGGTTGCCAAACTTGAAGGGCCGCAGTTCTCAGGCGGAGCGAACATCGCGATCAAATGTCCCAGTCACACATATGAACAGACCGTCGCGTTTTATCGCGACACGCTGGGGCTGCCTTTAATCGAGGAAGAGAAAGACGGCTGTATTTTTCAATTCGGCCCGAACCGGCTTTGGATCGACAGTGTGCCGAATCTTAGTCACCCGGATATCTGGCTGGAATTGGAAACGAATGATACCGAAGCAGCCGAGTCATTTCTGAAAGTGCACGGCGTAACGAGGCGCGACGAGGTAGAACAACTGCGCGAAGACTTCAACGGCTTCTTCATCTCTGCGCCGAACGGGACGATCCATCTCGTTATCGGTCCCGAAGAAGCGTAATAGAAAGTGAAAAGTTTCAACGAATCACTTGCCGATATCGGCGCGTTCGCGCCACCGGCCCACCCATGTGCTCCAGCCGTAAAATCCCAGTGGCTCTAACACGCCCGCGGCTACCAGTGCGTCCACATCAGCGCGGCTCGGCGCACTCTTTACGTTTGAATCGGCTCCACAGTAATCGTCGATGATCATCCAGCATCCTTCGGAGAGTTTATCCTTGTAACACTCGATGTCGCGCTGTTTACCGGCGTCGGCATCGAGGATTAGCAGGCCAATTTCATCTGAGCCGAGGACCTGATGAACTGCTGAGATTGTCTCTGGGTTGAATGAGCGACCCTTGATTAGCGTAATCATTCCGGACACGCGTTGCCGGGCTAGATTGCGTTCAAGGTCGCGCAAGATATTGCGTGTGCCGAGCCGCTTGTGTTTCACTCTTCCGCCCGGTTCGATTGCGAGCAGTTTTTTTTGCTGGCCTGAATCGCGCACACCGAATGCCGCGGCAATGGTCGCGCCGCCAACGAACGCGCCAATCTCAAGGATCGCTCCGGAACAAACCTTCGCAAAATGATAAATCAGCAGAAGCACATCCAGATGCAGCATGGAATATCTGTCCCGGATTTTCTGAAGCGCCGAATGAATCGGCTCCTGCCGGTACTGCGTCAGTGTCTGCATTAAATTGAGGCATTCGCTGTAGCCACGCGCCTGCACGTCACGCCGTAGCTCTTCGAAGGCGGATGGCGCATTGACATTGGGCATTGCTTCTACGGGGATCGGACGGCCCGCAGGGCCGTGGCTACAGGGCTTCTCACAATGTAATCCGACTACAACGAGATCACGCTTCACGCCGTCGAGTTGTGCGACACCAGGGAGAAATCCCCAGCGCTCGAAGCCGAAGCGTTGAAACAATTTCAAACTCGGCTCGTTATGTCCGAAGATTAGTCCGACCAAGGCGGTTATCCCGAGCGAGGGCGCACGGGCGATTGCGTTTTCCAACAATCGTTGTCCTATGCCGCGCCGCCGGAATTTTGTATCGACATAAATACTGATCTCGGCTGTGCCGCGATACGCAGAGCGTGGCAGGAGTTTTTTGAAATCGAGCCAGCCAATCACCCGACCCTCCGATTCTGCAACCCAGAACGGATACTGCTCCGGCGAATGTTCGCGGAACCAGGGCAAACGCGCTTCGACCGTGGTCGGCTCAAGCTCGGCCGTCACCATGCGCGTCGGCACAGTGGCGTTGTAAATCTCGATGATCGCCGCCAGATCTGCCTCAATAGCGTCGCGAATGATCATATCTGTAGCGGCGGTCTGTGACCGCCGAATCCTAACATTGCGAGCGATATCCTAGCGCGAAAATCTCACCCATGTACGGCCAATCCTCAGGTTTTGCTGCGAGTCCAGCGCGCACTGGATTGTCGCGAACATAGTTCCATTTTTCTGAATACGACTCACCACTGCGAAGCAAGTGATCGAAGAATGTCTTCTGCCAGTGCGGTGGAGCAACTCCATTTGCTCGCAGTAGCAGCGCTCTAGAGCGCCGAATCAGATTCACGGTTTCCGTTTCTTCGTCGGGCTTCGCTGAACCCCGGCCGAACTTGGCGGCGTGAGCGTCGGATTAGGCTGCGCGGTCGCTGCCGGGCTGGAAATGGGAAACGCGAACGTCGGCGCCACCGAAGCAGATGGCGTCGCCGATTCGGTTGACGAGGGAGACGGTGTCGCGCTCGGAGACTGGGAAGGGCTCGGCGTCGGGCTGGGAGTGGGCGAAGGCGGAATGATATTTTCCCAGTGATGCAGCGGCACGCTTGCGCCACCGATTTCTTTGACCAGCGTTTCGCACCGCGCCGCAAGTTTTTCCAAATCTGGCGGCCCATATGGCTTGTCAGCCGTTTCAGGGAAAATGATGTAGGTCACTTTGAGATCGCTCACAGGCCGATTGTAAGGCGTCGAAAGCGCGTTGATCTGCTTGGCGATACGAAGCGACGCCTCCCCAACCTTATCGTTTGGCCCGACATCGCCGACGATGGCTGGATAAATCGCATCTCCGAAAACGACGAGCGCATAGTCGCCAGGCTTAATGGCATCGTGAGCATGCGTAAATGCGCCCGGCACCACGATAAAAGGATCAGTCGCGCCGATGAGAAAGCTGTACTTTTCTAGCGTGCCAACTTCGGCGCGCAGTTGCGCGATTGCATTGCGCAGGTCGCGCTTCCGTGCGGGAGTGGTAGTTGCAAGCGCATACTCATCTTCGGCCCGTTTCAATGCCGCTTCGGTCGCGGCGAGATATGGATTAGGCGCAGACGTTTTCTTTGGCCAACGATAACTGGTGGACGGTTTGAAATTAGTCGGCGCGCCAGTGCTGAGGGGCATCCGATCTCCGTCGGAGCCGTCAGCATCCACATCCATGTCTGCCTGGAGCAAAAGCGCTTTTCGATGAGTTTGAGGATGCTGAAGTTGCAGGACAGTTTGGCAATCGAAAAAGTTATGCCGCGAAAGAAGCAGATCGAGGCGAGTGAGGTTTTCACGAAGCATTCTGACTTTTGTATCGTAAAGCTGAGCGTACAGCGGCGAGACGGGATCGGCCGATAGCGTTGACGCCAGGCCAGGTAACAACGTCGGCAGTTGGGGACTAACTTTCGCCAGCTCCTCGATCGTCCGATTTGGTGAAGGCACGCGCGCTTGCAGTCGCAGATCGAGCACATAACTGTCCGGCTGACTACGTTCCGTCGTAGCATCGGCGCCCGGAATCGTCTCGACCGTAGAGTGAAGTGTGATCCCGTTAAACAGCTTGCCCGTGTCCAATTTTCCAGTGATGACCGGCGGCCGGGTCGGCGTCGGTGCCGGCGTTGGCGTGGCGGATATCTCCGCGGGCGCGACACGTTGCAGTCGCTCGAGCGAGATCCAGCGGTAAACAATCGCAGCGAAAAGTGCGGCAAATATGACCAGCACGAGCCGCCGCCACGTCCGAAGACGAATTCTTCCCACGCGATTACTTTTTACCCCGTGAGATACGAATGACCGGTGTCATTGCGATAGTCGGCTGCGGCATTATCTCACCGGGCGAAGCCAGGCGACGATGGCCACGATGATCCCGATCACGCTCAGGAGCGACATTATCCCAGCGGGCATGATTCTTCCGGTCCGCAAAAGTTTGGGCATGAACTGTGCGGCGAGCAAAAGCGAGATGATCAGCGCGATGGCCAACCCAGCCATGCGATGTTCGGGCAACAGAAACGCAGCCACGAGCAATAGCACACCTGTGATTGAGCCGGCGATGATCGATGCCACGCTGCCTGCCTTTACGTAACCGACGATGCCGCCCAGGAACGTTAAAGCGCCAAAAACGATAAAATAAATTTTCGCTGCTTCCATACACTCGCGAATACTTTCGGAGTTGAACGCGCGAGCATTCGTAAGCCAAGTGCACGCGGCTGTCTAGTGCGTTGTAGCCACGCGCCTGTGGCGCGTAAGCAACGTGTGGCCGCACGGGAAACCCCGAACGCTTTCGGGGTTGCTACAGCGCGCGCACGCTTGCGTCATTATAAAATTCGATCTGCCGCCCGCCGAGACGACGGATCACGCGCCAGCCGTGACTCTTTGCAAACTCGGTCACCTCTGCATCGGACATTGCTCCCAAGATTCGCAGCTCCGCAGGCTGCGTGACGACGTACTCAGACCCGTGTAACAGCGCTTTTACGATTTTCGCGGCGAGAGCTGGAAGTTCTTCGGGCATCGCATTGCAGGTCTAACGATCAATTCGCGCGACCAGCGCTTCGGGAATCTTTCTTCGCGGGCTTGCCCGCCGTAGCCTCGGCGAAGACGGGCAGCGGGGGCGGACGTTTCGTTTTGCGATTTAATCGCGGTCCCAGAGCGATATGCGCTTTGCGGCTCGGAGAAGGCCCGCGCACGTTTGGCTTTTCCATATTCGATGTTCGTCTTTGTAGAGGCGTTTGTGCCAACGCCTGTCTATCCAAGTTCGGCGCTTGGCGCAAGCGCCGCCACAACAATCTTGCGTCACTGGCGCGGACGCGCCCGACGGCTAAATTCCGTAAATGTTTTCGGAAACGATCGAGCTGCGTGGGCATATTATCGACTCTCTCATTTTGCCAAAGGTGTTGGATCAAATTTTGACCCATGGCGCCAATTTCAAAATTGGTGAGATCAAAATTGGGAAGAAGCGAGCGGACCAAAGCTTCGCGCGCATCGAGGTGTCGGCCGAAACGACCGAAGCGCTCGATGAACTGATTTTGCGCCTGCGACAGCACGGCGCCGAAGTCGCCAAACGCGAAGACGCACAGCTCTCCTCAGCTCCGGCGGATGGCGTTTTCCCGCGCGACTTCTACGTAACGACGAACCAGCAAACGTTTGTCCGGTTTGACGGCAAAGAAATCGAAGTGCGACCTGCCATGATGGATAGCGCCATCGCAGTGGACATAAAACGAGGCGCCGCGCGGGCAGTCAAGTTCTTCGACGTCCGCAGAGGCGACGAAATCGTAGTGGGTCACCAAGGCGTGCGCGTTGTGCCAGTGCAGCGCGCAACGTCGCGCACGGATGTTTTTCAGTTCATCAACTCGATCATCGATGCGGACGAACCGAAGTCAGCGATCATTCGCGAGTTGGCCAGCGAACTGCAACGCGCGCGCGCGGCGAAAGGCAAGATCGCTGTCGTCGTAGGGCCTGCGATCGTGCGAACCGACGCCGGTCAGCATCTGGTGCGCCTCATCGAATCGCGATATGTCGATCTCCTTTTTGCCGGAAATTCATTTGCCGCTTACGACGTGGAACGCGCATTGTTCGGCACCTCTTTGGGAATAAGCCCCGATCTGGCCTTCGCGCGCGGCGGCCGCGAGAACCTTGTTCGCGCGGTCAACGCAATTCGTGAAGTAGGCGGAATCGCTGCGGCGGTTCAAAAAAAGATCCTTACCAGCGGCATCATGCACGCCTGCATCCAGCACGATGTCGATATCGTGCTCACTGGCTCAATTCGCGACGAGGGACCGATCCCCGGCGTAACGACAGATGCAATCGAAGCCCAAAAAGTGATGCGCGAAAAACTGACCGACGTGACGCATGCCCTGTTGCTGGCGACCCTTCAGCATTCGCTCGCGGTGGCAAGCATGCTGGCGCCGACCGTGAAGACCGTCTGCGTCGATATTGATCCCTCGGCAGTAGAGAGAGCAGTCGAGCATCAGCCGCTGCAATCCATCGGCTTCGTCACAGACGTGGAACCATTTCTTCGCGAACTCGCCGATTGTCTGACAGGGTCGAAGTTGTAAGGCGTCTGGCGTCAGACGCCGGCCTAAACGTAGGCGTTTCACAGAAACGCCCTACAGTTTCCGAATACCCGAGTAAGTTGTTGATCCTATGCGCGAGCTGCTCCTTTGTCCGCCGGATTACTACGGCATTGAGTACGAAATCAACCCCTGGATGAGCCGCGCGCGCGGCGCGGAGGTACCGCTTGCGCAAGAGCAATGGCAACAATTGCACGCCACGCTTTCGAAATTGGATTGCAAGGTTCACCTAATCGCGCCGCAGCCGGGCCTTTGCAATTGCGGCGGCAAAGGGTGCTCTGGCAGTCTAATCCCCGGTCTAACCAACAAAACCGCGCGCTGAAAGAAAGCGGCGCGCAGTGTACGGGAGAACTATCTCCCCAAAAAATATCTCAAAACCGTGAATCAAGCCGGAGGAGCCTCGTGGTGCAGCTTACTCCAACGACAACTCGACTTTCTCCTCTATCCGTCGTGTAAGCTGGTTGCTCAAGATGAGACGGGCACAGGTGTTCCAGCGCAGCAGCGCATCGTCGTTTTTGGGTGGACGAAGCCTTTCGGCTTGTTCGTACCAACTCATCGCTTCAAGCAGTAACTCATAGGCGTCATGGCCTGCCCCGGGATGACCCTGACGCAGTTGCGCCTTGGCTCGGCGCTCGCAGATGACGCCGGCATAGTAAGCCCGCTCATACGCATCGCGGAGATGGGACAATACTTCCTCCGCCTGCAAGATACTCACCGTATAGCCGTTTCCGAACCGGTCGGTCAGTGCCAGCAGCAGAACGACCAGCGCCTGTTGGTTTTCCGGATCGATTTGGAGCACATCGTGACAAATACTCTCGGCCTCAGCCGGTTCGTTGAGCAGGCGGTAGCGTAAGGCTTTTTCCAGTGCCGCAGGGATGGCTTCATCAGAAAGCCGCTTTAGTTCAAACATGACCTTCTCCTCACAGGTTTAGGGGCGACGAAACAGATTCAACAACTTTGCCAACGGATCGTAAAGCTCACCGCGACGCGCTCCTTATTATGGCCGTAACTTTAGATATCGGTAAGGGAGCCCCATTTCAAGCTCATTGCATGTTATCGGAGGCGCGCGATTCAAGCTCTCGCCTGTTCAACAGAAGGAAGCGATCAGCATGGTGAAGGTGAGTGGCAAGACTCAGGTAGAGGTGGCGGAACTGTTCAACGTCGATCGGTCCACTATTTCCCGGCTGGTGTCCGAGCGTCGAGTATTGGAACGCAAGGCGTGATGGCATCCAGTTGTCTACTCGGATCGTCCATGCAGACCAGTGGGTATACCAGCATCTGCCCAGTCGCGTTTTTCGCAGTGTGATTGAACACTACACTCCCGAAAGCTGCGGTTTTGTGGTGGAATCAATCTAAAAATTATGCTCTCTACAGCTGAGTCTGGATATTTCGCAATAGCGGTTTTGCGAGAGCAAAAGCGGAGGGTCGTCGGCTGATCAGATCCTCTGCTAAGCCCTGAGGCTGCAACAAAGAATGCAATCGCAAACTGCAGGAAGCGCGGTGGGACGGATCTCCGTGTTACGGCGCAGTGGGCCGATGCACTGTCTGGTCAGAGAGCCTTTATCGACGTCGGCGCTTTACGGTTTCAACCGGGGCAGACGCGGAACCTCTCTCAAGTCGGCAACTGCGATTTTCTTGAAAAGGTGCGATTCCGCTGACATAAGCAACGGCTAGACATGACCAAGACTGAACTTCAAGTCGCACTGGCTGCTGCCACCGAGACCAACAAAAGAACCGCTGGAGTATTCCTCGAGACGCTCAGCGCTCTCGCATACAAAGAGATTAAAAAGAACGGCGAATTCGTCCTGCCTGGATTTGGCAAGCTGGTAAAGCAGAAGAGGAAAGCGCGTACTGGCTTCAATCCCAAGACCCAACAGAAGATCAAGATTCCAGCCAAGACCGTCGTCAAATTCCGAGTCGCCAAGGCGGCAAAGGACGCGGTTCTGGGGGTAAAGAAGTAGTTCAGATTCTGCTGCTGCTCGTTCTTTTCGGTGAGTGAAGCTTTTCGATTGCGGTGCGTTCACGTCTGCCGCCTACCGAAAGTCCGCATCTTGCCAATTATGACGCCAATTCTTGCAAAGGTTACAGCGATTGAGAAACGAGACGACCGGTATCAAGTGATCGTTCAAATCAGTCCGAAATATCGAGGCTCATTTAATACCCTTGCCTTTGGAGAGATCAAACCGCACAGCGGTTCACTGAAGGATAGCCGGCTTGACCTGGTCTATCATCAAAACCCCGGCCTAAACATAGGAGATCCGTTTCCGCTTTGGACTCTTCATTGATGGAAGAGAAGAGGAGGGTACGTATCATGTTTGTCGGCTTACCAGTCTGGCCCGATGAGGAGTATGCCACTCGATCGGCATGTGATCTTGTGCGTGAAAAGCGCTTTCGCAGTAAAAATAAAAGCGTGATGCAGCCCAGAAAAACATGACCCGCCTCGAAGACCTCCAACCCACCGCCGCAGTCCGAGGCATTCTGCCCGAGCAAGCCGTCGCGGGCGCCGTGGTCAGCGTGCAATGGTTTGGTTCCGAGGCGCTTGAGTTGACCTACAAGGGGCCATCGCGGCCGTGTTGCCAGAGGAGTTGCTCTATCGTCATGACGAACCGATCGTCTGTCCGGGCAGCTTGACCAAGCAGTGGCAGAACCATCAGAATCAGATTTCCGCCTTTCGGTGGATCAGGGGGTGGGATGAAGCAGACAACAGGATCGTTTGGAATCTCCATTGACCGCCTCTATGGTAGCCGCGCAGCATGCCATTGTCGCGGCGGGCCGGTCAAACGAACGATCTAACTTCGAATGTCAGACTGTTTCGGAAATCCCTAAGCAACTCGACGCTGATCTTAGAGCTGGCCGAGCATCTCCCCTATGCAATGGATAGCCGACCCAGACGCCTGGCTTGGCTTGTTGACCCCAACGGTCCTTGAGCTTGTGTTACAGTATCGATCACATCGTCTTGGTTGCGATCCACTCGGGGAAGCTGCCGAGTACAGCGCAGAAGAAGGCGTGGACGATCGGACTCAGTCTGGCCATGTTTACGCGCATTTTGCTGCTGCTAATTCCATCTGGTTGATTATTGGTTTGACTCGCCCGCTATTCAGCATCGGCGGTTTCGATGTCACCGGCAGGACGCTCATTCTGGTGAGCGGGGGCCTATTCCTTTTCGCGAAGAGCACCCATGAGATTCACGACCGCGTTGAAGGTGAGGAGGAAAAGGGCAAAGCGGTCGCGGCACCTTCGTTGATCGCGGTCGTGTCGCAGATAATCCTGCTGGACGCAGTTTTTTCGCTCGATTCGGTAATTACGGCTGTCGGCATGGTCGATGAAATCGCCGTGATGATCATTGCCGTCATTGTGGCCGTGATCGTAATGATGATCTTCGCCGCACCGATTGTTCGTCGAGATGCTGAATCTGAAGACGCGTGCGCGAAAACCCAAGCCGGTCGCATTAAAGAGCTAACAATTGAGGAAGACGATTAGTGGGATTTTAACGGTTGTAACGATCGCAGAAAAAGCCTCGCAAAAAGAGACAAAAACAGCCATAAGAAAGTTTACCAAACGGAGACCCCGATGACACGGCAGACCTTGGACCTCAGCGTCAACCCTTCGGACGAGACCATCCGAGTCGGGCTTCTCACGGTGCGTTTCCTACTCACCGCGGACGATTCGTCTGGCAGCATCGCCGCGTTTGAGGTCACGGTCCCGGGCGGGCAGCGTCTGCTAGCGCCCGCGCATAGCCATGATCATTACGAGGAGACCTTCTACGGAATCGACGGAGTGTTGACCTGGACTGTCGATGGAAGAGAAATCAAGGTCGGTCCCGGGCAGGTTTTATGCATTCCGCGAGGGGCCGTCCACCGCTTCGATAACTCAGGAAGCCAGGATGGAAAGGCACTCTGCGTGATCACACCTGCCGCCCTAGGTCCGCAGTATTTCCGCGAGTGCGCCGCGGTGATCGACGCGACCGCCGGTGGCGCGCCAGACCGAGCAAGACTGGCGGAAATCATGCGTCGCCACGGCCTAACGCCCGCTCCGCCTCAGGCGTAGCGGCTGGGGGCACACTGGCGCTCAATGCAGGTTTCAGGTCAGTGTCGTGTATCCCTTTTTGGCCCGTCGTAGAGGTATAAAGAGTACAACGTAACGACATTGACATCCTTGTTTGCCCATGCACGGTCAAGAAAAGCGAACATCCTCTCGACCAAAAACATCACTTCCGGTAACGGGCAATCTGGCTAAGGAAATTTTCTTCGGTGCAAGTCTTGCTGGCGGCTTGCGAGTTCCGACACGCGAAGCGGCAGGGGCGACCATCACTGGCTGGTTTTGATTCGACCGTCGAC